>NZ_CP090064.1:2656666-3320833 GCF_023100685.1 Proteus vulgaris | reverse complement strand
CACTCAATGCTGAAAATCACATGAAACAGCGTTCAGAGTTAGCAGAAAAATACTCTCCTATGCGCGCATCCATCCGAAATGAACAAGAGATGACCAAAGAGCTTAAATCACTCTTTGAGCAACAATTGTTGACTGAAAAAGAATACCAATATGCACGACGTCAAATGGCGCAAGATACGACAAAGTATCGATTATCAGAGCAAGCAAAAGGGATTTCTCTCCCTAATATCAGCATTCTTGGTGAAATAGATCCGGTTATTCAACTTAGAAACCAACTGGAAGAACAAAAGGCACTTTATCAGGCTTATTATGAAGATGGATTAGTCAGCAAAGAGCGCTATGAGCAGTTAGTTATTGCGGCTACAAACAAGTCAAAAGAAGCACAATATCAATCAAGTAAAGAGCTGTATGCCTCGCAGGGAATGTGGCAACGCATGCAAATGAATTTGGTTGATACAATAGAACAAAGAACTGCGAATTCAATGACTGGTATTTTGATGCGTACAAAGTCATTTTCCGAAGGTGTTAAAGACTTTTCAGCTTCCATTGCTAGTTCTATTATTTCAGATTTGATCCGTATCGCCATTCAAGCCCAAATCACTAATGCTTTAACTGGACTGTTTGGTGGTGTATTTGGTGGTGGCAGTAGCGGTGCGGCAAGTGGTGCTAAAGCGGGAAAAGCAGGTGTAAAAGCAAACGCTACAGGGGATGTTTATAGTTCATCAAGCCTTAGCCAATATAGTAATCAGGTAGTTAGTTCACCAACATTATTTGCCTTTGCAAAAGGTGGTACGCCTAATCTTGGTTTGATGGGGGAAGCTGGAAGCGAGGCGATCATGCCTTTAAAACGTGGACCTGATGGATCTTTAGGTGTTAGAGCAACTGGAAGCAACTCTATTGCTTCGGGTGATACCATTATTCACCAAACATTTCACGTAACAGGTAATGGCGATGAAGCGCTTTATCAAGCTATACAGGAAGCAGCAAGAATGGGAGCAGAACAAGGCGCATCAAAGGCTAAATCTGACATTATGCGAGACTTTCAAACCAATGGAACATTAAGAAGGAATCTACGATAAATGGCAACGATATTATCGTGGCCACAATCCATCGTGCCAGCCACATTAAGTTGGCAACTCGTGAGTAACAGCAAAACCTTTACATCAACCTTTACGGGGAGTGTGCAGACAGTGCGCTTCCCCGGCTCTCGTTGGCGTTGCAGTATGTCATTTAATAATTTGACCGATGAGCAAGCAAGGGTTTTAGAGGCGTTTGTTGCCGAGTTAGATGGTGAAAGTGGTCGAGTGAAAATTAGTGATTGGGCGCGCTCTGGTTTAACTCAACGCGGTAAACCTAAAGTTAGCCAACCCAATCAATCTGGAAAATTATTAGAGAGTAAAGACTGGTTACCCAATAGCATTGTTTTACGTACTGGTGATTATATCACGATAAATGATGAACTAAAGCGAGTGACAGCTAATGTGATCAGCGATGCACAAGGAAATGCAACAATTCCTATTGCCCCCATATTACGTTATGCACCTGCAATAAATGATTTGATAGAAAATGAAACGCCCTATGGTATTTTTAAACTAACCAGCAATGATCAGGGTAATTTCCAACGTAAACCAGGCATACTGACCAGCACTTCTTTATCATTCGAGGAGGCGTTAACATGAAATATCATCCCTTTAGTAATGACATGGTTAAGGCAATTAATGAGGGATATTATTTGGTTGTAGCTTCTCGTTTAGATCTAAAATCAGGCGTGGTGCGCGCGCATACCGGTGTGGGTAATATCATTATTGCAGGTGAAATTTACCAAGGTGTTGGTCAGTTTGGTGCAATTGAGTCTGTGGGGGAAAATATGACCACAAGCCCGCAACAGCTTATTATGAAACTCTCAGGTTTTGATTCTTCTTTAATTGGTGAGGTGATGAATGAGCGAGTTCGTGGGCGAAATGCACAGTTGATGTTAGTTGCATTAAACGAAGAGGGAAAACCTGCAATTGCTGAAGTCTTATTTGCGGGACAAATATCCACAATTGGTGTGACAACGGGAGAAGAGAATGAAATAGCAGTCACTGTTTCAAACCGTTTCGAACGCTGGTCTTATGGTTTGCCTGACAGATTTACTGATGAATCATGGTCTAAACGAAAAAAGGGCGATAGGATATTTCGTTATGTGGCGCAGATGGCTGATAGAGCTATTTATTGGGGTAGCAAAAAAAATGCACCTGTGTTTATTTATAAATGATTAAAGGTTTGCTATGAAAAATATATTTATTACGGCAACGTTATTATTCTGTTTTTCTGCTTCAACTTATTCTTTTGACTCCAATAAGGAATGGTATGAGGGATGCCCTAAATATACCAATGAAGAAATAGAAAACTTAAAAGGAGGGCGAGTAGAAACAGTTGAAGAATTACAGCAGTACTCAAAGGAATATCTAGAAGAAAGTAGTAAAAAAATTGACTGTGAAATAAAAAATTTAGAAGAATATAAGAAGCTCTTAATCAAAAAAATAGAAATAAAAAGTAATTAAATACGCTTTTTTCATCAACCCGCTCCGGCGGGTTTTTTATTGTCTGGAGAAAATCATGAGACACCCTCAATGGACTACCCGCCTACCTGAAACTTTGAAAAATGCCATTAACCGCCCTTTTGCATGGGGTGAGCATGACTGTTGTTTGTTTGCTTCTGATTGCGTTATGGCTGTTTGCGATTTCGATCCCTGCGAAAACATTCGTGGGCGCTATAAGACAAAAATGGGTGCATTCAGAGTATTACAAAAAGAGTTCGGAACATTGGAAGGTGCTGTGAGTCGTTTTTTTGATGAAATTCCAACAAACGAAGCTAGGCGTGGCGACATCGTGATGTTTGAAGGGGATGAAGGAAAAACATTAGGCATTTTGTGGGCGGGTAAGTTATGGGCTGTTTCAACGGATGGCGTTCGTGCCGTGAGCAATAAACCAATTAAAGCATGGAGGGTACAATAAATGGGTAAGACTGTCACAAGCGTTGTCTCTGCTGGCTTAATGATAGCGGGGGTTATTGCCACAGGTGGTTTGGGTACCGCATTGATTGTTGCTGGTATTGCTGTTCAAGCGGCGAGTGCGTTTATCTTTAAAGATAAAGTGCCTGGTTCTGGTTATCGTGACCAATCTGAACGTAAACAAATGCTACGTTCAGCCTCTGCACCGGAAACGGTGGTTGTAGGTAAAACAATGATGTCAGGTTTGCTTTTCTTTGCTGAAGAAGAGGAAGGAGAACAAGACGAAAATGAAGAGCTCTACATGGCGTTAGCCATAGCATCACATCCCATACATAAATTAGGTCAAATTTATTTTAACGATGACAAAATTGAAGATTTAGGGGATAACGCACAATATGAGTTTCATAATGGCAGAACTGAAGTAGATCCCTATTTATTAAAAAAAGCGCCATCATGGAAAGAAGATATGATTGGTCGAGGTCTTGCATGGTTGCGCTTAACATTACGTTTCGATCAAGAAAAATTTCCTTATGGTGTACCTAATGTCAAAAGCGAACTATGGGGAAAAGAAATTTACGATCCCCGCACTGAGAAAACAGAGTGGTCGAATAATGGGGCTTTGGTCATATTAGATTACTACCGCCATTACTTAGGTGTTCCAGACTCCGATATTGATTGGGATGCATTTAAAAGTGCAGCAGATATTTGTGATGAAACCGTACAAACGCCAGATGGAAAAAATGAGCCTCGATATACATTAAATGGCGCTTATGAACTTGAAGAAAGTCCTGCCTCTGTATTAGAGATGATGCATAAATGTATTGCTGGTGAGCCGACCTATATTGCAGGTAAGCATGGTATTTTGATGCAGGTTTATAATGGACCTGCATTACTCACAATTGATGAGTCACAAATTATCGATACGGTAACGGTGACGCCAGAACTTTCTTTGCGTGATGCGACTAATGCGATTTACGGTACTTTTGTTGATGCAGAGCAACAATATAACAAAACTGATTTTGAACCCGTAGTTATTGAGGAGTGGATAGAAGAAGACGGCTTAGAAATTAAAGAAAATATGGACTATCGTTTTGTAACCAGTCCATACCAAGCCAATCGACTAGCCAACCTCTACTTACGTAAAAAACGCGCAGGTCGTCGTATTCAGTTACGCATGAATTTAGATGGATATGCTTATCGCCCTGGTGACGTTGTAAAACTCGAATTACCTGCATTGGGGATCAGTGATTTAGAATTTCGCATTGCTGACTGGAAATTTCATCCATCAGAGGGGGTAGAAATTACTCTCGAAGAAGATGGTCCTTATATTTATGAGGACTTAGCCAGTAAACCCTTTGTTAGACCCCCATTCACTAAACTACCCACTGGTGGCGTACCAGCACCTATTAATCTGGCTTTTGTTCCTCTTTCTGTTACTGACATTGTTCAGGGATATATCTCATGGCAGAACGTGGCATCTGATATTCGCTATAACACGGTTAATATTCTCCAGAATGGCAAGGTTATACAGTCTATTCAAGTGCCGGGTGAGCGTGTTGATATTAACGGTTTAACTCGAGGCACTTATCGTGTCGAGGTGAGAGCTATTAATGTGGCCGGTGCCATGTCTGCACCCGCTATCAGTGATTTTGCTATTCAGGCACCGCCTGCACCGATTGGCGTTGAAATAACACCGGGCATGTTCAGCTTAACGGCATCTCCTAAACAAGGCGATAGTGCTGTCTTTGGTTATACGTTTGAGTTTTGGTTTAGTGATAAAAAACTCGCTAACCTCTCTGAAAATGAAGTGATCAACAAAGCAAACAAAGTTGGTCAAGGAAACTTCTGGACGCAGGAGAATTTAAAAGCTAGCCACACGTATTATTTCTATATCCGAACGATCAATAGTTATGGCAAATCCGTATTTGTAGAAGCTTCAGGTATTCCAGTTTCATTGCCAGACGACATATTTGATGATTTAGATAACACGGTTAGAGAAACGGATGCGTTTAAAGAGCTGGATAAAAAACTTGATTGGAATGCTGAGACAGCAATTATTCTTAGTAATGCAGACTCTCAACTATCACGCAGTTTGTTAGTGAAACACGGTCAATCACAAGCGGGTATTCGCGAATTATGGCAAGTTCGTGCAACGGATAACGAAGCCTGGGCACAGGAAGTTAAAGAAATTTACTCTGCGGTTGGTGATAACACGTCTGCAATTAAAGAGACTCAAACTTCAATTACTGAGCTAAATAAGGCGTTCGGTCAAACAACTACGGAGATCCGCACTGAGTTAAAAACAACTAATGATGCAACAAATAAACGCATTGATGGTACCAATCAAGATTTAGCTAATACTAATCAGAAGTTAGGCAATACAGATAAGGAAATGGGGCGTATTGCTGCGGATGTCGTGACAAATAAGGAGGCTATTAGTAAAACAAACGAAGCTATGGCTAAATCCGAAGAGCAAGTACAAGCGCAATTTGGCGAACAGCAGGGTATGATTAACCAGAAAATGCAGGCTGAATTTAGTCAGACAGGCGATGGTGTTGTCACGCACTCAATTAATATCACGATTGTTCATGACAAAGTTAAATACAATGCAGCAGGACAAGTGATCAGCGCTCAAGTTAAGAATGGAAAGCTTGAAAGTTTTATAGGCTATAACGCCAATAACTTTGCGTGGTATAACCCAGCAAACGGCAAGATGGAATTATTTATGTACGTTAAAAACGGCCAGATGTTTATGCGTGAGGCGTTTATTAACGAAGCATGGCTGAATTCTGTTGTTGTTACTGAATATATTAAATCAGGCGATTATGTGCCGGGTAAAAGTGGTTTTTTGATTGATGGGAAAACCAATAATATGGAAATAAATAATGCCACATTTCGCGGTAAGTTGGATATTGGTACCAATAAAACCGGTGAACGCATCGTTATCACTAATGATCGTATTGCTGTTTATGATGATAAAGGTGTATTACGTGTTGAAATAGGGAAAATAACAGGGGTTTAATCAATGTATGGAATGTATATAAAACCTGATCATGGTTCTTCTTTCTTATTAGACTCTGAAAAAAATCAACCTATTGGATTTTTATCTAGAATAGATATGCCATACTCTTTAAGAGAGGGATGGAAAAGTACTCCTCACAATATTAAAGATATTAATAAATATAATATTATTTTTATTCCACGAATAATGTCGAGAACCTTTAAAACACCAGGCTCTTATGATTGGGGAAGTTGTAATATCACTAATTATAAAATTGAAGGTAATAATTTTTTATATTATGGCGATAATGGTTCAGACCCCATATGGAAAGACCCAGAAGATGATGCTTGGTCTTCTGATGATCCCTTTTTCAGAATGGATATTTACGGTTATTTAAAAGAGCGACCTAAATATGATTATGGAATACAACTTCGTGGAATGAATAATATCTACAACCTTAATTCTGAATTACGAGGTTATTGTGTTTATGCGGAGATTGTTAGTGTCACAGGTGGTAAAGAAAATGGTTGGTTTCCACCAAAAGAATTTTTCTTAAATGAAAATAACCCAATGTTATTTGTAAGACCAGAAAAAGATGGTGTGACTTTTTGTTATAACAAAATGAGAGGATTAACAGTCTCTGAAACATGCAAAGTGTATGTTGTGATTTTCAATACCAATCTAAGGTTGCAAGCACCTAAATCAGGTGTCGTTATTTATAACGAAAAAAAAGAAATTACTTATACCTCTAAATATAAACCTCTCCATCTAGGGCAATCAACGTGGTTTGACCGAAATAATGGTGGAATCTTTGAGCAATTGAAAAAGCCAATGATATTGCCCGATTCTCATTTTGTTAATTGGGTCGTTAATCGGGGTTATATGGATTACTACCGCACTGGTTATTATTTTATGAGTAATAACAAAGTTGGTATGAGAGATATTTATTATTTGGGTGGTGAGTATGGCGGGCCATATGGGCCTAGCGGGAGTAATGGCTATAAAACGAATTATGATTTATACGGTATCGAACTCAGCGACTACTTCAATATTTAATTAACCCTTCATTTATACCTCTAGGAAAATTATTCATGATATACACAACAGGCACTGTTAACACAGTGTCAGGGTCTGCTATTGTCAAAGGCACTGGCACTAAATTTAAAAATAATAATCCCGCCATTAATATTGGAATGACGATTTTAATTAAATCGGGAAACACGAATATTCCGTATATGATTAAATCCGTTAATTCCGATACTGAATTAGTATTAGCACAACCTGCATTAGCCACAGCAACTAACACCACATTCTCAATTCATATTACTGAGCCAGATAATAATAGTGATGCAGCTAGAACGATGGTTGCCATAAATGCATACGCACAATATTTCCTTGATGCAATGAATACATGGATGAGTGAAACAGGACAGACAAAAATTGAGATACCAAATGGTGAAGTTATCACACTCGATAGCATTAAGAAGATGCAGGGGGATATTAGTAGTAAAGCAGATTTAACTTTATCAAAAACACAATCATTCACATCAGCGATAGAAGCAACAACGAAGCTAATTTCAAAATCAGCGGATGGTAAAACATCAATATCATTAACGACCAGTAATGCAGGTGGGACTAACATTGAGCTCAATTCTGTATCAGGTTATAACGGAATCCAAATACCAAAATTATCAGGCACAATGATGTTGATTGGTGATTACGGTATTGGTGGTGCAGGTCTTAGCGAACCATCATTAGTCTCATGTTTTTATGGCTCATCTTCTGGTTCACCAGGGTTTCCAAGTAATGGTGCCGGCTGGCAATCTACATATAACGGAAATCGCCGAGCTATGTTATTTATGAATACATCTGGCATATTAATGAGTCGTTTCAGTTCATCAAATGATGTTGTTGATACTACGACACCTTGGAATGCGATATGGAGCGCCAAAAACACAACGGTAGACAGTAATGGTTTTATTAAACGTGCATCTCCAATTATCGACATTAACCCTGATGGCACATTTACCACTAACGATGAATCAGAAGGCGCTACTGTTACTCGAGTAGCTCAGGGCGAATACCTTATCGAGGGTGTATTAGGTTTTAATGCTGATGCAGGCTGGGGCGGTGTCGATGGTGGTATTGAAATTCCGCTAGATGTCAATAAACAACCACTGATATGGGTTAACTCTAAAATCAACAAAGACGGCTCTATTCTCGTTAAAACGTATCATCGCACTCCCCCTAACGCACCTGAGTTTGCTAATAATGAAATTGACGGTTTCAATGATGGTGACCCAATTGATATTCCTGATGGTCGTTTTATTTCCGTTCGTGTGCAGATGCCAGAGCAATCAATCTATAACGTGAGAATGCGTAAGATGGAAGAAGCGCAGAAAGCGGAAGAGGAACGTAGACAACAAGAAGAGGAAGTTTAATATAATAATTAGAGTGCTACACTAAAATATTATCATGTATAAGTTAGGTGTTTTATGAAGATTAGAGAAAATGATTTTTGGGTTTATTTTTCATCTAAAAATGAAAGTAATAACACAAATAATGACAAAATTGGTAAGTGGATGTATTTTTTTAATGATGCGGAATTCACAGATAAAATATGTCAAAAAGCAATTTTAAATAGCGTAGTCGAGCATTGTAAATATACGAATAATGCTGAATCTGGAGTTGCGTGTTTTTACTTAAATATTGATGACATTGAAGGGCATAAAAAAGTTATTAAGTTTTTTTTAGATAATAAATTAATTCCTATAAATAAATCAGGTAAATTTAAGAATATATCATTCAAATTAGACATGCAGACAATGAATCGGGAATATGGAGACAAGTTTGAAGGTAAGTTGTCATTAGAGCATTTTATTGATTTGAGTTCTGGTATTTTTAAGTGATATAAAATCAGGACACCAATAAGACACCAAAAATTGATAACTGATTGATTATATAACTCAGTCGGCCCAATCGAGCATCGGCGCTACTCCGTTTTCAAATACTGCACTGAATTACCATCTGGCAGTTTCTTGCTTCTCTCACGATAAAACGCTAATCGTTCATTAAAATACTCGCGCAAATGTGCTGGTTGTTGTCGTTCAACGTCTACGGCAACAACTGGCATATTGAGTTTAGTTTTATATTTTATTGAAATAAAACATGTAACCGCAATTCGGACACAATAAGATTAGGTTTTTCTTAAGTTTATGTTTGTTTTGTTTGGCAACATAAGAACAACTTGGGCAGGTAACTTCTACTAGTGCGTCTTGAAACATTCTTATCACATTAAAAGCTTTCATATCTTTCACCCATTATAGGGATATCGTGATTCAGTGTACGTTACTTTGTACTAAAATGCTCAATTTTTGTTCTTTTATTTGTAGAGTTCAATGTTGATAACTGATTTCTATGACAATGACAGGCATATAGAGCCATTCTCATTTTTAGCATTCCTTATTGTGGGTTACATCTATCCGACAATAAGGAATTTAAATGATATACAAATACTATGCTTCTTTTAGAGACGATAGTTTTTCACACCATGTATCAAGCGTTTCTCGTTTTTCTCTTAAATAATCATATCTATCATAATGCTTTTGAGAAACTCCTGGTCTTTTGTGGTTTTGCACCATATCCCTTAACTCAGAACTTATTCCCATTTCTCCAGCCAATGTTTTGAATGTTCTTCTCACATCTCTAGGTGTAAATTTCTCAAACTCATTTTTCTTACAAAATTTATTTAATTGTTTAGCGTATTCAGACGTTAGCAAGTGTCTTTCTTTAGTATCAGCAGGGAAAAGATAATTTGATGTTGGATACAATAGTTCTTGGATATTAAGAATATCAATAGCAGGCTGTACCAGTGGAATGACATGATAATCGCCTGTTTTTGAAATATGAGGTGGAACCGTTAATGTATTGTTCTTTTTATCCCAATTGTCGCGAGTATTGGCCAGAATTTCCCATGGCCTTTGTCCTGCGGAATAAACGCAAAATAGAAATAGACGCGCATAATCTGAGTTAATAGGGCATTCGATGGTGGGCTTATTGAATAGCTCTAATAATAGCTTCAACTCATCCCATGATAAAAATCTATCTAACGCTTTATCTGCACCTTTTTGTCTAGGAACCACAGTGACAGGATTTCGTTCCAATCCATAAATAACGCGCTCGTTTATTTTTGCTGGATCATTATCGGCAAACAAACCGAAGTTGAATACCGCATGTAGATTTGCTCTTACTTTGTTCGAACCTGCCAAAGCACCTCGGGAGATAAACTCAGAAAGTATTCTTTTTATATGATCTGGAGTCACATCTTTTGCAGGCATAGAGGCATCAATATGCTTACTATCTAGAACCTGATTTAGTCTGTTTTGAGTTTTATCATATGAACGCTTGCCTTGTCGTTTTTGATCTTCAATGTAATCATCAAAAAGCTGTTTTACTGTGGCGTGTTCATATTTAATTCTCTCTGGGGATGATGATTCGGTAGCAGCTGCTACGGATTTTACTGCAGCATCTGCTAGTGATAAATTAGGGTAATCACCAAGCGATATAAATTTCTCTTTTCCATCTTTGAAGTAGCGGTAGACGAAAACTTTTCTTCCAGATGGATATGTTTTTACACCAAGGCGTCCAGTGCCTCTAGTCGCTGATGCTTGCCAAGTATAATACGCAGATTTCTTTGGTTTCAGTCCTCGTATTTTACTATCAGTCAGTAATACGCTAGCCATAACTAATTTCCATTTACGGGTTGTTTGCGGGTCAAGTAACGGGTCAAGTAACGAAGAAATGATATGAAACTAGCTGAAATCATGCAAGGTATATAAATCCTTGTAAATCAAAAAGATGAAATCTCATGAAATTATATAAAACTCAATGAAATCAGTATATAACGCCCTTCTAAGCCGTAGGTCACAGGTTCGAATCCTGTAGGGCGTACCATTTAAAATCAATATCTTACGCTAATTTTAATCCAACTTGATTTTTTCTTTGTGTCGTATTTGTGTCGTTATCATTAAAAACGTCATCAATTTTACGTGCGTGCTCTGTCAAATGGTTTGGTGCTAGATGAGCATACCTTCTAACCATTTCGATACTTTCCCAGTCTCCCATTTCTTGTAATGCTGTTAGTGGTACGCCAGATTGAATTAACCAACTTGCCCAAGTATGTCTTAAGTCATGAAAGCGAAAGTTTTCGATACCAGCTCTTTTTAATCCAGCACGCCAGCCACTGTTGTCATCAACTCTCATTTTTCTAACCTGGGGTGTCATGGCTCCATCAGGACGTTTTTTTGACTCTGTATGAACAAAGACATATCTTGAATGCTTTCCTATCTGATCTCTTAAAACTTTACATGCGGTATGTAGTGGTTTAATACATTTGGCCACCCAACTGATTGTGGATCAGAACTATACAGTTGCTGATGCAATTAATGCCATGAATATTGGTATTTCCACTATGACTCGCTGGATAAAACAATTACGGGACGAAAGGGCTGGGAAAACGCCCAAAGCGTCCCTTATTACATCTGAGCAAATTGAAATACGTGAATTAAAGAAAAAACTTCAACGTATTGAAATGGAAAATGAAATATTAAAAAAGGTTACTGGTCCTTGATGTCAGACTCCCTGAACAATTTGCGTTAATCGGAAAACTCAGAGAGCGTTATTCTATAGTCACTTTCTGCCATGAGTTCGGGGTTCATCTCAGTAGTTGTAAATGCTGGAAATGTCGTTGTGTTGAGCCAGATAAAAGACGTATCAAGTTACGGAGCCAAGCTAATAGGAAAGCGTTGGGCATATCTCTCTGTTGTACTTGACTTGTTTGCCCGAAAACCGGTGGGGTGGGCTATGTCGTTTTCACCTGATAGTCGACTGACGATGGCTTGGGAAAGACGGGGACATCCAATGAGAGTCATGTTTCACAGCGATCAGGGTAGTCACTATACCAGTAGACAATTTCGGCAGTTACTATGGTGTTATCGGATAATATAGAGTATGAGTCGACGAGGAAACTACTGAGATAATAGTCCGATGGAGTGATTCTTCAGGAGTCTAAAAAACGAGTGGATACCGATGGATTACATAAGCTTTGGTGATGCAGATCGTGATATAACAGATTATATTATCGGATATTACCGTACACTCAGACCTCATGAATATAATGGTGGGTTACCACCAACCAAATCTGAAAAGAGATACTGGAAAAACTCTAAAACGATGGCCAGTTTTAGTTGACCACTACAGTAAATTCTCAGGGAAATTAATTGATACAATTCAAGGTTTAGCTGTCTTGCCTGAAAATACTAATGCGGTAATGGCTAACGCTCAAGCGAATAGAAATATCTCTGTTCAGATTGGGGATACAACAATTTACCAAAGTATTGCATCAAGTGATCCTCAAAAAGCGACTTCACTTTCTTCTGATGCTTACAATAAAGCTAATAGGTTAACTTACCAAAATTTAATGAGCGCTATATCACCTAATTGATAGTTTTGCTTTCTTTTGCTGTTATTCATTATTATCCTTGATGAATCTTTTTAGGAGGTAGATGTGAAAAAATTTCTAACGGTAGCTGTGCTATCTTTATTTCTCATTGGCTGTGGCGAGGCTAAATTTAAAGCATCGTCAACTGATGAAATAAAACAATCAATGCAATCAATGAAGGAAGAATTGCCAGCAGAACAATTTGCTCAATTACAGAAAGCTGTATTGAAAACAATGTTTGAAGTTGGTAGCACGAAAGGAAGTGATCAAGAGAAACAGCAGTTATTCAAAGATAAACTTGATGGTAAAACAGCCAAAGAAATAATTGAAATGGCAGAAAAGAAATAGCAGTCAAAGTGCTATAAGTCGTATTTAGATTGTTCTCTGCATTTTTTGCTTGCTATAAGCCTTTATGATGGTTAAATGAAATTGTAAAGTTTTGTTTAATTATCATAAGGGTTTTTTGATGAAGAAAATATTTATGGTTGCTGTTATATCTTCCTTATTAGTTGGTTGTAAGGTTGATTTAGAAACAAAAATAAATACAGATGACTTATTATCTAGTGAGCAAAAATTTGTTAAAGGAGATATTAATTTCGAAGTATCTTCATGTAATGATTTTGAAGACTCCAGAAAGGAATCTAAATCATTAATAGAATTAAAAAATAAAGTACCTACAATTTTTAAAGATGCGGAATATGTTGAATGTTATAAGCAAAAATTTGATTCATTCGCACATTTCTCAATACCTGTTGGTGTTGGCAAGGTTGGAGAAGATAAGAAGATTATTGATACGGATCTAATGATTATCTCTTACAAAGATATATTGGCTGGTGTTAATGCTTCAGAAGGGTTAATTAAAAGAATCAAGCAAGCAGAAAAAGATTCACATCAAAAGATGGATTTTAGTATCAGCATTATTCTTATACCTGGTAACGTGAAAATTGATAAGGCAGTTGCGTTAGGCGTGACATTTACAGGAAGCACATCTAAAAATGACCCGGTGTTAATAAGCGGAATTAAATTTGACAAAAAACCACTGACTTTTAAATTATCAGATGTGTCAGTAAATGAATTAATGCAATATGGCCTTGTCCCATTCTTAGTAACTCCTGAATATTTCACACAATATAAGTGATATATATCATTATATTAAAGCCCTTTAACGATGAGTTGGGGCTTAATTTTGATGAGTAAATAGTCAATCATTGATAAAGTTGGTATTGGGATCGAGGTAACAGAATCACTAGGGTGGATGCGTAAGGTAGATACTTTCGTGAACAGTATGCGCGTAAGTGAAATGACTTTTCTAGTATGTTAAGAATCATGGTTTATGTATCTAACAGAAAATAGTTTTCGGACACGTTAGAAAAACTGTAAATATAGGGTGATAGCGACAAAAATAAATATTAAACCCTAACAAATCCTAACGTTTTTCTAATGCCTCAATCTTAAGTTTTCCTAAGGTTTATTAGCGTTGAATCTTTGGATATCTTAGGTAAATGATAACATTTGATAACGTTTCAGATGATAAGGATTGCTAAGGTAAATTGCACACTGCGCAGGAGGCGAACTTACTCAAAGCCAGTCATAGTAATGATTAACGTAATTTATGCTCAAATTTAGATATATAGAAATGTTAAGGTAACTACGTATTCAATGCTAAGGTTTGCTAAGTTTTTACTATCAACTTAGCATTATGATTAGATAGCTGTTAACTTCAGCATATGTTGGGGGTAGCCGTAATAATAAAACTAATTTGAGAATAGAAATGCTAATAAATAAATTAAAAAATAAAAATGAGTCACCAGAAGACATTATAGAGAATTTGATATATGCCTATCAAAATTCAAGAGAAACATATGTTGAAAACAAGAGAGTGTTTCGTGGGCGTAGTCATTCTGTATCGGGTGTTTTTGAAGATCTATTTGCTGATTATTTATCAAAAAATTTACCTGATAGTTATCAATATTTCGTAGATCAGCAATTGTTTTCATCAACAGCAAATATACGATTTTTCCCAGATATATTAATTATGAATGATAGAGTAAGTAGTGATATCATCGACTTAAAGCTTGATTTTGGATGGTCTAGAAATGATATTTTTGCATTTTGTGATACGTGGAATAAAAAAATAGATAAATTAAAAGGAACGAGTTTCACTTTCAATGATGGGATAACTAAAGAAAAAAAGAATAGTTCTTTTTCTGATAATTTAAAATATCATGTAGTAGTTTCGACAAAATTAAATAATGGAAGTAATTTTATTGAAATAAAAGATAATGTGACAAAAAACTTGGAGCATGTTGAGTTATACATACTCACTGATAAGGTACATCCGAATGATTACAATAGCACCGCCGAAGAACGGGTGAAAAATATACATATATGCATGAGTGAATTTTCAAGGTTAATGAATAATTTATCATAATAATATAATTCTTTTAGCACTTAACGGACAAAAATATAGTTTAAATTGTCCGTTATTATAGATAGCAAAATTTGTGATAACAATTTTTATACGTTAAAATCAATAGTGGCTTTAGTCCTGCAAATAATTCAATTTATTTACTATATCCTTGTGCTGTTTCCACGCTGAATAAATATCCTTATCCCATGCTTTACCACCTTTCGTTTGATAGCCAGCATCGTTAATTCGTTCAGCGATAATACGCCCGTTATCTATACCTTCGGATAGCACCAAATTAACCACAGAAATGATAGCAGTCTCATTATAGGTATCTGCCTTGCCAGCAATGAGAAAAGCAAAATCAATCAGGATCACCACGTCAGGAACGGTAATAAAATTCCCTAAGCTAGTTAAAACAGCTACAGGTCGCTATGAATGGTTTAATGGTTATCAGCTAACAGAAGCACAGATAGTTACTGGTTAGTAAAACTTAGTATCAATAAGCTTGATTTGAAATCGAGAAATTTAAAAGAGGATATTTCACCTCTTTAAACAACTCAATATTATTAGCCTAGTTCGCAACTAACCCTCTTTAAGACGGCCAGTTTAGCTAATATCAAATAACTAATGTGATTCGAAATTATTTTGTTGAAAATAGCATCATTATATAATCATTAAACCCAGCTCACCATTTGATAGATGGATACTATCGTGATATTGGTACACATATTTATTAAGTCTACTTTGTGCTTTATTTTTATCGGTCTTGCTTGATTCTGTATAAAAACCGATACACCAAAAAGAGCGACTTACATCAGCAGATTGTCTTATAGATAATACCTTAGATACATCGCTTTCCATTTTTGATAGTAGTGAACAAGCATTTTTAGCACATTTTAATTCAATGAAAATATATGAATTTTTTTTACACCGTTTTTTCCTAAACTTTAGGTCAATAAACATATTAATATTGGTTTTATTCTTCCGTCTATCGCAAGGGTATCTAACTTCTCGTTCTATTTCTTTTATTGAGTCGTGATGAGACATGTAGAATTCCAGTTCTAGCTGAAGCCATTTTTCCCAGTCACTTATCTTATTGGTACAAATCATATCTAATCGATTCTTGATATGCTCTTGTTCAAGAAACATATGAATCAAGGCTTTTACAGTATTAAAATCAGCCCGCTCCATGGAAGTCCTCAATGTAGTACAACATAAAAATAACATGCAGATTAAACTGAGTTATCTGAATTGTGGAGTATTATTTTTCTGTACTAAATAATATTGCTTTAATCGGGGAGGTTCTCGGCAAAAGTCAAAAAAACGAGGGTGAAATATTTTTCAGCTACTGTTGTTCTGTTTGAAATGAAGACAGTGAAAAACACGGGGAGGTTTATTTATAGTCGTTGTTTCATTATCTGCAATAAAATTACTATTGATGATATTTTTGCAATTATGATGGCTTTGGGAAAGCTGAAGCCTGAACCTCTTAATATTTAAGTCACAAAATAAAAAGGCAGCATAATTGGGGGCATGATACGAAATTGAATAAATTTAACAATTTGTCGTGCATGTTCTGTCAAATGGTGGTGCTAAGTGAGCATTCCTTCTAACCATTTCGATACTTTCCCAGTCTCTGATCTCTTGTAATACGGTTAATGAAATACTAGAGCAGATTAACATCTATTTAAGCAGTAAATATAACCATTCACTAAAAGTGTGGTGTCAACGAGATCGCCCAGAAAACACACACTTTCCTCTTATTAATACAATAAAATCAATAAAATAGATTGTAATAATTAAATTAGCGCTATAATGAGAAAAAATTTAAATCCTGAAGATGATGCTAAGTTACAAAAAAATACGAGCTAAAATTTAAATGCCAGTGACTTTTGTTGTAGATAATAATAAGGATAAGTTGAAAAAACTACTTATAGAAAAATAAATGGTAAAACAGCTCAAGAAATAATTGAGGTGGGTGAGAAGAAATAACAAATCTCGCGAAAGGGAGCTTTACTCTAATATCAAGTCATCCGATTTATGGTGGCAAGATAAAATTAAAAATTTTTCCTTCAGAGCTTATTTATTGGCTAGGTGAGTATTTTAATATTGAGAAGTCGATGAGTTATCATCAGAAGAAATAGTAGCTTATTTGATAGAAGGCTCTAATAGAAAATTATCTCATGTGCTAGAAATTCCATTAAAACATTCAATTTCTAAAAATATTAACAATTGATTCTTTGTTTTAACAAAAAAATCAATCGATTGATTATGTAAGTGGATAATATTTTATCTAATTGAAAGAAAGCAAAAAGTCGCGACGTTTTTTTTCGTTAAAATAGCTTAGATGTTAAATCAGCTAACGCTAGAAAATTTTCTTTATTTTTTATTTAAGACTGCGACGTTTTCTATTTCTTGAGACAACAATATCACTTGATGATAAGGCTGTTTTAGCCCATGTATTTATCATGGGGGACATTACTTCAGAATGGATCAATAAACTTTGTGGAGAAACTCCTAATATTAGGGCTATGGTAATTAATTGATCTACCGTTATTTTTATATGGCCATTTTCTAAACGTGAATAGTGTTGCTGGCTTATTCCGAGCTTCCGTCCCATTTCAACACCGCTTATTTTTAATTGTTTTCTTTTCTGCTTAATTCGTTGACCTACCACAATACTAATTGCGTTCATATTTACTTCTCCTTTTTAAAAAGATAGTAGCGTAAAAACACTTAAAGATCGATATTAGCGATCAAAAATCAATTATTGATAGTTGCTGTCTATTGATATTTGCTTATTAAAAGATTTAAACCGTTTTACCTAAAACAACTATTTAGATAAATTATGTCAGCATTTAATGGTTTTTTCGTTTGTTAATGACGAAATAAGAGTATTAAATAAGAATAATATTATTTAAGTGGATTTGATATGAGAAGTGAAACTACTCTTTTATAGAGTTGTGGTGATGAGATGGAGAAAAAAATACACTTATTTTGTGTTTATGCCTAATAAGCTAGATTTCAATGATTCAGGTTTTTTATTATCAATTTATATTTTTGATATCTTATATTTCTATCCAGTAATTAATTATGTCAATTATTTTTTAAAATCATCTTTATATTCATGTTAACGCAATAAAATTGTTGTAATATCTTAATTGAAATAAATGAACATATTTAAATAAAAAAGATAATATAACTCATTATATTGCTTTGATTGATTTAAAAAATAAAATCAAAAAGAGCCCTATTAAAGGCTCCTTATGATCACAATAATGATTTGTAACCATTTAATGGGGATGGTGATAAAAACCATTTTAAATTATCATCAGTATTAAATTTAATTTTCATTTCCAATAACATATTCTCTGACAAACAAAATGGGAAAAAATGATAAAGATGTGAAACGAAAACAAATGCATCTCCTTCATTGTCAAAATAGTTAATATCAATGGTTAAGGTTAAAGATAAGCAACGGTGTGGCTTGCCTTTTAAAATATAATCATAAGTATAACTATTTAAATCAATACATCCGTCTAATGAACTTTTTATTTTTCTTGTGATCTGTTTATCTAGTTCCGTATAAATTAAATAATCACTCAGCATATTTTTTATTGTTGAGATAGACATTAGCATAAAGGCATTAGCACTATAATGTGATAATAAATGCCAATAACATTTATCATCAACAATAGGAGGGAAACATTCTGATAATGGTGTGATATTTGTGAGTAATAAATTATCAGGCATATTTTCACTATGTGCATTTAATACACCAATACTGTTATCCTTATATTTTTCAAAGCCAATATAGGTACAAGAAAAATGTAAACTAGGTGGCGAGATAAGTGCTTCACCTTTGTTATCATAAAAATGAATAATGTAAAATGTGCGTCCAGTAATATCTTTATCTATAGTTAATGAATAAAAAAGAGAATTTTGATATTGAGGTAGTAGACGAGATGCTGAAGTTAACTCTGTTATTGAATAAAAATGACAATAAAGACCTCGTTCTTTTTCATGAGGTTCAAGTGATAGCATGATTTCAGATAAACTTGAAAGATAGTGGTTATCAGGGATCGGTAATAAATAAGACGACTTATTCTCTTGAAAATCAATAATAACAGTATGTTCTTTCTCTTTATCAACGGAAGGAACACAATTAAGTAAGAAGCAGTTTTTACACTGCTCTTCTGTTAGTGAAATTTGCTTATTTAAATAGATATTAATCGTAAATTTAGTGCTTTTTTGCCAATCTAAGTTCTTTATAATAGTTGGAATATCTAAGCTAATAAAGTGATGAACATGAGGAAGATACAATCCTTCAAGTAATTGTTGTGGTGCTTTTGGGGTATTTTCTGATTGTGAAAAAATAGGATATTTTTCACCTATTTGAGTATTAAAACAAAATATTGCGTTATCACCATGATAATTTTGACCTGCGTGTTTTAATTCAATATAGTCAAAATATTGAGTTAATCCAAGCAACAAAGTGTCTGCAATATTTTTTATTGGACTGAGAAATAAATTAAGAGAACAAGATTGTGTATGTTCGATATTACCAAGATATTTAAAGGTTAAAGAGATACAGCTTTTATTGGGTTGATGTGTCACTTTTTTCTCCGTAAGAGAATAAGGCTCAATATATAAATCACGACAACTTGAAAAGCATGTATTATTATCACCTAATGCACTGCTATTTTTAGGAATAAAATAACTGTAATTAATTTCTTTTTCACAGCTAATTTGAATAATTGATGTTGATGGCACACCTTTAATTGCCTGAGAGCCTAATCGTTGTAATAAAGGAAGTGTAATTTCAGGGAATGCATCATCAATTTTTTCTTGCAAATGAGCAGAAAGAAAAGCAAATCCTTCCATTAAATAACCTGTTTGTGGATCGTCTGGTTCTAAGACTTCTGCTAAGTGTGGTTTTTTTTGTGCGTAGGCTTTTGCCAGTTTTTGTAGGTATTGTCTTTCTTTTAAGTATTTAATTTCACTCATGTTAATCTAATATCTACCTTATTAATAATAAATAATATCTGCCATGATTTTTTGTTGTTTTTAATAAGAGTAAGGCTTTAATCCTAATTCTTCTGCTTCTTTTTGAAGAAAATAATATCGTGCTAATAATCCATTAACGTCTGCATCAAGGTTATTAATTAATGCGGGTGAAATACTCTGCTCTTTATTTATTGTCTGTGAAAATTCATACAGTTTGTTTTCAATTGGAATAGCTTTATTATGACTTTTTTGTATTTCGTAAACAGCAGTTTTTAAATAAGAAAGAGTGAAACTGCCTCGATTACGCTCTTGTTGAACAATTCTGTCAGAAAGTTGTTGAATTAATTTATTGGTATCAGACCAACTGCTGTCAATAGGCGCATTTTCTAATCGTGTAGTGAGGATATTTTGCCATTGTCGTGTTGCGTAAGATTGATCAGCATTATTAGGCCAAAGCTTTTTAGCTACCTCCAGCATATGATCTGATTTTCTTAAAGCAAATAGAGGAGACTGTTTTTCCATTAAAATAAGGTTATTTGCGTATGAACTAATATTCGGTTGATATAACCACTGTGTAATGGCACCTTCAGGTTGAGATGTAATGGCAGATAACTCTTTTTGCATCGGCAAATACAGCGATACACCAATAACAAAAAAAATAGCGCTACTAGTGAATAATCCAATAAAAAAACCTTTTTTTGCACTCATTGATTTTTTCTCAATAGGAGGATCGTCATATAAAACGACTTCGGTGATGGGATTAGGTTTAGACGTATTATTTTCTTTTATCTCATCAGATGGACTGATATAGACAATAGGGGGGATCTTAACCGTAGCATTATTACTTTTTTGTGTTGTATTTTTTGTTGTTTGCTCTAAGGTTTTTGCTGCATTTTGGAAAAACCAGAGTAAATTTTCTAGCTTTGGTAATTTCGGCCAATCTGTATGAGCAATTTGATCAATAATTAATTGTAGAGCTCTTTCTGAACGATAAATTAAACGTAAATCAGAAGGAGAAAAGGTTAATTGACGTAATAAAGCCCCTGCTTTGGTATTAAACCAATTCAATACATCACATCGATGGTTTGATTGGAATGGCCAAAGGTTATCCCATTGACTCACCACAATATTGGCAAGTAATTCACATCCTTCAGTAAAACCATTTAGCCCATTAAGATGAAGGCGAGCAAGCGTGTAATAAACGCCACTTTGCAAGTCGATACCGTGAGTTTTAAATAACGTTAATGAAAGAGACTCAATAAGTGTCCAACTGATCTCAGGCTGAGAAGGATGATTGAGTTTATTAAATTCCGCTTTTAATGCAATAAATTCAGGGATATCTAAAGGAGAGCCTGCAATTTTTATCACAAATTTTTCTTTTGGCGTATTCATGAAAGATCCTATCCCCTCATAAATATGAGGGGAAATCAGTTAATAAAGAGTTTCTGGTAATTTGAAACGCGTAAATAATCCACCAAAGAAAGGATTATTAGATTCATCGATTGTGATCCGATATGTCATATCACCACCATCAAGAGTGAATTTCACATCGAAAGAATGTGGTTTTATGTTGGTAAGTCTGCCGCCATTAATCAGTCGCATTTGTGCCCAAGGACCACTAAATAAAATAGCTCGCGGTGATTTATCGCCAGAAATGGGTACTAAGGTGAGTTTGCTTTCAACATTTGAACGCATTGAGTTGGGCCAAACCATATGCACGGTATGACTTCTGCCGTGTGAATAATCAAGCAATTGACCATCAAGATTTAAAACACTACGACGCTTATTACCTGTTAGTGATAGCGCTTCAATAGCAAATTGCGCTTCTAAATTGCCTTGTGCATTAAAGAATGTATTTCTAATTCGATTTGCTATTTCAAGTTGTTCTAATACATCTGGACGAATAAGTGATTGACCATCGCTGTTTTCAATTAAGTTGTTTTCAACAAAAAGGCGTAGATTTTGCTGGTAGAAGCTATCTAATGTACCGTTAGGCTTAAAAAAACGTTCAAACTCACTTAAAGGTACATCTTGTGTCGTCGCTGCGTTAAACGGATAACGACCTATAATGTAGGTATGATATTGCTTAACAACGGTTTCATTCCACTCAACTTCCATATAGCGAATTGCTTCTTTTTGTACAACATTCCAAGCTTGATCTGCTAATTGACCTACCCAACGATTCATTGGTTCAGGTAATGTTTTCGCTGATTGAGATAATTCAAAGATAATGTCACGATTATTATCGTCAAGACGGGATGTCACCGCTTTTAATGCAGCTTTACCCGGGACGGGTGAATTATAAATGCCTAATAAATAACGATGTAATTCATTTAATTTTTGATTAAGATTTTGCAGGTTTTCACCATTATTACTGACTAAAATTTCAGTTTGAGGAGCAAATTCTTTATCTAGCCGTATGAGTAATTTATATTTTAATTCATCCATTAATGCTTTTTGGTCAGCAACAGGTAGTGAACTATCTATTTTTGGTAATGTTGTATTATCTCTTAATACTTGTAATGCTCGTCGTATTGGTTGTTCACCACTAATAATTTGTTCTAATGCATTAATTTCATCTTGTAGTGATTCAAACTCCCTTATTTCAAGGTTACTGATGGCAGCACGCCATTGAGCTGTATAATCATTAAGATATTGTTCAGTGATTTGGCGTTGGATCTCTTTTCGATCATTTTCACTATATTGAGTGTTTGTACTTAAATTTAAGACCCATGCATCTAAAAAGGTCAGATCCACCAATTCATCATTATGTTGAGTAAAGTAGTTTGTTAACCCATACAGTGTAAGAAGCTGAGGCATTTGAAGTTTATCTTCATTTATAGCAGCAAAAATACTGTCAAAACTAGGGCCAACTTGATGACGTATATTTAATGGTGATGAAAGCACTTGGTTTGCTTTAAGGCGTAATGTTTGGTAAACACGTTGATAAAGAGGTAAACGGCTCAACTCTTTTTGTGCTGTATTAATGGGTTGAGTAAAAGGCGCAAAAGCATTAATTGCCGTTGTTTCTCCAGCTTTACGTTGAGCTTGCCAATCGGTATGTTTTAATGCGTATTGTAAATGTGACATTAATTGAGATTGGATATCACGCTGGCCTGTAAATAAGTGACTCCAATAATTAGCCATAAAGTTTTCAACAATCTCATTATTGCGTCCACTTTTGTCTTCAAGCATGCGCATAATGCGTAATATCTCTAATTTTTCCTCACTCCCTGCTTTGGCTTTATTTAACTCAACAAGTAAAGAATTCATTATTGAAGGCAAATAATGTTCTGTTATTAATTGAAGGTAAACATTTTCGACATAAGGGCCGACATTCTTTCCTTGATATAACCCAAGATCAGAAAATAGGTCACTTTTCTCACGATAATTACCGTAAGCTAATGTGGCATCTAATAACGGATTTAATACAGCAAGTTGCTCTTTTCCCGCCGTATTTGTCGTTATTGTGGTATCAGAAGCGCGAAAGGCTTTTACTTCATTAAGTACATTTTCACCAGACTGATAGTTCTTGCTGTAATAGTGGCTCCAGCCATTCCACAAAGCGATAATACCAACAAAACTGATAACAGAAGCTAATAGGACTCTTCTACGATGCTTTTTAAGCCAGAATTGACTTTCAGCAGCCAAGTTGGGCTCTGATAGTAAAACATCTTGAAAAAGCGATTGTGTAAAATAGCTGTGAGTTTCAGCAATTGGCCAAGTGGCTAAAGGTGCTGTTGGTAAATGATATTGCACAGATGCTGTTTGGCTAAAGATATTATCAACTTGCCCGACTTGTGTTGCTGATGTGAGATATACACCACGTAATTGAATATCTTGTTGTTTATCACTAGATGTTAAAGCATCAATTAGATTGATTACATTGATTTTCAACCCTTGAATTTGTCTGATAAAGCTAAATAACTTAGTGCGCTGGCTTTCATCTACACGATTAATCATCATCTCAGGAAGGGCGCTATTCATTTGGCTTACCCATTGTTCCCAAAATGTGTTCAGCTCTTTTTCCCAGCTATTTTTGTTATTTAATTGAAATGTCACACCCAAAATTTCATCACGTTGTTTCGTTTCTAATGATTGAAACATCGCATCAAATCCCTGTAATAAATCGAGTTTTGTAAATACGATATAAATAGGTAATTGACTATTAAATGCGATGCGAATTTCTTGTAACCGCATATGTAATGAGGCAATAAATTGGCTATTTTTTTCTTTGTTGTTTGTCAGTAGTTGTAATATATCGATAGTAAGAATAATGCCATTCATTGGTTGGCGAGCACGATGTTCATTCAACCAACCTAGTAATTCATTCCATAGTCGGTGATAAAGTTTTGGTTTTTCTAAAATGAGGTTAGGCTGTGTAATTAGCTTCCCTTCAGGTATTAATAATATCGCTTGATCGGCGAGTCGCATTTTTATATGTAAAGGCAGTTTTTGTTCGCTAACAATATTTTCAATAGGCGCAATATCTAAGGTATTTAAGCTATTTTTTAATAAGGTATTTTTGCCACTTTCATCAGTACCTAAAACAAAATACCAAGGTTTTTGATAAAGCGCATTGGTGTGTCCATTTTGATGTTTAATAAACTGCGATTTCCAGTAATTTAAATAACGAGTTTGGTGTTCAATATCATTACGGACAGGGTCAACAATGGCTAATTCTACCTCTAATTTCAGCCCTTCAAGTTTTTTAACTCGAAGCCATGTTGCAATTCCAACCCAACTGACAACCACTAAAATAGTGATAACAGTAGCTAACCAACGTGCGCTAAGTGAGCGTAATGGATAATCACCTTTAAATTCATAGTTTGCTCCCCACCACCAGATCCAAATAACAAACAATGCAGGAATTAAAGCAACTAAAAGTAAAAATAGGGATTTAATTTTTGATTTATCAGAAAAGAAAATTTTTTTTATAAAATCTGCTATTTTTTTTCCAGAAAGAAAAGACCAATTCATTATTATTATTCCCTATGAGAAAACGAGTTCTGTTGATGTTCCATTTTTGATGCTAATTGATTTAATAAATTGGGTTCCCACTCTGATAATGAATATCGAAGTGCATCTTGATAAAGCTGATCAAAATAAACATTTGCGATGGAACTCATTTTTGACGCTTCAAAAAGTTGTGCAGAAAGTAATTGTAGATAAAACCGTTGACGGGGTTCAGTCGCTACTGAAATAGCGTTATCAATCATTAATAATGCGGCATTAAGTCCTTCTTGTTCAAAGCAATCCATAATTTCTTGTTGCTCATTGTGTAGTGATAACGAAGGGCTTACTTTATTATTAGCTTGGTTTTCTAAACTCCCCAGCCATAGATGAGTTTCTTCTGAAATAAAGGGAGTCATATCAGAGAAATAGAGATGATTAAGCTGAGGTAATCTTATTAAAAATAGTGAAAGCTCTTGAGCAATGGCTGATGAAACATCAATTAGCCCTAATAGTTGTGCGGTTTGAGCTGCCATAAAATGCCCATCTAACCAATAAGGTGCTAGCGTTAAGCTTTGCTCAATATCATTGAGTAATGAGATAGACGGCTGTGAGAGTTGTGCTTTGTAATCAGTTACTCTATCAATCGCCACGGCAGCTAAAGGGGTTTTACCTTGTTTATCGCTTATGGGAAGTGTTTGAATATTGTGCCAAATAGCATATCGGCGTAGGCGATAACCGACCGCATCATTAGGCGTTTGTTCACAAAGAATGCCAGCGACTTTTAATAGTGTCTGCTTCCATTGGCGGTCATCACTTTGATTAATTTCAACATAAGGTTGCTCTGCCTGTGAAGTCACGCTTACTGAGGTTTGAGGCGATGTTTTTACTTCATTAATGGGTTCTGCTTTTATACTTTTTTCAACTGTAATGGCCGATTTTTGTGTGTTTTCTATATGTTGATACGCTTGGCTTAATTCATCCATTTGCGTGGATAAATTAGGCTGATTGTTGTGCCAAAATTGTGCTAAATAGGCAAATTCACCCAAAATATTATCACGTTGTTCAGGTGTGGCTTGCTGGCAAAAACTGTTTTTGACTGACTCAAAACGTTTAATAATTTGCTGTGCTAAGCGTAGTTTTAAACGTGGATTACTGGGAGAACTTGTATCCCAATAATGTTGCATATAGGCGCTGGCAACCGTGGCAGCAATGACTAGCCCTTCAGGAACCGCAGCATGTTGTAGCGTTCTTAAAAAATGGACAAGTAAGCGAAAGTCTTTAGTTTGTGTAGCAAAGAGTTGTAATGCTCGACGCTGAATATCATCAATATCTAAAGTGCTGTGGCTTAGTGAACCAAATTTTATCATTTCACTTTCGATATATTCCCAATCGGCGTTATTTTCATCAAGCTGGCTACTTATTTTAGCCTCATCCAAAGGTGCTAAAAGTTGTTCTCGCCATGTACAAAGCGTTTTTGTTGTCATTTTTATCACCAATGACAGGCGGAACGCAGAGGTTTTATCTCTTCGTTAATGCCTGAAATATTAAAGGTTAATTGCTCATCATTCGCTAATTTGATGGTTAGTTTTGTGCTGGAAAGTAGTTGTTTGATTTCATCAATGCCGAGTATGCCGCGACTTGCTTCAAGCAAATAACCGTCTTCTCGTAGAAACCATTCGCTACTTAGTTGTGTTTTGTCCGTGATGAGTTGGATACTTCCTGCGATTTGTTTTTTGGGTAACGCAATTTGCATACGAGTAATGTTGTCGATACAACTGAGCATTAAAATAGGGCGAGGTGGCTGATATCCCATTGCTGGGATGGTCATAATAACGGGATAAATACCTTTATTATGAGCTGTGACCATAAACCCAGCGGTGTGATTTTCACGTTTCATTTCATGCTCTAGCGCTAAACGCCAAATATCGCCCATCGCACTTACATCAACAGTAGAAATGGGTTTATTTCCAACGTTAATTTGGTCATAGCAAGATAAACGCATAAGTTGAGATGTCTCTTCACGACACTCAAAGAGAGCGTGTTCAGTAAGGTTGGTTTTATTTTCTTGCTCTTGTGCAAAAACGTGACTTATTGAGAAGAGAGCGAGAAAAATGAAATAAACTGGTTGTGAATAAATCATTTAAGACACCCATATTTTTTTAATTTATATAAAAGCGAACGCTTTGAAATATTTAAATTTTCAGCGATTAAATTGAGATCATCATTATTGTTTTCTTGTTGGTAACGCAGAATTGACGCCTCATAACGTTCAGTAGCTAAAGTAAGATCGTTTACCTCAGCAAAAGAATGAATTGGAATCTGTGTTGGAGTTAAATTCGATACAGATAATGAACGTAACGTCTGGTTAATTTTCTCTTCTTTTTCTTGTTGTAATTTCAATAGATATTGCAGATCAGCAATTTTCTGTTGTGATTGAGAAAATGCCAAAATGCTTTTTAATTGATGATGAAATACATTGCAGTAAATAGAAAAAATACCTTGCTCATAAACCATTTCATCGAGATCTTCCCCTAACATAATAATTAGCCCGTAAGGTTTATTATTAAGATCAACAAAGGGAATACTAAATAGCCCACAATGCACGGGTTGTTTGGCGATAAATTGCTGTAAAGCATGATCGCTAATATAACTGCCTTGTTTTAGATCATTCCAGAGAATAGGTTGTGGTTGTGATAGAAGCTGGATCAACGGGTGATCCGCTTCTGTAATATCGACATCCAAATGTTTTTTCTCTACTTTTTCACTAAGATCAATACTCCAGCTCTCTAAGCGATTCTCTGATTTATTAATCATTGAAACAATGAGTGCGCTGAATGGACTACGAGGCATACTCAGCTCAAGAAATTGGCTGGTCAGTGAGTCCACATCTAAACAAGTTAAGAGAGAGAGCGCATTTTTCAGTCTGTGCTTCATAGTTCTACATTTACCTCTGCAATGAATTGGTTATCTTGTGTTGATAACCGTATCGTCCTGATATCTTCATTCTTTGCACTGTGTTGCAACAGAAGAAGTGAAAGAGGGGGTAATAACGCACCATCAATAATGGATTCTAAAATTCTTGCACCGTTTTCTGCTCGTGAAGCGCGTTGTAATATTTCATCGGAAACGGTCTCTTCCAGCTTGATCTCTGCATGAAAACGTTGCGTAAGTAATTGAGTTAAACGTGTTAGTTTGTGATCAATAATTTCTTTGAGAATAATCTGCGTTAGCGGTAAGAATGGGATCACTTCCATACGCGCTAAAAGGGCGGGTTTAAAGAAGGTGGTTAATTCGGGATAGAGCGCATCATGCAATTCATCCGGTTTGTCGGCATTAGCCATAATGACGTGATCACCTAAATTAGACGTTAGGAAAAATGCAACGTTTTTACAGTCAATAACACGACCTTCACCGTCGGCTAATTCTCCTTTATCAAAGGCTTGATAAAACAGATTTAAAACATCGGGGTGTGCTTTTTCTACTTCGTCCAGTAGTACAACGGAATAAGGCTTTTTGCGAATAGCTTCGGTTAATACTCCGCCTTCACCATAACCTACATAACCTGGTGGTGAACCAATTAAGCGAGAAACAGTATGTTTTTCTTGAAACTCTGACATGTTGATCGTGGTGAGATATTGTGTTCCGCCAAACATCAACTGAGCAATTTGAATTACTGTTTCTGTTTTACCAACACCACTTGGCCCGGCTAATAAGAATGCTCCCAATGGACGGCCTGAACGACGTAAATCGGCACGCGCTGTTAATAAATGCTTATGAAGATGTTTGATTGCAAGTGATTGGCCTTTAATACTTTGTTCAAGGTAGGTTGGTAGCTCTGTCGCTACTTGTAATGCATCTTGTGATAAGCGATTAAGAGGTACTCCTGTCCATTCCGCAATCACGGCAGCAATTTGTTTTTTATCGACATGAGGAGAGACCAATAGAGAGTGTTGATGTAATTCATTTAGCTCTTCATTTAGTGCATTTAATCGAGATTTCAGCTCATCATTGTTATTTTCAATACTTTCATTGTTTGCTTCTTCTTCAAGTGATTTAGTTAATATTGATAATAAAGTTGACCGTAATTTGATAATTTCACGAACAATATTTTTCTGTTTTCCCCACGCTTGTTGAAGCATTTCAATTTGTGTTTCAATCTCAATAGACTGATTTTCTAATATTGCCAAACGCTCTGAATGATTTTTTAAACCTACTTGCTGTTCACGGGTTAATACATCACGTTCTATCTTGATTTGATGGCGTTGCGTTTTTAATGCTGATAGCTGTTTAGGCGGAGTTGAAAGGTTGATAGCAGCACGAGCACAAGCGGTATCAAGTACATCAATGGCTTTATCTGGAAGTTGGCGTCCTGAAAGATAGCGTTCACTTAATTGTGCTGATGCACAAAGTGCTTCATCATCAATAAAGACGTGATGTGCTTTTTCATAAATAGAGCGCAATCCACGCATAATAATAATGGCTTCGTCTGCGGTGGGCTCTTTGACTTGAACGAGTTGGAAACGGCGCGCTAACGCTGCATCTTTTTCAAAGTATTTTTTATATTCACTCCATGTGGTTGCGGCAATGGTACTTAATTCACCACGGGCTAATGCAGGTTTTAGCAAATTGGAAATATCTAAGCCACCTTGCTGATTTCCAGCTCCAATCAAAGTATGGGCTTCATCAATAAATAAGATAATAGGAGTCGGTGATTGTGCCACTTCTTGCATAATGCCTTTAAAGCGTTTTTCAAATTCCCCTTTAACAGCCGCGCCTGCTTGTAATGCACCTAAATCTAGTGTTAACAACTCACATTCTTTGAGTTTTTCGGGAATATCACCCGCAACAATACGCAAAGCTAACCCTTCAATTAAGGCACTTTTACCCACACCTGCTTCACCAACTACTACGGGGTTGTTTTTCCGACGACGACAGAGAATATCAATCATTAAATCAATTTCATGGTCGCGACATAAAACAGGATCTAGCTGGTTATCTCTTGCTTGTTGCGTCATGTTTTGTGTAAAACGCGCAAGCATAGAGTCCGATTGAACATGACGATTGGATGATTTATTAGCTTCTGTTATTGGTGCTTCTACTGATGTCAGAGTCCACTCATCAAAGTTGAGCTTGAGTTGCTCTCTATTGATTTGAGAGAGTAATTCAACTGCTGCTTTTGAGAGATAACGATGGGGCATTTGCAATAAAGTGAGTAACAAAGCGCCTGAGCGTAATTCATTATGGCTAAGTTCTGCTGAAGCCAATAGCCAGCTATCTTTTAGCCATTCGACTAATAGAGGTGAAAAATTAGGATAACTTTGTGTCACGCTCTGTTGTTGTACTGTGTGGAGATTTAAAAGCTCAGTTAATTCGGTGGGATTGATATCAACTTTATTAAAGATAGTACGGATATCCGTTAGTGGTGTTTCCAGCAGTTGTTGTAATAATTGGTCTACTGTAATTTCGAGTTGCTGGTGGCTTACACAAAACGCAGCCGCATTTTCTAAAGCATGTTTAGCAATAGGGTGAAGTCTATTAACTAATGTTGAGAGATCAATCTGGATCATAATGGCGTCCTAGCTAAGAAGTGTATTAAGCTGTTCCAAAATATTGAGAGTTTGATGTCTCAATCTAGAAGCATAAATAGTGTAAATAATGGTGGCGAAGATCAGTGAGCCAATGGCGATATAACGAACACCAAAGCGTTGTCCTAAACGATATTGATGTGATTTATTGCCATTTTCTTTATATAAAATAACAGACTGAGGATCGCCTTTAAGTTGTTGGATTTGTTTTTGAAGTTGGCGAAGTAATTTATTAAAGTCATCCCCATAGCCATTGCTGACTTTATAGCGACCGCGATAGCCAAGGCATAAGCAGAGATAAATAAACTCTAATAAATCGAGGTAGCGTTTAGGCTCACCTAATAAGCGTTCTATTAATACGAAAACCTTTTCACCACCCCATGATTCATTATGAAAATGAACTAACAGGGATTGTTTTACCCAATCGTTATCTTGATCCCAGCCTAATTCTAATGCTGCTTCATCAATAAATGTGCATAACACATAGCGGAATGAAACAATGGCGCCCGGCTCATAACCGTGAGTTTGAAGTTGTTGTTCAATGGCTTGAATGTCAGTCACAACTTGCTGAAAAAGTTTGTCTGATAATGGTGTTGCTGACATTGATTTCATTCTGATCACCATACCCAGCAACGGTGTCGCGACATCAATCATTGGATTGATGTTGTTACCGCGTAATGGCAATTGATATGATTTATGGCTCACTTTTTTTTCAGCGATCTCTTGGATTAATGATTGATCACTCATGTTGGGTTCCACTTCTTATTGCCCAAAGTTGAATATCAAGTTCAGGGAATTGTCCTGATACGTGAAATGCAATATTTCCGTGTTTTTGTATATCAGCCCAAGACTCACCTTGTGGATCTAAGCGGAAATAGGTATAGCCTGAATGATAAGGCAACTGGCGAGGTGCTGTTGATAGAGCAATAAAACCAACTCCCGGCATCTGAACACTGACTAAATCACGGATTTGATTCACTGAAGTCACTTTAGCCTGTTGTGCGAATTGTCGGCGCAGTTGCTCTTGAGGTAACTGAGCGCGCACTGCAATAATAAATTCAGCACTTTGCAGAAGTTGTCTATCATGAATTGTCGCAACTCGAATCCCATGTTCTTGTTTTTGTAATGGGATCGGCACGGCTCTTGGTGTTAAAACAACACTTAATGCTTGTCGAATAGATTTAATCAGAGGCAAAAAGCCTGATGCTAAATCATAGTGACGATAAATCGGTAATTTATCAGGCAAACGGGAGCCATTAGTAAATGTTTGAATTTCGCCACTAAATTGCAATAGTTCCCTGAAAAGCTGTTCTGGATGAATCACTGTCTGTTTAGATAAATGTGAAAATTGAGGATAAGCGCGATTAAGTAGCTGTAGCATCATAAATTCAGCCACATCGGCAATTCCTTGCTGACCTGGAGAGCCAATTCTTTCGGCTATTTGGCGGCCTCGTTCAAATAATGCGCCTTCAACTTCAGCTAGCAATTCCGATAAAATAGGGCAAATTCTTGAGTTTAAGCAGGTAGGAATAAAGTTTTTATCTAGAATTAAACTCCCATCAGCACTGATTTCTCTTATTTTGCAAATTGGAAGCATTACATAAGCGTCTAACTCTGTTTTCCCTAATTTTAAAATAGGATTGAGCTTCGCAATATTAAGCTGGCTAATATCCCCATTCTCAGTATGCAAATCACGTACTTGTGTTAACACCTCGCTATAACGGGCTAACAAATGATTGCCATTATGGGAATGAGAGATTTCACTGACTGTACTGTTTTGTAATGGCAATGCTAAATAAACAACATTGTCACAGCCTTCATGAATTTGTGAAATATCAATAGGTGAAGGAAGGTTATCTTGTTGTGGAATAGAAAATAGCGTGCCATCAGGCATAATGCCGGCAGCTTCTTTCAGTCCAATACGACCAAGATTTAATAATTCAGTATTTAGCGTTAGTTGGCTCAGGCCATAGTAATGAGCGTGATAGGTTTTTATCAGCGTTTCAATAATATAATCTTGATAACGTTGCTGTTGCTGAAAATGTTGAGGTTTAATAAACAACCCTTCATGCCATATCACTTTATTTTTTGTTGACACTGTTATTGTTCCTCTTCTTTTCTAAATTCAATTTCATTTTCTTTGATATGGACTAGTAGATTGTAATGACGACCAATTCCATTGATTTTCAATACTTTTTTCCATTGAGTAATATTGACATCAGAGTAATAAGCAATGATCCCGATATACTTATTCTTTTTATCCAATTCAATGAGATCGAGAGGCTTATATTGATCAGGCAAAAGAGTGTAATCTTGGTGATCGATATAATTTCTTTTTAATAGCTTTTTCAGATCGCAATTTTCTTCAATAATTTGGTCTTGATCTAAAGAGGCAAAGATCGAATCTTCATTCATATAAACAATTTGTAATTGAACAGGGGTTGCCTCTCCTTGATCGTTAGGATTGATTTCAGGCTCCGCTAATAATGTGAATGCAACGACTGAAGGTTGTTCTTTTTCTGCTCCTACGGGCGTTGAAGGATCCCACATGACTTTGCCTATTTTTGATATTGCTTCAATAGGGCCACTACACCCACTAAGTTGAGTGCTTGCAAAAATAAGAAAGAGATAAGTCGTGAGTGTTTTTATCGACATATCACACCTCATCAAGCCCTTTTCTTAAGGCTCGGTCATAAGCGTGGGTATAAACCTCGTAAAATAGCTTCTCAAAACCTTTTTGGCGAGATGATGCTAACTCATTGTAATAATTGGTATACATATCCCAAGCCCAAGCACTGTCATTCGGATTGTTATCGTAACTACGGCGATAATGAGAAAAGCGTTTTAATAAATGCTCTGGCGAAAATGCATCTAGTAAGGTAGCTAATGCAGCTGAAATAGCCTCTTGATTGGCATGATAATGTAGTTGCACATTATGTAGGCTTTCCGCCACTGCTGAAGGTGCAGATAAATGCACTGGACTACGTTCGTCCGTAAACATTAAGCGCATTACACTGTCATATTGGTTATTTAAACGAAGAGGATTATCTTCGATTGGTCGCAATTGTTTATCTTGTAAATTTTCTTGCTGTTGTAATGCCAATAAACCTTTAATTGCTGATTGCGTTGTTTTTCCTAACTCAATGAGAAAATCATTCGCTTGCTGAGAGTTTTGCAAGTTAAGGTGTACACCTAACCCTTTCATTAATGGATTAATTGCAACATAGTCAATATCTGTATTTATCTCATTATCCTGGGATGTCATTTCGGGTAAATCCATAAATTCTTGAACCATAAAAGCTCCCTGATTATCTGAATGAGGCGAAGAAAGCGAGTGGTGGTGTGAGTTAGAAGATGATGACTGAATAAGCTCTAGGCTTTCGCTTTCAAGGGCTTTTAATGGATCATGCGTCATAGCACCTGAAACCGTTGGGGCTAAAGGCATATAATTTTCTGTTTTATAAGCAGGGGGCGTGTTCTTTTGTAGTAAGGGATCTAGCGGATTATCATCAGTCACAATCAAAGATTGTGGTGTCATTGCCATAAGATCCTGTTTGTCGTTTTGCGTTAAATTAATATTAACGGACAAGACTAATTGACCGATCCTGATTTGATCGCTTTGAGATAAACAAACAGCGCTAATATCTATGGGGATCAGGGCATTATTAATATAAATAGGCTCTGAAAGCGTTTTTAAACAAAACTGCTTATCTTGCCAAACAATAGCGCATTGTGTGGCAGCAATAGAAGATTGAGTATCTTGTATTACCCAGTGAGATTGTTTACTACTACCAATTGTGCCACCAAGCTGGGTAAATTGACTATTTGGCACATAGCCACTTTCAAGCAACTCACTATTGATTAAGCGAAAAGAGATTGTGGGTAAATAATTATCCATAAATATTATTCCAAAATAGTCATTGTCACACTGGGATTGGCTTCAGGTTTTCCTAGAAAGCTTTGCCAACCTAATTGATTGTGTTGCGCTCTGCCTAGGCAAATACCATTCGTTTGTTTGTCCGCAATACGTAGGCGTAAATCCCACGCAAGTTGCTCGTGCATGATGTAAGAAACAAAAGTAATGAGTGACAAAAAATCTTTGCCATTGGGAAGAAATGACATATAGCGTTCAATAGATAACTCACTGATTTCAATGGTGCATTTTCCATTACAATCATAGATGTGAGAGCCAATATTAAAATTTTCACCTAAAACCATTTTGGGGCGTGATTTTTGCCCTGAATGACGAGCAATAATCCCTAAACGGTTTTGTTGATCTTCTGGGATAGGCACTTTGCGTATTTCCCATCCGATCAATTCAACTTTTTCTAAATCAAAACAGTGAGAAATTAAGCTACAAATAACATCAGGAGAACGACTTGGACTCGCAAGTAATCCGGCATAAGCAAGCATTTTGCTGTGGTTGATATTCATCATGCCACGATTGGTTTCACTTCCTAATCCCACAAGTGAAAACATATAACGAGAAAATGCATCATGGCCACCATCTTCGAAACAGATGTAATAGCGATATTTACGCCATATACGATGAAGTAATGTGACTAAGCGATGATTAAATAAATTAAGATAATCCGTTAATTGATTTGCTTGTTGAGCCTCTTCCCACGCGAAATGATCAAGGTAATAACCGGGTAATGGTGATTGACTACCATGTAATCCTAAAAAAGAGACTTCTAAATCAAACTTACCTTGTTCATCTTGGCGCAAGGAAACAACATCTCGAGTTGGAAATGCCGTATTAGCACTTGATCTAAACTGAATAAAATTTTCATTATTGAATGCTGTTTTTTGAGAATGCAATTTATTAAGCAACTCAACTAATTGATAGAAACTATATTCAGTAACAGATTTGCCCGCTTTTTTATTTAGCCAGCTTTGTATTTTATCAATATCTATTATTTGAGTATTTGCTGGTTTATTTTCGCTGGCCAAAGATAAATTTCCTTATTATCTAAATTAATAACTTCCAATTCGTGAAACATATTAACGCTGGTATAAAGGGTGAAAAATTGTGCTAATACAGAACAAAATAGATACATGGCGCCTTCTGAAATAAAGGCATTTTGATGTATCGATAATGTTGTTTTCACACCTCTTACAGGCAAACCTTTATATAAGTATTCGATAGACTCTGTTTTTAAATCAGTGATTGCATCAAGACACTTTTGAGACTGACGTGCAGATTGTTGAAAAAAACTCGCTTTAAAATCATACAATTGTAAAATTTGTTTAAGTGCCGTCAAACTTAATAAAGATTGATAATTAATGGATAAATTAGTCAACTCAGACCAATACAGCGTATTTCCTAATAAAGGATAAAGCGCTTTTGTTGGCTTAATAATATTACTGGTAGATGAAATGCCAGCAATAGCAGTATGTTCATCAAACTTTATTGAATGAGACGACAATGAAGAGGCTAAAGTACGATTAGTACAGTTCATTGAGACTGAAATACTCTCTTCACAGTTGAGTAAATTTTCTTCATTATTTCGTACAAAAGACAAGGTATGTTGATAACCATAATTAGATTTATGGTGTGCGATTTTTAAGCGATAATAGCCTGTTCTTTCTGGGTTTTCGTGATTATTTTGATGATGAAAACTTTCAAAAGCAGTGTAACGAGTAATATAGGACTTCTGATTAGGAATATAACGCCAACCTTGAATGGTATTTATTGAAAAAATATCATAGCAATCTTGTTTTTTATGGCTTTTATTCAGAACATATTCCGTTTCTTTTCCCGTTAAATTAATTGCCTCACTCTCAGATTTAAATAAATTAACTGCAGGTACGCAATTAATCTTGATACTCTCTTCAGTGATAAGCATTGCTTCTGGAATATCACATTCAAATTGAATTGATAATGTAAAAGCATCCGACCTTAAGGCAGGAGGGAGATTGTCTAATCCCTTTATGGCAAGAGACAAAAATGCTTCAGGAAAACAAAAATACTCCTGTAATAAGCGATATCCTTCATAGCTATTTTTAGGGTAAGGTAAAAGGGAGTCTTCAGCATGAAAGCCAATAGGCTCAACAGAAAAATGTTCTAATGTAATTTGATGTTTAACTGTAGTTATTTTTGCTTTCTTGATTTTGCTATTTAATAAATAAAATAATTGGGTCGTTGTATAAGAGAGCCCATTAAGGTAAATACACAGTTTCTCTAAGCCAACTGCTACTAGCGACTGTAATTGGTTTAGAGAAAAATGAATATCCAATGTATCTTTATTTTGAGTAATACGTGTTATTTGCATGGGGAGAACCCACAAATCGCGACATTGTGTAAATTGGCATTGATGCCAATTATCATCATCATTTTGAGCCAAGTCATTTTGAACATATAATGGGCGACTAATAAACGCTTGCTCTTTGGCTATTTTAATAGCGTGTTCTTGAGATGGCTCTGTTCGATATTCCATAACTGTCATACTAGGAAATGGACGTGCGTAAGCAGGCCATAGCATATTCACTAAACTGTTTGTTAGTTCAGGAAATTGTCTATCTATCTGTTCTCGTAAATTACCTGATAAATAAGCAATACCATCTAAAAGGCGTGCGGCATCAGGATCACGCACTTTTTCAGATATTTGATTAATAAGTTGCGGTTTTTCAGTTGCAACATACTGCTCAAGCTTATCGAGATAGCTTAATTCATTATCAAAATAGTGATTTGAAGACATATTAAAATTGCGTCAATTGGTATCTACGGTTGCTGTCTAATTGCACGTTAAATTCAATAAATTGCTTTTGATTTTCTAATAAGATAAAAGCAGTAATACTAAATTGCAGTGACAATGGTTCTGCTTCATTTTCTATAAAATGAACTGTGACATTAGTTATTCTTGGTTCATAAGTAGTAATGCAATCCGCAATAATATTGGATAAATGAACCTTGAAATCGACTCCTGTTAATGTCGCATCATTTAAATCAGGAACGCCTAAAGCGGGAGTACTTTGACAACCTAAAGGTCTACTATTTAAAACCTGATTTAAATTTTGCTTAATTGACATGAGCAACGCTTGGATTTTGGCGCGTTGGGAAGAGCCTACGCTCTTCCCTTGTATGCGCTCAAATAAACTGGAAGCGGGGTTATCTTCCAAATTATATAGAGCTGTCATTGCACTTATTCCTTATCTAAGCGACCAACAAGTGATAATTCAAAGTTTGCACCCATATATTTAAAATGAGGGCGAACTTGAATAGCCACTTGATACCAACCTGGATCACCATCAACATCAAGAACTTGGATTTGAGCTGAGCGAAGAGGGCGTCTACTACGAACGTCTGCTGGTGGATTTTCCTGATCTGCAATATATTGTTTTAGCCAGATATTAAGCTCTCGCTCAAGATCTTGACGCTCTTTCCATGAGCCAATTTGTTCGCGCTGTAGTACTTTAATATAGTGTGCTAATCGATTGATAATAAACATGTAAGGAAGCTGAGTTCCTAACTTATAGTTAGTTTCTGCTAATTTTCCTTCACGCGTATTAGGGTAGTTTTTCGGTTTTTGTACTGAGTTTGCAGAGAAGAATGCGGCATTATCACTACCTTTACGCATGGTTAAAGTGATAAAACCTTCTTCTGCTAATTCAAATTCGCGTCTATCAGTAATTAAAACTTCTGTTGGAATTTTAGTTTGTAATTCACCCATCGCTTCAAAGTTATGAACAGGTAAATCACCTACGGTTCCGCCACTTTGAGGACCAATAATATTTGGACTCCAGCGATATTTTGCAAAGCTATCATTAATACAACTTGCTAATAAGAAAGCAGTATTACCCCATAAGTAATGCTCATGATCTTGCTTCACATCTTCAGAGTAATTAAATAACTTAATTGGATTCTCAGTAGGTGAATAAGGTAAGCGCACTAAGAAACGAGGTGCTGTTAAACCTAAATAACGTGCATCTTCAGATTCGCGCAATGAACGCCATTTTGTGTGAGCAGGACCTTCAAATACTGATTTCAAATCTTTAATAGCTGGTAATTCAGCATAGCTATTAATGCCTAAGAAATTAGGTGAAACAGATGAAATAAATGGCGCATGAGCCATTGCGCCCACAGCACTGACGTACTGCATTAATTTCAGATCAGGCGTGGTGTTATTAAAGGCATAGTTACCAATCACAGTCGCGACAGGTTCACCACCGAATTGACCATAGCCTGAAGAGTAAACGTGCTGATAAAAGCCTGATTGTACAATCTCAGGTGAAAATTCAAAATCTTCTAATAATTCTTCTTTTGTCGCATGTAAGATATTGATTTTAATGTTTTCACGAAAGTCAGTACGATCAACAAGTAATTTTAATGAACGCCATGAAGACTCAATTTCTTGAAATTTTGGCGCATGTAAAATTTGATCGACTTGAGCACTTAGTTGAGAGTCCAACTCAACGAGCATTTTATCAATCAAAAGCTTATTAATAGGCTCTTCTTCTGACGGATTAGCAAAAATATTACTAATAAAAGCAGCAACGCCTTGTTTGGCAATATCATAAGCTTCGGTTTCTGGCGACATTCTAGATTGCGCCATAATTTCATCAAGTAAAGAGCCACCAGATGTTATTACCTGCTCTTGTTGGGCTTCATTAACTAAAGACATAGAATAATCCTCTGTAAATATTATTTTTGGCTAGCAATATCGAGCTCTTTGAGTAACTGTTCGCGTGTGGCTTCATTTTCCAGAAGCTCTTGCAGACGTTTTCTAAAAGCAGGAATATTGCCAAGAGGACCTTTTAGCGCAACGAGCGCTTCTCTTAGTTCTAATAGTTTTTTTAGCTCAGGAACTTGGCGTGCGATATTATCAGGAGAAAAATCTTGTAGTGATTTAATCTCTAAATTGACGTTAAGATCAGATTCACTTTTTTCATCTAATGCATTTGGAACCGCAATATTTAGATTAATACCGGCGCTTTCCATAACAGAATTAAAGTTGTTCTGGTTAATCGAAATGGTTTTACGATCTTCAATGGGGGTTTCTTCCGTCTTTCCTTTCATATCGCCCACAATAAGCATATTTAAAGGCAATTCGACTTCAGATTGAACACCACCATCATTAGGAATGTATTTAATATTAATACGTTCTTTGGGCGCAACACTACCAAGAGTATTTTTACTCATTTAAACTAAGCTCCTTATTTAGCTTAAGTTCTTAATTAAATACTCAGCGTATTGATGAATAATTTAAATTAAGAAATACCTATCCTAGGCAATAATGTAATTACCTTATATGAGTTTAATTTTCCTGGTAGAAATAAAATAATAACTAAAAATAAAATAATAAGTAATTTTTTCTAATATATGCATTTAGTTTTATATAAAACCGTCCTTGAGTCAATAAGAAATATTTAATGTTTTTTACTTTTCATTACATTTAATTAGTATCGTATTTAATTTAAATATAATGATTTAACTTTATAAGTAAGTTTTTTCATCTATTTTACTCATATTATGCAACTCGATAGGGATAAATTAATTTATATTTAATTTAAATTGCAAATATGGAAAATATAAATTTCACTATGAATTATTTATTCCGAATCTCTATAACCATAAGAAATTTAACGTTAATTTTACTTTAATTTTTGGTTGGTTATTTATTTTATTTTTTTATATTTAATGTTTGTTTTGATGAAAAATAGAACTGTGATATAAGTAAAAATAATGTAACCTAGCGTTATTGTTATGGTTGAAAGTTAAATTTAATATAAGAAAATAATATTAAGTGAAATTGTTTGATAAAAACAAGAAAGAATTCTTAAGTCATTTTGAATATAATTAGTAAGATTTTAAATGATATATTACTTATCTCTGATTTATTGAAAATATGATATTTAACTTAAATAAAGGTAATTTACCCGTTACCATTATCTTTTATTTTGTTTATGGAATGTTTTCCATTCGATATCACTATTGAAGTCTGAACGATAGTGGCAGACGATAGAGCCTGAACAATTCCACGGATCGTAAGATACGCCGATATGCATTTTTTGACTTGCAATCGGGAGCTTCATTCTGGTTTCTTGATGAAACCATTGTTTTAGATTGTGGGTTATTTTTCCTTTAGGGCTATTTTGTATTCCATCCATTAATTTTTCGGGTGCCAAGTACCATGAACTTAGCAAGGCGTTTTCATTTGCGGGTGATGTAAAATGAGTGACTAAAAATAACCGACCATATCGGTTTTTCGCTTTACCTAAAACTAGCCGATAAGCAACAGTTTCGCCTTGGGAGTTGGTTATCCATTTTTCCCAAGAATAAAGGGAAGTGATGATATCTTTCAGGGTACAGATAGGAGTTAAGTAGATATCGTTATTTATGATAATTGTATTATTTTTTTCGTATTTAATCATAGAGATAATAAGGTATTTATTGCTAATAGTCTTAGTATAATTTAATCAACTGAGAATAAAGTTGCTATGAGGATGAGTCTTAAAGAGTAATAATTGTTGAGCCTTTTGTTATTTACTAGTACTAATAATTTGATCAATAGAATAAAAAGTATAGTAATAGCTTTGATTATAATGTTCTACATGATCTGCTAATGTGCGTAGTTGCTTGTTTTGTATTCTTTTTCTAACTAAGCATGAATAATTAGCTAATTCCATTCTCAATCGACTTAATGTATATATTTTGCATGATTTATCATAGATAAGTTCTTTAGTACTCTTTAATAAACAAAGAATATTCAATACTTCTGTATGAGTTAAATATCCTTTTTTAACTGTTTTTATATATAAATAAGAGAAGGTATTATTATGTTTTTTCTTTTCAATTTCTTCTAATTGAAGTATTAATTTATCCGTCAATGATTTTTCTTGTAGAAATATTGTTGCGTTTTCCCATTTATCACATAATCCTCTAGCAATAGATAAATCTGTTTGCCGAAGATAAGCATAGACTATAATTAATAAATCATCATCATAGCAATATAAAGTATCCAAATGTTTTATATCCTAAACTATAAAGTTATTTATAACTTATTCATGAATAATAGAAGTATATTCTGGTGCTTCTTTAGATATATTTCGATATGAATTTTTTTCATCATCTTTCCACCAATCAACTTGAAATTTATCCAGAGATTTAAATTCATAAATTGCAACAACTCCCAATAATCCACAAGGAGTATCACTAATAAAATCCCATCCCTCTTTTTCAGCATAATAGGTTCGAATTTTTTCATCATACTAAGCGCGATATCCTTTTTGATCTAAAATATTTAAAGCAGTATTATAAACATTAATATATTCAGACAGTGCTGGCACTTTAAGTTCCTCTGGTTTAGTATTTAGTTAATTTTAATTATATTACAATTATTTTTTAGTAAAATCTCTATAAAGACATCATAATAATTATAACTACAAGGGCTTATTCTCTCTAAAAATAATTTTAATTTTTTCTCATCTTTGATATAAATATTCGTCTTAGCATGTAACTCACTTAGTTGATCATCAAATCCGTGAAAATCTCTACCAATATAGCCTTTTCTTCCCCAGAATTCTTCTCCTAGCATACAGAAAAAATCAAGATAATTATTAACGTTATCTAAATTTAAGTTAACATCAATAGATGTTTGCTTGTTCTTAGGAAAAAGCTGTTGCCAATATAGACATGAGGTTAACCATAAGCTTTTAGCCTCTTTACATCTATTATCTTTCCAGTAAAAAATTTCATTTCCATCTGCCCACTATTTCAAAATGGTAGAAACAGTTAATGGTGGAAAATCTGTTGTTTTCATTAATAATAAAAAAGGATTTTCTTTCTTTAAATTTACTTCATTTTCTAATATATAACCGCTTAACTCATAAATACAGATGTTATTTATATAAAAAAAGATATCAATGATATCTTCTTCTCTTATTATTATATCCCTATTTACTTTTAGGTTTGGTTGTTTAATTAATAAAGTTTGAAATGTTTGGTTATTTTCTTCACTTAAGTTATAAAAATAGAGGTTATCACTAGAGGTTATTCTTATATTATTGATATGTATATAATAGATGCTATTAATTTCTTTCATTGTTTTTTAATTAAAATCCAACTCTAAAGTAATACAAGGTATCATGTAATGAAAACTTTATAAAAGATTATTTTTTAAACAGAATACACTATCCACTTCTTTTAATTCACTAGTACCCAATTTCATAAATAAAACTTCTAATGATTCCCAAGGATATGGATGCTCATAAATGATAATCTCTATTTCCAAGTTTTCAATATCAATTTCATTTATTCTCCATAAAAACCAAAATCTATTTTCAGGCTCTAACCAATATAACCAATCATCTAGGCTCCAATCATCGGGGGTAGTAGAATTTAAAAAAGAATTAATAAATTCTTTAGGTAGAATAGAATACCATTCATCAATTGTTGGCCATTTTGAAAAACTATATTTTTGTATTAATAATAATATATTTTTTGCTATGTTAGCTATTTGGCTGCTATTTTTTTCATTACAATAAGTTGTGTATCTCATGATGAAGTTATTATTGTCTTTCTCAAAACAGGGAGATAGTATTCTTTTTCTTTCTTCAATTAGGTCTTTTTTTATACTTTCTGATAGCATCATAATGGTACCTTTGATAAATAATTTATATTACTATTAAAACAAAATATTTTATTTTAATTCTCTATAAAAACATTGCTATTAATTAAATTAAATTTAACAAAAAAATTAGAAGTTGATTGAAAATAAACTATATTTTCTTTTCGTTCTATACTTATAAATGGGTTTGAAGTTGTTGAATATAAAAACCATAATATATTATTATTTATATCTGTTTTTACAATAAAACCATCACTACCCATTTCACCTTCACCACATAATAGAATGTATTTATTATCAATCAATATTTTATTATTTATCTGAATTTCAGACCAAAGATCATCATCACTTTGAAGCAAGTTATCGACAGTTGTTTCACCTTTATATGAAAGGAAATATTCCTTTTGATAGGAATGTATTAATTGAGGATTATCAATAAAATCAATGTCGATAAATCTTATCAATCCAGAAGGCTCATAAACAAGATCCAGCCCGATTAGCTGATTATTTATCCATTTTTTTTGGATGGGGTTAGTTGGATTTTTCATAATTTATAGCATATTAAAAATAACCATTTGGAAAAATTTCTGATAAACTTTTTTTATAAAATTCTATTTTTTTAGAATGACTGATGATCCCACATGCTCTATTAAAATATTGGCTTAACCAGTAAGCATGAATGTAATTAAAATACTCATGTGGATTATTTTCTGAAAAATTTATGATAGATTCTAATGTTTCTATAATCTGTTTTTCACTAAAAACCTCATTATAAGATTGTACAATGATATTTTTTAATTTCATATAAATTTTATTAAATTTATTTACACTTAGAGGATCTTTTGATTTATCGTAATTAATAAATAACGCTGACTCTATATCATAAATGAAAAGATCATCAATTAAAGTAAGTTTGTTTTTTAGTTTTTTAATATAATTAACAAAACTTTCACTTTGAACGGATTCTATAACAGGGATGATAATAGTGTCATGATATAAAATTTCAAGATATTTATCTTCAACTGTACTGTATAAATTTATAAGGAAATCGCTATCAATATCTATCAATTCTATAATCGGCCAAAAAAAAGATTCATTTAAATTAAACCACAAATTAAATGAAAGAATTTCATCACATTTTTCTTTAATCTTATAAATTCTGTTTTCCATATTAATCCAATGGTGACTAATTAAGAACAGGCTGTATTATAACTAGATAATAGTCCGATAAGTTAAAGTTATTAAGTTCATCTGATTTTTATAAAAATCAAGTCTTATAATGGTTTTTTATTATAAAATTACACTGTTAATGTAAAAATCCTAGTTGTGTATTTTTATTATTTTCTTTATTAAATTTCTTTAATTTACATGAAAATTTATCCCTGAACAATTATTTTATATTCAATAGAGTCTGCAATTATATGTACCCATTCTTTTGAAGAAAAAAACTCTGCTAAAAATGAAAATGAATACTTTCCACCTAGATGAAAATATTTTTGGTAGTTTGGCGAGTGTTCTAGAAAATGTATTCTATCAGTAACTTTTATAAATTCTCCATTTGTTGTATCTATCGTCCATGACAGCGGTGCATCAATATAGCTTACATTTCCAAATTTTAATTCAATAAGATAATTTTGGTCTGTTATATCCAAACATCCTTTAACGATTAGATCATTTTTATGGAAGCCACATATTTCCATATCACACCAATCATTTTATTTTAAAATAGAGCTTATTTTTTCTATATTCATAATATCAACAATATTTTTAATAAGATATATAAGCGGTAAAATATTATAACTACTGTTTTCTACACTTAATCTTAAGTAAAGAAGTTATCATATATCAAATGATAATTTAATGCATTAATATATTCGTTTATAGTTGAATCATTCTGGCCCATCCCATTCAAGTTTATCTTTTAAATTTTCCGGAACTAATTTAAATAATAATTTAATATTTTTTTTATGAGAATTGTAGTTGTTGAAATGTTGTGGGCTAGCATTTTCTAAATAATAACGAGCATGGTGATTAAGAAAATATACATCATGCTCAGTCATTTGTGGATAGGATAGTGATTTGACAATATCATGCAACAATTCTGCTTCTTGATAACAAGTCTTGTCTAATGCTTTTTTTAAGGCAGACAGGGTTTGAATGTTTCTTATATAGGATAATACCTTGTTAAGCATGTCAATATATATATTTATTTTGTCCATTAAATTTAAATCCCTGTTTGTTTCTTAATAATTTGCATGATCAGGTAAAATATATTTTTTCGTGTCCTCATCATAGTAGAAATAATGATTGTAATATAGCTCATTTTCTTTATCTTCATATTACTCAGTAAAATAAAAATGATATTCAGTATTGTTATCGGCATAAATCTGGATTTCTTGCACCATTTGGTCGCCAGACCACAGGTAATCAACACGCTGAATGCGTTTATTTTTAAACGGTGAATTGGGCGGTGAAATAGGGCGATTATCGACCACCTTACTTTTACTGAGTCGTCGCCCAAAAGCATCGTAAGTGTAACGCCAACATTCACCCTCAGGATTAAAACAGGCGATAAGTTGGTTAAGCGTATTCCATTGGTAATACCACGTTTTTGCTCGAAAACCGTGTTGATGAACCACTTTTGGGGTTAATCGGCCATTAATATCGTAGTGATAATCTTGATAACCTTTGGCGGTGATACGGCGAGTGGCACGGCCTTTTTGTTGCTGCTGCGCCAGTTGTAAAAACGCACCTTGCGCATCAGATGGAATAAACTGATGCTCTGTGATGTTCAGATTGTTATCGTACTGAAACTTCTCGCTTTGGCGTTCAAACTGGTTGCTATATTGCGTTTCAATAATTTGGTCGTTGGCGTTATAGCGGTATTGTGTACGGTTCCAGCGAGCATCATCGATATTGACCAGATTAAAGGCTTTATCGTATTGATAACCTCGATGAACATCGGTCGACATCGGTGGTTGAAGCGGATTATCGTGTAATGACTGTAAAAAGGACTCCGTTCCCCGTCCAGCACGTTGATGCGCTAATAACCCAGTGGCGGTGTAATGGCTGGAGTTAGCAAAACCCGCTTGGCTTTGGCGTAAAAACTCTTGGCCTAAGGCGTTATAACTAAATTGTAAGGGCGCATGTTGATTGACTTGCAGCGAGGTCAGTTCATGGAGTTGACCAAAGGTATAATTAAGCTCACGCTCACCAAAGCGGGTTTGGGTGAGAATATCGTGCTCCTCATCCCATTGATACGTAATCTCTTGTCCATTAATACGCTCGCAACATAAATGCCCTCGGTCGTTATACTCAAATTCCACCACCGAATCAGGATTGGTGGCACGAATAAGTTGTAAACGTTCATTGTATTGATACGTGGTGGTAGAAAGGCATTTATTCTCAATATCATCAGCAAGCCAAATGCTTTGTTCGGTGACTAATCCTGTCTCATCATAATGATAACGGAGTTCATGATTATCAGGATAACGAGTCGCAATACGTCGCCCTAAGCGGTCATCGCGATATTGGATTTCACGTCCTGCAAAATCCACTTCACGAATAATTTGACCGGCTTTATCACGCTCATAAGAATAGACATCGCCGGTGGCGTTGATGACGTTTTTGAGTCGTGTTAAAGAGATAATCCATTTTCAAATAATTTGATTAATAAGCTAATAGATAATTAAAATCCTTTAGTGAAATATTCCAAAACATCATCCATGGTTTCTTTATATTTAAAATTACCAACAAAAATAATTTTATCTACAAGTTTTATTTTTCCCCTATAGTTAAAATCAGGAACAGCAAGAACAAAGTTTATTTTATCAATTTTCATTTTTCGTAATTTTTTTCAACTTGAGGCCAAAAATCCGAAACTAGTTCGTTATTACCAATTTCATCTATTTTTTTTCCTGTGTAATCTAATTCTTCTGTAGATAAGATAATTAGGTGTTCATCATCAAAAAAATCACTACCATTATCTATTTTGAAATCTATCTTTAATTTAATATCATTATTGCTAATTTAAAAAAGATCTTTTATTTTTTTATTTGAAATAGATTCAGCAACCCATACAGCTATAGTTGTATATTCGTTCATTCCCAAAAACCTCGAGGTAAATTATATTGTCCAAAAGGAAGGTGTTTTCCTGACCATTCTTTTATAGCATTAAAATAGCCTGATTTGGTTTGAGCTAATTTTGCCATTTGAATTAACTGTCTATGTGCTTGAGCAGATGATTTTGATACTCCCCCTGTATATGTTGTATGAGCTCCGTATCTACCAAATTTATCAAGAAAACCAACAACAGCCAGCGCAGCTAACCGCCATACGGCACAGTATGCGCGAGCTGATGGCAGAGTATATCAGCGGTTAAAAGGTAAACTGAGCGGCTCTTAACAACGAAGAAGCCAGAAGATTGGATGATTTTCTGGCCTCTGCGTTTAAATATCAAAGAAAAACTCTAAAAAATCACTAAAACTAGACCATTGCGGCTTCAAAGTACCAGACATAAAATCGTGAATTTCTTTGCCTAAACCTAATCCAATAACTTCTCCAGTTTTTTGATTATAAAAATAGCCGTATTCACCTTCAAAATTATCTAGTGGCAAATATTCTTCTGGCATTTTTAATGCTTTATGTGTTCTTTCAATACTTAATGGATAACTATTACTATTAATTAAAAACCAACCAATTTGATAGATCTCTCTATTTCGGCCTAAAAATGTTGGGCAATCTTCAACATGTAAATAAAACTGTGCGAAATCAGAGTTAATATCAACATTAATACTCAACAAGGCACCACGGTACTCATTTGAGGGTTCATCAAACCACCAATTTTTATTTTTAAAATAATCAATCAATTTAGGGGTTAACATTTACCCTCCTTTTTTACAGCAATTAATCAGATTTCTACGATTGAGTTCTTCTCCAGCTCTTTGCTTCCAGTAAGCTTTCCAATCTGCATCAAAAAGATTACGATCTACAGGATTGATAGGGTGAGCATCCAGTAAATGTGGATGTAAAGCATTACTATATCTATATTGTTCGTGCGTTGGTGTTGATAACTCAAATAAAGGCCCTAAGCCATTTTGTTTAGAGTGATGTAGACTCACGATCTCATATTTACCATTTTTCACCACCATAGGACTTCGACCATCTTCAAGAACTATTTGAAGGTTAGTTTTTACACCATCTCGTGTATTAACGTTTAAATCCCAGTCAATAGGTTGTTGATAGACAGTATAAGTAATGCCTGAAGGTCCTGTAAAAGTCGATCCTGTAAATAAGCCACTAAGGCCTAATGGATCAACCCACCCAGTAGGACAATGCACGTACCCATACGGATTAAAGCCACCTAATAATCCGATAGGGTCAGGTGAAATATATTGCCCTGTGTCCTTATCATAGTAGCGAAAGCGATTGTAATACAAGCCACTTTCTTTATCTTCATATTGTCCGGCAAATCGAAAATGACATTCGGTATATTCAGGGTCATTATCGGCATAATCATCATTCGATTGCCAAAACGCCATTTGTCCCCAGGTATTTAACCGTCCTGCCCAGCTGACAATGCCTTTTTCGCTAAAGATTTCTCGTGGCGTGCCTTGATGGTCAGTGACGACATAATGCAGTTTTCCACGTTGATAACGCGCTGTTGGAGTAATTTCGCCGGGTTGATAGAGCCACTGAATTTGAGCGTCATAAGCCGGTGTGCCATCGGCGTAAATCGGGGTTTCTTGCACCATTTGGTCGTCAGACCATAGGTAATCAAGTACACCAATACCATTAACAAACAATTAAAGGTAAGGGATAGTTGCTATGGTTAAGATGAATTCTAAGCAACCCAAGTGGTAAATACTACGCGGTGGGGTATGTTCCGAGTGGCCATAAAACCAGCCTATCACTGGCAATCCACTTAACAGGGCATTGGTTAAAAGACGTAGGTTTTGAGACCGGTTTCACGTTCACAATGAAGATATTAAACGGCTGTTTGGTATTGATACCCGACAGCGACGACACTCGCACCATGAAGCAACAGTACCAACGCCAGTAAGACCAGCTAACTGCCATACGGCACACCATGTGCGAGCTGATAGCGGAGTATATCAGTGGCTAAAGGCAAAACTGAGCAGCTCTTAAAAACGGAGAAGCCAGAAGATTAAATGATCTTCTGGCTTATAGATAGGCAATTTTACTTCTTTTTTCTTATTTTTTTGTAATTGTAATCAGCATCAATCAAAGCTGAGATAAGACCAGCCTCATCAGGCCAATCCATGATAAATCTAGGATATGATGGCTTGTATTCTTGAGGATCCATCACTCTTATCATTTCAGTTAATTCACTTTTCACCTTGTTCAATACATCAATAGACAAAGGTGCATTTTTTCCATTTTTATGCAATTCAATTGCATCTTCAACAGACTGAAGGGGGGGCGTCAAAAATGTGTTATTTAATGTTTTCATTTCATTAGAGATCCATATTTCCATGGTTCGAGTATAAACAATTGTTCAGCCCCTCCACCATACTGAGAACCATACTCATATTGTGGCGCAGCCTTTCCTTTAATAACAGTTGTTCCAGGTTTTATTTGAAATTGTTGGATTCCTGTCATTTCATTCCAAGCAGGGGGTAATGCCAAACCACTTCTATTAGTTTGGGATGTAAATGTTTCAAATACATACTGTCCTTCAGGTCTAGCATTTTTTCCAAAATCATGGAAACGTGTACCATAAAGGTTATCTCCAGCTTTTGAAACAGACATTCCAGATAATTCAAAGGAATCAATTATTTGTTTTCGTTGGCTTCTGCTAACATCCATTGAACGCAAATACTCTGATGCATCTCTAACACCCTGATATGGATGAGGTTGTTCACTACCGAGACTTGATGTTCCACACAACCCAAACGGATCTACCCACCCAACTGGACAATGCACATACCCATATGGATTAAAGCCACCTAATAATCCGATAGGGTCAGGTGAAATATATTGCCCGGTGTCCTTATCATAGTAGCGAAAGCGATTGTAATACAAGCCACTTTCTTTATCTTCATATTGACCGGCAAAACGAAAATGACATTCAGTGTATTCTGGGTCGTTATCGGCATAATCATCATGAGATTGCCAAAACGCCATTTGTCCCCAGGTATTTAACCGTCCTGCCTAGCTGACAATGCCTTTTTCGCTAAAGATTTCTCGTGGCGTGCCTTGATGGTCAGTGACGACATAATGCAGTTTTCCACGTTGATAACGAGCTGTTGGGGTGATTTCATTGGGTTGGTAAATCGCTCGAAAACCGTGTTGATAGACGAAATAAACTGGTGCTCGGTGATATTGAGGTTGCTATCGTACTGAAACTTCTCACTTTGGTGTTCAAACTGGTTGCTGTATTAGGTTTCAACAATTTGGTCGTTGGTGTTATAGCGATATTGTGTACGGTTCCAGCGAGCATCATCGATATTGGCGGTTGAAGTGGATTATCGTGCAATGACTGTAAAAGAGATTCCGTTCCCCGTCCAGCGCGTTATAGATAATCCAGTTTTTCCCCATTATCATATGTTCTGGAATGCTATACTCAATCTAAATAACACAAATTGCATTATAATTAGACTGAGATTTATAATTTTATATACATCGAGTTAATAATAAAGATGAGTGTTTTATTTATTGGATAATCTATAAAAATCCTTTAATTGTATTTTGTTTATTTTCTGTATTTTTTTCTAACACTAGAAATTCTTTATTTCTTAATTGTATTAAATTGTTTTTTATTATTTCATCTAGGTTTTTTCTTTCATTAATATATAAATTAATTTCATCTTCTGAAAATATAATAAATAAAGATGATTCAAAATTCTTTGAAGCTAAGTAAATTGCTATTATTTCATTGTAATTTGAGTTAAAAAATAATTTTATATTTTCCACTATAAATGAAGGTGTGATTATTTTCTTTATTTCATGTAATTCTTTATAGGTTGAATATAAGTTGAAGCTATCAAGTTCATTTATTTTTTCTCTGGTAACGAAGGGGTTGCTATCGTTTTTATAAAATCCAACAACATTTTTTGAATTAATTTCAAAAAATAATACGTTATCTATATTTTCGCCTTCTTCATCATTAATAAAAATAATATTTGTTATTTTTTTAAGAAAAAAAAGTGTAGATATTTTTTTTAAAAACGAGTGATGGAATTTTTCTTGTTTCATTTTATAGCCTCCTGTAAGTAAGGTGATATTCTGTTCTTATGAAGAAATGTCAAAATTTCATTTGTAGAATTATTTATCAATACAATAGCATCACCTTTAACATAAATTCTTGTTGATTCAATTGTGTTCCATTTAAAATTAGGATTAACTAAATTTTTATCATCATTAACAATGGATAGAATGAAATTTTTCATACCATCCTTATCACCTTTTACAACAGTAACTCCTAATCTTCTTGAAGTTTCATATATATCTTGAGCGTGTTTTTTCAATTTTTTATCAAAATTTTCACTAAACTTAGGGGGACAAGGAATTAACCCAAACGGATCAATCCACCCCGTTGGACAATGCACGTACCCATACGGATTAAAGCCACCTAATAATCCGATAGGGTCAGGTGAAATATATTGCCCTGTATCCTTATCATAGTAGCGAAAGCGATTGTAATACAAGCCACTTTCTTTATCTTCATATTGACCGGCAAAACGAAAATGACATTCAGTGTATTCTGGGTCGTTATCGGCATAATCATCATGAGATTGCCAAAACGCCACTTGTCCCCAGGTATTTAACCGTCCTGCCCAGCTGACAATGCCTTTTTCGCTAAAGATTTCTCGTGGCGTGCCTTGATGGTCAGTGACGACATAATGCAGTTTTCCACGTTGATAACGAGCTGTTGGAGTAATTTCGCCGGGCTGGTAGAGCCACTGAATTTGCGAATCATAAGCGGGCGTACCATCGGCATAAATCGGAGTTTCTTGCACCATCTGGTCGCCAGACCACAGGTAATCAACACGCTGAATGCGTTTATTTTTAAACGGTGAATTGGCGGGGGGGTAATAGGGCGATTATCGACCACTTTACTTTTACTGAGTCGTCGCCCAAAAGCATCGTAAGTGTAACGCCAACATTCCCCTTGCAGGGTTAAAACATGCAACAAGTTGATTAAGCGTATTCCATTGGTAATACCATGTTTTTGCTCGAAAACCGTGTTGGTGAACTACTTTTTGTATTAATAGATCGTAATCAAATTTAGATGTGAGCTATGTTTTTACGGTGAAGTTTTTAAATGATTGTTTTGTATTGATACTCAATAGTGAAGATTGAATAGCCATTAAGTAACAAAACTAGCAACAGTAGTGGTAACAGAGTGCGACTATGTTGTGATTGTAGGAGCGAGTTATTGAGTAATATATAGGTATTTACTTGCTTTGATTTTTAAATATACATCAAAGCAGGCAACTTTATGATTTAAGTTATAGTTCTTATTATATCAAGTTCTATAGCATATCAGGGATATAAACTTCTTCATCGTCCTCTGCTACAGCGATAAAAATCATATTTGGTTCAAAGGAATCAGGAACATTTAATTTAGCAGAGATTAACCATCCTGATTTTTTATTATGTTCAAAATTCAATTTTGTATCATAGTTAATATCTAATGTTTTAGTATCATATGATATTTTATTTCGAGCTAATGTATCTCTAGCTATTTGAATAGCATCATTATTACTACGCTTTTTAATAAGCATTAGTTTATTGCTCCTCTAAAATATTTACTCTTAAGGTATCTCATATAACCAATGGCATGTTTAAGCTCTGCTGAAGAAAATATTGTTCTATTTCCTATAATCGTGTTAAACACATGAGATTCTCTTGCATAAGTGCCCAAAGCGATATAGGCCTCTTTACCAATAGCCGCGTATTGCTTTGCATGCGTCATTTCATGAAATGCTTCATATCGGGTAGCACCTCTTTTTAAATAGACTGTTCCAGAAGTATAATCGAATCCACCGCGTGTATGAGGTGGTAATAGCCTATCTGCATTTTTCACAAATTTAATACCTAATTCGTTCAATTCATTCCGGATATCTGTTAGCTCTCGTCTAGAAAGTCTAGGGCTATTTAAATATCCAGTATGTCCACTAACTGGTCTTCCATCTCCAATATGGTCTATTGTTGACGTCCCACTTAACCCAAACGGATCTACCCACCCAGTAGGACAATGCACATACCCATACGGATTAAAGCCACCTAATAATCCGATAGGGTCAGGTGAAATATATTGCCCAGTGTCCTTATCATAGTAGCGAAAGCGATTGTAATACAAGCCACTTTCTTTATCTTCATATTGTCCGGCAAACCGAAAATGACAGTCGGTATATTCGGGTCGTTATCGGCATAATCATCGTGAGATTGCCAAAATGCTATTTGTCCCTAGGTATTTAAATGTCCTGCCCAGCTAACAATGCCTTTTCGCTAAAGATTTCGTGTGGCGTGCCTTGATGGTCAGTGACGACATAGTGCAGTTTTCCGCGTTGATAACGGGATTCTGGGGTTAATGAAATTTATATTTAAAAATATATCAGAGAGCAAGAAAACTGGATTTAATTGAAGGTAAATCAAGAGCGAAAAAATATATAAAACTCTTAAATAGTGGAAGAATAAATAGTAGACTTACCTGAATTTAATGAAAAATAATATTAATTAGGTAAGGAGGATATTTGATTAGTAAAAATCCCCGTTATACGGGGATATAATTAATGTAACGATGAAAACTTTTCTAAATAGTCAATATTATTAATTATCCAATATTTTTTATTTCTAGGTAGAATTTTTTTATCTAGATTACGCATAAAATCAGTAAATTCACCTTTCCAATCATCTGGAACATACCTTTCAATAGGTACATTTCCCGGATATGGATAACATGCACTTAATTTTTTTGAATCAAAATCAATAAATGCAATTGGAAATATATCATGAGCTTCCCACCAAGAAGATGATTCTTTTATTTTATTTTGTATAACTTCTAATTTTTCATCATCAAGTCTAAAGGGAGAAAGATTTTTAATAAAATCTACTTTATTTTTATCATTAATAACCAGAATACCAAATCTATCATCTGCATTATCTTCAGAACAAGTTATATTTTTATCGATAAAATCTTTATTCCATTTATATCTATCCATTATCCATATTTCTCTATCAGCTTGATACCAAGTAATCAAATTTTTATATTTTATTGCTACAATAACATTATCATCTGATAATAAATCGTTACTTTCTTCTAACATATAAATACCTTAATCTATTTTTTTATTTTACCTGAACCTGGAATTGCATTTTCTTCTAACTATTTTGCCCATACACTAGGAAATTCGTATGAATCAACAGGAGTTGTTGGATCTACTATTTTAGGTGCAAGTCCTTTTTGGTATAATGGATTTATTTTATAATTTCTTTGCTGAATAGCATTTTCTTTAATAAATTCATTGAGCCAATTAGGTATTTCAAATGAAACAGTTTCAATATCTTCACCCCTAATACTTTTAAAATATTCAGCATGCTTTGTATCTCCAATACTGATATTTAAAGTGGTATTTTGACTTATAAAATCTAACAATATTTTTTGAATCAATTTCAAGAAATAATGCATATATCTATATTTTTTTCCTTCTTCATCATTAATAAAAATAATATTTATTGTTTTTTAAAGGAGGAAGGATGTAGATGTTTTTTTAAATGAGTGATGAGGTTTTTCTTGTTTCATTTTATGGCTTCCTGTAAGTAAGAAGATATTCTATTTTTATTAAATAATTTTTTGGTATTGAAATGATAAGATATAAGAATATAATTAGATTATAAAGTTAACAACAGAAACTAATAACAATACGTAAGTTAATGTTGGAAATTATCAGCTCCTAAAAACTGCATGGACTCTTAAAAATAATGAAGCCAGAAGATTCGAGGTTCTTCTAGCTGACTAAAATTATTCAATTTCATAAAAGGTCATACAAAAACCATCTTCATCAAATAAACCTTCATCAGTAATAATAAACTCAAATGTTTTACTAGGGTAAAGACTTTGTAATCTAACTCCCCAAAAATATTTAAGAACCTCACTAAATTCAGTCATTAGTATTTCATCTTCACATGCTTTATCTGCCGCCATTAAAAAAAAATCACTAATGGGAAAAACATTGTTGGCCATTTCTAATGTTTTTTTATCTTTACCGTAACCTTCATAAGGTATAAATTTTTGATTATTATTTTCGCTACGATAAATGGCGCCTTCAATTTCAATAATTTCAGGGCAAAATAAACCTGCACAAGCGAGAATAGATTCCAATCCAACGCAGTTTGCCACAAAATTAGGTAGACTTGCATTTAATGGATAAGATGTAGGAAATCTTCCTATTAATTCATTAGAAACAATACTTTCGTGTATTTTCATATTTATTCCAACAATTTTTTGATTTTGTCTGGTATTACTCTGTTAGCAAATTTAGTATCGCTACCAACATCAGGATAATACTGCCCATTTGGTGCTTTATTCCATTCTGTGATTTTAATTCTTTCTTTACTAATATCTGCTATTCGTCGACCATCAGGGCCAAAAACAATAACATGCCCACCATTTGTTTTTGAATAGGTGTTTGGGGTACCCATTGTTGGTAATTTATTACCACCTCGTCCCCCACCTTTGATTATCTCACCGGATGGCTTCAAGTTTCCAAAATACTCAAGATCTAGAACTTGAGCATTTGAGTCAATCAAGAATCGGGTTTTATTTTCACCTGAAGGGTCATCAGGCTTCGACGTTCCCGCCAATCCAAACGGATCAACCCACCCCGTTGGACAATGCACATACCCATACGGATTAAAGCCACCTAATAATCCGATAGGGTCAGGTGAAATATATTGCCCTGTGTCCTTATCATAGTAGCGAAAGCGATTGTAATACAAGCCACTTTCTTTATCTTCATATTGACCGGCAAACCGAAAATGACATTCGGTGTATTCAGGGTCGTTATCGGCATAATTATCATGAGATTGCCAAAGCGCCATTTGCCCCCAGGTATTTAACCGTCCCGCCCAGCTTACAATCCCTTTTTCGCTAAAGATTTCTCGTGGGGTGCCTTGATGGTCAGTGACGACATAATGCAGTTTTCCACGTTGATAACGGGCTGTGGGAGTGATTTCGCCGGGTTGATAGAGCCACTGAATTTGCGAATCATAAGCGGGAGTACCATCGGCATAAATCGGGGTTTCTTGCACCATTTGGTCGCCAGACTACAGGTAATCAAGTACACCAATACCATTAACCAAACAATTAAAGGTAAGGGATAGTTACTATGACTAAGGCGTATTCTAAGTAAAACCAAGTGATAAATACCTCTCTCTAAAAAATAGAGTGTTATTACACGGTCGGGTATGCCTCGAGTGGGGGTAAAATCGGTTCACCACTCACAATCCACTTAACAGGGCATTGGCTGAAGGAAGTGGGTATTGAAACGGGTTTCACGTCTGCAGTGAGGATATTAAACGGGGGAATTGATATTGGACAGCGAAGACATTCGATCGTTGAAGCAACAGAACCAACAACAGCAAGCACAAGCTGATGGCAGAGTTTATCAGCGGTTAAAGGGTAAACTGAGCGACTCTTGAAAACGAAGAAGCCAGAAGCTCCTTCAATCTTCTGGCTTCTTTTATATTGATAAACTAATTTAGCAATAATAAAAGTAAATAGCGCGAATTAAGCCTCCATCATCTTGACTAATTATTTTTACTCCAAAATCATTAATATCTGCTAATATTCCTTTTACAGGTACATCATCTCTATCAATATAATTATATATTTCATCTTTTTTATTTTTATCGACTACGTATTTATCGGCTAAATATCTAAGGTTTTTTCGTAATTCATCTTCTGTCATATAATTATTCCGGAATAATTGTAACTTTATCGAAAGTTACAGGTAAATTTTTCTCTACAGGTAATAACTGGACTGCACCACCTTTACCATATTGAGGATACGCACTAGTGAATAGTTCAAGTTCAGGTCCTTTACCACCATTAGCAAGAGGAACTTTAACTTGTGGTACCCCATTTTTATAAAGTTGCAATGTATCAAATTCACCCAGTAGTCGAGCATCACTCCAAGATGCAGGATTGCCTTTTTCATAAAATATTTGATAGGCATCACGAGCTTCTTTACCAGAGCCATATTTTGTATAGCCAAAATAGCTCAATGGTGCAGTTTTATTTTCTAATGTAGCGGCACTCCATTCAGATTGGCTATTAAATAATTGGTAAAAATCCTTTAAATACATTTTATTTATTCTCCATGTTTTTTTGAGTACTAAAAATTTTTATTCTTGAATTGTATTAAGTTGTTTTTTATTATTTTATCTAAGTTTTTATTTGTATATGAATGGGATTTCACCTTGTGAAAATATAATAAATAAAGACAAGTTTAAATTATTGATGCTAAATAAATTTCTACAATTTAATTATAATTTTAATTAAAAATAATCTTATATTTTCCACTATAAGTGAGGAGTGATTTTCTCCTTGATTTTATGTGGCTCTTTATAGGTTGAATATAAGTTGAAGCTATCAATTTCATTTGTTTTCTCTATAGAGATAAAGGGGGCGCTCTCGTTGTTATAAAATCCATCAACATTTTTGGAATCAATATCAAGAAATAATACATTATCTATATTTTTGCCTTCTTCATCATTAATAAAAATAATATTTGTTGTTTTTTCTAAGGAAAAATGTAGATATTTTTTAAAAAAAAGTGATGAATTTTTTCTTGTTTCATTTTATGGACTATTGTAAGTAAGAAGGTATTCTATTTTTATTAAATAATTGCTTGGTATTGAATTACTAAGATATATGAATATAATTAGATTATAAAGTTAACAACAGAAACTGATAACAATACGTAAGTTAATGTTGGAAGTTATCAGTTCCTAAAAATTGCATGGACTCTTAAAAATAATGAAGCCAGAAGATTCTAGGTTCTTCTAGCTGACTAAAGTTATTCAACTTCATAAAAGGTCATACAAAATCCTTCTTCGCCATATAAACCATCATCCGTAATAATGAATTCAAATATTTTATTTGGGTATAGGCTTTTTAATCTAATATTCCAGAAATACTTAATAACTTCACTAAATACAGTTATCAGCATATAGTCATCACTAGCTTTATCATTTTCCATCAAAAAAAACTGACTAATTGGAAAAACATTACTTGCCATTTCTAATGTTTTTTTATCTGTTCCATATGAGTCATTTGGGTATACTTTTTGGTCATTATTTTCACTTCGATAAATAACGCCATCTATTTCTATGATTTCGGGGCAAAATAATGCAGAGCAGGCAATAACTGCTTCTAGTCCAACACAATTCGCTACAAAGTTGGTTAAGCTAAGTTCTGTTGGAAAATCAGATGGGAACTGACCAATAAGTTTATTAGACACTATGCTTTTATGTAATTTCATTCTAATCCCCATAATTTTTTTATTTCATTAGGTATTTCTCTACCTGCAAATTTTGTATCACTACCCGTTCGAATAAAATATTGTCCTTTGGGTGAGCGATTCCATTCAACTATTTTTATTCTTTCTTTACTTATATCTGCAATTCGGCGACCATCAGGACCAAAAATAATGATATGTCCACCTGTAGTTTTAGAGTATGTAGCAGGTTCACCCATCATAGGTAACTTGCCTCCACCTCGCCCAGCATCAAGAATTTGCCCATTAAATTTCAAGTTTCTAAAATATTCAATATCTAGAACTTGTCCTTTTGAATCAATCAAGAATCGGGTTTTATCTTCACCTGAAGGGTCATCAGGCTTCGACGTTCCCGCCAATCCAAACGGATCAACCCACCCAGTCGGGCAATGCACGTACCCATACGGATTAAAGCCACCTAATAATCCTATGGGGTCTGGTGAAATATATTGCCCTGTGTCCTTATCATAGTAGCGAAAGCGATTGTAATACAAGCCACTTTCTTTATCTTCATATTGACCGGCAAACCGAAAATGACATTCGGTGTATTCAGGGTCGTTATCGGCATAATTATCATGAGATTGCCAAAGCGCCATTTGCCCCCAGGTATTTAACCGTCCCGCCCAGCTTACAATCCCTTTTTCGCTAAAGATTTCTCGTGGGGTGCCTTGATGGTCAGTGACGACATAATGCAGTTTTCCACGTTGATAACGCGCTGTTGGAGTAATTTCGTCGAGTTGATAGAGCCACTGAATTTGAGCGTCATAAGCGGGTGTGCCATCGGCATAAACTGGCGTCTCTTGCACCATTTGGTCGTCAGACCACAGGTAATCGACACGCTGAACACGTTTATTTTTAAAGGGAGAATTGGGCGGTGAAATAGGGCGATTATCGACCACTTGCTTTCACTGAGGCGCTAGTTGTAAAAAGGCACCTTGTGCATCAGGAGGAATAAACTGATGCTCGGTGATATTGAGATTGCTATCGTACTGAAATTTCTCGCTTTGTCGTTCAAACTGGTTACTGTATTGGGTTTCAACAATTTGGTCGTTGGTGTTATAGCGATATTGTGTACGGTTCCAGCGAACATCGTCGATATTGACCAGATTAAAAGCTTTATCGTATTGATAACCTCGGTGAACATCGGTCGACATCGGGGGTTGAAGCGGATTATCGTGTAGGGATTGTAAAAAGGACTCCGTTCCTCGTCCTGCACGTTGATGTGCTAATAACCCAGTGGCGGTGTAATGGCTCGAGTTAGCAAAACCCGCTTGGCTTTGGCGTAAAAACTCTTGGCCTAAGGCGTTATAACTAAATTGTAAGGGCGCATGTTGATTGACTTGCAGTGAGGTCAGTTCATGGAGTTGACCAAAGGCATAATTAAGTTCACGCTCACCAAAGCGGGTTTGAGATAGGTTCCATTTTTGTTACCAAAATCTTAAACAGCTGTTTGGCATGAATACTAGAAGGTAAAAACTTAAATATAATATACGTAAGGTGATGGTGATATATTAGAGGCTAACGATTTGGTTGAACAATTTTTATCAAATTCTAAAAGAAATTAATCATTTTTTGGATTCCGTATTTTTAAAATAATTAAATACTGTAGTAATTATTTACTATGAAGTCACATTGTTTATATAATGACTTTAATTGAATGTGTTGTACATTAATTTTAGTTATATTATTTTTAATTTCATTTATCTTACTTAGCATAATTAAATCACCATCATTTATCCTATCCCATCCTTCTTCATCAACTAAATCAAAATAGGTAATAAAAATATTTTTTTCATTTGAAGATAAAGGTACTTTATTTTCGTTCTCATATTCATAGTTTATATCATCAAAGAAAACCAGTTTCTCAAGTGGTCTAATTAGTAAAAAACCAATCATTTTCTTGTTTAAAAAGATAAATTCAAAATCATTTTGAGTTTTTATTCTCTCAATATATCCATCCAAACTTATATTAGATAGACATAGCAAATAATCTCCATCTCGACTTAAATATCTAAAGTCGCAAGGTGATACTGAATTAAATTTAATCGGATTTATTATTTCAATAGATGCATATGTAGAATCAAAAGATAGGATAGTATTTAACACATCAGGATTAAAATAGTTATTATCGGGAATGTACAAAAACACATCACTTAATAATTTATCTGATGTATCAAATATATATCCATCATCACCTATATAATGACTACTACCAATATATTCTGGTAAAAGGTAGTTACTTAGCTCATCCGCAAAAATATTATCGGAAATTATAATCTTATCAAACACCCATTTAACTGCTGATTTTATCTTTTTTGAGGAAGTTAAATTTATTTCGATTTTTCCCCCATCAGTGTTTATGTAATACATATTTTATATTATCACTCAATTTTCCAAATGGATTCAGCTTTAGGAACAGTACCTGATTTACTTGGTATTGTTCCAGACACTATACTTTCTGAAGTAACAATACCACCTCTTGGGGTATTTGGTACACTACCTAAAGGTACTCTTCCTTCACTCCCCAAGGGACCATAATTAGTTACCACCCAGCCCTTTTCAGATCCTTTAGTTCCTACGATGACGACATTCTCTCCATCATGAAAAATTAACCTAGGATTTTTCCCCCCCACTTCTGAAGATTTCTTTAGGATTATTAATTATATTTTCGATATCTTTCGAATTTTCAAAATGGCCATGCCTCACTCTTGTATGAAGCTTTCCTGTAGCTATTTTATCAATTAATCCCTCAATTACTTTTTTTTCATCAGCATTAAGTGCATAAATATACAGACAACCCGCCAACCCTAACGGATCAACCCACCCAGTTGGACAATGCACATACCCATACGGATTAAAGCCACCTAATAATCCGATAGGGTCAGGTGAAATATATTGCCCAGTGTCCTTATCATAGTAGCGAAAGCGATTGTAATACAAGCCACTTTCTTTATCTTCATATTGTCCGGCAAATCGAAAATGACATTCGGTATATTCAGGGTCGTTATCGGCATAATTATCATGAGATTGCCAAAACGCCATTTGTCCCCAGGTATTTAACCGTCCCGCCCAACTGACAATCCCTTTTTCGCTAAAGATTTCTCGTGGGGTGCCTTGATGGTCAGTGACCACATAATGCAATTTTCCGCATTGATAACGGGCTGTGGGAGTGATTTCATTGGGCTGGTAGAGCCACTGAATTTGCGGATCATAAGCGGGCGTACCATCGGCATAAATCGGAGTTTCTTGCACCATCTGGTTGCCCGACCACAGGTAATCAACACGCTGAACACGTTTATCTTTAAAGGGCGAGCTTAAAGGTGGTATAGGGCGATTATCGACCACTTTACTTTTACTGAGGCGTCGCCCAAAGGCGTCGTAAGTGTAACGCCAGCATTCCCCTTCAGGGTTAAAACAGGCAATAAGTTGATTAAGCGTATTCCATTGGTAATACCACGTTTTTGTTCGAAAACCGTGTTGGTGAACTACTTTTTGTATTAATAGATCGTAATCAAATTTAGATGTGAGCTATGTTTTTACGGTGAAGTTTTTAAATGATTGTTTTGTATTGATACTCAATAGTGAAGATTGAATAGCCATTAAGTAACAAAACTAGCAACAGTAGTGGTAACAGAGTGCGACTATGTTGTGATTGTAGGAGCGAGTTATTGAGTAATATATAGGTATTTACTTGCTTTGATTTTTAAATATACATCAAAGCAGGCAACTTTATGATTTAAGTTATAGTTCTTATTATATCAAGTTCTATAGCATATCAGGGATATAAACTTCTTCATCGTCCTCTGCTACAGCGATAAAAATCATATTTGGTTCAAAGGAATCAGGAACATTTAATTTAGCAGAGATTAACCATCCTGATTTTTTATTATGTTCAAAATTCAATTTTGTATCATAGTTAATATCTAATGTTTTAGTATCATATGATATTTTATTTCGAGCTAATGTATCTCTAGCTATTTGAATAGCATCATTATTATTACGCTTTTTAATAAGCATTAGTTTATTGCTCCTCTAAAATATTTGCTCTTAAGGTATCTCATATAACCACTGGCATGTTTAAGCTCTGCTGAAGAAAATATTGTTCTATTTCCTATAATCGTGTTAAACACATGAGATTCTCTTGCATAAGTGCCCAAAGCGATATAGGCCTCTTTACCAATAGCTGCGTATTGCTTTGCATGTGTCATTTCATGGAACACTTCATAACGCGTTGCACCTCTTTTCACGTAAACGGTTCCTGTTGTATAATCAAACCCGCCTCGAGCTTGAGGTGGTAAGTGTTTATTGGCATTTCTCACGAAATTTATACCTAATTCGTTCAATTCATTCCGGATATCTATTAGCTCTCGTCTAGAAAGTCTAGGGCCATTTAAATATCCAGTATGTCCACTAACGGGCCTTCCATCTCCAATATGGTCTATTGTTGATGTTCCACTTAACCCAAACGGATCAACCCACCCAGTCGGACAATGTACGTACCCATACGGATTAAAGCCCCCTAATAATCCGATAGGGTCAGGCGAAATATATTGCCCCGTATCCTTATCATAGTAGCGAAAGCGATTGTAATACAAGCCACTTTCTTTATCTTCATATTGACCGGCAAAACGAAAATGACATTCAGTGTATTCTGGGTCGTTATCAGCATAATCATCGTGAGATTGCCAAAACGCCATTTGCCCCCAGGTATTTAACCGTCCTGCCCAGCTAACAATGCCTTTTTCGCTAAAAATTTCGCGTGCTGTACCTTGATAGTCAGTGACGACATAATGCAGTTTTCCACGTTGATAACGTGCTGTTGGGGTGATTTCATTGGGTTGGTAGAGCCACTGAATTTGCGGATCATAAGCCGGTGTGCCATCGACATAAATCGGAGTTTCCTGCACCATCTGGTCACCAGACCAAAGGTAATTGACACGTTGAATTCGTTTATCTTTAAAGGGCGAATTGGGCGGTGTAATAGGGCGATTATCGAACACCTTACTTTTACTGAGACGTCGCCCAAAAGCATTGTAAGTGTAACGCCATAATTCCCCTTCAGGATTAAAACAGGCAATGAATTGATTAAGCGAACTCCATTGGTAATACCACGTTTTTGCTCGAAAACCGTGTTGATGAACCACTTTTTGTATTAATCGACCATTAATGTCGTAGTGATAATCTTGATAACCTTTGGCGGTAATACAGTCTTTTTATTGCAGCTATCCAATAATCCAATTGCAGTGTAATAGCTAAAATTAGAAAAATAGGTTTGGCTTTGGCGTAAAATTCTTGTCTGTTTATCTGCTCATAATAGAGTTGCCATAAATGGTTCTAACGATATCGAACTTCATGTTCTATAAAACGCACATTCACGAATGATTAAGTTTTATTATTAGTATTATAAAAATTTATTCATGTAGTAGGTTGTCACTCAAAATTTTTGAGTAACATATGGACTTGGGTATAACCATATATGAAAAGTTAATTTTATTTTTACATATAATTAGAGTAACCGAGTTCTTAGTTTTTTAGTGAGTTCTTTAATATATTCAATATCACCAAGATATAAGTAACCATCTCCATGGTCAGGTAGTGATAAGGTATTGTTTATAACGCTATTTAAAATTAATAGTTTTGATTTTTTCATTTGAGTCTCATATATAAAATCAATACCTTTTTCTTTGTCAAGATCACTTTTTTTGATAAATGTCTCTATACTTTTAATTGCCTCTTTTTTGTTTTTATATTTTTTTTTAAATTCAATGTTGAAATCTAAATCTCCAATAATAGAAAATTCAATAGATGCTATATTGTCATCAAGATATATTGTTCTCTCAACTAAAGGGAGGGTTTTTAACTCTCTATTATCTATTATTTCTTTCATTTTTCACTTTTCCTTTCTATGGAACTATTATTATTCCTGCTTTGGTGCCATTTTTAAATAAAATATTATAATGAGGATTTAAATCATGCAGTTTATTACTCGATTCATGTACAACATCAGACAATGGATTTCTTATATTATATAAATCACCTCGATAAGTACCAACTGGTTGTTTCCATACATCACCAAATACTGTTCCACGATATAATTCACCTGATTTAGCGGGGAATAAATCTATATGAGGGCGAAGCTCTGGCATGTTATCTAATAATTGTCTTGCTTCTTCGACATTTCTAACTGTAACATCCTTACCTTCTCTAAGATTGGAAATATTTTTCCGTTGTGCTGAATTAAGTTTGAGTAGCTTATCACAATCCTCACCCGCCAACCCAAACGGATCAACCCACCCAGTCGGACAATGTACGTACCCATACGGATTAAAGCCACCTAATAATCCGATAGGGTCTGGTGAAATATATTGCCCTGTGTCCTTATCATAGTAGCGAAAGCGATTGTAATACAAGCCACTTTATTTATCTTCATATTGTCCGGCAAACCGAAAATGACATTCGGTATATTCGGGGGCGTTATCTGCATAATCATCATGGGATTGCCAAAACGTCATTTGTCCCCAGGTATTTAAACGTCCAGCCTAACTAACAATCCCTTTTTCGCTAAAGATTTCGCGCGGTGTACCTTGATGGTCGGTGACGACATAATGCAATTTTCTACGTTGATAACGCGCTGTTGGAGTAATTTCGTCGGGTTGATAAAGCCACTGAATTTGCGGATCATAAGCAGGTGTGCCATCAGCATAAACTGGCGTTTCTTGCACCATTTGGTCGCTAGACCACAGGTAATCAAGCACACCAACACCATTAACCAAACAATTAAAGGTAAAGGATAGTTACCACGGTTAAGACGAATTCTAAGTAAAACCGAGTGATAAATACCTCTCTCCAAAAAAACAGAGTGTTATTACACCATGGGCTATGCTCTGAGTGGCAGCAAAACCAGCCCACTGCCGGCAATCCACTTAACAGGATATTGATTAAAAGATGCAGTCTTTGAGACGGGTTTCACGTCTGCAGTGAAAATTTTAAACGGCTGTTTGGTATTAATCCCGGACAGCGAGGATATCCGGACGATTAAGCAGCAAAATCAGCAGCAACAAGCCCAGATCGCCGCATTTAAGCTTAAAGTTAAGGCGCTGATCGGGGAGTGATGTGGTGATTTACCTGCTTTGGTGTGCTGTTTTAGCCAAAGCAGGTGATTATATAATTTGAGTTATAAGGATGGCTATTAGGATTTTTATGCCGTTTGCACGAAGAAAAGACCTTCTATATTATTTCCTTCATTTTTAATAAATAAGTATCCTATGGCATCAGACAATCCCAATACATCTTTAAAGGGATAAGGAAAGTCAGCGGAATAGACCTGGCAGACAAAATGATAATTATTAAAAACCTCATCCACACAGGTTAAACCATTGGGAATATGTTTTGAGAAAAATGATATCATTGGATACTCTTCACTATCAATTCTCGTATTTAATAAATCAACTTTAGTTTCAGGTATAAAATTTTCATTACTTTCACTTAAACTACCAGTCAATGAATAAGATACAAAAGTGAAGCCTGACCGAATCAAATTCAAATCATCTTCATCACCAAAGTATGTTATTTCATCAAGAAAGTAATCACTGCTAGAATATGTTGAAAATATAGACAAATAACCGGTTTTTGGCAAAACACCATCAGCGACCTGAGGAGCTACCTTTTCACAATCTATAGAAAAAAGATGCAATAGCTCCTTTCCGTTTGGATTAACAGGCCATTCAGACACATATCCTTTATTGCCCCCTATAATTAAGCCTGAGTCTATATCTTTGTTATCACTTACAATAAATTGAGTAATTTCATACATGATATATATTCCTATTTACAACCTTTTGCTTTTGCAGCAGCTTGTTGTTTATAAAATTTCAATGCATCTCGTCTTAATTGTTTAACTCGACTAGCAGGAACACCAGCTTTTCTTAAACCACCTGATGTTATATCTAATTCACGTTTTAATGTTGATGCAAACTCATTTCTACCCAGACCTTGATTCGCTCTAATTTCAGCCTCATGCCAATGAGCACCGCCAATACCTCGAGTATCCTTCAACGGGCCTCTGGTATGATGATCCAAATCTAAAGCTATAGATGGATTTCCAGATAAACGTGATGTGTTTGCAAGACCTTGCTGTTTTAAATATTCGTGTCTCAATAATTCGTGAGCTTGTAATTGATCCCGCACATGTGAAGGGCCATTTAACTCACCATAGGTGCCTAATGCAAATAGCTTAGCCCAACCCCACGGATCAACCCACATCAGCGCATACTGATACAGATTCAGCCCGCCCATCAGCCCTATCGGATCATGCTGGGTAAATCGACCAATATCAGGATCATAATAGCGAAAGGTATTGTAGTGTAAACCTGAATACTCGTATCATCCTGATACTCGCCCTACGGGCCAGCGTAAATGCTGTTCAAATTTGTTCCCGACAAATTTGTCTCTATCGAGATATTGCCCCTGAAAACGTAAGTTTTGATCACGATTTTGAGGTAAACGTTGTTGTGCCTGTGGTAGTTGTAGTGCAGGAAGATATTCGACAGTTTTATGTAAACGACGCCCTAATGGGTCGTAATCAAATTGGACAAAACATCGTTTTTCTTCTGGATTAACAGGATGATGAAGTACGGTTTTTAAACGGTGCTCAGCATTATAGGAATAAGTCCAAGAGCCAGTATCGGTGCGTTTCTCAATCGTCCTACCATAAATATCATATTGATAATACTTCCAACCATAAGGTACTGTTTCTTATTGTGTGGTGATTAAATTATGGCGTAAGTCATAATCCCAACGGGTTTCATTGATAGGGCGCATATATTGCCCCTGATGATATTGAGCTTATAGTAAATTTTGCCACTTAAAGTGTGTTCTATACCAGCAACTTTATATGTACACTAGAGAAAGATGGATGTAATGAATTGGTATATCTATATTGTTTATATGTTAATGTAGATAATTCAAATAATAACCTCAATCTATTTTGTATAGTTATTATTTATTGTTTTTTAGTAGTTCCCATCCGTTTTTTATCTTAATAATTTCTTCTAATAAGTTATCTTCATCAAAATCATATTCATCTCTGATTTCTGGATCTGAACAATAAAGATCAACAGTTGTAAAAACACGATTAATATATGTTTTTGTATTATTATCAATTTCATTTTGAGCATTAAAGTCTCTATAAATTCTCCACATAACAATATAATTATCTTCAAACTTAGTTGCTGATATGTTACCAGAGATTAAATTATCAATTAGTTCTAATAATTCAGTTGTAACTTTTTTAGAACACATTTCCTTTCTCCAATAAATCAGTTGTTTGTTTTTCTGATAATTTCCATCTAGATATAAAACTCCCATCCATATCGATCATAACATTAAGATTAGTTTCTAGATTAAAATAATGATAAACATCTTGAACCCATCTATATTGTCTCTTTATTTTTATTGTGCTAGATAAGCTCATATGATTTTTCATCGCAATTTCAAATTTGGCTATATTTATCTTATTAGTATTATCTGTAACACCAAGATTAATGGCATGTTTAAAATTCTTTTGTAATTGTTTTGAATCAAAAATATAAGGACTACCCGCCAACCCAAACGGATCTACCCAACCCGTTGGACAATGCACATACCCATACGGATTAAAGCCACCTAATAATCCGATAGGGTCTGGCGAAATATATTGCCCAGTGTCCTTATCATAGTAGCGAAAGCGATTGTAATACAAGCCACTTTCTTTATCTTCATATTGACCGGCAAACCGAAAATGGCATTCAGTGTATTCAGGGTCGTTATCGGCATAATTATCATGAGATTGCCAAAATGCCATTTGTCCCCAGGTATTTAACCGTCCTGCCCAACTAACAATGCCTTTTTCGCTAAAGATTTCTCGTGGTGTGCCTTGATGGTCAGTGACGACATAATGCAGTTTTCCACGTTGATAACGGGCTGTTGGGGTAATTTCGCCGGGTTGATAAAGCCACTGAATTTGCGAATCATAAGCTGGTGTGCCATCGGCATAAATCGGGGTTTCTTGCACCATCTGGTCGCCAGAACATAGGTAATCAAGTACAACTAGGGGTAGTTACTATGATTAAGATGCATTCTAAGTAAAATTGAGTGGTAAATACTCCTTCCTCAAAAACGGAGTGTTTTACATGATGGGATATGCCCAGAGTGGGAGTAAAATCGGTTCACTACTCACAATCCACTGAACAGGGCATTAGTTAAAGGGCACAGGTTTTGAGGCCAGTTTCACGTTCACAGTGAAGATTTTAAACGATAGTTTGGTATTGATGCCTGACAGCGAAGACATTCGAGCGATAAAGCAACAGAATCAACAACAGCAAGCGCAACCGAGCACAATATGGCACACGAGGCGTGAGCTAATGGCTGATTATCTTAGCGGCTAAAGACTGTAAACTGAACAGCTCTTAATAATGAGTAAGTCAGAATTATTGAAATATCTGGCTTGCTTATATTTTTCTCTTCATTAGAACAAGATTTTTTCTGAACTCATTATTTGAGAGTTCACCTAATGAAATGAGTATATCTTTTTCATTTATTATGGTTTTATGTGTGTAAGATTCATAATCCTCATTAAATGTCAAAAAGTACCACTCATTTAAATTTTTGTTTATCATTTTCAAAAAATTAATAATGGTATTAATATCTTTAGAAGTATTTTTTAATTCTAATTTATATGAATAAAAGTCATTTAAATTCAATGTCTTACTAAAGATATAATCAATAACAAAACCCTCGCACTCATACTGGGTTAATGTAATTAAAGTTTCCCATTTAAATACTTTTGGCTCCTGAGAGAAAGATTGTTCTCCCCAATAAACTAATTCTTCATTTAAATTTAACTCTTTTAGATTTAAACTTTTTTTAAGTAAAATAGAAAAATATATTTCCATAATTATCTCTGCTAATAATTAGTTATGTTTTAGTGGGTAATAAGGTACTTGATTCTGTCGCTTCCACCCAAATTTATCTTCATATAAAAACATATGCTGATGTGGATTCGTATGAAATTGAGGGGAACCGTGATCGCCCCAATGTACTTCACTGAACGGGACTGGCTTACCATTTGCTGTCGGCCAAGTTGATGATGGGAAGGTGGCTGATTGTCTATATAACTGACCATTTTCGCTACTTATTTTCCCACCTAAAACAGTATGAGCTCTACCTTCCGCCATAGGATCTGGTAAAGGAATATCTTGCCCATTGACCCTTTGCTTATCTAAAGGTGTTGGTCTGCCATTTGCATCACGAGGAATATAATGTTTATCTACAGGGCTAATATTCTCATTATCAAGCTTCGACGTCCCTGACAACCCTAACGGATCTACCCATCCTGTCGGACAATGTACATACCCGTACGGATTAAAGCCTCCTAATAATCCTATGGGGTCTGGTGAAATATATTGTCCCGTATCCTTATCATAGTAGCGAAAGCGATTGTAATACAAGCCACTTTCTTTATCTTCATATTGTCCCGAAAAACGAAAATGACATTCGGTATATTCAGGGTCGTTATCGGCATAATCATCATGAGATTGCCAAAATGCCATTTGTCCCCAGGTATTTAACCGACCTGCCCAGCTGACAATGCCTTTTTCGCTAAAGATTTCGCGTGGTGTGCCTTGATGGTCAGTGACGACATAATGCAGTTTTCCACGTTGATAACGGGCTGTTGGAGTAATTTCGCCGGGTTGATAAAGCCACTGAATTTGCGAATCATAAGCCGGTGTACCATCAGCGTAAATCGGGGTTTCTTGCACCATCTGGTCGCCAGAGCACAGGTAATCAAGTACAACTAGGGGTAGTTACTATGATTAAGATGCATTCTAAGCAAAATTGAGTGGTAAATACTCTTTCCTCAAAAAACGGAGTGTTTTACATGATGGGATATGCCCAGAGTGGGAGTAAAATCGGTTTACTACTCACAATCCACTGAACAGGGCATTAGTTAAAGGGCACAGGTTTTGAGTTCGGTTTCACGTTCACAGTGAAGATATTAAACGGCTGTTTGGTATTGATTCCCAACAGCGAAGACATTCGAGGGATAAAGCTGCAAAACCAACAACAGCAAGCCCGCCATACGGTACACCATGCACGAGCTGATGGCAGAGTATATCAGCGCCTAAAGGGTAAACGGAGCGACTCTTAACAACGAAGAAGCCAGAAGATTAGATGATCTTCTGGCTTATAGATAGGCAATTTTACTTCTTTTTTCTTATTTTTTTGTAATTGTAATCAGCATCAATCAAAGCTGAGATAAGACCTGTCTCATCAGGCCAATCCATGATAAATCTAGGATATGATGGTTTGTATTCTTGAGGATCCATCACTCTTATCATTTCAGTTAATTCACTTTTCACCTTGTTCAATACATCAATAGACAAAGGTGCATTTTTTCCATTTCTATGCAATTCAATTGCATCTTCAACAGACTGAAGGGGGGGCGTCAAAAATGTGTTATTTAATGTTTTCATTTCATTAGAGATCCATATTTCCATGGTTCGAGTATAAACAATTGTTCAGCCCCTCCACCATACTGAGAACCATACTCATATTGTGGCGCTGCCTTTCCTTTAATAACAGTTGTTCCAGGTTTTATCTGAAATTGTTGGATTCCTGTCATTTCATTCCAAGCAGGGGGTAATGCCAAACCACTTCTATTAGTTTGGGATGTAAATGTTTCAAATACATACTGTCCTTCAGGTCTAGCATTTTTTCCAAAATCATGGAAACGTGTACCATAAAGGTTATCTCCAGCTTTTGAAACAGACATTCCAGATAATTCAAAGGAGTCAATTATTTGTTTTCGTTGGCTTCTGCTTACATCCATTGAACGCAAATACTCTGATGCATCTCTAACACTCTGATATGGATGAGGTTGTTCACCACTGAGACTTGATGTTCCACTCAACCCAAACGGATCAATCCACCCCGTTGGACAATGCACGTACCCATACGGATTAAAGCCACCTAATAATCCGATGGGGTCTGGCGAAATATATTGCCCTGTGTCCTTATCATAGTAGCGAAAGCGATTGTAATACAAGCCACTTTATTTATCTTCATATTGTCCGGCAAACCGAAAATGACATTCGGTATATTCGGGGGCGTTATCTGCATAATCATCATGGGATTGCCAAAACGTCATTTGTCCCCAGGTATTTAAACGTCCAGCCTAACTAACAATCCCTTTTTCGCTAAAGATTTCTCGCGGGGTACCTTGATGGTCAGTGACGACATAATGCAGTTTTCCACGTTAATAACGGGCTGTTGGAGTAATTTCGCCGGGTTGATAAAGCCACTGAATTTGCGGATCATAAGCCGGTGTGCCGTCGGCATAAATCGGAGTTTCCTGCACCATCTGGTCACCAGACCACAGGTAATCAACACGCTGAATACGTTTATTTTTAAAGGGAGGATCTAAAAATGAAGAAAGGGGATATTAGCGTATTTATTTTTATTTAGTTATTGAATTATGAATATTATAGATAGAATATTAACACTCACTTTTTTATTATAATACTTTTGGGTTTTTATTGTATATCTTGATTAATTATTATAAAGGCATTGTTAATACAATGCCTATTTTATAAATAAAAAATAAATTATTTATCTGAGAGCCAATCATTTTTAAATGAAATACTTTTCCATGATGCTGTTCTTTTTCTCTTTAGCCATTTTTCTAATTTGTCCCCATCTGGTTTTCCTGTTTTAGTATATTTCATTGGGATTAATAGTAATAAATTAACCTCTTCATCTTCAGGAATAGATATTTCTTTTTCTTGATGATCGAAGGAATAATCAACGGTAACGAGTGCATCGATTTCATCAGGCCAATGAAGGTGTTTCCATTGCTCGTCATTTTTATCTAAAATGAAACCTTCTTTAATGATTTCACTTTTTTTATAATATTCAGAGAGTGAGAAAAGTAACTTCATTGGGAAATTATCTTTGTAATTACTTTGGAGTATTGCCCGATTAATTGGCCAATTATAAGGCAAGCAGATTAAAAATTCAGTGTGAGGTAATCTTTTAAAATTGCCGAAGGTAAAAAATAATTTATGGTAATTACCATTTCCTACCCATGATGTCATTAACCTAATATTATCAGAAGAATATTCATCAGTTAGAATAGGGCCAACATTTTTATAAATATGGGAGAGAATACCATCGCCTTCAATGACGCCAGCTTGCATTTCTTCGAATGCTTTTCGTCCTCCTATCGATTGTAAATATTGAGCAACATCGGTATGCCCATAGGATATAGCGAGATCTAAAACAGTACGATTAAAATTCATCTGTAAGCGGTTAATCTCTGCGCCTGATTTGATAAGTAATTTGACAATGTCTAAATGACCACCACATGATGCCTCAATTAATGGTGTAGTGATCCCTCGAGGATCTCCATCAATCCATGCTTTATTATTAAGCAAAAGAGTTAATATATTTATATATCCTTCAAATGCGACCTCAACAAGAGGTGTTAGATAGCTACTATCTATCACATTAGTATTGAAACCTTTATTTATTATGAAGTCACATAATAAATATTTACCTTCTTCTGAAAATCTATGTAATAGTGATTTATCAAATTTAATCTCAGATAAGTTTAAATCTTTTAGATATTCTGATAGTTTTTCTACATTCTCGTCTTTTATTATTTTATATATATCTATGTTATTTTCTTTCATAAAACTTACCTTTTATCATTTCTTTCCCTAAATCATTTAAAGCTTCCTCTACAGCATTTTTTCCTTGAGGTGCCGCAGTTATTATTTTTTCGTGAACATGTTGTGCCGCTTTTATTGTATGAGCACCACCACCATTTCTAGCCCAAGTGAAATTTCTTAAATCTGTATTTAGATCAATGCCATAGTATTTAAGAACATCTTGTGCTTGGAGTATATAATCTCGATTTTCTTTAGACCAATTTGAAGGTGCATTCTCTCTAACTTATGGTGTCTATGTGGGTTTTTCATTCCGTCAGGTGCGGACCCTAGTTTTTCTAGATCTTCTTTAGATAAACGGCATTTTTCCCAACCCCAAGGATCAACCCACACTAATCCATTGGGTGCATATTGATACAGATTTAACCCACCAGCTAACCCAATAGGGTCATGCTGGGTAAATCGACCAATATCAGGATCATAATAGCGAAAGGTATTATAGTGTAAACCTGAATACTCGTATCATCCTGATACTCGCCCTACGGGCCAGCGTAAATGCTGTTCAAATTTGTTCCCGACAAATTTGTCTCTATCGAGATATTGCCCCTGAAAACGTAAGTTTTGATCACGATTTTGAGGATAATAATGAAACTCCCCTAATTCAATTTCTGTTTTACCCCAAGAGGTGAAGCGAGCTTGCCATTGAATATCACCGTTACCATCAACTAACGCATCAGGTGAACCATTAGGCTGACAATGAAAATAAAAAACAGTTTGTTTATTTTTTAATGTATCAACGCGCGCTAAGGGAGAGTAACTGCCCACATCTTCATAGATATAGAGCATGTCAATGCCGTGTCGATATTCGCTTAATAATCGCAAGCCTTCCCATAAAAAGGTAGTCGTACCACAAGTGTGTGCTTTTAAAGGCAAACGTTGTTGTGCTTGTGGTAGTTGCAGAGAGAATGATGAAGTACGGTGTTTCAAACAGTATTTTGTATAATAGGAATAATGCTAATATTTATTTTTTGTAAATTTTAATGTGAAATATAGATATATTTAAGCTGTTTAGATAAGAGATATCATCTATTTTATTTTTTATAAATAAATATCATGTTCCCGATTTAAATCAGCTAGTTATAAAAATAACCAGCTGATTATTAAAGCTTATAAATATTGTATGAAGAAAAAACCAGCATTAGATGTCTTATTTGTGTTCTTTATTTTATAATCTAAGAAAATATATCCCATACCATCGTTAAATATATTTTCATATGCTTTATTGAAATTTTTTAGATCCGTTTCATTTATTTGTGTTATAAAGTGATATCTGGAATTTATATTTATTTGATCTTGTAACCAAGCTGGTCTTCCAAATTGTTTGGAAATTTCAATACCATTTATTTCATCTTCTATTTCTTCTTTGAGTTCATCGCTTGATAAGCTTTTCAAATTAATAAATCCTTTAGGTAAAGCAAATTCATTAGGGATAATCAATTCATTAGTTCCCTTCCGATGAATTAATACTTTAGCACTTAATTTTTTTATATCAATATTATCAATATTTAGATTTAAAGAAATATCTCTAAAGTAATTTATGGAAAATATATTTTTTTTAGGTAAAGGTAAAAATACAGTTATCATCATATGATCTGGAAAAGCATTTGTTGGAAAAAAATTTTTTTCCAAGCTAATAAAAGGAAACATTGGTCGTTTATTATTATCCATAGGCCAATCTGCTATATTTTCTAGGTATGCTCCACCACCAATATAGCCTATTTTATGATCTACACTGTCTATAGTAATTTTATTAAATCCCATTAGATATACCTTATTTAATAACAACCTTTAGATTTTGCAAAGGATTTTGCATATCTTCTTGCTGTTCTCAATTGTTGTTGTGAAATTATATTGGTATCAACAAGTGATAGTTGTATAGCTTTAGACATTAGTTTTATTTCTAATCTAGCTGAACTAAGCATATCATTTACACCTAATTTCATAGCTTTACGTAATGTATTTTCAGCCGCATGAACCCAATCATGGTGTTCAGGTGTTAATGCTATTGATGGATTTCCTTTAACTCTTCTTCCTCTCATCATACGATCCCACCATGATTGTTTTTATCTTTTAAAGATAAGGGGGTTCACTTGGTATTATTGCTGTGGCCCTATTACTACCAAGATATGTTTGAACTAAGGTATCTTTGTGAACTTCATATTCTATATAGGATCCTTGTCCATTTGCACCTACATCTTTAGCGCTAGTAAAAGGAGTATCTTTAAAGGGAGAGCTTAAAGGTGGCGTAGGGCGATTATCGACCACTTTACTTTTACTAAGCCTTCTGCCAAAAGCATCGTAAGTATAACGCCAGCATTCCCCCTCAGGATTAAAACAGGCGATAAGTTGGTTCAGCGTATTCCATTGGTAATACCACTTTTTTACAGCGAAGAATCAGAGCTATGAAGCAACATCACTAACAATGGCAAGATACAAGAACTGATGGCAGAATATGCCAGTAGTTAAAAGGGATGTTGATCAATTTTTAAAGACAATTCAGTCAGAAGATTTTAAGATCTTCTGACTATTCTTAATTACTTAATGAATACACTATCTCTAATTTTTCTAATTTCTGGAGTTAATTCAAAACAGTCTTCTAATGGCTCATTATCTAAAGACCAGTGTTCTATTAATTGTAAATGAATCTGATTATTATCAGATAATAAAGTTAAAACTTTTATTATCAAATCATCATTCTTATTATTTTGAACCAATAAATCATTTACAATGTCAAGCATCAATTCCATTAATTCATTCTTTTCAAATGTATTATATTTATCATTCGTGTATGCTTGAATATATTTTTTTAACCATTCTTTTGTACGATATGGTTCTGATAATTCATAGCTCCAATCTTGAGTATATTCATCCCCTACTGGTAATTCTAAGTCTATAGCCAATTGATTTATATGCATAAATAAGGGTCTCTATTTAATTGGGATGAGATGAGTTATATGGAAATGATGTTCTAATCGAGCCATCAGGCTTTACGACCACTCTGGCCATATCTGGTTTTATTTCCACTCCATTAGGTAAATAACCGCGACCATTTATATTATTGGGCAAAGGAACATCATGAACACCAGGTCCTTTTTTAGCAACATCAGAAATAAAATTAGCAGCCGCGTTATCATCTAAATATTGTCCTATCTGATGATTTTTAGCTCTGGCTCTATCCATAAGTTGAAGAGGTTTTAATTTTTGGCCATGATCAATAAATGTATGTCCATAAGTTGGTTTGCTTTTAGGGTTTCCCCACTTCAACTTATCACAATTCTCACCCGCCAACCCAAACGGATCAACCCACCCAGTTGGACAATGCACATACCCATACGGATTAAAGCCACCTAATAATCCTATGGGGTCTGGTGAAATATATTGCCCGGTGTCCTTATCATAGTAGCGAAAGCGATTGTAATACAAGCCACTTTCTTTATCTTCATATTGTCCGGCAAACCGAAAATGACATTCGGTGTATTCTGGGTCGTTATCGGCATAATTATCATGAGATTGCCAAAACGCCATTTGCCCCCAGGTATTTAACCGTCCCGCCCAGCTTACAATCCCTTTTTCGCTAAAGATTTCTCGTGGGGTGCCTTGATGGTCAGTGACGACATAATGCAATTTTCCGCTTTGATAACGGGCTGTGGGAGTGATTTCATTGGGTTGATAGAGCCACTGAATTTGCGGATCATAAGCGGGCGTACCATCGGCATAAATCGGAGTTTCTTGCACCATCTGGTTGCCCGACCACAGGTAATCAACACGCTGAATGCGTTTATTTTTAAAGGGAGAGCTTAAAGGTGGCGTAGGGCGATTATCGACTACCTTGCTTTTACTGAGTCGTCGCCCAAAGGCATCGTAAGTGTAACGCCAACATTCCCCATCAGGATTAAAACAGGCGGTAAGTTGGTTAAGCGTATTCCATTGGTAATACCACGTTTTTGCTCGAAAACCGTGTTGATGAACCACTTTTTGGGTTAATCGACCATTAATATCGTAGTGATAATCTTGATAACCTTTGGCGGTGATACGGCGAGTGACACGGCCTTTTTGTTGCTGTTGTGCCAGTTGTAAAAAGGCACCTTGTGCATCAGATGGAATAAACTGATGCTCTGTGATATTGAGATTGCTATCGTACTGAAACTTCTCGCTTTGGCGTTCAAACTGATTGCTGTATTGCGTTTCAACAATTTGGTCGTTGGCGTTATAGCGGTATTGTGTGCGGTTCCAACGCGCATCATCGATATTTTATGAAGAGAAAAGAGCCACGGCTAAAATAAGCAAATTTAGATATGAGCCATATTGTTACAATGAAGATTTTAGATGGTTGTTTTATATTGATATCTGATGGTGAATCTATTCGAGCGATTAAACAACAGTCGGCATTCTTAGCGTAGTGCACTAAGCTAAGAATGCTTTAGATAAATATAAAGTAGTAGGTTGAAAGCAATCCTTCTTGGTTCATCAAATTTAAAATTATTTAATCCAGTAGGCTAGCCTTTGCTGCGGTAATAGATTTTCTCTTTTATAATAAAAAACGGTATCAAAATTGACTGAAAATGATTTTGCAATAATAGTAAACATTTGCTTATTTTCTGAAAAGAAAGTTAAGCTATTAATGGTGTTATTTTCTATATCTTCTTTATTTGACTCAATATTTGCTTTAATAAAGTCATCTGATATATCACTGCTCCATTCCATATATCCTTGCATGTATATTGGAAAGTCTATCCTTATTTCCATATTGTGATAATAAGAAAAATCATCACTTGCTACTATTATCAATTTTTCTTTTTCATAAGAAAATATAGAAAAATCTAACCAAGGAGCATTCCATGTATGATTTTTGATCGAGTTAATCAAATCGTAGTCTTTAGTCATATATCTTCTCCTATGGTATAGGTATATGTGTATTATTAGCTGCAATTGGGTTGTAATTGGGACTATTTGGTTTCAATATTGATGTATGATGCCAATTTCCATTATGATCAATTTGTTCCCATCCATAACCTTGTTTTGTAGTAGGGTTAATGCCTTGTTTACTACGGGCTATTCGATATATAGGGCCTACTGCAGAATTACTTCCTGGCGGTGCATTTAAGTTTATCCCGTGGGCTCTCACTTCATATTTATAATTACCACCGGTAAAGACCTCTTTAAATTGAGTAGGGTATTGTCCTGAAGGTATTCCTTGTCGGCTCATAGCGTAATTGAAGATTTCTTGAGGTGAGGCATTTTCTAGAGCATCACTTCCTTTTATGAATTTACCTGTTGAGCTATCACGCCATCGTTTTGCGTTTGAATCCCATTTAGGACACCCTTCCAACCCAAACGGATCTACCCACCCCGTTGGACAATGCACATACCCATACGGATTAAAGCCACCTAATAATCCTATGGGGTCTGGTGAAATATATTGCCCGGTGTCCTTATCATAGTAGCGAAAGCGATTATAATACAAGCCACTTTCTTTATCTTCATATTGTCCGGCAAACCGAAAATGACAGTCGGTATATTCAGGGTCATTATCGACATAATCATCATTCGATTGCCAAAAGGCCATTTGTCCCCAGGTATTTAAACGTCCTGCCCAGCTGACAATGCCTTTTTCGCTAAAGATTTCGCGTGGTGTACCTTGATGGTCAGTGACGACATAATGCAGTTTTCCACGTTGATAACGAGCTGTTGGAGTAATTTCGCCGGGTTGATAGAGCCACTGAATTTGAGCATCATAAGCAGGGGTGCCATCGGCATAAAGCGGGGTTTCTTGCACCATCTGGTTGCCCGACCACAGGTAATCCACACGCTGAACGCGTTTATCTTTAAAGGGAGAGCTTAAAGGTGGCGTAGGGCGATTATCGACCACTTTACTTTTACTAAGCCTTCTGCCAAAAGCATCGTAAGTATAACGCCAACATTCCCCCTCAGGATTAAAACAGGCGATAAGTTGGTTAAGGGTATTCCATTGGTAATACCAGGTTTTCGCCCGAAAACCGTGTTGATGAACCACTTTTTGCGTTAATCGACCATTAATATCATAGTGATAATCTTGGTAGCCTTTCGCGGTGATACGGCGAGTGACACGGCCTTTTTGTTGCTGTTGTGCCAGTTGTAAAAAGGCACCTTGTGCATCAGGAGGAATAAACTGATGCTCGGTGATATTCAGGTTGTTATCGTACTGAAACTTCTCACTTTGGCATTCAAACTGGTTGCTATATTGCGTTTCAACAATTTGGTCGTTGGCGTTATAGCGATATTGTGTGCGGTTCCAGCGGGCATCATCAATGTTGACCAGATTAAAGGCTTTATCGTATTGATAACCTCGATGAACATCGGTCGACATCGGTGGTTGAAGCGGATTATCGTGTAATGACTGTAAAAAGGACTCCGTTCCTCGTCCTGCACGTTGGTGCGCCAATAACCCAGTGGCGGTGTAATGGCTCGAGTTAGCAAAACCCGCTTGGCTTTGGCGTAAAAATTCTTGCCCCAGTGCGTTGTAGCTAAACTGCAAGGGCGCATGTTGATTGACTTGCAGTGAGGTCAGTTCATGAAGTTGACCGAAAGCATAATGGAGTTCACGCTCACCAAAGCGGGTTTGGGTGAGCATATCGTGCTCCTCATCCCATTGGTGCTTAATTTCTTGTCCATTAATGCGCTCACAACACAAATGCCCTTGGTCGTTATACTCAAATTCCACCACCGAATCAGGATTGGTAGCACGAATAAGTTGCAAACGTTCATTGTATTGATAAATGGTTGTAGAAAGGCATTTATGCTCAATATCATTGGCAAGCCAAATGCTTTGTTCGGTGACTAACCCTGTCTCATCATAATGATAACGGAGCTCATGATTATCAGGGTAACGAGTCGCAATACGTCGCCCTAAGCGGTCATAGCGATATTGAATTTCACGTCCTGCAAAATCCACTTCACGAATAATTTGACCCGCTTTATCACGCTCATAAGAATAGACATCACCGGTAGCGTTGATGACGTTTTTGAGTCGAGTGAGTGAGTCATATTCAAAGCGAATTTCTGTCCCATCAGGGCGTATGGTGGCGAGTAATAAATCAAAGGGACCATAGCGATAGCGCGTAGTTTTACCTTCGCCATCGGTGACAGCAACAACACGGCGTTCGCTGTCATATTCAATATGTTGATGGATATCATCAGGTAATAAAATATCACTGAGACTGCCGTTAACACCATCATGCTCTTTACTGTATTGATAGCGAGTGGTGTGGTTTAGTGCATTGGTGACTTGCAGTAAGCGACCTAGCTCATCACTTTGGTATTCCGAGCTATGTTGATAAGGGTTGGTGCTTTTTATTAATTGATTAGCTTGGTTATATTCATAGTGCCACTGTGCACCATTCGGCTGAATAGCTTTGAGTAACTCGCCATGTTGGCTGTATTCATAGGCTTGTTGGCGACCTTGTGGATCGGTAACTGTGGTTAAGTTACCTTTGTTATCGTAGGTGAGTTGCCATTTGTCGCCAAAGGGGGAGACATATTCTATCAACTGACCTTGAGTATTATATTGATACTCAATGGATCGCTCATCAGGAAAGGTAATTTGTGCAATATTGCCATCATAATGATAGAGATAAGACGTTGTTTGCCCTAATGCATTGGTTTCACTTATTTTTTGATTATTATGCCACTGTGTTTTGGTTTCACGCCCTAATGCATCAATCGCATGTGTAACGAGACCGGCATCATTATAATAATAGTAAGCTTGCTCTCCTTCATTGTTGAAATAGGTGGTCATCTTATGAACATCATCATAAATAAAACCACCACACCAATAACCGGAGGGTGAGCTGTTTTTTATCGCTCTGCCGTATTTGTCATATTCAAGGTAATAATCCGTTTGGTCTGTATCATGCCAACGAGACATAAAACCTTCAGCCGTGTATTCATGCCATAAGTGATTTTGCTGGTAGGCATTACATTCACTTAAATAACCTTGTTTATCATACTGACAAGTCACCAAAGGCTGAGAGATAACCTTATTCGCTAAGGTGATATGGCTTAATTGATGAGAATGGTAGTCCAAATAAAGCGCAGTAATACCATTACGCGATACAGAGATTAATTGGTGTTGTTCGTTGTAAATAAAATCAATGCGTTGATGATTATTATCTGTAATGGCAGAGAGACGTCGATAAGATCCATCGATATGGTTGAAATGATGCGTCAACTGGGTGCGATTGTCGAATAAACCTATATTAGCTTGTGTATCACCAGAGAGCAGAACATGGGGATAATAAGTATTACGGATATTGAGGTGATTATCCGTATAAGGATAGGTGATTTGTGTCCCTTCCTCATTGTGATAAATAATATTCTCTGATTGAATTTCTAAGAATATCGACCAGTTATCTGTCCATTTGGGACCAAATAATCCAGAGGCGGAGCCTGTGGAACGATAGGTTCGTTGTAATGAAATGGGTAAAAGCCCTGAAAGGGAGAGCACATCCCAAACTTGAATAAAATCACCTGTGGCAACGTTCACAGGATCGGATTCACAGACCGCTTTATTGTTGCAGGATTTATTGGGTTTTATATTGGCACTGTTTTCGCCTTGCGGTTTTGTTATTACCGTGACTTCTTTCGGCGGAGGTGGATCTTTTCTAATGAGTCGAGGTAATGCTTTAATGCCATTTTGTAGTAAGCCAGCTGCCGCTTTGGTGAGAAAAACGTATTCACCCACTTCTTCTATTAAGGCACCTGATTCTTGTGCTTGGTTGTCGTATTTTAGCCGTTCAAATTGGGGTAAGTTTTCCTCTTTGCGCATTTCATGAGCAAGTGACGTCATTGTCTCTGCGTATTGTTGTTTTCCTTCTTCTGACATAAACCATGTTGCAGGGCCATAGGCTTGCGATTCCATTTGATAAGAGGCACTGACGGCATTGGCTTTGGCAACGGTTTCAGCCAAACTAATTAAACCATTTAAAAAGCCTTTTCCTGCACCTATGGTGGTATCAGGTAAATTTTCTCCACCAATTAATTCTGCCTCACGGTCTGAATCATCTATCAAGTGTTTCAGTTCTCGATAGGTCATCTGTTCTGGACGTTTTTTTTCAGGTGGTACTTCAGTAGAGATCTCGGTGGCTTCATTGGCTTTTTGTAGCGCTTTTTCTTCAGAATAGAGGCGACCTGGTACATTATTGTTGTTCATCATGACGTCAGAGCCATGAAAAGCCGCCGATTGTCCACAAAAACGCACGGTTGGCGAGCCACTAGTAATAACGCAGTTTCCACGTCCTAAACTGGTGCCCGAAATAATGCCAGACCCCGTATTTCCTTGTGTTCCTTTAATCACACTTCCCACTGTTAATGTCGGTACACCATTCACGCGTACCGTGGAAACATAGGTTTCTTCTGCACTGAGTTGCTGAAAACTGTCAAAAGGAACAACAATATTGCCGACTTGGCAAACATCAGGACCTGTGGCGATAACGCAGTAATCGGCATTTTTATTCCCGACGATTTTTTTTGTCATGAGTAATATCCTTATTACAACTTATAAGCTTGAAGTTGCAGAGTGCTTTCCATCGTCGAGATCAATTGGCGATAACGCCATGTGAGGTATAGCTTTTGTTCATCAAGCGACACACATATTGTGTCTAGCTCTAATAATTCATAGGGCGTTTTTGAATGAGACAAATGAGGAATGGCGACAAAACCAATATTAGGCAATGCAAGATCTACACGAGGCGTTTGTGCAAAGAAACCACTCAGTGAGAGGAGTTCATTGCCCACAAAAAAGCCTTGTTGATGTTGGTCAACGGGCGTACTCATAAAGAAATCAGACTTAAAATCATCAGGATAATAAGGTTTTATGTGATTGAGCCATTTGTCTTTATAGGTACCCGCAAATTGTGATCGTTGTTGCCACCAACGACTATATTGCCCATAGCCTGCAACCTCCCACGGTTTATTCAGGTGAAAGACTTGCTCTGAAAAGGGATAGTGAATTTGAGGCGCTGGGTATTGAAGCGCTTTATCAAGATAGCGACTTTCATACCAACCTAAACCAACAGGGTTTTTCTCATAAGCTTTTTGATGGCTATTCTTGCCACCATAAGTATTTTCATAAATAAGCGGTAAGGCAGAAATGGGCTGTGGAGAGCTTAATTGCCAATCATGGTGATGTTCCCAATAACGAGGGCCACTGATAGTCAACTTCTTGTGTATTTGACCTATTGAGAGCTCGGTCTCCCACTGAGCCAAAGGTGTTTCATCTAATGTTCGGGCGGTACCCACAAGATAAATTTCAGAATTGGGTTTATAAGACACAAGATCTGTTTCGTGCAATAAACTGCTATTTTCAGGCGTTGTGCGGTAAACATCCGCCATAATGAGCGGTTTTTGCTCATCAGCAATGTCACACATACCCGTGAGAGGATCAAAATCACAAGTGACTTTTATCGCAATAGTTTGCCAATGCTCATCTTTATACCCCAGTTTTTCAAAGGAAAAATGAGGAAAAGGAGTCTGGTTAATAACGTGTGCTAACATCCCAAACCCCTAGTTGATATCGACATCTTTGCCCGTGATCTGCACCGGGCCTGAGGCTTCAAAACTAAATTCCGTACCATTAATAGTGATATGGCCTGCACTATCCATTCTTAACACGCTGGCACCGCAACGCAGCTCAAGGGCATCACCTGCATCAATCGCTAACGTATTACCCACACTGATTTTTTTATGCTGACCGACGGTTTCGGTGTTATTTTCATTGATGGTTTCAGTGCGATTACCTTTTACCTGCATCTCTTGATTTTTATCGATGATCTCAGCGTGGCTATTGAGTACATGCGTGGTGCGATTGTTGAGCACCACCGTATTCATATCCTTCTGCGCATGAATAAAAATCTCCTGCTTACCACCCGCATCTTCAAAGCGCAGTTCGTTAAAACCATCGCCTTTATGGGTTTTGGTTTTGATTGTCGTGCGGGTCATATTTTCAGGGAATTTCAGCGGGGGGGCGTTGCGACCGTTATAGGTGCACCCTGTAATAATCGGTCTATCAATATCGCCATTAAGATAAGAGACAATCACCTCTTGCCCGATACGCGGTACAGCAGAAAAACCATAGCCATTGCCATTCCAACCCATTGCTACACGCACCCAGCACGAGGCACTGTGATCGGGCTTGCCATAGCGATCCCAATGAAAATAAACTTTCACGGCACCCACTTCGTTGACGTAAATCTCTTCACCGGGAGGGCCTACCACTGTGGCAACTTCATCACCATCCGCCGTCGGTTTGTAATAATGCGGCGGTCGCCATTCTTGCGTGCCGGGAATAAATTCGACGCTATTAGAAAGCTGTGTACCTTCGCCTCCGCTGTTATCTGCCAAGGGTTGCACGCCATGATGTGAAACTTGAATAACTTGCCAGTTATCATTCATCATTAAACTAGGGTGATTGCTCAGCGAGAAAATCTTGCCTGGCATTAAGGCAAAACAGTTGGTGCTGGCGCGTCCAACACGACTGCCGTTGCGCAGTTGTTCAAAACGAATGGCCGTTAAAGGGGCACCTTGCGCATCTTCTTGAAAGCGTCCATAGCTTTCGAACACACTATGTTGACCGCCCTTTTCTAATTTGGCTTGGTGCGCTAATGGGTAAGAAGGGCGGATAAAGTTATTGTCTTTTTGAATGGTTTCATCCACACAGAGATATTCACCGTATTGCCATGTGGTCGCTGTGCTATCCGTAATATCGCTTTCAGCTTGCGGGTTATAGGTAAGGTGAATGCCCGCCGTCATGCCCATATGTTCATCGCTATAAAACAGTTGGTTCTCTTCAAACCAAAAGTTAATCCCTTCTTCAAAGGCTAAACGACACCAAAACGCATAGGCAGATTCCCGTTTTTGCGTGGTATAGGGGCGTTTTTGGTGTAAATCATCGCGATAGAATTTGCTGTCTGCTTTGATATGGGCCTCTTCTAACAGCGTTTTTAAAATCTCAGGCACTTTTTTATGCTGGAAAATACGACTGTCTTGATTAAGCGTCATCACCCACATTTCAGGGCGAATATCGAAGTGATACCACGTTTTTACACCGTCGGTATTGCCTTGCACGGCACCGGCTAAGATCCCACGTACAGTACGGATTTCTTTGCCATTACGCTTAACGGTTAACGAGGACGCCACACCCAATAGCGATTGAAAATCGATAAAAGGTAAGGTGGTGACGGCGCTAATTGACAGTGAAAATAAACGTGATAACCCTTCATTTAGATTAAATTCCGTGACTTGAAAGGTGCTTTCAGGCAAGCCAGCAATTTGGCAAGTGAAGACTAAACCAGAAGGTGATACCGCACCTAATAGCGAATCTAACAGTTGTGCATAGGCTTTATTTTTAGCCAATCCTTCAGAGAAGGTAAGTCCCGGTACATCATCGTTATTTATTCCACCGGTAAAACCGCCACCAGGAATAAGTGATGAGGCTTGAGAGGCCATTGACGAGGCTTGCGAAAGCCCTTGTTGTGCCGTTTTTGCTGTGGCTAGCGCTTGCTGAGTAGAGGCTGAAAGTGTCGATGTTGCTTTAGCAATCGCTAAATCCTGCGCTTTATTGAGCGCCTTCTTTTTTAATCCACCAAGCTGAGAGGTGAGATTATTTTTTTTATCTTTCGCAAACATCATTCGCTCCAATATCCACTGAGCAAGCTACCGCTTGTTTTATCCATTAAGAAAATGCAAAGAAACACCCACACACCTTGGTGTGCAGGTGAAAAGAAGGATTAACCTTCGAGAGGGGCGCGCCAGTCGTCAGAGCCAGACGTGCCTGCAACGGTGTGTTCCCAATCAATTTTGCGATAAGACAGGGAGACTTCGATCAGTTGTGTGAAGTCTGATTTTGCCGGATCTTGGCAGTGTGGCATTTGGCAATCGATGTTGACGATAGTCGCATCGGTTAATGTGGTGGTGAAGAAATGCTCTTGTTTCCCTTCAACTGAAGTGCGATACCATTTTAAGGTGGTTTTCGGCAGCATTTCGCCTGAGGCTAATGCGTTATACAGCAAAGGAACGGCTTTGTTTAGCGCCACCGTAAAACGGAAAGGTTTATGGGCGCGTTGACCGGAAGGCTGACCCGATTGTGGATCAGTCGGTACGGTGACTACGTGAGAAAATGCTTGCACCAGCATTTCATCTTCGTGACCTTGAACATAAATATTACCGACGGATTCCGCGGTAAATGCGCCCGCAGTGATGTTACCTTGAGTTTTCCCTTCGATAGAGATATAGCATGGAGTTGGCATGGCAAGTCCTTAATTTATAGTGAATAATCGTTTCTCAACAAAATCATTTTGTTGAAGTCCTTTCGATAAAAATCAGCCAGTGCGCACAGCGATTTGATAAGAGTAGCTTAAGTAATTTTGGAAGGAAGTAAAGAAAGCGGCAGAAAGAAAGGGCGTTGTATCCTCGTAGGATAAGTGACTTAGCGTAAAATAATTGTTCACGCGATATTTAATGCTTTCGTTTCTTATTATAAGTGTATTTGCTTATATGATTTACTTTCGTAAATGTCCGAAATCTCGCTAAAGCCAGTCCGTTCTAATGTACATGGATTTTTAATATGTAACAAAATGTGTATTTTGTTTCAAATTGTAACAATGTTGATTTATAAGGAAAAATTAAGGTCTATTTTACAAAAATAATCAAAAAAAGACTTATCTTGTTATTGGTTTAAAAATGAACACTTAAAATTTGGTTATACAAAGAGATAAATATAATCTTAAGTATGGTCATTTCAACTACCTCCTTATTTTCTTCTGAATCACTATCAAATAACCAGCCCATTGTTATATTTCTTATCATTATCTCCTTTTTATATACCCAACTTATTATCTTAGTAACATTAGTAATTTTGTGGATTATTTGTTAATCAATTTATTTAATTCAACTTATTTATTTGTAATTTGAATGTGTAATAACGTGATGTTTAACAAGTGGGTTGTAGCACTTTAATAGTGGAAAATTTTATATATTGATGAAAAAACCAAGAAAACAACTAGTTTGATATGCTCTAATCTTACTTAATTGACTTAAATAATCGATAAAAAACAAAATGATAATTAATCCCCTTCTTTGTATAAGTAAATTAAATAGTACGGATTTTTAAGAAAAAAACAGATGAAAAAGTTTACAAATACTTTACTAATAGTTTACAAATGAAATAAGATATCGTTATTGTTTTAATGCTAATAATTCATTGAGTAAAAGGAACGAGTAAAATGGCGATATCTAGAAGAAAATTTATCATTGGTGGAACAGTCGTGGCTGTAGCGGCTGGTGCGGGAATTTTAACACCAATGTTAACTCGCGAAGGGCGCTTTGTTCCGGGTACACCAAGACATGGTTTTGTTGAAGGTACGGAAGGGGCTTTACCAAAACAAGCGGATGTTGTTGTTATTGGTGCGGGTATTCTCGGTATTATGACGGCCATTAATCTTGTGGAACGTGGTTTATCTGTTGTGATTGTAGAAAAAGGTAATATCGCGGGTGAGCAATCTTCTAGATTCTACGGTCAAGCAATTAGCTATAAAATGCCTGACGAAACATTCTTATTACACCATTTAGGTAAATATCGCTGGCGTGAAATGAATGCAAAAGTAGGTGTTGATACCACTTATCGTACACAAGGCCGTGTAGAAGTTCCTCTTGATGAAGAAGATTTAGTAAACGTAAGAAAATGGATTGACGAAAGAAGTAAGAATGTTGGCTCAGATATTCCATTTAAAACCAGAATTATTGAAGGGGCTGAATTAAATCAACGTCTTCGCGGTGCAACAACAGATTGGAAAATTGCTGGCTTTGAAGAAGATTCAGGTAGCTTCGATCCAGAAGTTGCAACCTTCGTTATGGCTGAATACGCTAAAAAAATGGGCGTTCGAATTTACACTCAATGTGCGGCTCGTGGCTTAGAAACACAAGCGGGTGTGATTTCTGATGTTGTAACAGAGAAAGGTGCAATTAAAACTTCTCAAGTTGTTGTTGCTGGTGGTGTTTGGTCACGCCTATTTATGCAAAATCTCAATGTTGATGTACCAACACTGCCTGCCTATCAGTCTCAACAGTTAATCAGTGGTTCACCAACAGCACCGGGTGGCAACGTTGCTTTACCGGGCGGTATTTTCTTCCGTGAACAAGCTGATGGTACTTACGCAACTTCTCCTCGTGTTATTGTGGCTCCAGTAGTGAAAGAATCTTTCACTTATGGTTATAAATATCTGCCATTATTAGCTCTACCTGATTTCCCTGTGCATATTTCTTTAAATGAACAATTAATCAATTCATTTATGCAATCAACACATTGGAATTTAGATGAAGTTTCTCCGTTTGAGCAATTTAGAAATATGACAGCACTGCCAGATTTACCTGAGCTAAATGCTTCATTAGAAAAATTAAAAGCAGAATTCCCAGCCTTTAAAGAATCGAAATTAATTGATCAATGGAGTGGTGCAATGGCTATCGCACCAGATGAAAATCCAATTATCTCAGAAGTTAAAGAATATCCAGGCTTAGTGATTAATACAGCGACAGGTTGGGGTATGACAGAAAGCCCAGTATCAGCAGAATTAACAGCTGATTTGTTACTTGGTAAAAAACCTGTTTTAGATCCAAAACCATTTAGTCTTTACAGATTCTAATCCATATAGTTTAAAAAGCCCTCTAGTAGAGGGCTTTTTTTGTATATACTTAATCATAACTAAACTTATTGTTTTAATTAATTGAAAATATTATTTGGGTTATGAAATAATATTGTTTTTTTATAAGTTAGATATTTAAATAAATAACTATCTATTTATTCTAAATAAAATGTAAGTTGATAAAAATAAGAGCAACTGCTATTGTTGCTTCAATATAAAGGATTATTAATTAATAATAGAATAAGGATATTTATATGGCTAACCGTTCTTACTTATATAGTATTTCTAATCAACCTAGTAATCATAATGATCGACCTGATATTGTTTATGGATTATCTGAATGGGCTTACTCTGTTCCTCTAATACATCGAATTCTGATGTCTGGTGATCCTAAACGATGTGAGTCTTTGATCTTCTCTGGATTAGAAAGTGATGATTTTGATGAAGATGAATGCGAAATTGATGAAGAGCAAGATCTTCCTTTATATGCAGTAACCAGTCATTTTGAACCCGGATATAAACGATTAAAGAAATTTTTATCCATTCTTGAAGTTCTCTTTTCTGATGTAAAAAGTCATATTGTCGAAGATATTCAGGAAACAATTTGTTTCTTAGAAAAAAATAAATTGCCTTATTTAATATTAGATACTGTTGAAATTGATATGATGTTAATTTCAGGTGCTGATAATTTACGAGATGCTGTCGATGAAGAGGTTGAACGCTGTTTATCTATAGGGAAAGTTATTGATGAGTTACCTGATAATATTGAAGAAGCAGCGAAGATAATAAAATCAGCCATAATAAAACCTAAAGCGAATGAGCTTTATGTTTTCTCTGATATTCGATTAGATGAAACTTACGATCATATTCGTTGCGGTGAGCCTCTAGGGTTGTCTTATTGGAGTAATGAATTATATTATTATCTGCTTAATAAAAAAGAATTCGAAGAAAATAAATAATAAGCACTCCCAATAATCTAAAAGTAGATTGTTGGGGGGGGGTATTAATTAATATTAATTTAAATAAAAACTATTTATAATAGTGTATTTTCTATTTTTCTATTTTTATAAAAGATATTTTTGCTATTGCATATTTTGTTTTTCTTTATTTTAAAATAAAAGCAATTAATATTATTAATAGTGATATAAAACTAATAATAGTTAATATTATCATGCTGTTAAATAAAGAATATAATAAAATGTAAAGATATAAAAAATGAAAATAAAAATATTAGATAGGTTTGTACTAATTTATAATATTTTTAATTCAGTTTTTAATTGTTGTTATTTGAAAAAATTATTATTTATTTGTTGAGTTATAATTTTTTAATATAGTATGAAATTGTTACAAAAATAATAACATAGAGATATCTTTATGATGTATTATAGCTTCTATATTAATGATAAACATCCATCTATAAATTATTGATTATATCCATATGTTTTTATTTTAGAATAAAGCCCTTTTTTCTAAGAAAAAAATAGATAAAAACTATCTAACATATTGAGTTACATGTCGATTACGAATTCGATATTTAATACTATTGCGTTACTCTAAATATGATGTAGATTAAAATAACATATAGAAATGTAAATTACTTTAAATTTAAAATATCGGAATAACCTTATTAACAGAGTTCGTGAAAGTAAGTACTGTTACGAGTGTTCAATAACAAATGGTTAAGTATTTTCAGTTTATGATTTGATCGTTTTTAAACTGTAATTCGGTGTTTTATCGATATGATCATCTAATAAAAGAAGGAGAACAATGGGATGATTAACACCAAAGTTGGAAATAGAATAAAAATGATAAGAAGACAATTGAAAATAACAGAGAATGAAATGTCTGAAAGGTTGGGAATAAGCATATTACATTATTCTCAATTAGAAGATGGGCATTTAAAAATAACGGTAGATCAATTGATTACTATTTCTTTTATACTGGGTGTTACACCTCAAAGCTTAATTTTAGAGGCTAAAAAAACAGATTTTATGATTTTTGAAGATAGAGAATCAATAACACAACCTAGTGAGATTGTAATATTTAGAAAGAAAAAGGTAGTTTGAAGAAATAGTATTATAATATCTTTATTAACATTGAGTTCAGATAAATATATTAAACTGTATTTTTAATTGTTTTAATTAAAGTTATACTTCATTAAAACTTAATAAATAATAGCATAAATGCCATCTTATTATGAGATGGCATTTATGTATTTAATGGCAGGACGTTGTACCGGTTCTATGATTTATAGCACCGTTTCTAATCAGTAGCCTCTGCATATCTTTAAGATTATTTTGGCAAGCATAGCTTAATGCACTATGATTATAAGAAAATAGTGATGTATCTTGTGTTGTGGTAACAAGATTAACATCTGCACCTTGAGAAATAAGATATTTTACAATATCAATGCGATTATTGCTTGCAGCAATCATAATAAAGGTTTCACCATCACTTTCTACTCTTTGATTATTAATTTCAATATCACTTCTCATTAGGGCGTGAATTTTTTTGACTACATTAACGTTGTTTCCTAATACAGCTGACTTAAAGACATTATAAACATCGCCTTTATCTGTAGCCCATAAATTAGCACCTTGAGAAATAAGATAATCAACCATTTCCTCATCACCAATAAATGCGGCCCAACCTAGTGCTGTTTGGTCTAAGCTACCTGTATCTTTTGCTTCAATATCTTGACCATTAGCAAGCATCTTTTTAACTTCATTTAAATCACCGTGTTTAACAGCATCAAACCATAGCGCATTTCTACCTGTACTTGGTGAAGTATAGAAAACACGATGTGGCAAGCGTGATTTATTAGCCAACTCAATCATATCAGAATAATTTGATTTAAAAGATTGATATTCTGGTGGATTATTTTCATTAATAATCAATGCTTGTGCGCCAAAAGAAACCAATAATAATGAAATAACAAACATTTTTATATTCATTCAAACACCTTACAATCTAAATAATTAATAAAATCTACTACAATTAGTTTATTAAAAATTAATATTTATTAGTGTTGATAATTGAAACAGAATGTAATTAAGGTGTGTTTTAGTAATACGTATTTGTAATAAAGATAAATCTTATTAATTGATTTGTTTCTTTAGTGATTTAAAATACGTATTTTTACTTGTATTTTGTTGAATATAATGAGAATTATTCATTTTTAGTCATTATATGATAATTTAATTGTGTCATGCACTGATGGTTTAATACTGTAATTTTATTATTATCTTCTTTTTTAGTTATTAATTTAAAAGCTATTTTGTAATAACTCGTTACTTTTTAATGAATATTTCTATCAGTATTAAAAATAGTGCAATTATGATTATTTTTAACTTTTCAATATTTAATTTAATGATAGGTTATTTTGTCGATTTTATAGTCTTTTTCATCTATTGTTATTTTTGATTTTAATGTTGAATTATTGTTTTTAATTATAAATTCTTCATCTGATCTATAATTTGTTTCTGATTGAGAACCAGTAAAAGTTATATTTAAACTGAAATTATTTTTTTTACTGAAAATATAGAGATTAGCAGAGGATAGTTTATAATCAGGATAGCGAATATCTCTTTTCTCATAATCAACTAATGGTAATTTGTTTTCTTTATTGTTCATGATTAAATATATTTCTGATTCTATTACCTTATTTTTATCATTTTGATATACAAGGTCTAATAAAATTTTGTATTCATTCTCATCAGGAAATGTAAAGTTTATTGAACCAATATTAGTTTTAGAAGATAAAATATCTTCTTGATTTAGTGTAATATCTGCAACTTTTATTGGTCTTGGCTGATTATTATAATAATTAATAACAGGTTCTGATCGAGTATTGTTAGATGGGCTTATTCTTTCATCTTCAGAGTCAAAAATTATTTTAATAAAATCTATAGGGCCAACAAAGATAGCTCCTCCATAAGGTGAACCCATAATACAACCACTTAATAAACTAACAATGGTAATAAGGATTAAGTTCCTTATAAAATACATATTTTTTTCCTTATTTAGAACGTAATAACGAATATCGATTTAATAGTTGTTTAAAATGGTTATCTATTTGTTGATATTCATAGTCTGAAATTGCATTTTGTGTTGGTTGCTTTTCAAGTAAGCGTAACTCTTCCTCTAAAGGCTTAGCTTGGTTGAAATGTTGGCGAACTTTAAAAATGATCGATTTTAATTCAGAGCCTGTTATGTAATTTTTGGGATTACCATCAAAGCTATCTAGCCTTTGGCTTAATCCGTCGAGTTCAGCCATCCCTTTAGACCATTGATTGAGTTGTTCATCCGTGGTGGCATTTATTTTTAGATTATTTTTCCAAAGCTGCGTAAATGATAAAAGCTCTGGATTATCTTCATACTGCTCATTCAAATAACTGATTACTTCAAGTCCATAACTCTGTGCCCATGTGGGAGAAAGTAATGCGAGTTCATCTAAACGTTGTTGTATCACGTCAATCTGCTCAGAATTGAGTATTTTTGTTATATTTTTACCATTTGCAGTTTGCTGTTCAATAAGAGAGCCTGCATGTGCATTAATAGTTGGAATATAAGGAAAAGCATCTGTCAGATTGTTATTTTTTAATTCAGATAACCAAAAATAAAATAGGATAACAAAAAATAAACTACTGGTTAATGTGCCAATTAAAATACCTTTCCATAATTCTTGATGGTTGTTTTTTTTAGCTGGTGTTTGTAATGCAATAGATGGGGAGATATAGGTTTTAGGTGGTATGGTCTTTTCAGTTAAATGAGGGGATGTAGATAATGCTGATTCAGCAATTTGAGGTTGATTGTTTTCTTCTTTATTAATAATAGGTGATAAATCAGGTGAATAAAAATTATTATCTAATGTATCTGCATTTTCTAGTTGTCTCGCTTGGGTGATAATTAAATTTTGTAAATAATCAAACTGGATAAGATGTTTTATTTCTAATGTTTGAAGGTGATGATTAATATTTTTTAATAACTCTTCAATTTGATAAAGAATAGGTAAGTCAGTATAAACAAATGTTGTTCCTCGAATGCCAGAAATTAATTGTTGGCTTAATGTAGAAAGAATATTAATACGAGTATGTGTTTGTACAGGCCATAATGTTTGCCAATACTGAGTTAATATTTTATGGGTTAGATAAAGGCCTTCATTTAAACCATCTAATCCAGACTGTTGCTGACGAGATAAAACAAACCAAGCTGCTGTTTGAAGATCAACACCATTTTGATTAAATAAAGAAATACACAATTCATGGACATATTGCCAATTAATATCAGGGCGTGCTGGATGAAAGCGTTTATCAAGTTCCTCTTTAATATTAAGAAATTGATTAAATACACGAGGATCACCTCCAACAGGAAGTGAGTCTAAGTAAGAGTTCATAGAAGCCTCAAGTTAATTTAAGGTCTAAATGCTATAAGATAAAGTTAAACAAAGGAAAATAGGCTAAGAATAAAATGAATGGAAATATATTTACGATAAGTTAAATTGTTTTTTTAAATGATGGAGAAATATTCGTCCATCAGGAGAAAATTCAGTGCCATAACGTATAAGCCCTCTTTCATGTAATTCAATATCTAAAGAATAATATAATTTTCCAAATTCATTTTCAGGTAATATACCTAGTGTTACTGATTTTATTCTAGGTTCATACTTGAGTAATGTTTTTGATAATATTGCCATTACTTTATGTGAACTTCCTGGTAATCCTTGAATAAGTTTGCTCATATCGGGTAAGCCATAATCAGGTAGATGTTTTAATGTTCCTGCTCGTGAGTTTAATATTCGACGAATATTATCCATAACAGATAAAATAACTTGGTCTTCTTCGGAGATGGCATCTACAGGCAATCCTCCAGAAAAATATCCCGTTAGCATTTCATAAAGAGAGGGTTGTGGCATCGTTATTTTTTATCCAAAGGTTGTAATGTTAGTGTATTTTCAGCTAACTCAATTTTTCGTGCTTTATCAGGATCAAGTTCATTTTTAGGAATAACAATACGCCAGTTATTTTTAATTTCATCAGGAGTGTGAAACATTACTGCTATTGCAACAAATTCTGTTTCTTTCTCCATTGGCATATCTAAAGAAATAGATTCTCCAGGACGAATACGTAAGTCTTTTTGTGTTAGCAATGAAGATTTTAAAATATCGTTATTTTGATTAAACAGCGAAAGATAATCACTATCATTAAAGGTGTCAGCAGATTTTAGTTGGAATACTCTAACAATGACGGAAAGTGAAGAACCGTTATCGTCAGTATTAAGTGCTTCTCGTGCAGTAAAATCTAAATGTAGCACTTTAATTTGCTTATAGAAAATAGATTTAGTTAAAGAGACTGTACCATCACTAATAGTTTGTGTTAGACCACATCCTGCAAGAGTAAAAACACCAATAAGTAATAGTGCTAGTCGGTAAGTATGGGAGAAAAATATTTGAGGTTTAGAATTGATAATTGCCATATTCATCACTTTTATAATGTTGAGTGCGGAGTGTTAGATATTGATAAAAACCAAGGCCGATGGTGATAAAAGAGGGCGTTGATGGTTTTTCAATAATGTAATGAGGTCGCATAACTGCAGTTCTACCCAGTTGCACACCTTGGCTTTTAGAGGTGCTCAGTGTTGCATCAGGTAATAAATCTCTTGGTAGTGTTAAACGCAATCGTGCATTAACGCGAGAACCTAAATAAACACGAAGCAATGCCATAAAATCTTGATAAATACTGCCATCAGGTAGCCAGCCTTTTGCTTCATCTTTATTTTCAGTATGTAACTTTATTAATACTTGGCTATTTACGTCTATCGCATAACTCCCCAAAACGGGTTTGTTTTCTAATGTAATAGGGGATGTACACGACATTGCGGTGGGGATCTCTAGCGCTATTCTTCGTGGATCATGAGGAATAATATTGACCTTTGTCGATGGTGCTAATAATTTTACTAATGCACTAATTCCTTCCGCCGTGCGTGTAGGTAAGCGTAATATTCCTAATAAAGCTAAAAAGCGAGATAGGGGAGACTGCACCTGATTAGCACAACCTGGAATACCTAAACCAATTAAACCATAAAGATATTGTGATGTATTATCACTGCCTCCTTCATCGAAGGTTGCAGGATACGAATATTTACGCCAAATTCGATAAAATTGTGTAGTAAGTCGATGGTTAAAAATATCTAAAAAATCAGTGAGTGAATCCGTACCATCTCTATATTGTGCAATATCGTCAAGGTAAGATGTTGGAAGAGGTGAGGTGATACCATAAAGTCCTAGAAAGGTAGTACGTAAGCTTGGTACTGTACTTTTACGATATTTATCAAGGGAGTCAATCCCTTTGATTTCAGTCACTGGAAAACCCATACCTCGATGAGGGCGAAAACGAATAGGATCATCTTTAGGGTCGTGAGAACGCCCTAATTCATAGAACTTAGCATTGGATTTTTCAAGTAGTTGGCAAAAGCGATAGAAATTTATATAAGGTAATTTTTCGCCTAAAGCCTCAATTAACGGGGTAGCTGTGGATTGTGGATCTCTTTCCATTGAATGCGTTTTCCTGTTGGTAAGATAATCAGTGTTAATTGATTAAACAGATGAACATCGGCATAAAGTGCAAAAAAGCGATTAAGCATTTCACCAAATAAATGCATATCCCCTTCACCATTAAAACCATTACTGTCTAATGTCACTTCAATATCAATGCCTCGTTGTAAAAAACCTTTCTCAAAACGCTCAATTAAATGGTGTTCAACATGAATAATGGCATCGAGTTTTCGATGATTCATATCATCATCTCGCCAGTCATAGAGTGCGAGTGTACCTCGGAGCACTTCGGCATTGTCCATCATATTAAGAAAACTTGAACCAAGGTGGCTGAGTACTCGCCAATGAAAGCGATCTTCTGAAGGTGGATAAAGCGGTAAAGTGGGTTTACATAAATTACGAACAGTTAATGGAATTTGTAAGGTTTGTTCTGTTCTATCAAGCAATGTACTTTGCAGTGCTTTACGAGGTAATTGCCCATTAGTGCCAGTGAGTTGTAATGAAAGTGTTTCTGTTTCGGTAGCTAAATCAAGATCTTGTTTTTCACCCCCCAAAATAAGCCAAGTATCATGAAGTCCCGCTACACCACGTTTAACACGGGTATGATAATAACGTTCGGGGGCATTATGGCGTAACATACCACCACGATGACGAAAGCTAGTAAATGGCACATAAATAGATTCATTTGTTCGTTGAGAACCATGTACGCTATCCACACTATAAATTTCAGTATGCCCATCTTGAATACGACGCGGGCGTAGTAAATATTCGCTTTCCAATCCATTAACTGTGAGGGGATCTGCTTCTATATTGAAAAGATTAATAACAGGAATACAATGTAAACGGATATTTTCATCACTTAATGTGAGTGAGCTATCCCATAAAGTATTTAGAACAATATCTAACTCAAATTTTGATGTTTCTTCAGGAAAATGGATATCACCTAATCCATTAAGTGACACAAACATAAACTTTTCACGAAAAGAAAAATATTCCAGTAGCAATTGATAACCACTAAATGTGGTATCACCTTTAGGCCAAAGGGCATCCGTATCCTTAAATCCTCCTGGTGAAAAATAGAGGGGCACCGCTATTCTGTCTTTTGATTGAGGAAGTTTTAAATAGATTTTTGAAACTTGTTTGGTTAATGCTAAATGCAGTGCATTAGTTGTTGGAATATCACCAGATAAATAAAATGAAAGCTTATGAAGGTTAACCTCAGACCAGTTAATAATTTCACTACATGTAAATTTTAACTGAATAACTGAGCGTCCATCTGGCTCAGTTGTTAAATTAACGGTCTCTATTCTTATTGGATTAAGTGTTAAATCTTGCGTTGTTCGATAGTGACAAATTGTTTTTTTCGGGCCAATAGGACGAGAAAGTACCTCGAATTGAGCCGATATTTTATCTGTCATTTTCATTTTCTGAATATCTGGTGTTAATTCAATGATTGATAATGAAGGAATTGTTTGTAAATAATGAGGCCACAATAAACTAACAAGGCCTTCTGTTAACTCAGGTAAATCATCATCAATTTTTTGTCTTAATTGCCCCATTGAAAAAGCAAAGCCTTCAAATAAGCGTTCAACAAAAGGATCGGGTGTACCTGCTTTATCTAAATCGAGCATTGCGGCTCTATCGGGGTGTGCTTGTGCAAACTCTTTTGCGGCTTCTCTAAGATAGCGCATTTCCGCATCAAAATAGCGAAGGGTTAAATCATCCATTAATTTGATACCTTGATTTTTTGAGTAAAATATTAAGAATATAAAATTGAAGAACGTACAGGATCGATAGCTGTCAATTCACTGAGTAACAGTTCCATTTGTTGTTCAATGCGGTTTTTATCTGAAGTATTACGTTGAATTTTGGCTCTATAAAGGTGAAGTTGTCGTGCTTTCACTTCAAAAATATAGTTAGGCTCCCATTGTGTTAATGGCATTGAAAGTGCTTTTTTATCAAGTTCTCGTAATAAATTTAATGCCAGATCGTGACGAGCAAATTGTTCTGCTACTCTTGCCATAACTAGGTTTAATAGCCATTTTTGTCTTGGCGTGTTGATATCAGGACGATGTTGTAGCCATTTTAAGGCAATCTCAATGCCTTCATTATCTGCTTGAGTAATGGCTTCAGGCTCTAGTGCTAATATAGGCTCGTCTTCGGATTGGTGAGATGATGAACTTGATAATCCCTGCATGGCATCAAAATTCTCTTCCATAACATGCTGTTTTATCCAACTTAAGGTTACTTCATCAGCAAAGGGAGTACCATCTTCCCATGACAGTTTTTCTAAATCAGGAAGGCGAGTAAGAAATTGTTTTAAATCGTTTTTTATAACATCAGACCATGCATTCCAAGGGGCAGAGGATTTGCTGAGTGCTTGATATAAATACCATTGCACATCTAACCAAAAATGGTTAACACCTTCAGCAAAAAGCTTGTCAGCTTGTTCTGCCAGTTCACCCCAGCTTTGTTGTAAATAGAGGCGTTTAAGTTGTGCTCTTGCATCCGTTCTTGGGGGGGAAAGGCGAGTACAACCTTGTTGATCTTGTGGTGGAAGTTGATGAAGCGTATCCCATCTCACTACTTTCATTAATCTATGTCCTGCTAACCAGCCATTAGGCTGATTGCGTAAGTAGTTAGCAAGCATTTTAGATTGATCTAATAATTCACGACCTGATTGTATTGTCTCTATTGGCGTGTTTTGTGATAAAGAAGATGGCTTTGAAGAAGAGTTATAAGCAGATTCATTTCTGCTGATATTTTGTGGTACTAATGAGCTTGTGCCACCAGATTGAGCAAGGCGTTTTTCGAGTGCTTGATGTAATCCCGCAAGTTGTGGCCTTTCAGCTTCGTTCCATGTTTCAAGCTCAGTTTCAATGGTGGCTAATAGGGCGATAATCCGAGAAAATTCATTATGATCGACTTCGGGATAAAGCGATAAGCTATCTAAAACGCGTTGCCCTGATAACCACTCTAAGGCCGATTTTCTACTGGTGGCTCGGCTAGGTAATAGCGTGTCGTGATAGCGAATAAGCAATCCACTTAAAAGTCCTAAAGAATCGGCAAGTCCGTGTTCACCTTCTTTGTGTAAGCGTGCCCAAATATAATAAGTCACCACACGCACATCTTTGCAGGAATTGAGCAATAATTTTTCAGCCAATAAGCAAATCAGTTCAGTATCTGCGCCAGAGAGTTTATTGACTTCTTCTTTCATTCGCTCAAAGTCATCTTCATAACTGGGATCATCACCAATGGGGTGATTGGGTGTAATGGGTAATAACCAACGATCCCACAAAGCGATTTGTTGTTGAGCAAGTTGTGTTTCTAAGGATGCGTCTTTATTGAAACAAGCAGTTCTAAGAGATGTTAATATAGACATGTATTTTCCTAGTAATAATTAATATTATCATTATTATCTATTGCCATGAGTAAACTAAGTCTTCCTCCATTATTATCACCTATGATATTTAATATAGTGGTAACGTTATTGGTATCATATTGGCTTTTTATTTCACCACACTCTTTATTTTCGAGACATTGGAAAAAAGTATTATCTCGAGGGATATTATCAATTTGATAGCTAGGTGGGCCAAATATATTAAATAATGACTGATTTAATTTATTGTAGTTATTTAATAGTGTTTGTTGGTTATTTTGATTTTTTAATTCTAGAATAAGAAGAGATGCAAGACCTTTATCTCTTAATACCACAAAAAAGTAATAATAACTGTCCTTTATACCATAAGGAGATGACCATGAAGAACATGCCCATCCTTCGGGTGCAGATGTACATTTTAAATTAGCTAAATCTAATTTTTTAATATCATCCATTGATTGATGCCATTTAAAACCATGCATGATTTTTTTAATATCTGCTTGTTTGTTATCACAAGAACTAAGTGTTGAAATAACAAATGCCAAACTAATTAAAAATAAGATTTTTATTTTTTTCATTAAGTACTCATTGTTTTATTAAGAAAACTTATTTTTTGTTGATTACAATTTTTATAAAATAAATTTATAAATATTTATTTTATTGTATTACTTTAATAATAAAGTGGATAAAGATATGTGAAAATTTCGACTGCAGTTATAATTTTTTATTCTTCTCGTGTTTTATAATTATTTTCTATTTGTTGTTGAGATAATTCCAATCGCCCATCATTAGGGAAATGATTAGGTACCCAAACTGGTTCTGCTTTTATTTCTTCAAACATACGGTTGGCTCCTTCATATTATGAGGTTCATTAATTGGGTATTCAGGATGACCATATCCTTTACAGGAGGTAGTGATTTTCACTTCATTACAAGGTAAGAAATGCACTTTGACGCTACAAGGTTCATCATATTGTGGGATTGGCACCCAAGTTTCGTGACTGGAGGTATTGTCGCGGAGTTGTTGTTTCCAGTGTTTATAGGCTTCTACTTGGCTAAATTTTGGAGGTGGTGGAAATTTGCTGGTATCGACAGTTTCCCATCGAATATGTGCGGTTAAATTAGGACGCCATTTTTCGGGGATCATCACACAACAGACCGTACCGCCAATACTGCCATACCCTTCATTAATCGAAAAACCTGAAATTTCAAATTGAGTGTGGTTATAGCCTTGAAGACCTGCTCCCAAGATGGAGTTTTCTGGTTTTGCGCCCCAAGAGCCTGCATTAGCACAACCGGAAAGTAACAGAGAGATGATCAAGAGCGTGGTAAGTTTAGGGGAAGTTTGCCAAAAGGTTATTTTTGAGGACATACAGCAGGCTCCTTCATATTATGAGGTTCATTAATTGGGTATTCAGGATCACCATAGCTATAGCAAGAAGTGGTAATTTTCACCTCATTACAAGGTAAAAAATGAACGTCGACACCACACACTTCTTTATCATATTGTGGAATGGGCACCCAAGCTTCGTGATAGGTCGTATAGCGGTCTAATTCTTTTTCCCAGTGATCATAGGCTTCGACTTGATCAAAATCAGGAGCAAGAGATATTTTGCTTTTATCGAGTTTCTCCCACTTTATGTGAGCGATTAAATTAGGACGCCATTTTTCGGGGATCATCACACAACAGACGGTTCCGCCAATACTGCCATATCCTTCATTAATCGAAAAACCGGTAATACTGTATTGAGTGTGGTTATAGCCTTGAAGTCCTGCTCCCAAGATGGCGTTTTCCGGTTTTGCGCCCCAAGAGCCGGCATTAGCACAACCGGAAAGCAACAGAGAGATGATCAAGAGCGTGGCAAGTTTAGGGTAAGTTTGCCAAAAGGTTATTTTTGAGGACATACAGCAGGCTCCTTCATATTATGAGGTTCATTAATTGGGTATTCAGGATGACCATATCCTTTACAAGAGGTAGTAATTTTTACTTCATTACAAGGTAAGAAATGCACTTTGACACTACAAGGTTCATCATATTGTGGGATGGGTACCCAAGCTTCGTGACTGGAGGTATTGTCGCGGAGTTGTTGTTTCCAGCGTTTATAGGCTTCGACTTGGTCAAAATCAGGTGGTGGTGGAAATTTGCTGGTATCGACTGTTTCCCATCGAATATGTGCCATTAAATTAGGGCGCCATTTTTCGGGGATCATCACACAACAGACGGTTCCGCCAATACTGCCGTAACCCTCATTAATTGAAAAACCTGAAATTTCAAATTGAGTGTGGTTATAGCCTTGAAGTCCTGCTCCCAAGATGGAGTTTTCCGGTTTTTCGCCCCAAGAGCCCGCATTAGCACAACCGGAAAGCAACAGAGAAGAAGTGAGAATTAATGATATTACTTTTAATGACATAGAATAATTAAGATTTATTTAAATGTTAGTTTGTTATTTAACTTAAAAGAAAGCTTTCCAGAGATCTTTTGGCTAAATAGGGCGGTGACTAGTTAATATTCCAATATAATGGAGAATACTTGGTGTAAAAATAACTGAGATATCAATAATCCATTTTAATCATCTTTTTATTTATTTAAATTTTTAATCTAAAAAGATCTTTTCTGGTAAAACAAAATTGCGTAGTTGCAAGAGTGCGATTGGGCCATCGCCCATTTCTGTTCTTAAAGTGTAATTGAGTGACTGTCCATTTAAGGTTTTCCAACTGACAGAGTAACTGCTGGTGCTACCAGCATAAGGGGCGATATTGGCATCCTCCAATAACCGAATGATGCCCCAGACGCCACGATAATCGCCATAAATACGTGTACCTGTATTGGTGGTGATCCAACTCAGCGATGCACCTGAAGCAACGGTATCAGCTGGCCAAACAAAGCGTTGCCATTGCGGTTGTTGGTTATCATAGATAAGAGATTGTTTATCTATCATTAGGTGGGTTTGCATAATGTCAGGTGATGTACCTGGACGTAATTCAAAGTAAAGACGCGCTTCACCATTCGCAAAAACGACATCTCCGAGATAGCTTAGTTTGTCTAAGGCTTTTAAGAACTCAGGGTTAAAGGTTAAGCCCTGTGCATTTGTGGTATCGGGTACCCAGTGCGTACCTTCTTTATGCAAAACGCCGTTAAGGTGAGTTTCAAGGAAGCGCTGAATACGACCATTATCAGGGCGTAGATATTGCGCCATTAAAGGTAATGAGATTTCACTTTGCGTATTTTTGAGTGGATAGCGACCACCGAATGCCATATTCCAGTCATTAACAACGGCATTTCGCCATTGAGTGTTAATACCTTGCGAAGTGGGCGCTAATAACTGTTGCCATGCTTGAGACATGGGTTGCACAAGCAATGTATCACCAAAGCTATTCCACTCTTGCCCAAAGCTTGCTGCAATCAAACTGCCGTAATCTTGCGTTTCTGATAAATCGACGGTTTTTCCTTCAAAAACACTTCGAGCCAATGCTTGAGACATGGCTTGTGGATCGGGTGCATTAACAACTTGTTGAAGTTTTAAGCGAACTCGAGTCACGCGTGTGAGGTAGGCTTGTAGGCTTAACGCATCACTGTTTTGCGCTGAAGATTGAGGATCGGTAAAGGCCAGTATTGGCGCAAAAACAGGCTCTAGAGGGCCGGTAAATTCCGCTTTTTGACTAATAACCGGCTGTTGTTCTTTGTTTAATAAATCTTTGGCTGAGTTAACAAAAGAGTCTGCTAATTTTTCTTGTTGGCGACCGGTTTTACCTTGATAAGAAAGCGTATTCATTAGAGCAATAATGGGGGATTGTCTGACATCGCTCATTAAGGTGAGTTGATCAATGGTATCTGAAAGACTTTGTGTTTCTCGCCACTGCAAACCATTGAGGAAGCTTAACCAACTGCCTGAAAAATCATTAAAATAGCGTTCTGTGAGATTTTGCTGGAGTTTTTCAGGTGAAATATCAATATCGGTTTCTTTTTGTGTGTCACTTAATACCCAATCTATTTCTTCTCGTCTTTCATAAACGGCTTTTTTAATCGCGGGCTCAATCGACTCTTCCCACGCTTTACGGGTAAAAATACCGGGTACGGTTTCAGTGGTACTGAGTAAGAAGCTAACATCAGTATCACCGGTCATATCATCTAAGCTCATATCTGCAAAGTTATGCTGTGCCTGTTGTAAGATTTTTTGGTAAAGCGCAGATTCGCCATTACGTTGACCAATTTGGCGAATAAGAATGGTTCGGCTTCCTGCCACTAAAGTACGATTAGGCTTGATTGTCCATTCATGGTGATAAGGCAATTGAGAGGCATAGAAGGTTAATAATTCGGTGCCTAATGTCTGCCATTCCCCCTCTTTTAATCCGTTATAGTCAGGCCAAATGCGTAATGCACTTTCAGTGAAGAATGCAGGATCAATACGGGATGGATCGCTCATCATTAAATAGGCTTTTAATGCTTGATAAGCGGATTGAGCACCTTCAATACGTTCTGCGCTTTCTGGTGGGAGTTGCATAAACGCGTGAAGGTAATTTTCAAGGTGTTGTTGGGTTGAATCGCGCAATAACGGCAACATAGATTGGCTATAAACCGGCCATAGATGACTAAGTAATGCGTTATTACTGCTTAAGCCAAAGCGTAGCCAAAATGGAACAGAAGTTTTTTCTCGATGGCTTAATAAACCTAAGGTTTGTTGTAAGCCATATTGTGCCTGCAAGCGGGCAAATTCAGATTGATGATTGTCTGTTGCTAACTGCGCTTGTTGTTGGCTTTGGGTAATTAATTGGCGATTCATAAAATAAGAAACCACCATACCAATCCCCCACAGTGTCATGGCAGTGGCAACGGTATATTGCAAAATACGTTTTGAGTTTAGCCCTAAAGGTGATGCCTTTAGTTGAGGGGGAAGGTGTGAATTTGCCGTGAGAAGCGCTTTCCAATGGGGATTGGATATCCATTGATTATTTTGTGATAAAGTTGCAGACACGTTATTGTCAACAGGTGTACTAAAGAGCACACCAGCGAACGGCAAGGAGCGATAACCTGATAAAAGCGGTGCCAAAGTATTGGCGAGTTTTTCACATCCTTCATGTTGAAGAAAACGCGCTAATGCTAATAGGTAAGTTTGTGTTGGGTTATGCAAGACAGCTAGTGTGCCTTGTTCCACTAGTGCCGGTAAAAGCGTTTTTAAGTCATTAGAAAGCGTTTCAGATGTCGCTTTTAAAGGGGCTGAATAAAGGATTGTGGGTACTTCATTTGTTGTTATTTCACCGTTATTACTGATATTCCAAAGCCAAATGGGGGCTTGCCAGCGTAATTGACGAAAGAGCTGGTGGAAATAACGGCTTGCCATATCGGTATTGGTCGGCGTTAAGTGATTAAATAAGGAATGGCCCAGCGGTTGTTGCGATAAGTTGTTTTCTGACACCCAAATAACCGCATCGAGCGGACGACGTCGGCGCAGTTGTTTTAAATCTTGAATTAAATTTTCATCAATACTTTGATGGATATCACCACCATAGATAAGCAACGTGCCGTTGTTTTCTTGCCAGATGTCCGTTGTTAGATTGGGAGTCAGTTTTTCGATAGAAGTAGAGGTGCCTATTAACAAGTTAATTTTTACTTTACTCTGCCAAAATAAGCCATAAACTCTTTTCATTCTTTCTAATAAAAGATTATTACTATTACCTTCTTCTTTTATTCTATTTTCTTCAGATGGGTATTTGTTGAAATTTTTATCATTATTTCTATATTTATATTTTTTGATTTTATTGAAATAAAAAAATAATGTGCTAATAAAAAAAGACACCAATGCTAGAATAATAATAGCTACTTCTTTCTTTCTTGTCGTATCGATGAAAAAATATTCACCATAACGCCAGATGACGATACAAAGTATTAATATAATAAAAAAGAAGAAGATAGTTTTTATAGACAATGATAAAAATTTTGCATTCATTCTATTTGCTCATTATTTGTCGTTACTGTATTAATATAAAAATTATTTTCACTCTGACATAAAGAAAGAATGTTTTTTTTATATTGATATACAAAATTTACGGACAATCCCATTGTTATCCAAGAAGAATAATCATCAATAGGTCCAATAAAATACTCTATATCTAAGGTATTATCTAATGATATATCATTTAATGAATTGTCATTATTAAATAATGCCATAAGGATATTACTATTTGCTTTACTATCTAGAATAATATGCGTGGCTAAATTCGAATCAATTTGAATTTCACTAAAGATATTTAGTGCTTCTTGATAATTTTCATCTTCTGCTATTAACATTGGACGCTGAACATTAGCCATTATGTCAATATGATGTTTTTTGATTATATCATCTGATGACATGATCAATATTCCCAAGGCCGCAGATTGATTCTCTTTAACACTCTGATCGATAATTATTATTTCAATATTATCATCATTATTTGCTATAGTGTTTTCTATATGCTGATACGATAAGCCATCAACTATTTCAAAATCAGGTATTTCTTTATTAAGAAAGAGTTCTCTCCATACAAGATAAAGTTCATCTCTTATTTTGTTTTTATCTTTAGTCGTTAGATATTTTATTTTGATAGACAATTTATCAAGTAATTTTTCTATGGTTGGTTGTGTACTTTTTAATAAATAATAAACTGATGGTTTTTTCTCATCTAAATAGTCGATATTCTGAGGAATGTGATAACATGATATATGTTCTGCTGCATTATTGTTTATATATGAAATCGTTGTTTTTTGTGGAAGGAAAAAAATGCTATCGATAACACAAACACTACGTCTTCCCCAATCCTCCCATTTTTTATCTGCAAATTTTTTCTCATTATATAAAAAAGAATAAATATTTTTGTTTTTTATATAAACTATATGCTTATATAAAAATGTAATTATTGTTATTAAAAAAGGAAGAATAGAAATAATAATTCTAAAGAATTCTTTTTGTTGTGTAACTTCATCTTTATTTTTTAAACTTAAAGAGTAGATTAGAAATAAAATCGACAAACCTATTGCTAAACACCATTTAAAATAAGGAAGATGAGTTGGTTTTGATGTTAATTTAATTGATTTTTTATTCCATGCCATAATTAATCCAGTGAAAAATCAGTAATGCTAGCAATAAGATAACAACCACACTCTGTATGGCATCCCTCAGTCGCAAGAGCTGTACCTTGACAAGTAAAATAAGATGAACCTTCAATAATAGAATTAATTCCATGTCCTTTCTTTGGGCAATTAACTTTATCTCCTACTTTAGCCGCTTTTTTTCCATTGATAATAAAATCAGAGGTCGCTGTAATAACTATGCCGCCATGACTGGTTTTATCTCCTAATAAAATAACTTTTTTATTCATAAATCATTCCATTAATATACATTAAAGGGTGATAATCCAATTTTTTAGATATTGAATACCAACGGTAAGCTATTTAGTGTCAAATAAAGAACTGTATTTTATCACTACGAGGTGCACAGCCTTGGATCATAATGATGATAGGCAGTAAGAGAAAACATTTATAAACGCTCCATCTCTTCTTTTGCCTTACATTTGAAGTAAATGAGTTCAAATAATCTCCTAGATTTTAATTGGAATTATATTCAGTTAAGACTTTTTAATTTATTATAATTGGGTCTCCAATATTTTACTTTTTCTATAGTACCATCTGAATAATAAATAATAACACCCGTTCCTCGCTCTTTAGGGATATCAATATTCGTGATATTATCCTTATGAAAGAGAGGGGTAAATAATATATTTTTTTCATCATTGACTGATATATATTGAGGCCTATCCCAACTATTAAATAGGATTATTTTTTTTCTATTTTCTATTTTCTATTTTACTATTAATAAATACTGGATAGTAATTAAGTTCTATTTTTTCATTTTCTATTAAATTTCTTATAATTTCTCCTTCATTATATTTATTGTTATTAAAGAGTAAAATAAGTTTATGTGATGGTATTGCTTCAAAGTCACTATCAGTATTCAGAGTTTTTTTGTAAATGATTGATATCCAAACTTCACTTAATTGCCATTGACATGAACCGCCTCCATTCAGGGCGATTTTAGTCTGATAGATATCACTGCTACCTTGTTGTTTAAGTGCTACGGCGTTAGGATTAAAACCAGAAATATACTCTTTCTCACCTGCAGAGTTATATTGAGCGCGTTGGCAAATTTCGGAACGATAAAGCACATTTAAAGGTAATACCTCAATTCCTGCTGGAAGCTTGATCCCGACGGTAACCCACTCTGTATTAGCAGGAGGAGACAGTGTTTTATTTTTATCACTACGAGGAGCACAGCCTTGGATCATGATGATGATAGGCAGTAAGAGAAAAAACTTATAAACGCTCCATTTCTTCTCTTGCCTTATATTTGACATAAATAGGTTCAAATAACCTCCTGAATTGTAATTGAAGTTATATTTAGTTAAGACTTTTTAATTTATTATAATTTGGAGGCCATGAAGATTTTTTTTCTATGGTGCCATCTGAATAATAAATAATAATATCTTTTTCTAGCTCTTTAGGCATGTCAATCTTCGTGATATTATCCTTATGAAAGAGAGGGGTAAATAATATATTTCTTTCATTATTAACTAATATATATTGAGATCTACCCCAATGGTTAAATAAAGTTATTTTTTTTTCATTTGATACTTCGTTATTAATAAATACCGGATAGTAATTAAGTTCTATTTTTTCATTTTCTATTAAATTTCTTATAATTTCTCCTTCATTATATTTATTGTTATTAAAGAGTAAAATAAGTTTATGTGATGGTATTGCTTCAAAGTCACTATCAGTATTCAGAGTTTTTTTGTAAATGATTGATATCCAAACTTCACTTAATTGCCATTGACATGAACCGCCTCCATTCAGGGCGATTTTAGTCTGATAGATATCACTGCTACCTTGTTGTTTAAGTGCTACGGCGTTAGGATTAAAACCAGAAATATACTCTTTCTCACCTGCAGAGTTATATTGAGCGCGTTGGCAAATTTCGGAACGATAAAGCACATTTAAAGGTAATGCCTCAATCCCTTCTGGAAGCTTGATCCCGACGGTAACCCACTCTGTATTAGCAGGAGGAGACAGTGTTTTATTTTTATCACTACGAGGTGCACAGCCTTGGATCATGATGATGATAGGCAGTAAGAGAAAAAACTTATAAACGCTCCATTTCTTCTCTTGCCTTATATTTGACATAAATAGGTTCAAATAACCTCCTGAATTGTAATTGAAGTTATATTTAGTTAAGACTTTTTAATTTATTATAATTTGGAGGCCATGAAGATTTTTTTTCTATGGTGCCATCTGAATAATAAATAATAATATCTTTTTCTAGCTCTTTAGACATGTCAATCTTCGTGATATTATCCTTATGAAAGAGAGGGGTAAATAATATATTTCTTTCATTATTAACTAATATATATTGAGATCTACCCCAATGGTTAAATAAAGTTATTTTTTTTTCATTTGATACTTCGTTATTAATAAATACCGGATAGTAATTAAGTTCTATTTTTTCATTTTTTATTAAATTTCTTATCAGTTCTGGTGGACGAAAATTATGGTCCTTAAAGATTAAAATAAGTTCATCTGATGGTATTGTTTCAAAATCATTATAAGTATTTGGTGTTTTTTTATAAACGATTGACATCCAAACTTCACTTAATTGCCAGTGACATGCCCCGCCCCCATTAAGGGCTATTTGTGCCTGATAGATATCACTGTTACCTTGTTGTTTAAGTGTTACGGTATTAGGATTAAAACCCGGAATATAATATTTCTCGCCAGCTGAATTATATCGAGCACGTTGGCAAATATCGGAGCGATAAAGCACATTTAGAGGTAATGCCTCAATGCCTTCTGGAAGTTTGATCCCGACGGTAACCCACTCTGTATTAGCAGGAGGAGACAGTGTTTTATTTTTATCACTACGAGGTGCACAGCCTTGGATCATAATGATGATAGGCAGTAAGAGAAAAAACTTATAAACGCTCCATTTCTTCTCTTGCCTTATATTTGACGTAAATAGGTTCAAATAACCTCCTGAATTGTAATTGAAGTTATATTTAGTTAAGACTTTTTAATTTATTATAATTTGGTCTTGAAGAGTTGATTTTTTCTATAGTGCCATCTGAGTAATAAATAATATTAGCACTTCCTAGCTCTTTAGGCATATCAATATTCGTGATATTATCTTTATGATAGATAGGGGTGAATAATATATTTTTTTCATCATTGACTGATATATATTGAGGCCTATCCCAACTATTAAATAGGATTATTTTTTTTCTATTTTCTATTTTACTATTAATAAATACTGGATAGTAATTCAGTTCTATTTTTTCATTTTCTATTAAATTTCTTATTAGTTCTGGCGGGCGAAAATTGTGGCCATTAAAGATTAAAATAAGTCTATGTGATGGTATTGCTTCAAAGTCACTATCAGTATTCAATGTTTTTGTGTAAATGATTGATATCCAAACTTCACTTAATTGCCATTGACATGAACCGCCTCCATTCAGGGCGATTTTAGTCTGATAGATATCACTGCTACCTTGTTGTTTAAGTGTTACGGTATTAGGATTAAAACCCGGAATATAATATTTCTCGCCAGCTGAATTATATCGAGCACGTTGGCAAATATCGGAGCGATAAAGCACATTTAGAGGTAATGCCTCAATGCCTTCTGGAAGTTTGATCCCGACGGTAACCCACTCTGTATTAGCAGGAGGAGACAGTGTTTTATTTTTATCACTACGAGGTGCACAGCCTTGGATCATAATGATGATAGGCAGTAAGAGAAAACATTTATAAACGCTCCATCTCTTCTTTTGCCTTACGGCTAAAACGGATAAGGGCATTTTCGCCTCCTGGAATTGATTTTGTGATATTAAGAGTGATAGCCACTGATTCTTGCATGCCTAAAAAACATTTATCTCTTGCAACTCTTTTGGGAGGGATCCTAGTTTGATCAGTATCATTTCTATTGGTGTATTGTTGTATTTGTTCTTTAAACTTCTGTCGATTGAGTTTGCGTTGTAATTCTAGCTCTGGCCAAGAAGCTTCTAATAATTCATTGTTTATATATGGAACATACATATCTGACATAGAATGATTTCTAGGATCTGTAAAGCTATCTAACAATGGATTTGTATTGGAGGGGAACAAATTTTCATAATCATCGAGGTTATATTCTTCCATTAATGCTTCTTGGTTAGCCCGTGCCTGCTCATTATCTAGCTTTGCTAACGATGGAACAAGAAAAAGCTTTACTTTATAAGGAAGTGGGCTAGTTTGCCGACGGCAATATAATTGTAAAGTATAATCATGGCATACTAAATATTCAATATGTTGTGATATTTTAAAAAAGCAAACTAATTCACCATGATGCCAAAAAGGATCTCCAGATATGGCGCCTATTTTATCTAATGGAAGTTGAACTAAACCCGCCCAAATAAAACCAAAAGTGTTACCCAAGTAACCAAATTTGCCATATAACCAGTTATCTAAATCAGCGTCAGGAGGCACGCTGGTGACAGTATCGGAATCATTAACATGTCGGTAATGAACAAAACTAGTCATCGTTTGAATGGCTTTAGCTGAAAAAATACGAGGCATACCATAAGTATATAATAAAGGTTTATAATTTTTCATTTCAGCGGCATAAGTTAGACCAAGTGCGCCTCCTAAACTATGTCCACAAATAAATGTTTTTTTATTTTTTATTTTATCAACTAGCTCATCCCAAATATCTTTAAAACTCACTTTTGCTATATTATAGGCATCTAAAAACCCCCCATGTATTTTCCCTTCAGAGGCAATCTCTTTTGGGCAAATACTTGGAATATAATTAATATCAGTAAACCAATCTGGTGCCTCCCATGTACCTCGCCAAGAAACAATAATATGCTCTTTATTTTCAACATAAAAAAGTTGCGTATTACCAACTGGAGTTTTTGCGTTTGCCGTATCCATAAAAACAGGAGGATAGTAACGTTCACTAAATGGGACATCATTCACTACGGTGTAAGGCATACTCTTGGATTTTGTCAGTTGTGGAATAGTCGATAAATCTTGAAAGTCACGATTGAAAAATTTAATTAAATCGGGTTCATCAAGGTAGGCTAAATCAGACATCACAGCGAGATTATATGCATTAACTAGGGAATATTCGGGTATATGATGAAGAATGAGTAACCATGCGCGGAAAGGGCAAATTTCAATAACATGACGTTTATCTAACTGTTGATCGGAAATTTTATATCCATTAAATTTATTTCCATTTGGGAAATGATAAAATGGTAATTTATCATCATCCCAATTTTCAATTACAGGAGCTTGGTTGCATAGTTCCCCAATTTTTGCATAGTGATAAATATGGCTCTTATCTGTATAATATTTGACTGTTGAACTTTCATCAGATCGGCTTAATCTAAGTTGTCGTTTTTCCATTTCATCAGCAAATTCCTGAGCCTCTAGAAAGAGAGAAAGTTCCAGTTTATGTAAGTTTTTAATGGTAATTATTCCATCTTTATCACTTTTTCCTTTATAAATCTTATTATGCCCACAATGTGTTGATTCATTTTCAGCATACCATGATATACCAGCAATAGGTTTATTTAGCTCATCAACTAACTTTATTTCAACCCAGTATTTTTTTTGATTATTATTCAAACTTACTATTTTTGTTTGACAGACGGACGATGTGTTATTAGAAAACATATTTATTTCCTTATAAATTTTTACTTTTACTTTTACTTTTTTTAAAAAAACTTATTAATGTAATGCTGAAAATGGAAATTATAGTGAATATTCGAAACATAAAAGAGAAAATTTGTTGCGTACGTTCCTCTCCATTATAAATAACCCCATTGTAAAAAATAAAAATATATTTATCATATAAATAGGTGTTTAAACTTGGCATTAATATGATGGCAAAATAAATAATCAATGAAATGAAAAATGAAGGTATAATTACTGAACTAACTTTCATTCTAAATTGTTTAAATAGAGAAAATGCTATTGTATTTAATATTATTATTATAATAAATAAAAAAATAAAAGAATAAGTAGGAGTAAAAAATGACGGAAGCTCATTTAATAAATTATTAATTTTACTATTTCGTTGAAAACCATCAATGGATAACAATAGAATTAAAGAATAAAATGAAATGATTAAAATTGATAAAACACTTAAAATACATTTATTCATAAAATCTCCCAAAAAAGAACTTTTTTTGCTTTTTCAAGGGATGTTACTCGCGCATTTGAACCAAATAAGTCAGTAAAACTTTCTGTAAAATTAGGAAAAGTCACTCTAAAAAAAGAGCCTATTGTTCCACTACCGGCTAATTCACCTTTATTCCATAAATCAATATGGTCTCCTGTTGCTGTTTTTTCTCCTGCCCGTAACCAATAATCTTGAAAGAATATAATGCCAGTTTTATCTGATATTACGCTTTCGTATGAACTCCCAGTTAATTCTATTGCTTTAGGACAACCTGCAAAAGGTTGATTTTGTAAATAATTACTTAATTCTTGTGCCCTAATTGCATGTATCCCTTTTTTTGTTTTATCGTCAGGTGTTGGGCAATGCCAACAACGAGTACCATGGAAACTCCTCATGAGTATTCCACATTGATATAGTGCTTCACTGACATGTATAGCACAGTGATCTGAAAAAACATCATCTCGCGTTTTAGGATCTTTGTGTTCTATTGTTGAAGATGGATAAGCATCCCATAATTTCTCAAATTGTAAGACATTAAGTGAGAGTGTTTTGATCGAATTTGAGTTTCCATTAGTTTTAGCTGTTGTCTCTTTATTCGGCATTTGTTTCTCCTAGTTCTATTTTTTCTAGTGCTTCATCTCCCCATAAAATTTTGATGTCAGATTCAACACCTGTTTCAAATCGTTCTGTTAATCCCTCACTGTTTGTATATCCAAATAAAATCTTACCGTTATTTGATGTCATATAATATGGGTAATTAGGAATAGGAGCTCCTGTCAATATATTGGTTGCTTTGAATTGCTCATCGTGAATGGTATCAGGAAATTCGATTTCTAATGAGTTGGGATAAGACGTATAGATAGTTAGTGTTTTCCCATCTTTATCAGAAACTCCATTATATTCTTCGCCTTCCTCTGTTGTGATTTTATAAGAAGTGAAAGCCAATGGCTCTCCAGTTTGTTCACTCGTTAATACATATTCACCACTAAAACCTCGAGGAAGTTCATTAATTGGGGTTGATAAGGAAGCAGCTCCCATTTTTTGGACATTAGATGATCTTAATAGAATATTTTTAGGACAACCCAGTTCAATATTTCCATTTTTAAGCGTAATATAAGCATCACCACAAGTTAAAGTAAGCTCTTGCTCAGCTTTAATAAGAACCTTACCTTGCTCACTACTTAATAATATATTGCTTAATGCGATGGCATTTAATTCATCATCCTGAGCTTGTAATTCTAATTTTCCTTGTCCTGCAAATAATTTCATTCCTGATTTTCTAGCAAATAAACTTATTGTTTCACTCGCTGTTGCTGTTATTGAATTTTCTGCACTAATATCCGTATTATGGCCCGATATGATCCCAATGCTTTCAACTCCAGAAGAAAGCATAATAGCTTTGGGACTTAAAATACCAATACCTTTTGGTGCATGTAAAAGCATACCTGCGGAGGATAAATATTTTAAAGTTGAATTTAAACTTGATTGACTTTCTAAATCATTGCTACTGGCATGAGCGACTATAGCTGCTTTTTGTAGATTTCTAGCGAGTGATAAAGCCTGCTCTAATTGTTCAATAGCCTCCTCCATTGCCAGCACTTCACCACCTGCTTTGGCTTGATTATCTGCACTAATAAACAATCCTTTACCTGCTCTTATTGCTCCCCAACTGTCAGTGCGTAACTCAAAACCTTCGCCACGTTTATCACGATTGGCATCGACAATATGACCTAAGCTTAACTGAGATTTACCACCATATTCGGTGCTGAGTTTAATATGCTCCTGTCCACGTTTATCCTCCATTCGCAATTTATTATTTGCAGGGGTACGAATCACATTACGAGTGTTGTTTCTATCCGTTACATGATCGGGATGACGCGAATCATGCAATACATGGGCGATGTAAGGCCGGTCTGGGTCGCCCTCATGAAAGGCGATAGCGACTTCAGTACCTTGAATTAACGGAAAATGCATCCCGTAAGTGTCACCTGCATAAGGTTTTGCCAAGCGTACTGGCATACTTTCATAGCCCATGGGTTTTTCATCACGGTCAGCATCAAATTTTACCCAATAAAAACCGTGTTCATTTTGGTGAGCGTAAATATCGTTATCTTTTGCACTCGTAATACGCGCAGTCAGTGTGCCTGTAATAATTGGACGAGGTTTAATAACTGGACGCCAACAAAGTGTTTCACTATAAGGAATGGCATTAAACCGCACTTGTAGTGCTTTTTCTCGACCACCACTAAAGCGTAAGCGAGTGATTAAAATCGGTGATTGAAACACAGACGGTAATGATGAAGGTATTGCGTTATCAGTGATTGAAAGGACTTGTAGCGGTGATAAAAAGTCGGCATTACTTTCACCTTTTAAGCGCGTTTGTCGAGTGAGAAAACGTTCATGATCGAGTCTTGCCCAAAAGTTTGCCGTTTCTGCTTCAGGTGTGAGTTTATCGCCACGAGTAAGATGTCTTGCTCGGTAATGATAAACTTCACCATAGTGGATTTCATCACCTTCACCACGTGTCATATCAGCAACTGCAGATAATAATGTGTCTTGCGCTTGACGATGGTTATAGTCTTTGGTGAATACATTCTGTTCGACCACTTGATGGTGTAATGATAATCCCCATACACTTTCTTGGTGATTATCATTCATGCCCGATGGGCTATTTAAAGGTAGTGTTTTATCAAAGGTGTAAGCGCTTTGGCGATCGGCAAAACGGATGACTTCGGTTTGTGTTTGGTCTTGTAAATAAAAAGAGTAAAAAATACCGACTTCACTTAATAGTCGTTCAATAAATTGGCGATCACTCTCATTGTATTGATTAATTTGCTCGCGTTTGGGATATTCATTTTTAAGTGTAAATTCAAACTCCCAATCTTTAAAATTATGCTCACGTAAAATTTGGCTTACAACATCGGGCACAGATTGATTGAGAAAAAATCGATGAGAGCGGATTTGATGACGTAATAATGCAAAGACAGGCTCAATAACGAGTTGATAACGCGCTTCATCCACCGAACCTGATAAACGCCGAAATTGTGTGATAACACCATGAACTTGCTTAGTGATGGGCTCTTGCGTTGCCAAATCGGTAATACTATTAATTGGCGGTGTAAAGGATAGCGTTGCACTACGGCGCAAGAGTTGTTGTGGCTGTAAATCTTGAGCTTGGCAAGTAAAGGTAATTTGATAATGGTAGGGTTCACTTATTGCTTCGCGTCCTGTGAAGTGTTCTACATCAAGTAAAACATCACACTCTTGTACAGTAAGATGATAGCGATTGTGTCCATTAAGTAGAGTCTGAGTTGTTTTTTTTAAGTTCATAGCTGAGTTATACAAACACATCCCGTTTGTTTATTATTAACAAACTTTCGGTGTTTATCCTTGTGAAGGAGTTTTAATTGATATAATAACGTTTAATAATTGTAGATATTATTTTTCAATAATTACTTGTAAATCTTGCATAGTATTATTTAATTCTTCTTTTTTTTGTTGCTTAATAAGTTCTGATATTTGATCAACTAAATAATATGTTGGAGGGGGAAATTTAGCTATATCTATAGGAGCTTCTTTTCCTGTCGATAAATCTACAAATATAATTCCATATAAAGGTTTATATGCTATACCTAGTAGTATTATTGTATCTAAATAACTAGATGTTCCTTCAGGTTGCATAATTAATTGCATAGATTTATTTGATTTATGACCAAAGTAGATCATTCTTGATAAAAAATAACTGCTAAAAGGTTCTCGAAGTCCACTCTCTGAGTGCATAAACCATGCACGGGAATCATGTATTTGATCATCAAGCAAATTAATAACATTTTTAAGGTCTACATCTTGAGTTGTTTTTCTCATTGATAAAGACATTATTTTTCTAAATATGGTACTGCTAATCGCTTTAAACTTAGATATTCTTGTCTTTCATCTTGAGTTGTCGCTATGTAGACATACTTATTAGCAGATTGTAATGCGTTTAGTAAATTTGCTTGAGATATAACATCAGATGGAAAAATAACTTCAGGATCATTTTTACAGTTTTCTAAATGTGTTTGATATATTGATGATCCTTCACCATGCACTTTTTTAAACCATTGTGCTTCTTGTTGACATTCTACTTTTGATTTTTGGTTTATTTTTATTAGAGGCGTAGGTCTGGATACTCCTTTTAAATCTTCTAATTCAAATTTAAATTCTAAAGATGCCTCCCATAACTGACCTCTAGCATTTGTTGCATCAAAAAGTGGTGGCCCTATATTTTTATCACTTGGTTTCCAATTAGAAAGGCCAGTTATTGTCTTTTTTTCTTTATCTCTGAGTGATGTTTTCTCAGCGATATCTTTTGCTTTTTTCTCATATTCTAGAGCTAACACCGCTGTAGCTTGTCTTGAAAATTTAGCATCATAAGGTTCGACTGAAATGTCAGGGTGTTGCGGTGCATTTGTAAAAAATGGTTGATACGTTAAATTAATTTTTTCACTTTGTTTTGTACCATAGCGGCCAATTCTCCAGGCTGTGATTAAAATAAGCTGAATTTCCATAGCATATTCTAAAGTACTCGTTACAAAACGTGGAGGTATAAAACATAAGGTTTCATTACTAGTAGCAGTAATATGATTAGATAAAGCAGGCTGTTCAGGTAAAGTATAGTTTCGCCAAGAGTTAAATTTATCTACTAAATCTTCTGATATTGCAAATTCTTTTAGAGCTGATGGAGATATTATCCGGAAAGAATATTCATTTTTAATTTCTGGTAATTGTATAAGAATATCTTCTCTAATCGCTAATGGTGCTCCTGCATCGATTGCTGCTGCATACATATCATGTAATGTGATTTGTGATAATAATTCTTTATGGTGATTCCTTGCTTTACCTTGGTCGCCTGGTGGATAACCTCCACCAATATCAGAGTGTACTCCTGGGTAAATGACTTCAACAGAATTCAAGGGATAATGGCCTTCAGGTGTTCTAATTGAGTCAACAGTAAAACATTGTCTCTGTTCATGGGCAGCAACAAGATGACAAATATTTTTGACAAGTGATGACTTTGGCAACTGTTGTGTACCACTTGCCCAGCCATTATGTCCCGTAGCGCCAGGGATAACATTAGCTAATCCCACCGCAGCAACAGTGTCAAATAAGCCTAGAAATTCAACGGAAACAGGTAAACTATAAATGGTTCCCAAAGGACACGGTTTTTTCCATGCGTGAGGTAACTCTTCAAAATGATAATTTAAAAATTGATTAAGCCAGTAAACAAAAGTACGTGCTTCTGCTGCACCTCGAGAAAATCCATAAGCGTAAATTTTTAAAGCGACAATATGCGGTTTTACTTTAGATATTTTCCATTTTAGCGGTTTAAGTAAATCGTTTAACGGTTTGACGGGATTATAGGTTTTATTAAATTTACTATATGCGGAACCAACGATTAACCCTAGACTACCCATAGCGACGGCTCCAGTCACGCCATAAAAAATATCCGTAGAGTCTAGATCGGTATTTATCATTGATTCAAAATTTAAATCTGTACTCATTTCTTTAAGTAGGTCTCGTTTATCTGCTAAAGAGAGACCATCACCTGTTACTGCATGGTAAATTGCATCACAAACTTGAATTAATCCCCAACTTATTCGAGCTTCGCCACCGGTTGCAAAAATTAATCCATCAGAATAGTACTCATCAGTGCCGATATCTGGAAAAGGGGTACCAACACCAGGAATATAATAACTATAGAAACCCTTATTCTTAACTTCATTCTTTTCAGGAGAAGAGGCATGATAAAGCTTAGCAACATTAGAGGGATGTGGTGGAGTTGATGCTTTAGTATCATTGTAATTATTATTATTAGTACCATCAAAAAATAAACTCACGTGTAATGTTTTACAACATAACGCTTTTTTTTGTTTTTTAGCGTTTTGATAATATTCCTTTTCTTTATTTGTTAATTTTTCATGATTATTACGAATTTGTTTCTGAGTAAGTTTTAAGCGCCCATCTTTAGGAAATAAGGGGGGAGCCCAACAAGGATCACCTTGAGATCTTATGGTTGAAATAGCTTTAGTGGCTTCTGCTTCTATAGTTTCAATAAAAATGGAGTTTATTTGCTTGGACATGTTTCTGGTTCCTCCATATCATCGGGTTCATTGACTGGATAGTCAGGGTGTCCCCATGATTTACAAGACAAGGTGATCTTGACTTCTTGGCAGGGAAGAAAATGCACTTTGACATCACAGGGGTCGTCATATTCGGGAATTTCTACCATTTTGCTATAACGACGGTAATTGGCCTCATGTAGCCTCATATATTCATCGTAGTAAGGATCGCTAAACTCGGGAATATCACCGGGATAAGCATTGGGATCGACTTCCCATTCCACTTTGACCCATTGATTCGGCGTCCACTTGGCGGGCACGACAATACAACAAGTCCCGCCACCCCCTTTGCCATAATAGCCATTGACCATAAACCAATTTACAGAAGTACCTTTGACATGATTAAACCCGTGTAAATTCCCAGCAAGGTAGTCATCTTGTGGTTTTTTTTGGGGGAAAAACAGTGAACTCACGGCAACAATGGCAAGAATAACACCCACGACAATAACTTTTTTACGGGTTATTTTTTCGAGCATATTGCAGGCTCCTCCATTTCTAATGGTTCTTTTATTGGATATTCGGGAAGCCAAGGGGAATAACAAGACAGGCTAATTTTTACTTCTTGGCAAGGGAGAAAATGGACTTTGACACTACAAGGCTCATCGTATTCGGGGATTTCTACCATTTTGCTATAGCGACGATAATTTGCTTCGTGTTTTTTCATATAAGCATCAAATTTGGGATCTGTCACACCCGGTGAATCTGTAGGGTAAGCATTGGGATCGACTTCCCATTCCACTTTGACCCATTGATTCGGCGTCCACTTGGCGGGCACGACAATACAACAAGTCCCGCCACCCCCTTTGCCATAATAGCCATTGACCATAAACCAATTTACAGAAGTACCTTTGACATGATTAAAGCCGTGTAAATTCCCAGCAAGGTAGTCATCTTGTGGTTTTTTCTTGGGAAACAACAGTGAGCTCACCACAATAACGATGAATGTGAAAATAATTATAGTGAGCGTTTTACGAGTCATTTTGGCGATAGATCTTAGTTATTGTTAGTTTGGCAACTCATCACTAAAACTCAACGTAATACCTTCTTCTTCATTAAAACCTAAAATAACATATCGTGATTTTTCAGCATTGGCTTGGCGTAGAAGGAGTTGCTGGCTAAGAATAGGGAGAATTTGTTGATTAAGCAGGCTATCGATATTTCGCGCACCTGTATCGGGTAATAAACAGGCATCTACAATGGTGTCGTAGAGGGCTTCTTCAACAATACCTGTTAATCGATAGTGAGTGTAAAGTCGCTTGATCACATTTTTTAATTTCATCTCAACAATAATACGTAGTGCCGTTGCATCAAGAGGACGGTAAATTAATGTTTGGAAACGAGCCAGTAGTGCGGGTTGAAAATGGTCACGTAAAATAGGGCGAAGCGTTTCTTGTAAATCGCTATCTGTACTTAATGGTGACTCTTCCAGTTGTTGCATTAAATCATCACTGCCTAAATTTGCAGTCATTAAAATAACGGTATTACGAAAATCAATTTCACGGCCTTCACCATCACGCATAAAGCCTCTATCAAATACTTGATAGAAAAGATTGAGTACATCGCGATGTGCTTTTTCAACTTCATCTAATAACACAATGCTATAAGGCCGTTTTCTTACGGCTTCAGTTAATACGCCACCTTGACCGTATCCGACATAACCTGGAGGCGAGCCTTTTAATTGGCTGACAGTATGTGCTTCTTGATATTCAGACATATTAATAGTGATTAGGGATTTTTGACCGCCAAACAGACATTCTGCCAGCGCAATGGCAGATTCTGTTTTACCTACACCACTTGGACCCACTAATAAAAATACCCCTTGAGGGCCGTTTTCAGACACTAATCCTGTTCTCGATGCACGCAGACGTTGTGCTAACGCGAGTAAAGCACTGTCTTGTCCAACAACATATTTTGATAAGTTACTTTCTAGCTCTAATAGGCCGATTTGTTCATCTTTAAGAAGACTTGAAAGTGGAACACCTGTCCAATCGGCAATAACCGTTGCCACTGTGCGAACGTCTACATCAGGATTTAAAAGTGGTGCTTCTTGTTGTAATTGTGAGAGTTGTTGCTGTAACTGTGCCGATGCTTCGGTATTTTCGGGATCTTGTCTGCTTTCAATTAGCTGACAGATAATCTCTTTTTCTTGCTCAAAACGCTGTTCTAAGGCTTCAAGTTGAAGTGCTAATTGGGCATCTTGAGAAGATAAATCAGATAACTTGGTTTGATTGGTTAAATTACCAATAGTGATGTCATCAAGTATTGCTTTTTGTTCTAGTTCAAGTGCATAACGCTTGGCTTTAATGCGAGTGAGTTCTTCAGGTAAGGTGTCTAAACTCATTCGAATACGCGCACTTGCTGTATCAAGTAAATCCACCGCTTTATCAGGAAGTTGGCGACCTGTTAAATAACGGCGAGATAAAGTGACGGCGGCTTTTACTGCATCATCAGTAATGTGTACGCCATGATATTTGGCATAACGAGATTTTAATCCTCGTAACATTAAAAAGGCTTTTTCATCATCAGGCTCGTCAACTTTAACTATTTGAAAACGACGTTCTAATGCGGCATCACGTTCAAAATATTGTTTGTATTCTGACCAAGTGGTTGCTGCGATAGTCCGTAATTCACCGCGAGCCAATGCGGGTTTTAATAAGTTAGCGGCATCAGCACCACCAGCTTGATTACCTGCACCAATAATGGTATGCGCTTCATCGATAAAAAGTAGAATTGGTGTGGGTGATTGTTGAACGGCATCGATAACGTTTTTTAACCGCTGTTCAAATTCACCTTTTACTCCCGCCCCCGCTTGTAATAGACCTAAATCTAGAGTGCGTAATGAGGTAGTTTGTAAACTGATAGGAACATTTTTTTCAGCAATACGTAATGCTAATCCTTCAACAAGTGCGGTTTTACCTACACCAGGCTCTCCAACAAGAATAGGGTTATTTTTACGACGACGAGAGAGAATATCGACCATTTGACGAATTTCGTCATCTCGACCAAAGACAGGATCAATTTCACCCAGCCGTGCTTTTTCTGTCACATCAAGAGTGAATTTATTTAATACTGCTTGTAATGCATCACTAAGAGTGTGACCAATAATGGCGTTATCTGTCGTTGAGGATGGAGTATTGGTTTCATTATGTTGAGTAAGAGGGGCTTCAGGTAAATGATTATGTGAAGCTAACTGCTGAATTTCTGGTCTTTCATCAGATTGAGCATCAAGTAGAGGTCTTAATCGTTGTAGTTGTGTCTCACCTAATGTCATTAAAGGCCAAAGTGCATCGAGTGGAACTAATGCAGGTTGTTTTGTCATTGTGTGTAATAAATGTACACTGCGAATTTGTTCGATATCTTCATCAAGAGAAGCAATTACCCATGCATTTTTAATTAATTCTAGTAAGGATTTGGATAATTGAGGTCGGCTACGTACAGAGCGGGGCAATTTATCAATCGCATCAAGTAAGCTTTGCCAAAGTGCAGATAAATCCCATTCATAGCGACGTGCTAATACAGTGATATCACTTTCGCCAAGTTCTGGAATTTTTAATAGCCAGTGTTCAATAGTGACTTCTGCATGGGCACGGGTTTGGCATAATGAGGCCGCCGCTTCCAGCGCTTTTGCACAATAAGGATTTAAGCGACGTAATAGCATGACAGATTGATTTTCCATATTTTCTCCCAGTAATGAAGTCCCTATTGAGGGAATTTAGGTACGCTACCGCCCTTAGCCATAGACCGAGGCTCATAAGGTATACTTGTCATATTTCAAGTTGTAGCGTTGTTGGCTATGCTCATTCGCACTAGCCACATACTTTTGTATGCTCCTAGCAACTCATTCATTTGTCGCCTAGCTACATCTCGAACTATTTAGAGTATTTGCTCGTTGTGCTTTAAATAGTGATCTTGCTATGCCTTGAACTATTTAGAGTATTTATTTGTTAAATTTTGAGTTGTGGTGCTTTACAATAATTGGTAGTTAAAACAGGCGGTTAACCGCCTGTTTGTTTTGGTTTTACGCAGTGGCGCGTTCATTCCATGAATCTGAATGAATGATATTTCCGTCTTTGTAAGTCCAAGTGATTTTTTCGTAACGCAATTCAACTTCTTCAAGGTGATTGTGTTTTTCTTTAGTTGGATCTTTGATGTTGTGCATCTTAGGAGCCACTTTTACGACTTTGACGTTTTCAAGCGTAGTGTTGAAATATTCAACTTCTTGGCCTGCATCATCGATGCGATACCACTTAAACTCTGCCTTTTTCAAGGTTTGCCCAGTTGTAACTGCTTTGTATAAATACGGACTGGATGCATCAATTTCTTTTACGAAGATAAATGGAGTATGGATACGTGTACCGGTTAATTTGCCGGTATTGTTATCTGTTGGAATGTACAAGTTGTGATCTTGAGCGACGACTTCAATACTGCCTTCACGATCTTGAACATTAACAGAACCTTTGATATCCGCATTACCGTCATCTTTTAACCAGAGGTATACAGGAATAGCCATAATTACATCTCCTTTCTAAGGTTTAGTTGCCACCATCCTTCAGTGGCGTAAGGTCATCAGCTAATACCTGACAAGCATCGGCTTGAGGTATCAGGCGAATTTCAACTCGACGATTACGAGCACGTCCATCGAGTGTTGAGTTATCTGCAACAGGTTGGCGCTGACCATATCCTTGCACTGCAAAGCAAGAAGGTGCGATATCACTGGTTTTAATCATCCAGTCGCGCACAGCTTCAGCTCGTTTAAGAGAAAGTTTTTGGTTTAAATCGGGGTTACCTGTGTTGTCGGTGTACCCTGAAATAACAATTAACCAACCCGGTTTCGCTTTGATATTGATAAGGGCATCAACAAGTACTTTGGTGGCTTCATTTTTTAATTCGTATTGACCAGAAGCAAAGAGAGCAAGACTATCTAAAGTCACCATTTCAGGGACTTCTTGCACAATAATGGGAGCTGGTGGCAGTGGTGGGGACCATGAACTGAGTAAAGTATGCAAATAAGGCAATATGTTATTACCTTGGTATAACGCTAAAGAGTAACGAGCAGGAATACCTTCTCGTTGCCAATGAGAAAGAAAAGCTGCATCTGAAAGTAGCTGTTTATAAGCTACTTTTTTAGGTTCTAAGTTTTCATCAGTAATACTTTTAAAGTGATGAATATCATTACCTATATCATAAATTAGCTGTTTGTTATGATGATAACTTCCTGATATTGCTCCAATAAGAAATAATCCACAGATCATGCCAACAACACCAAAGGTGTTTTCTATTTGCAGTAAGTTAACATCGTGGGTGAATTTATTAATCAGAACATCAGGTAATGGTAATTCTTCACTTTGATTGGGGGCTTTAGTAATAGATGGGAATAATGTGGTTTTATGATGAATAAATTGAGCCCAGCTGTTATCTGAAATGGTAGGTACGGTCGTAAATTGCATTGCCCAGGCCACAGGAATAAGACTTGGAGCACCAGATTGAGCAATGGTAAGCAGAGGAATAAACGTATTTTTTAACCAAGCAAGTAATTGATCAATCCAGAGTGCCATAGTGAGTTGATGTTCAACGTGCTTAATGTTTTGTGATAACCATTTTGAAATAGGCTGTGTTGCTAAGTTATCAGAAACAACGAGTAATTCTTGCTGATCTTTTAAGTGAATGATCCATGGTGTAGTGTCATCAAGATGTGAATTTAGATAATCAATGGGAGAATTAAGATAAAGAGTCACCCAAAATGGCAGGGATTTGCTCGCTTTTTTATTACATTCATTAATAGCTCTACGCCAATTTAATGTGTCTTGGGTAACTTCCTCTAATTGTGATAACTGTTCTGGTAAGAGAGAATATAACAGCGATAAACGGTTAAATTGAGTAGGTGAAACATCACTAATATGCTGAGTAATGTTAATCAAATCAATTGGCGATGACGCACGGATATACCAGCCTTTAGCTGTTTCTCGATAAGTTTGATTTTCTTCAAAAAGAGCTTGTGATTGTCCACAAACAATAACAACATCACCTTGGTAGTTTTCAGGGGGAAGTTGGTTTGTTTGAGTATCTTTAAGATAAGGTATACTTTTTTGTTGGCGGAAAAACCAAATACATAAAGAGAGTGTGACAATACAAATAAACGCCGTCAGGAAAAAAGAGATCTCTTTACCAAAAGACCAAAATCCCCAAATTAACCATAATAGTAAGCTTGCTGAAAACAATGTAATACACTGTTTTATCCTGTTTTTTTGCATCACTTTCCTTGAATTACCCATTGTTGAAGTAAATGTTCTAATGACACAGAAAAGCCCCACCACAATGCTGCAATCACGATAAATCCGCCTAACCACCCTAGCCAATATAGGTGACGACGATTCATTCGGTTTTTGGGTTTCATTACTAAAGGTAAATCACTTGATAGGGCATAAGTGGGAAGTTGGGTATTAAGTAACTCAATTATTTTTTCTCGCTCTGGAGCATCGGTTTGGCGATATTTGCCAACAAAACCAAGCGTAATAACACGATGAAAACAGATAAGCACATCATGGTTTGGTGCTGGTTCATTTAATAGATTACGTAATCTATCCCAAAGCTTATCTCCAGCTTCTAACGTATTGAAATATTTGGCTTGTAATGGAGATTGTATCCACTGTAAGTAGCCATCATCACGCTCAGTCCGATTCATCACGCTTTCATCAATTAAGGCACACTGTGCATAAAGCATGTTTTCAATGGCAGATTGTGAGTAACCTTTTTCAGTGAGATTTTGGCGTGTTTTGTCAATATGTTCGCAAACGCGTCGATAGAAGGTTTTCCCATCAGTAATTTCAGCTCCTTGACGTAGTTGACATACCATTAACCAAGTATCAGCAAAAAGCACATCAATCAGGTTATTTTTAACTGTTCTTGAATTAGTCATCATGATCGAAGCACCGCAAAAAGTTCGAGTTGAATTTCACCTAATGTTCCCGGTACATAAAAGGCGCAATGACCTGAAGACAACATGGCTTGGCCTGCTGAATTATTGAGTTCAAGCGCAAAATAGTGGTTTTCTAAACGTAGAGGGATAGCGGCAGGAACATGCGTTAATGGTTGTAATGGAATACCGTTAAGCGCCACGTTAACGACACTAGCAACATCGTCATTACTGCCTGCTTTACAAAGCAATGGAAATTGAGTGATCAACAAGTGAGCTGGCAATGCAGAACGTACTGAAAGATAGAAATCAGCGTCTTCGCGTAGGCGAGGATCATGCAATTCACCACGCCAGAAAGGCCCTTCTTTATCAAGCACAATACTAATCACACGAGAAGGTAAACTTGCTTCTAATAAGGTGTTAAGTAAATTGAATAACGGTGGAAAAACCTGTTCAGGAAAAGCGTGTTGATAAAGAGGAATATCACCATTTTCATGATCGAGTGAAAATGTCAGTAGTGCCCCAGCTAAACGTACTAATTCACGATAAAGAAGCTCTGGGTGGCGACCCATTGATGATAGTAATTCGCTTAATACTGGTTCAGCGCTATTAATCGCATTTAGTAGCCAAAAAAGCGAGACATCAGCAACCGCAAAATCTGCCATTTGCTCATTATTTTCGCGACGCATAGTCATTAGGCGACGGCGCTTTGCGACTAAGCGATGCATGAATTCTGAAAACAATATGGTTAATTCAGCGCTCGCACTACAACTTAATAATGGAGGAATAAAATGCTTATCTATTTCCCATGCACCTTGTGCATTGCGAATTAATCGAGCAACGGGACAAGTCATATATGCACTGTTTTCTTCATGGGCATAGCGCAAAGTAATACTGTGGCGTAATACGGCAATATCCGTTTGTTCTTGACCAACTAAATCTTGGACTTTCATCCACTCTTGATAGAACTGTTGTGGTCTATCAGAGCGACCCTCTTGCATAAGATTGCCACCATTGGCTTGCAATAAAGGTAAGGCAAGAACGATATCAAGTGTTTGATGTTGAGAGTAATGGCTGAGTTCATTGACTGGCGGTAAATTGTCAGCCAGTGTCGTATCGATCAGTGTTCCATCAGGAAAACGCACAATTAATTTTTGTGCGCTAAGGCGTGAAATCGTTAAAGCACTTTCATCAAATTCAGCACAAATCACGCCCCATGTTGATGCAATCGTCATATTGGCGATTGTGCTAATGAGATAGCTATCCCATCTTGCTTGTTGTTGAAATTGCTGAGGAGCCAAAAAGGCCCCATCACTCCAGAGGGGGCGGTATATTTTCATCCGTGCTTCACCTTATGCTTTCGCTTTTGGCATTTGAGATACTAACGAGAGATCTACATCCATTCCTTCTACTTGGAAGTGAGGAACGGCATACAGTTTCACTCTGAAAAATCCTGGATTATCTTCAATATCTTCTACAACGACTTTGGCATCGCGCAGTGGGTGAGAAGCTTGTAAATCATCACTTGGATCAGTCATTTCAGTAACTAAACCACGAACCCAATTATTTAATTCGAGCTCTAATAAACGGCGATCTTTAGTAGTACCGATATTTTCACGCTGAATTAATTTTAAATAATGAGCAATTCGTGAAAGTAGGAAGATATAAGGTAAACGCGCATTAATACGGCTGTTTGCAGTTGCATCAGCGGTATCATAAATAGCGGGTTTCTGAGCCGAGTTTGCTGAAAAGAAACAAGAATAATCACGATTTTTATAGTAAGACAATGGAATAAAACCGAGGTTGGCAAATTCAAACTCTCGTGTCTCAGGGATCATGACTTCAGATGGAATTTTGACCTGACTTCCTGTGCCTAAATCATAAAGATGAATAGGTAAATCTTTTACAGCTCCGCCAGCTTGAGGGCCGCGAATTTGTACACACCAACCATTATTAATAAAGCTTTTAACCATATTTGCAGCAAAAGCAAAGGTTGCATTTGTCCACAAATATTTTTCATGATCTGGGCCTTTTACTTCTTCAATATAATTAAAACTACGTACAGGAACGGTATCAGGACCATAAGGAAGGCGGCCTAAAACGCGAGGCATTGTTAAACCAATATAGCGGGCATCGTCAGAGTCACGGAAAGATTTCCATTTGATGTATTCAGCACGGTCAAAATAGTTGCTGATATCTTTAATGGCAGCGACTTCTTCCATAGAGTCTTTACCAAAAAATGCAGGGCCAACAGAGCCAACAAATGGCATATGTGCGGACGCTGAGATTTTTGCAATATTACGTAATAACGCAATATCTTGTGGGCTACGATCAAACTCATAATTAGAGACAATAGCTGCAATAGGCTCACCACCGGGAGTATCATATTCTTCGATATACGTATGGTGATAAAGGCCACTTTGAATAGTTTCAGGGCAATCTTCAAAATCTTGGCGTAAATCGTCTTTGGCTACATCGAGTAATTCGATTTTCACATTTTGGCGAAAATCAGTGCGATCCACTAAGAATTTTAGTCCACGCCATGCTGATTCTATTTTTTGGAAATCGGCATGATGCATGACTTCATCAAGTTGCTCACTAATTTGTCTATCTAAATCTGCAATATGGTGATCGAGTAGAGTTCTATCTAAACGTTCAACCTTTTGGCCTGAAGATTTCAAACGATCGAGAAAAACTTGAACTGCAACAGTAACGCGTTCATTTGCAGTTGTATCAGCCAGAGCACTATTGTCTTGGAAGATATTAATATCGCTCACCTGAGAAACAGGAGTGAGATTGATTTTCTCAAAGAGAGAGGCGTAAACACCGCTATTGGCGGGCTCATCAAGTACAGTTGTTGTACTTTTTGAAATACTTTCGCTATTCACTGACATAAGCATAATCCTGTAATGATAAAACCCAATTAGTCTTTTTTCGGTGCGAGTTGAGATAACTCTTCGCGTAATTCATCACTTAATGCAGGATCTTTAAGGATATTTTCGAGTTCACGGCGAAAAGTGATGTTATCAAGAAGGTTAGATTTCAAATCACGTAAGAGATTACGCATTGCCAGCATGGCGCGCAGTTGCGGTATTTGGCGAGCAACTTGTTCTGGCTCAAAATCAGCCATTTCTTTAAATGACAGATTAATATTTTCTTCGCTACCATCATTCGTTAATGTGTTTTTTACGGTAAGACTGATCGATGGAGAAAATTCAGTAAGAACACTATTGAAATTATTTTTATTAATATTGACCTTTTCTCTTTCTGAAAGAACACGTTTATCTTTTCCGTTACTGTAGTCACCAATGGCCAATAGTTTTAAAGGCAACTCAACTTTTTTCTGTGCACCACCTGTGTGCAAGTCGAGTTTTATATTTACCCGCGCTTTAGGAACTTCATTTTGAAAGCTATCTGACATAATAAAATCCTTGTATTAAAACGAATAAAGGATCTCTTGAGAGTGGGAATAATAAGTAAATCCACTACCAGGAAATTTAATTTAAGGCATGATTACTTATATTAAATTATTTTAAATAAATCAATTTATCTTAACGTTTTTAAGAGATATCTCTAAAAATAAAATGTAACAACAAATAGGAGTAAATAATTTATTAGTTTTATATTTCTATATTTATTTGCATTTTTAGTATTTATATAAAAATTATAATTTAAATATTTATTTTATTCTGCTATGGGTCGTAAAAAACATCCTTACTCAGTATTTGTACATAGAACATATGTTTAATAATTTACATTAGATACTATAACTCTTTTTCTAGTTTCGTTAAGTTATTAATTAGGGGTAAAGAAATAAGAATGTAAGTTAAGCCATGAAGAGTATGAGCGTAAATCACTTTGAATCTAATTGGTCAGACATTAATGAGTAATGAAAAAATATTGAGGGAGTGATAACTACGCATGTATTGATAGCGATACTCAGTGGGATGTTGCGAGTGATTACAGCATATTACATGATATTTAGCTGTTTTCTGTTTCTGGGCGCTATTACTAAACAGAAGAAAAAAATACGTGAAGGCAAAGTCCAGACAACTATGGGATTCACGATTATTTATCACTAAATCTATGATGAAAGTATTAAACAGATAAAACTGTTTTTTGAGTTCAACCGCAATAATAGAGTTAGTTATTATTGGGGTACTTTTGGGAATAATAGTTATCGTTTACGACGATAAATGCGATGTCCAATCATTGTACCAATGATCATTAATGGTGTGTTTTCACTGCTAATTATTGGATAATCATTATTTAATGGTACAAGTTTAAAATGTTCATTGTTATTTGCATCAATGCGAGTTGGCCTGTATTTCTTAAATGTTGCCTCTCTTTCATGATTAGCAGCAACAATAAATTCACCAGGATGTGGTTTTATCTCAGGATCGACAATGATTACATCTCCTGATTTAAAATCAGGTTCCATTGAGTCACCTTCTATTTTTAATGAAAAAGGAAGTGATTAAGTATCATGTGGAAATAATTAAAATTGTATTAAATTATCATATGTCTGATAAATCATGTTGTTATAGGAATAAAAATATTTTATCTATATTAATTGAAAACTAATTATTTAAATAATATGGACGCCCTGTTTGTAAAATAAAGGAATATTATGAAACTTATTGATGGATTGAAAACAGAATTAAAAGGTTTCTTCAATGAAATATCAGAAAATAACTATGTGAAGATTTTTGACACTCCTCATATATGGGGAATGCCATTTGGTAAAGAAATTATGCCAAAAGCGATAGAACGTGAGGCTGAGTTTGAACAGGCTATTACATCTATCTTAGATAAAATGCTATATCGCTGTGATATTTCATCGCTTAATGCCCCTGATGAGGAGTGGCGTAAAATTATTCTTGCTGCAATTGATAAATCTTTTTCTGAAAAGAAAGGACGTAAAGAACGCACTCAAATTCGATTTTTATTTGCACAAACACCAACAGTTTTATTAAACGGTGTGAAATATTATTTTAGTGGAACACCTGAATACCTAACATTGAAAAAAGATCTTATTGAATTAATTAAAGAGCGTGGAAAATATTGGGAAGGGCCTGATATGCGCACTGATTATAAGAAAGGTTCCGAAAAAATGAAGGAATACCTTATAAAAAATGCGAAGAAAAAAATTCGTATGTCTCAGCAAGATGTTGTGAGCGCATGGAAGAAAATATGGAAAGATCACCCAGTTTGCCATTGGATCATTGAAGCGTTATTAAAAATAAAACTATAAAGGGGAGTTAATCCCCTTTATATCGTAAATAATAATTAATTTAGCTATTTTAGATAACCTAACGGCCAGTGTTTGAAATAAATATGATTAGCTTGCCAGTCTACTTTTTCTGTATTGTCGCTTAATAAATGGCGAGCCACAGTAAAGGCAAATTCAAAACTTACACCTAATCCTTTTGCACTGATAAATTTTCCATCGACAACTACATCTTGATCAAGATAATTGCCATCATCATATTTATCTGCCAATTTATCGCCTGTGCTGTAATTACGACCGTCAAGAAGATGGTGTGCCGCTAATACTTTTGCTCCAGAAGAGCATAGCGCACAAATATATTTATCTTCAGCAATATGGCGTTTAATAAATTGAATAACTTGTTCATTCGCACATAAACGATCAGTACCTTTAGGACCACCTGGCATCATTATTGCGTCATAGCTGTGTGTCAGTTTTTCAGTTAATAGAAAATCAGCACTGATTTTAGTTTCAAAATAAGTATTTAATACCAATGTATCCATGCAAGAAAGTACATCAACATGAATATCAAGACGGCGCATGATATCAATAAAAACAACGGCTTCGCCTTCTTCGAATCCGTCTGCTAATAAAACGGCAACCTGTTTCATTGTATTTATCCTTTATTGATTTTTAGTAATGAATGGATACTTTGAATATGATTAACAATGGTTTGCTTATCTTGTTTATCAATAGCTTCAGTAGTTGCTATCCAGCTACCGCCACATGCCACCACTTGTGGAATAGCGAGATAATCACTGACATTATTTAAACTAATGCCACCCGTCGGCATAAATTGCATTTGTGCGTAAGGTGCCGCAAGTGCTTTTAGCATTTTTATACCGCCAGAGGCTTCTGCTGGGAAGAATTTAACTAAGGTTAGGCCTCTTTCAAGGGCTACTTCTATTTGGCTTGGATTATTAATTCCCGGCACAATGTTGATGCCATTATTCAGACAATAATCAACTGTACTTGGGTTATAACCTGGAGAAATGACAAAGCTTGCTCCAGCTTCTTTTGCCATGTCTGCTTGTTGTGCCGTTAATACTGTTCCTGCGCATAAAATAAGCTCAGGAAAATGCTCATGCATTAACTTAATAGCTTTAGCTGCCGCAGGTGTACGAAAGGTGATTTCAGCAACAGGTAATTGATTTTGGGTTAGAATTTCACCCAGCCAGATTGCATCTTCTGCGCGATTAATTTGGATCACGGGGATCACTTTCAGTGAGGAAAGTGTATCAACAATTGACTGTGTCATGGTTATCCTTGATTAATGTATAGAATGAATCGGTGACTTTATGAGGGATGATGGCGCCATGGTGTTGAATAACGAGTCCGGCTAATGTATTTCCCCATAAACAGCAAGTTGGTAAGCGATTATTTTGTAGCCAAGCAGCAATAAAACCAGCATTAAACGAGTCGCCCGCTGCGGTAGTATCAACAACCAAATCAATCGGTTTGGGAGAGATATAGCCCGTATCTATGCCATCAGACCAGAAAGCGCCATGAGCACCGAGTTTGACAATCACGTTTTGATTGCCCCATTGATGAAGGCGTTGTGCAATATCTTGTTCTGTCAAAATGGGTTGTTGCCAAAGCATTTGCTCATCATCACCCGTAACTAAAGCGATATCGCTAAGCCTGTACAGTTTTTCAAACCATTCTTGTGCATGAGATATTGAATCCCATAAGCGAGGTCGATAATTTGAATCCACAATTAAAGTGATCCCACGCTGTTTAAGGTGGATTAATTGCGTGAGTAGAGACTCTTTTCCTTCCGGCGTTAAAATAGCAAGAGAAATTCCGCTGAGATAAATTACACTATTATCAGGTAGTGCATTGAGATGTGTTGTAAAACGGCTATCTGTTGCAATATAACGTGCGGCCGCATCATTACGCCAATAATGAAAACTACGCTCACCGCAGGGATCAATTTCAATGGCATATAGGCCGGGAAGTTTTTCGGGAATAGTAATAACAGACTGGCAGTTAATTCCTTCTTCTTCCCATGCTTTTTGCATTAAGGCACTGTAAGTATCAGTGCCTAAACCTGTCATATAGTACGGATGTAATGTAGGGATAAGTCGCGCTAAGTACAGCGCTGTATTTAGCGTATCACCGCCAAAGCGCTGTTGTTGTGGTAAAAACGGTTGACCACTAAGCTCTATCATACATTCGCCAATAATGGCGACAGTTCTATTTGTTTTCACAGTTTCCCATCACTTTTACAGACACGAATTTTATCCGCAACCACCGCTTTCATTGCGGCTTTGCCCGGTACAAGGTAATGGCGAGGATCACTTGCATCAGGATTATCTAAAAAGTACTGCTTGATTGCGTTAGAGAAAGCTATTTTTAGTTCAGTTGCGACGTTAACTTTACAAATACCTAAATCGATACAACGGCGCACATCCGCATCAGGAATACCCGATGCACCATGAAGAACTAAAGGGACGTCTGTTTTTTGGCGAATAATCTCTAAGCGATCAAAATCGAGATGAGGCTCATGTTTATACATGCCGTGTGCTGTACCGATTGCAACAGCTAATGAATCAATACCCGTTGCTTTAATAAATTGTACCGCTGAATCAGGATCGGTGAATAGGGCATCTTTAGCATCAACGATAAGATCATCTTCCTGTCCACCAAGACGACCTAATTCAGCCTCTACAGTGCAATCCCAATGATGGCAGAAATTGACCACTTCTTTGACGATACGAATGTTTTCTTCAAAATGAAAATGAGAGGCATCGATCATGGCGGAGCGCACACCTGAAATGACTTTATGGCAAATATCAGGAATATCTTCATGGTGATCTAAATGTAGTGCAACGGGAATTCGGTATTGCTCTGCGGCTTGTTGACAAATAGAGATCAAATAATCACTACCTGCATAAGCAAACGTACTTGGTGTACCAGCTAAAATGACGGGAGATGCCATTTCAGCAGCCGTCTCCATCACAACTTGGATAGTTTCCAAGTTGTGAATATTAAAAGCAGGCACAGCATAATTTTCACGCTGTGCTTTATTGAGCATATTACGAGTAGAAACCAGATACATGTTTGCCTCTCATCTTTCGTTTAATTACGAATTATAATAAACGAAAGAAATGGAAAGGTAAAAGATCTAAATCACATTTTTATTCCCTTCGCACTGAAAGCAAATGAAAGGTAGTTAGAAAAAATGTGCCATTTTTGAACTATAACTGGTGATCCCTTTGCGTAATAAGTTATTTTTAGGTCGTCTTGACTGTCCTATTACGGTTTCAGTGACTTTTTGTGCTAAGGTCTGTTTTTCTAAACGGCGAGTTAATGGGGTTTGCTGAGTTGTATAATCTTCACAAAAAATGACAGTTACCTCTTGTGTTGCTTTCATTCCAGTTACTAAAGCTTGGATAGATGGAATTTCGAAACGAAAGTTATCTTTTTCGATAGGTAAAGGAAGTGAAGGCGTTTGCCATAAATTGATACGATCAGCACAATAGAGCGCGATAATCACAGCACGTAATGACCAAAAACTACTGGCTGGCCCACTGTAGTTATCGACCAAACGAGGATCGTGAGTAAATAAGCCTTGAGTTGGTGCGCCATTTTTTAATGCACCTTGAGAAATAAAATAACGTAAGCTACTTTCAAAGGCGCGTTTTGCCTCACCTACTTTGACTGAAGGGCAATGCAAATCGACGCCTGCTAATAATGGCGCAGAAACCGCAAGGCGATAGCAGGCACTTCGACCAAAGAAAGGAATACCTTTGGGAGTCATAAAATAAAGGTAGTGCTGATTAAAGGTGTTAAGTGATTGAGTAATAAATGTCGAATCAAATTGAGGGTCGATTTGCGCTAACCAATACAGTGAATAGTAAAAACCCCACGCATTGTAGTAATCATAATTACCTTTTGCGCCATCACGAAACCATCCATCACCAACATAAAACTCTTTTAATCGTTCATAACGCCAATGGGCAATTGTGTCTTTTCCTGTGAGTGCTTTAATGACAAATTGGACGGTAAGAGGGAAGAAATGCCAATTATTATCAACAATTTCACAATGATTAACTTGTTCGAACCAAGCAATAATTTGTTGTTGTGTTGCTGGTGCTAATGTATCCCAAACCCATTCACGGCTTATCCAAAGTGTGAGCGCTAAATCAGATGCTTCACAAATTCGTTGATCGTAATTTTCAAGTTTCCCCCAATATCCTTTATGAAGTGGATCAGTACCATGAATAAAACTTTGTTTGATCATTAATGGTAAATTAAATGCTTGCTGATTTAATCCCATCAACGTACTTTTTTTGCTGCTAACTATCCATGCTGCAAGTAGAGGAAGTACTCTGCTAACACCTTCAAGAGCATCCGTTCTTGCTGTTTGTTGCCCGGGACTTCCGGGATAATAAGCATGGGAATAACCCCAGACTTGATAATGATGAAAAGCCTGAGTGACATACTGTGTCAACATTTCGCATAAAGAGAAAAGAGACTGATTTTCATCATTAAAAAAGTGAGTGATCGTTTTATCATAGCGACGATAAGCTGATTTTCTGACTAATCGTCGAATGATATTTTCCTTAAATAAGCGTTGATAGATTTCTACGTTTGGGTGCTCATAAGGGAGTTTTGGACGTGCTGAAGATGCAATTTTAATAGCCATTTTCGTATCTCAGAAAAAAGACGCATCCTTGCGAAACAAAACGGAGGTTGAATATTAAGGTTTTGCAGAATCCACTAATATTTGATAGTGATCTTGCCCCCAAATAACGGGCTTTGGCTTATCTTTGATCCACTGGTAATACGCATTTTTTAGCTCTGTAACTTTTTGTGGGTTTTGTTTGGCAAGATCAATTGATTCGGACGGATCGTTTTTATCGTTAAAAAGTTGAGGCTGATTTTTCCCGTCATCATAAAAATAGAGCGCCCATTCACCGTCGCGTACAGCCCAAGCACCTTTAGAGAGTTTTTCTAAATTAGGATTTGTAGGCGGTGTTTTACGTTGATAGGTTATCCATTGATGATATCCATGCCAAAATTCTTGGTTTTCCTCACTGTAATGTTTAGTGCCAGGACCGGCCCAATAAAGATAATTGTGAGGGGATTTTGTTGTTTCACCTTTGAGTAAAGGCATGATGTTTTTCCCTTCAACATTTAGATTGTCAGGAATAGTAATACCTGCTGTTTGTAGCGCAGTCGGTAAAATATCAAGTGCGGAGATCATCTCATCACTTTTTGTACCAGCAGGAATAGTGCCGGGTTGATAGGCAATGAAAGGTACTCTGACCCCACCATTAAACATTTGTCCTTTAAAGCCTCTATCCATTGCATTCATTGGCATTGGTGATTCATTAACTGCACCATTGTCGGATAAGAAAAAGATAAGTGTATTTTCTAATTCACCATTTGCTTTTAATTTTGCAAGAATTTGACCAATACCTTCATCGGCTGCATTTAATGCTGCAAAGTATTTATCTGCTTCAACATTACCAGTATCAAATTTTTCCATATATTTCGCAGGTGAGGCTTGTTCCAACGGAATATGAGGAACGCTATAGGAGAGATTAATAAAGAATGGTTTATCTTTATGTTCATCAATAAATTTTAAGGTCTCATCCGTTAATAAATGTGTGGTATAGCCCGGAGCTGGAACATTGACACCATTACGCCAAAATGCAGGCGAATTCCATAAAGCCACACCCGATGCGTAATAGCTAAAGTCATAATCAAAACCTCGTTCATGAGGTGTGTAACCCACTTCTGGTGTTGAAATCATGTTGTCGTGATAATCGCGAGTTTGTTTACTTTCATTAATTTTCGGTTTGCGGATCACTTTTGCATTGTGCCATTTTCCAATGCTGGCTGTGGCATAGCCATTTTCTTGGAAAAGTGAAGGCAATAGTTTGATATCTTTGGGAATACCTAAAATGGCATCATCATTACTGTAAGTACCAAAGCTTGCAGGAGAACGGCCCGTAAAAATACCTGCTCGAGAAGGGCCACAAACAGGATGAGCAACAAATGCATTGGTCATTTTGGCACCATTTGTAGCCATTTGACTGACATTTGGCATTGCAATGCGTGCAGCTTCAACCATCTTATTGATATCGCCTTCATAACGTGGCGGTGTCGGTCTTTGTGCTAATTCATCAACATTTAAGGTATCCAGTACAAAATCAAGCTGTCCTGTTCCTAAATCATCCATCACTATCAGTAAAATATTTGGCTTTTCAGGTGTACCACCTGCATTGGTAGTGATTGGGATGCTTAAACATGATGTAGCAATCAGCCCAGTGAGTAAGCTTTTTTTAACAGAAGGTAAGATCACGGATTGTCTCCAGAATAAACAAGATAAAATAAAAAGAGTTACTTTAAGTAGTTTTTTTTCATCGCAGGAAGTGCATCACTAGCAAGGCCTCCGCGCGAAATAGCTTGTTGCATTAATTGCATGCCTATCGCGGTATGGTGAAATATTTTTTTATAAGAGCGACATAGGTAGTTATGGCGATGTTTTTCACCTTCAATAGCAATAATGCGATGTTTAGGGCAACCGCCGTAACATAAGCTTTGCACTTCACACTGTTTGCAAAGGCTAGTTTGTTTATCATATTTATTTTGGCCAAAGCGCTGCTGCTGTTTTGATGTGGCTAAATGAGCAAGACTATTTTGATGAATATTGCCCAAATTATTGGCGGGATAGACATAGTGATCGCAAGAGTAAACATCACCATTGGCTTCAATGATCAATGCCTGACCACAGGTTTTAGATTGAATACAGGTTGATGCGGGATATCCCATCCATGTGCCTAATAAACTATCAAATAAGCGGATATATATTTTCCCGATATCGCCTTGCCGTATCCATTCATCAAATACTTCAGCCATAAATTGCCCATAGCCTTCAGCCGGAACAGAAAATGGTGCTAATTGTGCATTAGGGCCCGGCGCATAATGTCCTCCGTGAGTATGAGGAAAGCGTCTATCGACTTCGACAATGGGAATAAATTGAAAGAAAGTGGAACCTAATTCTTTTAAGGCTTGATAAGTTTCTTTTCCTTTATTCCAGTTTTGGTCATTAACGACAGTGAGTGTGTTAAATTCGACGCCATATTCATTGAGTAACTTAATTGCACGTTTTACTCGTTCAAAAGTAGGGCTTCCATTGACTGAAATACGATATTTATCATGAACAGCTTCAATACCATCAATTGAAACGCCTAATAGAAAGTGATTATCAGCAAAGAATTGTACCCATTGGCGATTAATAGCAATTGCATTGGTTTGTACACTATTTGTAATTGTCTTGCCGTTAGCAAATTGCTTTTGGTATTTGACAACTTGCTCAAAGAAAGCCAATCCTGCAAGCGTTGGCTCTCCACCTTGCCAAGAGAAATCAACCTGATCTCCACCGTGTGACTGAATATAGTCTTTAATATAACGACGAAGTACACCATCTGGCATCACGGTATGGTCTGTCTCTTTTTTTTCATCTTGAAAAATATTTTCTTTTTCCAGATAAAAGCAGTATTCACACTTAATATTACAGTGGTAGCTTGTAGGTTTTGCCATCATATGAAAATAAGCAGGTTGATTTAATGCCATTAGTCATTTCCTGAGTTTCTTTTTTATCCTGTTACATTACGTAAAATTTATCAAAACAAAAGAGATTAAAATCACAAATACGAAACAACGAAAGTAAATGAAAGATTTTTTCGAAAGATAAATACTGTTTTTTTCGATAAAAATACTTTCGATTCGATACTATTTCATATTCTATTGACTATTTGAGCTATTTAGTTTGATTTGTTTTTCGAAAATAAATGAATGTATTGAAGTTTTAATCTTTATTTTGTGAGATAAGGCGAAATTAAATCTATGTTATTGTGCTTTACCTAGCTGTATATGGTGTAATCATAAGTATAGTGTTGCGTTATATCATTTTATTTATTGGAAACTGATGGCCTGAAGGCTATCATTGAAATGACACGAAAATAATCGTAAGCATTCGATGATGAATCGAAACTTTGTGAAAGAGATCAAAAGTTTTGTTTTTTTTCATTGTCGGTTAAAATTGGCGTAGTAAACTACATTCGAAACCAATCGAAAGAAAGTCTTTTGGTTTCGTAAGGAGACGAAAGTGAAAGCGGCAGTTGAGAGGCGTATGGAAATCCTCGATATGGTAAACCAGCAAGGTAAAGCCAGAGTCGAAGATCTCGCTGAATTATTTAAAGTCTCAAGTGTCACTATCCGCAGCGATCTAAGCTTTCTTGAAAAAAATGGTTATATCGTTCGCTCTCATGGTGCAGCAATTCCTAACACAGGATTTATTGCCGAATTGAGTATCCACGAAAAACGTGGACAAAATGCGGGCATAAAAACATTAATCGGGAAAGCAGCCGCAACGCTGATAAAGGATGGAGACACCGTCATTCTTGACTCGGGGACAACTACTCGCGAAATCGCGACACATTTAAAGTCGCGCGAAAATGTAGTGGTCATGACTAACGGTCTGGATGTCGCAATGGAGTTAGCAAATACCTCAGGTGTGGAAGTATTAATGACCGGTGGTGTATTGCGAAAAAGTGCGTTGTCTTTTTCAGGCTCACAAGCTGAAAATAGCCTTAGAAATTACCGTTTTGATAAGGTTTTTCTAGGTGTTGACGGATTCGATTTACGTGTTGGTATTACTACACACAATGAACAGGAAGCTAGTCTTAACCGTTTAATGTGTGATATCTCAGAAACGATTATTGCGGTTGCCGATTCTACGAAATTCAGTAAACGCAGCTGTCATATGATCAGAGAGTTTGGTGATATTGATATATTAGTGACCGATTCAGGTATCCCTGAAGAATATATTCAGGAACTGAAAGATCACAAAATCGAAGTGATTATCGTCGACGATAAGGCATCGTAATTTGCTAACTCCATTAGCAACACCGCCGGTGTTGATTATGGAGTTAGTATTTAATGCATCCTTTAGAAAAGATTGTTCAGCTACACAAATCAGGCAAACAGAATGGTATTTATTCTGTTTGTTCTGCCCATCCTTTAGTAATAGAAGCAGCTCTATTACAAGCGCTGGATAATGATTCCTTTCTGCTAATTGAAGCCACCTCTAATCAGGTTGATCAGTTTGGTGGTTATACAGGAATGACTCCCGCTGACTTTTACCAATATGTTATTGAACAGGCTAAAAATGTCAGCTTTCCTATCGAGAAGCTTATTCTTGGTGGCGACCATTTAGGGCCTAATCGTTGGCAACATCTAAACGCTGAAGAAGCGATGGCGAATGCAGATGTGTTGATTGCACATTATGTTGCCGCAGGTTTCAAAAAAATCCACCTTGATTGCAGTATGTCTTGTGCTGACGATCCCGTTCCTTTAACCGATGAAATTGTGGCATCTCGTGCAGCACGCCTTGCTGTTATTGCAGAAAATACAGCAAAAGAGACTTTTGGCTCGAGTGATATTGTTTATGTTGTTGGCACAGAAGTGCCTGTCCCGGGCGGTGCCGCTGAAGAGCTTGATACGGTTGAAGTGACTTCACCTGATGCTGCACGTAAAACCTTAGAATGTCATCGCCAAGCTTTTCAACATGCTGGTGTCGGTGATTGTTGGGAACGTGTTATTGGTTTGGTGGTTCAACCGGGAGTCGAGTTTGATCATACAGGTATCATCGACTACCAACCAGAAGAAGCACAAGCATTAAGCCAAGTCGTAAATGATTATTCTCATCTTGTTTTCGAAGCTCACTCAACGGACTATCAAACCAAAGAGGCTTATAAACAATTAGTTCACGATCATTTTGCAATTTTAAAAGTTGGGCCTGCACTAACGTTTGCTATGCGTGAGGGTTTATACGCACTTTGTGCCATTGAAGAGACTTTATTTCCGCAAGAACAGTGCTCTAAATTGCGTGAAAAGATGGAACAACTGATGTGCCGTGAGCCTGGATTTTGGCAAAAATATTATCACGGTGATGAGCGTCAACAAGCCTTTGCTCGAGTGTATAGTTTTAGTGATCGTATTCGCTATTACTGGCCTGATGCTGAAATTAATGCCGCTATAGATACGCTAATGGATAACTTATCCGTTAAACCAATTCCACTGCCGTTACTGAGTCAATATCTGCCTTATCAATTTACCCAATTTAGAGAGGGCATGATTGACGGCTCCCCTGAATCTTTTGTTATTGCGAAAATTCGTGACGTGTTATCGGTGTATGCCGATGCCTGCTATGTCCATTAATTGAGGGAAACCATGGAATATTTAAGCTATCAGACCGCTAAATTAGAGCAACTGAATGCATTTTGGACTGCGAAAGAAATTGAGCAACAACCAGAATGTTGGAAGAAAACATGGCAATCAGTAAAAGAGAAACGTGCTGATATTGAAGCCTTCTTAGATAAAGCGCTCGCAGCGCCTCATGCACGAATTATTTTAACAGGTGCTGGTACGTCCGCATTTGCTGGAAAAGCATTAGCCCCTATTTTAAGTGGCCATACAAAACGTCGAGTAGATGCTATTGCAACAACCGATTTAGTGGCTGATCCACAAGAATATTTAGCAGAAGACATCCCAACGTTATTAATTTCTTTTGCGCGTTCAGGGAATAGCCCTGAAAGTGTGGCGGCGTTAGATGTTGCGACTGAATGTCTATCTCAGTGTCATCACTTAGTACTGACATGTAATGCAAATGGCAAGCTTTATCAGTATTGCCAAAATAACAGTAGAGCATTGGCATTGTTGATGCCTGAAGAATCCAATGACCGTTCTTTAGCAATGACTTCTAGCTTTTCATCCATGATGATGGCTGCAGTGACTATCTTTTTAGGAGATAACGTCTTTAGTGATTCTATTGCACCTTTTTTTAGTCACTATAAAGCACAGTTTAATAAAGCGAATCAAATTATTCGGGATAAATACGCGGGTAAGTTTAAACGGGTTATTTATCTAGGAAGTGGTGGATTGCAAGGTTTAGCGCAAGAAGCTGCGTTGAAAATGTTAGAGCTTACAGCGGGTAAAGTGGTTGCGAGCTTTGATACTCCATTAGGTTTTCGACATGGGCCTAAGTCTATCGTAAATAAAGAAACTTTAGTGGTGATGTTTTTCTCTAATGATCCTTATACACGTCAATATGAGACTGACTTATTACGAGAGGTTATTCACGATAATGCATCAGGCAAGGTGATCGCGATCACCGCACGAAATGATAAAGCTTTTTCGCCTGAGAGTTTTGTTTATATTCCTGCGTTAGAGAACTGTTCTGATGTGGCGCTATTGTTCCCTTACTTGATGTTGGCGCAATCATTCGCATTTCACAGTTCCATTGCACTAGGGAATACGCCTGATAACCCGTCTCCAACAGGAGAAATCAATCGTGTTGTACAAGGCGTCACTATTTATCCGTTCTCATACAAAAAAGACGACACACAGTCTGCTTTAAATTAATAAAATATAATAAGAGAGCTAATCATGAACACACCGAATATTGTCTGGACCCGCATTGATGAACGTTTACTCCATGGTCAAATCCGCATTACATGGGGAAAACATACAGAAGCAAACCTGATTTTAGTGGCTAATGATGACGCAGCAGAAGGCCCAAACGCCGCATTCATGCAAGCTGGAATGAAAGCATCAGCAGGTGGTGAATATGCTGTTCGCTTCTTCTCTATTCAAAAAACCATTGATGTTATTAGCAAAGCATCACCTCGTCAGAAAATTTTTGTGTTGTGTAATAACCCGAAAGATGTTGCCCGTTTAGTGGAAGGTGGCGTGCCCATTACTCACTGCAATGTTGGCAATATGCATTTTCATGAAGGGAAACGCCAAATTGCAAAAACAGTATCCGTTGATGAAACCGATATTGATGCATTTAAACGCCTTGTTGCAAATGGGGTAACTTGCACAATTCAAAACACTCCCGATCAGACACCTGTTGATGTATTAACACTCGCATCTGCTTGATAAATTTCTGAATAAAAAAACCTGCATTAGCAGGTTTGAGGATTATTTATGATTTTTGAAGCTTCTTTAGTGGCTTTATGGGCCTTCTTTTGCGGTATAGATAAGTATGACGTTGCATTAAATATCCATCGTCCATTAATTACAGGGCCTGTTGTCGGGCTGATTATGGGCGATATGCAGGTTGGATTGATTGCAGGGGCAACATTAGAACTTGCTTGGTTAGGACTTGTTCCTAACGCTGGTGCTCAGCCACCAGATGTAACATTAGGCACTATTGCTGCGGTTGCTTTTGCAGTAATGACAAATCAATCACCTGAAGTTGCTATGGGTATTGGTATGCCAATTGCGGTGTTAATGCAAATGTTGGTGATTGGCTTCTTTGCAATGACTGCGTTCACTATGGGAAAAGCCGATAGATACGCAGAAAGAGCCGATGCTGGTGGTGTGTCACGGCTACTGATTATCACGATTATAGTACGTTCATTACTCTACGCATTAGTTGCCTTCGTAACGGTCTATTTCGGTGAACATGCGGCCCAGTGGATTGATGATAATACCCCGAAAGTGTTGCTTGAAGGTCTAGGTATTGGCGCGAAGATGGTTCCGGCTATTGGTTTCGCAATGTTGTTGAAAATCATGTGGTCAAAAGAAGTTGCTGGTGTGTTCTTCATTGGTTTCGTGATGACAACCTATTTAAAACTCCCAATTATGGCGGTCGCTATTTTAGGCGCATCAGCCGCTGCACTCTACTTCTTCTTTAGCGGTAATAACAAAAATACAAGTCAGCAAAATGAGGATTTCGAAGATGGTATCTGATAACAGCACTGCATTGAAAACACAAGATAAACCAGAAACGGGTTCTTTGATTGATGGCATTGATGAGTACCAAGATACTACGGTCAGAAAAGTTATCACTAAAGGTGATCTTTGGAAGTGTGCGTTCCGAGGGTTATTTATGGAAGGTAACTTTAACTTTGAACGTATGCAAGGCGGTGGATTTGCCTTCTCAATTATTCCGGCACTAAAGAAGATCCACGGGAATAATAAACGCGATTATGCAACATCACTGAAAAACCATCTGCAATTTTTTAATGCCAGTCCTAAGCTGTTTACCTTTTTATTAGGTACAGCTGTTGCAATGGAAGAAAACAAAGAAAAACCATCAACTGTTAACGTGATGAAAGTAGCAGGAATGGGGCCAACAGGGGGCATTGGTGACGCTATCGATCATATGACCTTAATGCCACTTACATTAGCATTGGGCGCATCTATTGCAATGGAAGGCTCGATTGCGGGACCTTTTGTTTTCTTCTTTTTATATCAAATTGTGCACTTTTTAGTGTATTTCGGGCTGATGTTTATGGGTTATCGCGCGGGAACTGCTGCGATGGTCAATATGAGTGATGCCACTGAAAAACTGGCTAAAGCCGCCAATATTATGGGGATCTTTGTCATTGGGGCGCTCTCCGCGACCTTTATCAAGGTGCAAACCACCGCCTCGTTAGAGCTGGGAGGAAAGGTGGTCGAATTGCAAAGCGCGCTCTTTGACAAAATCATGCCGAATTTACTGCCTCTGTGCTTAGTTTTCCTGATGTACAAAATGGTAAAAAGCACCGGCTTTTGGGGAAAACCTCCGGTATTGATTTTCTCAACTCTTGCATTTGGTGTTGTCGGCCACGTATTAGGATTCTTATAACAGAGAGCCTTTACCACCGTCGTTATCGTCAATCGAAATACATTATTAACTTGCTATAAACGGGCAGGAGAGTCTTCTGTTGCCCGCAAGGAGTCACACTCATGATAGGTCTTATTGTTTCAGGACATCTTAATTTTGCTTCAGGTATGGCATCAGCCGTAAAAGCGATTGCTGGCGAGCAAGAAGATATCGCATTTATCGATTTTGTTGAGTCAATTTCTCCTGATGAACTTGAAGAAAAAATGCGTGAAGCGATTAACTCAATGTCATGTCAGCAATATCTATTCTTAACAGATTTACCCGGTGGAACCCCTTGTAATAGGGCAATGGCCATTATGATGCAGAACCCTGCTGTTGAAGTGTTAGCGGGTGTGAATCTACCGATGATTGTTAATGCGGCCTTTGAACGAGAAGGATGTTCAACGTCAGAGTTAGTGCAAACGTTACGCGAAATAGGTCAAGACAGTATTCAAGATATTCGTGAGCAATTGGCTCAAATAGACAGCAATGATACTGATGAAGAAGACGGCTTATGAGTCAGCGATACGCCATTTTGGCAGATAGAACGTTTACGCCTGAAGGAATTCGTTATCTCTGTTATGTCTGTGTTAGGGGCGATGTCATTGAATCGATCACCTCGCAAGCACCAACAGATTGCCCCATTATTCGCCTAAAAGGGAAATCATTATTACCCGGTTTTGTGGATATCCATATTCATGGTCGTGAAGGTGCAGATGTCATGGATGCGACTGAACAAGGGTTGCAAACCATTGCTGATGCTTTAGTGAAAACAGGCGTTGTAGCGTGGGTTGGTACAACAGTTACTGCGCCTATAGATGATATTCGCCTCGCATTATCACAAGTACGTGAGTTTTTATCAAAGCCACAAATGTCCGGTGCGTTGTTGCTTGGGAGTTTTTTAGAAGGGCCTTATTTTACCGAACGCCATCGAGGCTCTCACCCAGTGAAATATCTAAAAGCACCAACAATATCAGAGTTAGAAACACTGCTTGAAAGTGCAGGTGACACATTATTGCGTGTCGCTGTTGCGCCAGAAGCACAAGGTTCAATAGAAGCGATTGATTGGTTGGTCAATCGAGGTATTAAACCAAGTGTGGCGCATACAGCGGCAACTTACGAGCAAACTTCAGATGCTTTTTTACATGGAGCTGATTGTGGTGTGCATTTGTATAACGGTATGACGGGACTTCATCACCGTGAGCCTGGATGTTGTGGTGCCGTGTTATATCACGATGTATTAGCAGAATTGATTGCCGATGGCATTCACGTTCATCCCGTGATGATGCAATTAGCGTATCGCATGAAAGGTTACCAGCAACTCGCGTTAATTACAGATTGCATGCGTGCAGGTGGGTTGCCTGATGGTGATTATACGTTGGGTGCTCAAACAGTGAGTGTTACTCAAGGCCAGGCCAAAACAGCAGATGGCTCTTTGGCTGGGAGTACCTGTAGCTTAGATAGTGCATTGCGAAATATGGTGCAACTTGCGCACATACCTGAGTGGGAAGCTGTACAAATGGCGACTGCGATCCCAGCTGAGTATCTCGGTATCGGCGACAAATTGGGTTATATCAAAGTAGGGCAACAAGCCAGCTTTGCTGTGGTGGATGAGTGTTTTCATCTCACCGATACATTCATCAGAGGAAATCATATTTACTCTGTATCCGGGGAAAATGTATAGCTTTTCAGTTATGCACCCATCAGTAAAAATGAGGTATTTATAATGGAAATTCGTCAGCCAATTCATAGTGAACATGCTAAAAGGCTTGATACAGAAGGACTTCGCAAGGAGTTTCTGATAGAGAACCTATTCTGTGAAGGGGAAATGAATCTCACTTATAGCCATATAGATCGTATTATTGTTGGCGGTATTGTTCCTACAACACAGCCTTTAGCATTAATGGCGGGTAAAGCCTTAGGCGTTGATTTCTTTTTAGAAAGACGTGAGTTAGGTGCCATTAATATTGGTGGCGCTGGTAAAGTGGTTGTTGATGGAGAAGTATTTGATATTGGTCCTCGTGAAGCCATTTATATTGGAATGGGGGCTAAAAGTGTTGAGTTTATGAGTGATAATATGGAAACTCCAGCTCGTTTTTATATGAACTGTGCGCCAGCTCATCATACTTATCCAACACGCAAAATAACGCAGCAACAAGCATCACCAGAAAAAATTGGTAATGCAGAAAATTGTAATGTTCGTACTATTTATAAATTCTTACACCCTTCAGTTCTGCCAACGTGCCAATTATCCATGGGGATGACAGTTCTTGAACCAGGTAGTTTATGGAATACCATGCCTTGCCATACTCATGAGCGTCGCATGGAAGTGTATCTCTATTTTGATATGAAAGATGATAACGTGGTGTTCCATTATATGGGAGAACCAACGGAAACTCGTCATTTGGTTGTTCGCAATGAACAAGCCGTCATCAGCCCTAGCTGGTCAATTCACTCAGGTGTAGGCTCTGCATCTTATACCTTTATTTGGGGAATGGTTGGTGAAAATCAAGTCTTCCACGATATGGATCATGTGGCAATGAAAGATCTGAAATAACCACAAATAGTTACATTTTCTTCTTACCCTACTTATAAAAAAGGTGTGGCAATAAAGCCACACCTGAGAGGTTACTGCTATGAATTTATTCGATTTAAATGGCAAGATTGCTATTGTCACTGGTTGTAATACAGGTTTAGGCCAAGGTATGGCTATTGGTTTAGCCAAAGCGGGCGCAGATATTGTGGGGGTGGGCATTCAAGATGCGCCTGAAACTCGTCAGCAAGTGGAAGCATTAGGTCGTCGTTTTCATTACATTACACAAAATTTAATGAAACAAGATGGGTTACAAGCGCTGGTGGATGAAGCTGTTTCTGTTATGGGACGTATTGATATTTTGGTGAATAATGCAGGGATTATTCGTCGAGAAGACCTTTTAGAATTTAGTGAAAAAGATTGGGATGATGTGATTGATATTAATCAGAAAACATTGTTTTTTTTATCTCAAAAAGTAGCTCGCCAATTTGTAAAACAAGGTGACGGTGGAAAGATAATTAATATTGCTTCTATGCTCTCTTATCAAGGAGGTATTCGAGTACCTTCCTACACAGCAAGTAAATCTGCAGTCATGGGATTAACCCGTGCATTGGCAACGGAATTATCTCAATACAATATTAATGTCAATGCAATTGCTCCTGGTTATATGGCAACAGATAACACTGCAGCCCTACGTGCTGATGATGCACGTAATGCGGCTATTTTAGAGAGAATTCCGTTAGGGCGCTGGGGTGTTCCCGAAGATGTTGCAGGTCCTGCTATTTTCTTAGCGTCTAAAGCCAGTGATTATGTTAATGGATACACCATTGCGGTTGATGGTGGTTGGTTAGCTCGTTAATTTCATGGAGAAATAGGATGGAACACGCTAATACAGATACTTTGCAAAGAGAGCTTGTATTAAAAAACATGAAGCGAGTGTATCGTTATCAATCGGCTAATCAAGTTCGCAGTGTTCGTCGCCGTAGTGGTAAAACCCGTTTTATTAAAGATACCGACTGGGAACGTGGTGTTTTATGGAGTTGTGTAAGTGCAGCATGGCAGGCAACACAAGATGAAGAGTATCTCAATGGTGTGTTGAATTACACTTTACATACTGGGTTTAGAACAGGCCCCAACGCACGTTTTGCAGATGATCATGTTTGTGCACAAGCTTATCTGGCTATTAGCCCGCTTTTTGAACAATCTGAAGTGGTTGAACCAACAATCAAAGCGTTTGATATTATGCTTAATGAGCCAAAACGCGGTCGTGAGGATTGGTGGTGGTGTGATGCACTCTTTATGGCGCCTCCAGGCTTTGCTGCATTAGCTGAAATTACCAATGAGCGACGTTATTTAGATTATATGCACACAGCTTATTGGGATGCGATTGACCATTTACGTGATCCTGAAACAGGGCTTATCTTCCGTGATCATCGCTATATTCCTGATGGTCAAGGTAATGAATTACGCGAAGCTAATGGTGAAAAAGTATTTTGGAGCCGTGGTATCGGTTGGGTCTTAGCTTCGATACCGCGTATTTTAAAATATATGCCTGATGATTATCATGATCGTGAGCGTTATATTGCACTGTTTAAAGAATTAGCGACATCCATCCTAGATTATCAACATGAAGATGGTTTTTGGCGAACAAGTTTACTCGATCCTGATAATTTTCCTGCACCAGAAAGTTCAGCAACAGCGCTATTTTGTTACGGATTAGCATGGGGAATTAATCAGGGAGTATTAGAGAAAGATGTGTATTTTCCTGCATTAAATAGAGCATGGTCAGCATTACAAACCTGTATTCATGACAATGGCATGATAGGTTGGGTTCAACTTCCGGCATTTAACCCTCGTGAAGTGAAGTTTGAACATAATATGGATTATGGTGCTGGTGCTTATTTATTGGCAGGAAGTGAAGTTTTAAATCTTTTGTAAAATTGCTAGCGCTTTGATATTGACGCTTTGTTGTTTTTCTTGCGCTTCACATGCCTTCCGCGCAATATTTTCCTATCTAGGATGCCGACCAAAAAATAAGGTCGGCTTTTTTATTTTTAATATAATAAGAGGTAACGCTGATCTGTTACCTCTTATTATAAATTTGGGTGCTGAGATAAACACACAATAATTGAAAAAAGAAACTGTGGGGGAATGCTCCCCCACAAAATTAATATAAAGTGAAAGCTATATTAACCTGAATAATTAAATATCCATTGTTTGGTATGAGTAAATAAGATATTTACGCTCTAATAATACATGACTTGGTAATATCATTGTCACGATCACTAGCCCGATTAAAGAATATTTTTTCATTTCCTCTTGCACTCCGTTAAAAATGGAGGCAGAATCAAATTGTTTGTGTTTGAGTCCGCCTCGGTTAATATGAATATATTATCCGGGGCTTTTCTCTTTCTGGTGCTTGCGATATGCTTGAACCAGATTGATCCAAGCACCCGCGCAGAGAATAACAAATTATTTAAATGAGACGACACATTTATTATTAATAATAAATTTATCGATTTGTTTTTGCTATTTTAAATAATTAATTGATTCGTTAACTGGTGTGGTTAATAGAGTAAGAGGTAACAATAATCTGTTACCTCTTATTCTAAAATTGGGTGCTGAGATAAACACACAATAATTGAAAAAGGAAACTGTGGGGGAATGCTCCCCCACAAAATTAATATAAAGTGAAAGCTATATTAACCTGAATAATTAAATATCCATTATTTGGTATGCGTAAATAAGATATTTACGCTCTAATAATACATGACTTGTTAATATCATTGTCACGATCACTAGTCCGATTAAAGAATATTTTTTCATTTCCTCTTGCACTCCGTTAAAAATGGAGGCAGAATCAAATTGTGTATGTTTGAGTCCGCCTCGGTTAATATGAATATATTTTCCGGGGCTTTTCTCTTTCTGGTGCTTGCGATATGTTTGAACCAGATTGATCCAAGCACCCGCGCAGAGAATAACAAAATAATCATCGAGCACAACACATTTATTATTAATAATAAATTTATCGATTTGTTTTGCTATTTTAAATAATTAATTGATTCGTTAACTGGTATGGTTAATAGAGTAAGAGGTAACAATAATCTGTTACCTCTTATTATAAATTTGGGTGCTGAGATAAACACACAATAATTGAATACGGAAATTGTGGGGGAATGCTCCCCCACAAGATTAATATAAAGTAAAAGCTATATTAACCTGAATAATTAAATATCCATTGTTTGGTATGCGTAAATAAGATATTTACGCTCTAATAATACATGACTTGGTAATATCATTGTCACGATCACTAGTCCGATTAAAGAATATTTTTTCATTTCCTCTTGCACTCCGATAAAGATAGAGGCAAAATCAAATTGTTGGGTAAGATTTGGCCTCGGTTAATGTTGAATAACGTAATCGGGGCTTTTCTCTTTCTGGTGCTTGCGATATGCTTGAACCAGATTGATCCAAGCACCCGCGCAGAGAATAACAAATTATTTAAATGAGACAACACATTTATTATTAATAATAAATTTATCAATTTGTTTTGCTATTTTAAATAATTAATTGATTCGTTAACTGGTGTGGTTAATAGAGTAAGAGGTAACAATAATCTGTTACCTCTTATTCTAAATTTGGGTGCTGAGATAAACACACAATAATTGAAGACGGAAACTGTGGGGGAATGCTCCCCCACAAGATTAATATAAAGTGAAAGCTATATTAACCTGAATAATTAAATATCCATTGTTTGGTATGAGTAAATAAGATATTTACGCTCTAATAATACATGACTTGGTAATATCATTGTCACGATCACTAGTCCGATTAAAGAATATTTTTTCATTTCCTCTTGCACTCCGATAAAAATGGAGGCAGAATCAAATTGTTGGTGTTTGAGTCCGCCTCGGTGAATATATAAATATATTTTCCGGGGCTTTTCTCTTTCTGGTGCTTGCGATATGTTTGAACCAGATTGATCCAAGCACCCGCGCAGAGAATAACAAATTATTTAAATGAGACAACACATTTATTATTAATAATAAATTTATCGATTTGTTTTTGCTATTTTAAATAATTAAATATCCATTGTTTGGTATGAGTAAATAAGATATTTACGCTCTAATAATACGTGAGTTGGTAATATCATCGTCACGATCGCTAGTCCGATTAAAGAATATTTTTTCATTTCCTCTTGCACTCCGTTAAAAATGGAGGCAGAATCAAATTGTCTGTTTTTGAGTCCGCCTCGGTTAATATGAATATATTATCCGGGGCTTTTCTCTTTCTGGTGCTTGCGATATGCTTGAACCAGATTGATCCAAGCACCCGCGCAGAGAATAACAAATTATTTAAATGAGACAACACATTTATTATTAATAATAAATTTATCGATTTCTTCTGGTTATTTTAAATAACTAATTAATTCGTTAATATCTTTTAATAATAAAAGAGTCTCGATGTTTCATATCGAGACTCTTTAGTTTAAATTTTATGAATTATACTTAACTAGATTAATAACAATAGGTGCTGCCTGTATTGTTGTTGTCGAAATAAGAGTGTTGTTATTGTGATGCTTAATAATAACACCGGCTTGAGGTGTTGCTAATTTCCATATTCCTTTTACGGTAATAGTGCTGTTTATTGGTTGAGATTCTGCTGTAAGCCAATCTCGAGAATAAACACTGACCTCAATTTGATCACCTTTATGATCAATTTGATCTTTTTCTATACCTTGATATAAATTTAAATCAGGGTTAACAATACTTAATGTTAATTGCTGATTTTGTGTTTTAGCCATGACCATAACCGGTGCATCACTGGATAATAATGTTGCATTCGCTGAATCTAACTGGGTGGCTTCAAAAAAAGCATATCCCTCCTCTTGGGTTAATTTATCTTTTACCGCATGAAGTTGATTATTATGTTGTAATACTGTGTATTCGGGGGATTTATTATCTTGAGATTCAATCGCTATCGCATACTCATAAGTTGCATTACTAGGCGCGTTACCATGAGAAATAACGGCTGTTGCAAATAATTGTTCTGTTGGTTCTGAATTTCTGTCATCAAGCGAATGTTGTTTTTGATAACTAAATTTTACAGTTTGTCCTTTTGTGAGCTTATATAAGTTTCCAGCAGGATCAATTAAAGTATCTGCATTATTTAAGGTTAATTGAGTATCTAATTGATTCACCTTTTTACCATTAATTATCACTGACTGTAATTTAGGAACGGCAAACTGGAATAGCGTTGTTTCGGTTGTATGTTGTTTATCGTTATTTTCAATACCAGAGCCTAAAGCGATAACTCTATTATCAAATAAGAAATAGGATTTATTAGCTCTTAAGCTTTGTTGTTGATATTTACTGTGACCATGTAATTTCATGGCAAACATACTGTTATTATTAAGTGTATTTGCACCAGAGTAACTTTCTGTTGAAAGCAACATTTCTTCAATACCGGCAGCAGGTAATTGACTAAGTTTTGCTTCAAGTTCGTTATAGGGAAGATGAATAGTTGTTGTACCTGGATATCTATTCCAATCCCATCCAGCATGACTAAACCCTGATTGAGTTAAATCAGCTGGAATAATTTCTAATTGTCCATATTGTAAATAACGACCATAACGGTTGTTATTTTCATAGCTTTCATTACCAACAAGATAACGGCTAAAACCACGCGCTATGGCGAGCCAGCTTTGTTGCGGTGATTGAGTCGATGCTCTTCGTTGTATTGCCATTGATGCATAATTCATTGCCCATGCACCAACCGGTTCACTTTCAGCTTTAATATCTTCAAAATGCGTTTTGTTGTCTAATTTTGCATAAGCGGCGGATAATGTGGTATCTAACTTTTGTTTACCATCTGGTGTTCCTGCTAATGCCATCCATTTAAATGGAGCGATCCCTATTTTATGCAATCCAGTTGGGTGACGACCACTTAATACCACAGGAATTTGTGCCTCTTTGGTGTAGATCCGCATTTTTAACAAAACATCTTTTAAACGTTCATGTGCTGAAGTAGTTAAGCGAAAAGGTGAATCACTTAACGCATAAATACTGGGCGCTAAACCACCAAATGCGTCTTTCGCATAAGCAGGGTAATGTTGTGAATGATGAAAAATAGAACCATCAGATTTGAAACCGCCAGCAACACCTTTTGAGCTTAGTATCGTTTTACTTAACCAATTTTGCAGTTGTGCTAAGGCTTGTTGACGTTGCTGATAATCAGGTAGCATCAATAAACTTTTTATCATCCATTGCAATTGAGTATTGAGAATATCGACATTTGCATCAACGATTTCATTATCTTTTTCAAAAATTCGTCCTGTAGCGTTGTACCACATCATGGCCTGTTGAGTGGGCGCTAGAAGGTTATTTTTTGCGAGAATATGACGGCCAATAAACCATGCGTCAAAAAGTTCTCTGGTTTGATAACCAACATGAGTAATAATTTGATAACCACTACCACGTGTAAAACCTTGTTCGAGAACGTAACGAGTGCCTAATAAATAACGATCTTCTAATTTTTGCCTATCAGTCGTTGATAATGAATTACTACGCAAATAAATAGCAGTTTGAAGAAGCGTTTTACCTACATCTCTTAGCATATTGGTATCAAGTAATGCTTTTTTAGTCTCCTCACTAAATACACCTTCGACTTTCATAAAATTCTGTCGGTTAGGGTGATCAAGTGCTCTTCCTGTGATTGATCCATCAGCGTGTTGCGTTAATTCTAATTTTTCCCAAAGTGCTAAATTTTTATTGAGCATGTCAGAGGTGATTTTTTTATCACTATCAATTCCCTGATAATGCTCAAAACGCTGATAAATCGAAGTCATTTCTATTTGATCATCGCGAAATTCAGTATCGAAGTTTAAAGTGGGGTAATGAGCTTGAAACATTTGATCGTACATCAATAACGCACTCCAGTTTTTACTAACCATCGTGTTTACTGCGTTATTTACGTAAGGTGTTTGATAGTCAGGAACAGCCCAACGATTGTCTAACGGTACGCTCATCATTATTTGATCAAAAAAGAGTGTTCCGGCTTGGTTTGGGGCAGTGATCACCAATTGTTCAAATTGACCTGTTGCAGAGCCTTTCATATCACGAAAAGGAACAGCAATACCTCGCCATCCCGTAAAATTAAGTTCAGTATTAAAACTTAGTGCAATTTTATTATTTTGTTTAAATGCGAACGTTAATGGGGAAGATTGAGGTTTTTCATTATAAATCCACATCATAAAAGTGAGTGGAGTTGCTGTATTTTTATCATCTTGGTAATTAACAATATTATTTAGCGTTAATGTTGCTTGTGGTTGATATTGCCATTGTAGTGATTTTTCACCGTCTTTAGCATGCTGTTTGCTTAGCGATAATTGATTATTATTTGAAGTAATAAGGGTATTAGGTAGTTCATTTTCAAAAAGATAAATATCGCCGAAAGTTTCATGAGATAGAGAGGGTAATGCTTGTGCGGGTAATGATAAACAGAGGCTTAATGTAACCGCGTGGGCTAAAGGGTTTTTTATTAGCATAATCAGATTTCCTGCAAATAAAAAAGGAACGCAAGAGCGTTCCTTTTAATTAAATCAAGGGAGTGGTGAGAGTTTGATTTCTTGTGGAATACCAAAGTAGCTGGTAAAAGTCAGTTCAGTGTTATCACCTGAAACGCTATATTTTACGTTGCTATTTTTATCAGCAGATTGCCATTTACCATTAATCGTGACATTGATGGTGACAGGCGTTGCTGCTTTTTGGCGAGTCATATTTAAATCAGGTGTAACAGCACTGACAATAAGAGTATCTTTTTGTCGATGAGTCATCACAATCGCGGGTTTATCAACTTTTTTGATCCATTTATCTTCAATTGAAGTAGACTGATAAAAGGCATATCCCGTTACATTACTGAGTTTATCGAGAATAATATGAACGTCTTTATCCTTACGAAGAACCTGATATAACCCATTATTTTCACGAAATTTTTGTGCTATTTCTCCCATTCTTTCAGGAGTAGCATCTAAAAAGACCATATACTCATAGTTGGAATCTTTAGGTTGAACACTGTGATCAATCCATGCCGAGCTAAAGTTTCCTTCTGTTGGTTGGCGATTTTTATTTTCAGCCGAAGTCTGGTGTTGACGGCTAATATTTACTTTTTCAGCTTGCGTAATTAAATAGCCATTACCGTTGCTATCAATTAACCAATCACCTTGTTTAAGTGTTGCTTGATAAGGAAAGGTCTCAACTTTTTGTCCATTAACCCAAAGGGTATTTAATGTTGGTGTTATGGCATGTTGAAATAAAGTCGTTTCAACATTTTTATTTTTATCACTACTATTTATATTGCTACCAATAAAAATTAAGTGATTATCAACGGCTAATACACTCTTTTTCGCAGTGAAATTAGGATCAAAACGTTCAAGGTTAGTAGGATAAATAAGATCGAATGCCATCATTCCATATTTACCATCAAGGGCAGATGTTCCGCTAAATCCACGCTCGCCACGTTGCATTAATGTATGAGGTTTAGGGCTATCTAACTCTTTAAGAGAAAGATGAATAGTGGTTGCTCCTGGCATCCTATTCCAATCCCAACCTTCTTGCTGATAGCCCTGTGAAAGCTGCGAACCATTACTCACTATTTGAGCGACACCATGACTTTGATAACGACCATAACGGTTATCTTTATTATAAATTTCAGATGACCAAACATTGGTATTATAAGCTTTCAGTGTCACCATTTTATCTTGCCAACGATGAATACCAAAAGCCCCGCCATTAAAGGCATAGAAACCTTGAGGCAACGCTGCTGGTGCAATAGTTTCTCCAAAAATAGCCTTCGATTCATTTTGTGTTTTATCACTTATTGCAAGATAAATAGACGCGAGTGTTTTATCTGGAGACGGTTTTGCAGACATGGCAAGCCAGTAGTAACCTTGAGCGACTGATTTTAACGAAGGTGAGTTAAAAGGGTGCCTTCCAGCAAGAGGTAATCCAACTTCTGGATTACTGTAGATCCACGCTGAAACCATCGCTTTTTTTAGGTTATTCCAACCACTTTCACCTACTGAAAATGGGGTACCACGTAGTAAATAAATAAGTTGAGAGGCATTTTTAAAGGCAGGGAAAGAGTAGCCTGGATAGTTGCCTTCATGTCGCCACGCAGTACCGTCAGGGCGTAAACCATCTTTACCACCCGGCGGTACTTGAGTTAATGCGCCAGTGATGTAATGGCTGAAGGTATTAACTAAGTTGATACGTTTTTGATCATCAGGCTCTAGTAGTAATAAGGCTAAGTGTTGACGAGATAGGGTATTGAAATAGTCTAAGTCGGAGCTATCTGCACCCACTTTCATATCAAAACTACTTTTAAACTCTCGTGAATACCACAACAATGAATCATAAACTTGAGTTTGTAAGTTTGCCTCTTTTAGAGCATCAGACATTAGTAATGTGGAAATATACCACCAACGAGAACTATACCCCCAGTGATGGGTTGTGACTAATGCACTTCCTTTAACAAAGCCTTGATCTAATAAGTGTTTTGTCATTAATAAGTACATCTGCTTTAGTTGAGCTTTTTGTGAGGGATCTTTTTCCAGCACATAAGCCCGACTAATATTAAACATCAATGTTGTGTAATTACCTAAAATGACATAATTATCAAATAGTTGTTTATCTTGAGGGTTGAGATTTTCAGGTTGGTAAATAATAGTTTGTTTGTCTGTGATCAGGTGTCGCCCTTGTATTGTGCCATTCTCTAAAGCGTGAATATTAAGAGCATCAAAATCACTTTTTAACTTACCAATATTTTCTTCTAGTGCGAGATTTGTCTCTTTTTCGCCGCCAACAAACTCATTTATCAAACGTTGGCGAATAAGGTCAATTGCAGCTAGATTTTCAGGTGTCACCGGTAACTGAGGTTGTACGTTATGAAACTGAATTTCAGGTTCCGATAAACGCGTTTTTACTTGATAATCAGACCATTGGTAGCGAGCATCATCGATAGAAAACATAATACGATCGATATAGATTTCACCTTGTCCAACATTCGAGGGGGCTTTAAAGCGAATGCTATCGACATTAGCGCCTAAAGAGCGCCCAATGCTGTCTTGAGTACCATCAGAGGAGGTATTCATTGCATTTAAGGTCATCTCACGATTTTCAAGATCGTTATTTAAAGAGACACCCACTGCACGCCAACCAGTGAAATTTAGTTTTACTTTAAATCCAGCTTGAGCCTCACTGATTGAATTGAGTTTTTCCCCAAAATCGATAGTGAGATAACCATCAATGGGTTTTTCGTTATAAAGCCAAAATGAAAAAACGGGTGTAGATGCACGCCCCCATGCTTTAGATGCTTCTTTATCTGTTGGGACAATCAACGTTTTATGTAAAGTAAAACTACTGCCACCTTTCCATTTCCACAAAAGGGATTGGTTTCCCATAATGCTACGTTTATCAGATAACGTCAGTGTTGAATTCTTATCTGATGAGAAGTCTGCTAATGGGTTATTTTGTGCAAAATGATAGATTTCTGACTGCATCAGATTTTTAGGATCAAATGCAGGATTGCTGGTGGCTGCCATTGCGTTATAAGGGGCTGATAATAGCCCCAATGTCATTGCAAGTGCAGTAAAACGAAATATCGGCATTATTTTTTCTCCTTAGAAACGCTGGCTAAAAGTGAAACCAATGCGTCCTTCATTAAATTTGTCATAACGCTGATAGCCCATCGTTGTGCCTAAATTTAATGATTGAGTGATATCGAGATTGGCACCTAATTCCGCACTAATAATGTCACCACCAACAGTATTTCCTTTAATATCAAAGGTATCTCCTCCAGTATTAAAATAAGTCAGACTGTGGCGTTGATTAATATTATTGTCACCTGCGATATCTTTGAAATAACGAAGATTAAGGGATGGGGTTAATTTTCCATAAGCAGTTTGATAGCTATTCCATAAAGCAACAGAGCCACCTAATTGATTAACAGCATATCGTTGGCCATAAGTACGCATAGATAAGGCGGAGCCTGTTTCTTCCCAAGAATCAATATTGAGCCATTGATATTGGTAAGTCAGCATCGGTTTAATATAGATGAAATCAAAATCAAAATAGGTTCCAGCGTTAATTTGATAACCTAATTGCACACCAGAATAATCACCTTTTGCTTTGGTATTTCCTTCCCATCCAGTATTATCACCAATATCTCGTTCGCTATCGACAGTGTAATAACCAATATTTAAATTACCGTTTAGGAATAATGTGTCACTATACCAACCGGTGTAAGGCATAAATTCAAAATGGTTAATTTCTTTACTTGCGTTACGTTGTTTGGCGTCAGCCTTTGCGTAGTTATAAGCAAAAGAAACACCAATAAGAGCATCTTGATTAATTTCATAATCAGTACCGATTTGAATACCAGTACGATAAGTGTTGTAACCGTTAATTCCACCCTGATTGCTTTGTGTGCCATAACCATACAGTAAATTGGCCCAACTATTCCAGCCAGCTTCTCTTTCTTCAATTGGCAATTGGTTATCATAGCGTAAATAGCGATGTGCGATATTATTGCGCATATCTTCAACCATGATTAATCCCGCTTGAATATCACTGCCATCAGCAATAGGGGCTAAATCATTTGATAATGCAGCAATATTATTATCGTCATTTCCAGCTGCAACTAATAAACTCAAAGCCTCATCTGAAATTTGACTACGGGTATTATTAAATTCATTTAAAACAGTTGGAATAATAAAATTAGCTGCTGTTAATCCATTTTCATTGACGCCACCACGTTCAGCAGCACTAATAAAGTTATTACCACCTTCATAGCTAATGCCATAACGTGCAACTAATTGATTGCCGCTAACACCACCACTAATATTAGGCGGTGTAGTTTCTAACCATGAATCTGTTTTTTCTAATAAAGGAGATACATCTGGTGCAATGGCATTGGCGTCAGTAACCGTAATACCAGCTTCATCTTTAATCGCTGAATTGGAAGAAATCAAAATAATATCTTTATTTATAATGTTATCGACACTGGTGCCTTTAAAATCTAATTTGGCTTGGCTGCCTTTTTTAAAAGTGACATCACCGTCAACATGAAGAATGGTTTCATCAGTATTGGTATTATCATCGAGACGGAAAATTAACTGGCTATTTTCCTTATTCATGAAATTACCTTCCCAATGAATCGTTTTATCTTTTCCTTGGATAGTTAAATTGCCATGGTTTTCAATTAATGGAACACCCGTGATTTGATATCCATCAAATAAGGCGTTTTGAGCCCCACCTTGATATGCAAAGTTTATTTTAGTATCTGCGTGACCATTTCCTAATATATCGCCGTGGATCTCACCATTTACATCACTTCTAAAACCTGTTTTTAGTGTTCTAAAATCAATGGCTGCGGTTTTTCCACGAATAATGGCACCGTCTCTTACATAAACGCCAGTACCTCGTTTAGGAAAATCGCCTTCAACCAATATGGCTGTGCCATTTTCACTAGTCACATTAGCGCCATTTAGGTTGATATTACTGCTAAAAGAAGCACCTTGATTTATCTTAAGGCCACTTGCGCCATCACCAGTAACAGTAATGTTTTTTGTGATTGCTTGAGCTTTATATTCTGTTGATGAGCCATTAAATACAACACCATCACCTTGAGAAACCGTAACATCTTTATTTATTTGAGCCGTATTACCGTCATTAACATTAACCGTTTCACAGATATTTAAAGTAGGATCACATTCTGTCGCCCATGCTGAACCATAAATAGCTGATAAAATAGCAGCGCTCAAAAATAACAATTTTTTATTTTTCACAATATAACTCCATGAACAATTATATGATTTTAATTATTAGAATGTTGCTCGGAATGAAACTTTGAAATAATCCTGAGTCGATTTACTACCATCATTTTTATTTTCAACTCGTTCATTATAATATTCCGTCATGACACGCCATTGAGGTGATATTTGATATGCCATTTGTAGGGTATAACGTGTCATATCTTTTTCGATATAAACGCCTTTATTTGTTCTATCTTCTATTTTTCCAAAAATAGATTTACGCATTGATGGAGAAACTATTAATCCTATTGGTGTTGTCCAGTTCACATACATACGTAATTGTTGATTATGGTTTGTTTCTTTTGTGTCGTATTCTTCATGTCGTATTGCTTGCTTACCACCATCAAAATAAGCAACAGTAGTATTAATATTAGGGGTAACAAAATAACGTAGACCAGGTTCAATTTCCCAGCCTAAATAATCCGTATTTGTGACACCATTGCTACGTTTGTCTTCTTTCTTTTGTAAGCCAAATAAAACACTACCTGTTAAAACCCAATCTTTATTAATTGGAAATTGGTAATTGGTTTTTGATTCATAAAAATCAATAGTTAAACGACTGCCGTTATCATAATTAGTGAGATCTTGGCGGATTTTTAAACCAGGTTGGATCCAACCATTGTTTAATTTAAAACGATAACTACCTTGTAAATCATAACGTTGGTAGCGGTTTTTATTATCATGTTCACGTTGGCGAAAGCCAACATCGAAATACCAGTTAGATTTTTCTGGATTAATATTAAAATCAACACGATAACCAGCATAGTTATTGGGTGTGTCGTAATCTGCTGTTTCCCAAGAAAACATGGCGTTGACATTAGCTGCCTGAGAATGAAAAGAAGTTAAACCTAAGCCAAGAAGAGGTAAGAAAAGAGCAATACGAAGTTTGTTCATGGTATATATCCAATTCTTTATTCGCTTTTATTAATGTCAATTTTTAGGTGTAGGACGTCTTTCCTTTTATTCTATTAAAAGGATTTTTATATAAGCGAATTGGGTTTATATATAGCGCCATAAAATAATGGCGCAGATATTTTTATTATTTTTCTTTACATGTCGATATTGTTTTATTTAATTTATTGGTTGTTGCCGTAATAAATTCAGAGGCGCGCCAAGAATCTCCTGTTTTTTCCAACCAAGGGGTTAATTCTTCTTTAATTAATTTCTCAATTAAAGGCATATTGTCTTTGGCAATATTTTTCATTTGATAGGGATCATTCACATTGTCATATAAGGTATATTTCAATGGATGACCATCTTGTCTATCGATAACCAGTGTATGAGTTTTGGTTCTGACACCTCGTTTACCAAATGAAGGTTCTCCATAAGGAATAAAAAGATAAAGCTGCGAGTTTGCTGTGTCGCCTTTGCCTGTGACCACTCGGTCTGAAAGATCACTGCCTTCGACAGAATCAGGTATCCATTCGGATAAGCCAAGTAGCCCTAAGATAGTTGGGTAAATATCAGGCGCTGACATTAGTGCGTCATCAGATCCTGGTTTGATTTTACCCGGTAAACGAAACATCATAGGAACACGCATGGATTCTTCATAAGGGTTATTTTTTGTTGCCTGCCCATTTGACCCTAAGCAACTACCATGATCAGAGAAGAAAACAACGAGAGTATTATCTGCAAGGCCTTGTTTTTCTAATTCATCGACGATGCGACCAAATTGCTCATCAACACCGTTGACCATTGCCATGTATTCTTTGAAATATTGAGGTCCATAGCCTTCTTGGTATTCACTTTCCCATTGTACGTTCGGGCGAGTGTTGAGCTCTTTAGACGTTTTACCTTGATAAGCATCGAGATATTTCTTCGGTACTTGGTCATAAGGCGAATGCGGTGGATTCATTGAAACCACTAATGCAAATGGTTTTGAATTATCCCTAAATTGATTGTTTTCATTTTTGAGGAACTTGATTGCCATGTCAGCTTCATGTTCAGGCCCCCATTGATCAATGTAAATTGGTTTATCACGAGGTGTATCGTTTGCCCAATACATAGGTTTTAAATGTAAATCGTAGGTACCATAAGAATACCAAAAGTCAAAACCATGACGTCTATCAGGAGCTGCCCATTCATTCCAATAACGACCTTCCATTGGATTATTGTAACTTTCAATAAATGGTTCGTAAGGTGCATCAAGATGCCATTTTCCAATATAGCCAGTGCTGTAATCGAGTGATTTTAAAACATCAGACCAGCATTTTGCATAAGGAGATAAATCAATACCTACTTTGCCACCATAATCATGTGCATTTCCTGTAATGCCATTGCGAACAGGGTATTGCCCAGTCATAAACATGCCGCGGAAAGGAGAGCAAAGAGGGTAATTTGAAGCCATTTGTGTCATTACTTTGGCTTGCTTCGCAAATTTATTCAGATTTGGTGTAATTGAGGGATCTTCTCCCATAAACTGTAATGCGTGTGCCCGCATTTCATCAGGAAAAACAATTAATAGATTAGGGGCGTTTTCCGGACGAGATCGCGTGTTAGAGGCAGTGCTTCCTGAATTAGCAATAACAGGGGTAGAAACAGTCATTGCTGCTCCGCTGGCTGCAAGCCCTTTTATAAAAGTTCTGCGGGAAACAGTCATTGCTTCCTCCTATTTTACGTTTACTTTCGAATTGGTGTCTTTTATCTTATTTATACTTTTACATAAGATCAAAAAGTAAGTTAACGAAAGATCAAGAATTGAAAGGGAGATCACAGAATGGTGTCAAATTGTAAGCAATTTGACAGCTAAAATAGGAGTTGGAATATTGTTAAGAATAGATTAACTTTTTACAAAACAATATAATTAATTGATTTTAAATGATATCTGTTGTTTTGTGATGATGGTTGCAAAAATACCTTAAAGTTTCATTTTTTAGCTAGAAAGTTGGATAACAGAAAGTGTAAGTCTTTTTCTTTCGTTTGTTTTCATTGTCCCTTTATGACCCACCAAGATGTTCCTTTAAACTCAATGCTTTTAACTATCTTCATGCCTAACTTTTGGTGAGCTTTTAGAGATCGAATATTATCACCATTAACAAATGCAATAGGATGTCCACCATATAAAGCGCAAATATGTTGGTAAAGATCGCTTAATAGTGATTTTCCTCGATGTGATTTATCAATACAGACTGGACCATAAAACCAATTATTTTGTGTTATCTCTGGAAAGCGTCGATTAATTTCTTGAGCAATAGGCGGAATTGAGAATGATGTGACAGGGAAGCTGAAAACAACCGCAACGATATTTTCTTGATTAAGTGCAACAATAGTATTTGTACTACTTTGATACATTGCCTCAACTTTGTTTTGGGGATATTCACCATATAATCCGCCTTGTTGAGATTCTGAATTTGACTGTAATAATGTTGCCACTGAACTGATATCTTTAGATGTCATTTTTCGAAATATATAATCCATTTTCTTATTCCTTTTTATGCTAAATTATAATCTTAGTATATAAAAAATATTTTATAATACAAAAACATATTAATAATGCTAAAGATAAATTTATTAATTTAAGTGCGGTTATTTAATTTTGACTATCTAAAAAATCTCTTTTTGAAAGAAATGTAATAAAAGCAGCAATAGAATATATTTATTACTGCTTAATTAATAACATGATTTTTATTCTTTATTTATAGAAAATAGACGTAATTAGAAACCATAGGCTAAACCACCCCCGATAATGATTTCTTGTTCACTGTTTATTGACGAATTTAATCTAAATGCAATGTCGTTATTAGGTTTATATTGTATGCCTCCGGCAAAAGCCGTACCAGTTCGATAATTACTAATACCAATTCCCCCACTTAAGGTGTGATGGCTAAGATAAGGAATATTCGTCATTGCAACAGATGAGGCAATACCTGCAAATACTTTCTTTTCTAATGCGATGATTTTTTTATCTAAATTTGCAACCGAGTCTGTGATTTCAGCTTGTCTTTTCCTGTAATATTGATCAAACGTATTAACATGAGTTTTGAGATCATTAATATCTGTACTGATACTTCTTTTTAGCTGATTGATGGCGTTATTTGTTGTTATTCTGTTTTTATCTACCATTTTTTTAGTCTGGATAAGATTGACGGCATCTGTATTATTTTTACCATCACTAATATTAACTAATCGAGATGTATGGTTCTTTTCAGTGTTACCAAATGAAACCGTATTTTCTTCTGTGGCTAATGCATTATGACCAATAGCAACAGAGTGTGTATTTTTAGCTTGGCTATTGACACCTATGGCAATTGAACCATTACCTGAAGCATTACTATTATCACCTAATGAAACACCAGGGATGTTAACGATAATAGGTATTTCTTCTTTTCCTTTTGTTGAGTCTACATTTGAATAAGAAAATGAAGGAAATAATATAAAGAATAAAAATAACTTTTTAAATAACATTTAATTTAACCCTTTGAAAGGAATTTTTGGCGTAAATCAATGCTAAATGATTGTTTTTTTCATCACAAATAAAACATTCTGGAATTACTCTTAAAAATAGTTTTAAATAAAATTATATATTTTTTAATGTATTATTAATTATTTTTAAATAAAATTATATTTGATAAGTTATTAAATAAAAAACTGCATTTTTATTAAAATGCAGTTTTGGATAAATGTTAACTAATGTTTTTTCCTAAAGGCAAAAGCAACAGAAATCGCTTGTAGCAAACACATTGTTGATGTTTGAGAGCGAAAGGTTTTTATTTGAGCTTCTTTTACCGTTAAACAAACGTCACTCAAACTCGCCAATGGGCTAATGGGACTGTCTGTAACAATAATTTGTTTAGCTTCTTTATATGTTGCCATCTCACACATTTTTTGCATTTCATCTGAGTATGGATGGAAATGAATGCCAAAAAGCACATCCCGATGCGTAATATTTCTCAATTGCTCTTTGTACATTCCTCCTAAGCTGTTTACAAAGACAGTTTCACAAGGAATGTGCGAGAGCGCATGAAAAAAATAACTCGCAGCACTGAATGAGTGATGAAATCCACAAATATAAATTGTTTCAGCATATTCGAGTAATTGTAATGTTTTATTTAACATTTCTCTGTGAGTCTGATTTGCCAATTGTTGCAATGAATGGCTATTTGCTTGTGCAAATTCTTGCAAAATGTAGGCAGGCTCATTCAGATTAGGTGGTTCCTCTTTATATTTCTGTTTATAAGTTAAATTTTCATTTTCATTTACCATTTCATTCATCAAGTGATGTTGAAATAATTGTTTCATTTCATTAAAACCATTGAAATGAAACGCATTGGCAAAACGAATTAATGTCGATGGAGGAACATTTGCTTTATCTGCAAGGATTGCAATTGTATCAAATGCCACACTGTTTTTATTATCAAGTAGATAATGTGCAACCTGCTGTAGCCTTTTACTTAATCCATTATAGCGGGAGCGAACTTGTTCCTGTAGTTCATTCAGATTTGTTGCAGTAGACATAGTGCCCTCAATAAAAATACTGCTGTAATTGTAGTGTTTTTTGAGTCGAAATTGAATGTTTTTAGCTAATAGCAATTAAAATGAAATATAGAGTTAATTCAAAGTAAATGAATAAACTAAAGGTAATTATTTGATGTTTAAAACTCTATTTTATTTATTCTTTATTAGTTTTATTATCACTTATCGAAATTAATTTTCTTTATTTGAAATTAAATGAAATTATTATTTCATTTTGGTAAGGTTGGGGTAATAACAATATCGTTTCTATTTATTCGATTTTGTTTTATTTAACCTATTTCATTTCATATTGTTGTTAATTTAACTTAGAATGATATTTTTTATTATTGATGTTGTTGTAAATTGAAGATTGAAGTGTTTTAATATCTTTGTGCGCAATGATTGATATTCATAATACAACACTTGTTTTATTTGTTAATGATAGTAATTTATCACTATCTTAATTTAAATATACTTATATTGGTTGAAATTTTTATATGCAAAACGATCATTCGTGGATTAATTTATTAATGCACTATTTTCATGATCACTACTCAGAAATGATGCCTGTTATTTTTTTTGTATGTATTGTGGGAATTATTTTTGGTGTTGTACGTGAAATGCGTTGGTTATCTGTTTTTTTTACTGTACCTTTAATTATCATTGTATTTTGTTTAATTAGTTCTAATTTAGGATAAGTAAATATACAATTGTTATGAAGGTTGAACAATAGTTGTATAAATCTTATTTTTAGGCATTGTTTTTCTCTATATTTTCTTCTGTTATTGAGTGTTATAAATCAGCAATGTGTTTATTCTATTTTGCCCATAAGCGATGATTTCAACAATACTATTGATTAGATAATCAACTAAGTGACTAATAAGAGCTTATTACTTATTGATTATTATTGATAAAGATAAGCAAATTATTTGTTGAATTATGGACTAACATTTTATTCCCAATACACTAAACTAGATAACATTATTTTAATGAATTAGAAACTATTGGGTTTTTATTATGCAATGGCGAAATAACACTTCTCGCTACGGGCACTTGTCACTCCTTTTGCATTGGGGGTCAGCACTTACTGTTTACGGTATGTTTGCTTTAGGATTATGGATGGTGACGCTAGGTTATTATGATAGTTGGTATCATTCAGCACCTGAAATACATAAAAGTATCGGTATTCTTTTATTTATTATTCTGATAGTACGTGTGATATGGCGTTGGATATCGCCACCACCTAAAGCATTAGCAAGCTACAGTAAATTTACTCGTATTAGTGCCCATATCGCGCACATGCTCTTATATTTAATTTTATTTTCCATTCTCATTAGCGGTTATTTAATTTCCACTGCTGATGGTCAAGCGATATCTGTATTTGAATGGTTCTCTGTGCCCGCTATTTTTACAGGGGAAGCCGAACAAGCAGATTTAGCAGGTGATATTCATCTTTATTTAGCATGGTCAGTTGTTTTGTTATCACTATTACATATGGCTGGTGCCTTAAAGCATCATTTTATTGATAAAGATGTAACGTTAAAACGCATGCTAGGAATGCGAACTAAATAATTAAATTTATAAAACAAAATTATGGAGATAGCCATGTTTAAGAAAGCTTTATTGGGTTTAACCGCAGGTGCGTTGTTATTTAATGCGAGCACTGCTTTAGCAGCTGATTATGCTATTGATAAACAAGGTCAGCACGCATTTGTACAGTTTCGTATCCAACATTTAGGCTATAGCTGGTTATATGGCACATTTAAAGATTTTGATGGTACTTTTAGTTATGACAAAGAAGATCCATCAAAAGATAAAGTTGATGTTGTGATCAAAACTGGAAGCTTAGACACAAATCATGCTGAACGTGATAAACATTTACGCAGTGCTGATTTCTTTAATGTGAGCAAATATCCTGAAGCACGATTTGTATCAACCAACGTTACTCGTGAAGGTGAGAACTATGTAGTGGTTGGTGATTTAACATTAAATGGTGTGACTAAGCCAGTATCATTAAATGCAAAATTAATTGGCGAAGGGACTGATCCTTGGAAAGGTTACCGTGCTGGTTTTGAAGCAACAGGTAAAGTAAACCTAAAAGAGTTTAATATTAAATCAGATTTAGGGCCAAAATCACAAGAAGCTGAACTAATTATCTCAGTTGAAGGTGTAAAAAAAGCGTAATTAAATGCTTTCTGTAGGGCAATAAAGCCTCTTATCACCTAGATAATTTATAAACCGATACCTTAGAGTATCGGTTTTTTTATGCGCAATTAAGGTGAGTTGTTTTATACTTAGGCAATAGTTCTTATTTTTTCATACAGTTAATAAAAGTCTATTTATTAGCTAATCTATTTTATGTAAGGATAAAAAAAGAAAAATTTTCGCCATCTCATCCATTCATTTAACGGGAAAGAGTCAATAATGAAAAAACTACGTCATACTTTTTTGGGTACTCTGCTTATTTCTGCTTTTTTTACAGCAGGAGTGTCAGAGGTTGATGCGTGTACTCGGCTTGTCTATTTAGGTGATAATAATCAAGTTATTACAGCTCGTTCAATGGATTGGAAATACGATATTGGAACCAATTTATGGATATTTCCACAAGGTATGCAACGTTCAGGAGAGGCGGGTGATAATTCAATTAAATGGGCATCTAAATATGGAAGTGTTGTTGCATCCGGTTATGATATTTCAACAACAGATGGTATGAATGAAAAGGGATTGGTTGCTAATTTATTATGGTTGGCAGAATCAGATTACCCAGCTTATACCAAAGAAAAACCAGCTATTTCGATTTCAGCATGGGCTCAGTATGTGCTAGATAATTTTGCTACCGTAGAAGAAGCCGTGACAGCATTAGAAAGTGAACCTTTTATTGTTTTAACGGATAAAGTGCCAGGACAGGATAGGATGGCAACGTTACATCTTTCTCTTTCGGATGCTACAGGTGATAGTGCCATTATTGAATATATCAACGGCAAACAAGTAATTCATCACAGCAAAGAGTATCAAGTGATGACGAACTCGCCTATTTTTTCAGAGCAGTTAGCATTAAATAGTTATTGGCAACAAATTGGCGGAACCGTGATGTTACCAGGAACAAATCGTGCATCTGATCGTTTTGCCAGAGCTTCTTTTTATGTGAATGCTATTCCTAAGGCTCAATCGAGTAAAAAATCGCTTGCTAGTGTTTTTGGTGTGATCAGAAATGTTTCTGTTCCTTATGGATTAAGTACCGTTGAATCGCCTGAAATCTCATCTACACGCTGGAGAACGGTGGCTGATCATAAGAATCAATTATATTTTTTCGAATCAGCATTATCACCAAATACCTTTTGGGTTAATTTAAAGGAAATTGATTTTTCAAAGGAAAGCGGGAAAGTCATGGTGCTATCATTAGGTGAAGAGCAATCAATCATTTATTCAGCTAATGCAACAAGCCATTTTAAACCAGCAGAGCCTTTTAAATTTCAAGGATTAGATAATATTCCTTTAAATAACTAGTCGAGTATTCACGATACCTAATATGAAATTATCCGTAATACTAAATGTGATAGAGACATCTAAAGTGACAAGAAAGATGATGTCTTTATTACTTATCTTAAATGGTATATTTATCATTTATTCAATTTTGTTGTCCCGTGGTATTTATCTGGATTGGGAAATACACGGTTTTTCTGCATGGCTTAAATCATTGGGTGTATTAAAGCTTCTTGATATACCTAAAGTGATGTTAGCTTGTGCGTTGATCTTGCTTTCAATATTTATGTATTTAGGTGCAAGGATCGCATGGTGTGTCTCTATTATTTTATTAGCTACCATTGTTTTTCTTGATGTTGCGGTTTACCAGCAAATTGGTTTTCAGGCTTACTTTTCTTTTGCTTTGGTGGTTGGATTATTAATCAGTTGGCGAGCTTTTCCACATCATAGTTTAACTAGTGCTGGCTTTGTGGCTTTTATCTGTATCCTTTCTTTGCTGTTATTCTCAATGTTAGGAAGCCTTTATATTGGGAATGAGTTTAGGCCTCATATTACAACATTGATGGATGCATTTTATTTTTCTATTGTCTGTATGACGACATTGGGATTTGGCGATATTGTGCCAATTAGTACAAATGCACGTATTTTTACACTAACTGTTGTGATCTTGGGAATAACCGTTTTTACCACATCCATTGTTTATGTCATGGGATTTCTTGCTCGAGGGACTCGTGAGATTGTTAAGAAAAGGATCGCTAAAATGCATAATCATTTTATTATTATTGGATCTTCGGCACTGGCATCACAATTAGAAAAAGGATTAAGAGAGCAGGGAAAACCAGTTATTGCGATTTGTACTGATAAAAGTAAAGCTGTTTATGATGCACAAGCAAATATTATTGAAGGTGATCCGACTAACCTTAAAACACTTGAATCCGCTAATATTGCGAAAGCCAGCTGGGTAGCAACTTTATCTGAAAGTGACGCTGAAAATACCTTTATCCTACTCACTATCCAAGAATGTTCTAATGTTGATGCCAAGTTAATTACTATTATTAATCAGGATGAAAATAGAGATAAAATCAGTCGATTACGTCCTGATATGTTGTTTTCTTTAGCGTCGTTAGGTAAAGAAATTATGATGAAGGTATTATGTGGTGAATCTATTTCTTCATCAGATGTGACAGATCTGCTTTTAAACAAATATTTAAAATCATAATTTTGTTCAAACTATCTTTACGAACGATAATGATTACCATAAGATGTATTTAAAATGCATCTTAATTGAGGTTGGATTATGGAACTTGTTAGTTATAAAACAATGCCAGAGTGGACACGAACATCAATTCCTTTGGCGTTATTAGAACGCCACAATACAAAGGAAGGCACTTATGCTCAAATGCGAGTCCTGCAAGGTAATATGACATTTGTTGTATTTAATGATGATGGTTCACAAATTTCGGTGGATTGTGATACGGAAAATCAACCCCCATTAATCCAGCCTCAACAATGGCATAAGATTGATAAAGCGAGCGATGATGTACGTTGTCAGCTTTCATTTTTATGTGCGCCAGAAGATAAACTTTTTAAAGAAAATGACTTATCACTACCACACTCAGAAGTTCGTTACATGGCAACATTGACTCAACCTTGCAAGGTTTTGGATTTAGGTGCAGGGCGTGGGCGCAATAGCTTCTATTTAGCGTCTCAAGGGTATGATGTCACCGCATTAGATATTAATGTTTCTCATATTGATGCAATTGAATCCGTTAAAGCTAAAACGGGTTTGGCAGTAAAAAGCGGTTTATACGATATAAATGAAGCTTCACTGACTGAAAAATATGACATCATTATTTCAACCGTTGTATTGATGTTCTGTCAACGTGAACGCATCGAAAGCATTATTAAAAATATGCAAGAATGTACCAATAATAATGGTATTAATGTGATTGTTTGTCCGGTTGAAACAGCAAATAGTGATCCTGCTGAAATTCCTTTTAAAACCTTTTTACGCCAAGGTGAATTAGCGGATTACTATAAAGACTGGGAAATTATTAAATATAATGAAAACCCTGGGCATTTACATAAAACAGATGCCAATGGTAATCGTATTGCTTTGAATTTTGCGACGTTAATTGCCCGTAAAAAATAATTCAGGCCATATCATTTATTTTGAAATACCCCATTTTATGGGGTATTTTTTTATCTGTTAGAGCCTGTTTTATTGTTGTGGTGATTTATCACTTTTAACGTCATCAGCTTGGTCTGTTTGTTCTTTTGTTTCAGACTTTTGTAAGATGCGCTCTAATAAAACAGTATAAATAGGACGACCACCTAATAGCTGAGCCAACATTGTCGCTCCTAAACAGGTGATTATCATTGGAAGGATAAGCTGATAATTATCTGTCATTTCTAAGACTAAAACTATTCCTGTCAGTGGTGCTCTTACGGTTGCGGCAAATAAAGCGCCCATTCCTGCAATAGCAAACGTACCAATTTGAATTTGATAATCAGGGAAAAGTAATGTTGCCATTAATCCGAAAGCGCTACCGAATAGCGTACCTAATGCCAGAGTGGGGGCGAATATACCGCCAGGAGCACCTGAGGCAAAACTGATAATAGATGTGATAGTTCGTAAAATAAAGAAAAGTAACAGTGCAATAAGAGAATATTGTCCGGTACTGAGTGCTGGAATAATGCTAAATCCACCCCCCGTAATTTCAGGAATAATTAGTGCCAATAGGCCACAAAGCCCACCAATAATACCGCCGGTTAAAACAAAACGTGAAGTTTTATCTTGGTAAAAATGTTGGAATTGAGTTTGAACATAAAAAAGCAATTTACTGAAAATGACACCAATAACGCCGAATAACATACCTAAGACTAAATATAACCAAAGCGTATTAAGTGGGGCTGATGAAAATTTACCGATATGAATAACACCGCCTTCACCATTAAATAGGCGAAAGACAATGCATGACATAATTACTCCAATAAAAACCGCTTTAATTGAAATCAGGCTGTATTTAAATTGAGGGCGCATCTCTTCAATAATAAACAAAATACCCGCAAGAGGTGCATTGAAAGCTGCGGTTAATCCGGCAGCGGCGCCGGTTGCTAATAATGTGTGACGTGATTCTTTATCTTTTAAGCGAGAAATATCATTTACTAATTGACCAATATTGGCACCCAATTGAACCGTTGGGCCTTCACGACCTAATACCATGCCTGAGCCCAATGTTCCAATACTGGCAATAAATTTTACTGGTAATACTCGCCACCAACGAACAGGGCGAATATCTATCATTGCACCTTCAATTTCAGGGATACCAGATCCCCCTGATTCAGGTGAGAATTTTTTCACTAAATAGTAACCAAGCATGGCTAAAATAGAGGAAAAGAGCAATGTAATAATCGCTAGAACATAAGGGTTGGTGAAGGTTTTGACGAGTTCTTCTTGCCTGAAGTTTATTACCCAGCTCACGCTTTTTTCAAATAAAACACCCACAAATCCAGCAAGCGAACCGACTATGGCAGACAGTAGCAGGACTTTCAGTGGCGCAAGATTGGTTTCTTGTGCTTTTCTGAATAAATTAAAACGTCGTTCATTTTGGCTATTTTGGATAGATTTACGGTTATGCATAACTTTGATTTATGTATTGTAACAATGAACATAATGATAGCGTAATTTTGTATTGAAGTGATATTTCTCACATAACGTAATCAATTTTAGAGTTAGTCGTTTTTTTTTCTAGCATATTTTCACTTTTTCATCTTTAGTGTAATTGATAACAAAAAATACATATTTATATAACATTTTGGACGAGAAAGGGTAATTTATGGATTTCATCACGAATATATTAAGCGCTATAAATGGCGTGGTGTGGGGAGTACCGATGCTTGTCGGTATTCTAGGTATTGGTCTTTTTATGCAGTTTCGGCTCGGTTTCTTACCTATTCGAAAATTAGGTACAGGATTTAAGCTTCTATTTGAAAAAAATGATAAAAGAGGCGAAGGACAAATATCGCCCTTTAATGCACTAATGACGGCCCTTTCAGCAACTATCGGAACAGGTAATATAGCTGGTGTTGCAACGGCCGTTGTATTAGGTGGCCCCGGTGCTTTGTTTTGGATGTGGATGACGGCATTAGTGGGGATGGCAACAAAGTATTCTGAGGCTGTACTAGCGGTACGTTTTCGTGAAGTTGATAAATACGGGAACTATGTTGGTGGCCCAATGTATTACATCAAAAATGGTTTGGGTAAAAATTGGGTTTGGTTAGGTACTGTTTTTGCTATTTTTGGTAGTTTTGCTGGTTTCGGTATTGGTAATACAGTGCAAGCTAACTCAGTCGCAGATGTATTACAAAGTAATTTTGGCATTTCAACTACTATTACAGCCATTGTGTTAGTTGTCTTAGTTGGCGCGGTACTCATTGGTGGGATCAAACGTATTGCCGATGTTGCGGGTAAATTAGTTCCTATCATGACTGTCGGTTATTTTGGTGCTGGTATTGTTGTTTTAGCGCTAAACGTGACAGCTATTCCTGATGCTATTGTCCTTATCGTTAAATCAGCATTTACCCCAGTTGCTGCTCAAGGCGGGTTTGCTGGTGCTGCCGTTTGGGCCGCGATCCGTTTTGGTGTAGCTCGTGGTGTTTTCTCTAACGAAGCGGGATTGGGTAGTGCGCCTATTGCACACGCAACAGCAAAAACACAAAATCCTGTTCGGCAAGGTTTGATTGCGATGTTGGGGACATTTATTGATACTATCATCGTTTGTTCTGTTACGGGATTAACCATCGTTATTACTGGCCAATGGCTAACAGGACAAAGTGGAGCGACATTAACTGCTGCATCATTCTCTATCGCTATTCCGGGTGGTAACTATATTGTGGCCATTGCTTTAGCTATCTTTGCATTTACGACTATTTTAGGTTGGAGTTTTTACGGTGAGAAATGTGTGCAATATCTTTTTGGACCTAAAGCTATTATGCCATTTCGTATTGCATGGTTGATTGCATTACCAGTAGGGGCAACACAATCATTAGAGTTTGTATGGTTATTAGCCGATACACTTAATGCAATGATGGCTATTCCTAACTTAATTGCATTAGCCTTATTGAGCCCAGTAGTTTATCGCTTAACAAAAGATCATATAAAAGATGTTAATGCTGACAATATCGGGTTAGATTTAGATAAAGAAACTCATTCAGTGAACAAAAAAGAAGCCGAAGCAGAGTAACTCGTTCTTACTTATTGGCTAAAAAAACACAACAAAAAACCGTATGCATTTAGAGTTTGGCATACGGTTTTTTTATGGTGGTAACTTAAAGTGTGAGAAATTACAGATAATAAAAAGCCTTCTGGGGAGAAGGCGAAGAGATGAGTATAGATATTATATTTATAAGAATTTAGAAAAGAGAGAAATCTTATTCTTTCATACTGATGAAGATGTTTTTCACTTGGCTATAAGCATCTAACATCATTTTATGAGTTTCACGTCCTAAACCTGATTTCTTGTAACCCCCAAATGGTGCGTGAGCGGGGAGTTCATGATAAGTGTTAACCCACATACGACCAGTTCTTACTGCTTTTGCAACACGCAAGGCACGGTTAATATCTTGAGTCCAAACACCACCACCGAGTCCATATTCTGAATCATTTGCCATTTCGATCACTTCATCTTCATTATCGAATGGAATAACACATAATACCGGTCCAAAAATTTCTTCTCGTGCAACGCGCATTTGGTTAGTTGCGTTGATGATGATAGTAGGGCGAACAAAGAATCCATCATCGTAACCTTCACCCGTAATACGTTCACCACCAGTTAAAACAGTAGCACCTTCTTTTTTTGCGAGTTCAACGTAGCCTAAGATAGTATCCATTTGATCTTGGCTAACTTGTGTGCCCATTTGTGTATTAGGATCAAGGGGATCACCGACACGAATACTCTCAAATTCAGTTTTTAATGCTTTCAAAAAGTCATCATGAATATCTTTGTGCAAGAACAGACGTGAACCTGATTCACAAGCTTGTCCTTGGTTCATTAATATTGCCAATGCTGAATATTTGACCGCTTTTTTCATATTTGCATCAGGGAAAACAATATTGGCTGATTTTCCGCCTAACTCCAGTGTTGCTGGAACCATTTTTTTCGCGGCAGCTTCTGCTACGGTATAACCCACATTGGTAGAACCTGTAAACGCCAGTTTATCAATATCTTGGTGTTCTAAAATAGCTTGTCCTACAACAGATCCACGTCCCGTAACAATATTAATTACACCAGCTGGTAATATTTCATTTAAAATACGACCTAGCTCTAATAATGAAAGGGAAGTCAGTGTTGCTGGGTTAATTACGACAGTATCACCCGCGGCAATTGCTGGCGCCAATTTCCATGCTGCCATTAATAATGGGAAGTTCCATGGAATAATTTGTCCAACTACGCCAATGGGTTCACGAATAACAAGGCTAATGGTATTTTCGTCTAGGATGGCACTTTCATCGGTATGAGAGCGTATCACGCCTGCAAAATATCGAAAATGGTCAATAGAGGCTGGTAAATCTATGTTTTTCGACTCATTGAGTGGCTTACCATTATCTAATGATTCAATCCAAGCAAAACGTTCTTGTTCTTGCTCTAAGCGATCTGCAATTTTTAATAAGAGGGCTTGGCGCTCTGCTGGAGATGTTTTACTCCATGTTTTGAATGCCTTACGTGCGGCAGTGACTGCACGATCAACGTCTTCGGCACTTCCTGATTGGTATTCACTTAATAATTCACCAGTTGCAGGGCTATAGGTTTTAGTTGTTTTTTGCGATGTGCTAGTTACCCATTCTCCTCCAATTAGCATTTTGTAGCTTTCTAGAGGACGAAATTCTGATGGAACATTATTTAATTTAATCATTTTTAATCTCCAATGTAGGGGTGAGCATCATTTAAACTTATAGTTTCATTTCGTAATACTCGTGCTAATAACATATATCAAATGAAATAATTTGATTAGCTATTGATGCAATAGGTGATATTAACTATAAAAAATAGTAATGAATATTACTGATTTAACAAAAATGAATTAACTTAATCGTTTCATCTCTCAGTCTTTATATGATTAAACAAAAAATACCCATCAGTTATTCTTCAATATTCTTTCTTATTTGCTCATCAAAGGTGTAATGCGATTAAGCAAACTGTTTAAAAAACAGGCTTTAGACTTATGTGAAATCAATAGATAAAAAAAGAGATATTAAAAGATCCACTAGAAATTGCGTTAGATCAAACAACATTTAAATTGTTCAATATTGCACTTTCTCTCTGATAAAAATGGCGTATTCTTATGTTGCATATGAAATGCAACTTATAAAAATAAAGCGTTATCTTATATTAGAAGGAATACGATATGTATTGTGTGCAATGTGAACAAACAATGAAAACGCCTGTAGGTAATGGTTGTGCCTATGCGCAAGGTATGTGTGGTAAAACAGCAGAAACTTCAGATCTTCAAGATTTACTGGTTGCTGTATTAGAAGGACTTTCTGCCTGGGCATTAGCGGCACGTAGTGTTGATATTATTGATCATGATGTAGACAGCTTTGCGCCTCGCGCTTTTTTCTCTACGTTAACTAACGTCAATTTTGATTCTGATCGTATTGTTGGCTATGCGAAAGAAGCTATCTATTTCCGTGAAAGTCTGAAATCTCGTACCTTAGCAAAAAATGCAGCGATTCAAGTCACTAATCCAAGAGCTGAAATTCAATTAGCTGGAAATGATTTAGACAGTTTACAAAAACAAGCCCAGCTTTTTGCCTTAAATGGTGATAAAGCACAGATTGGTGATGATCTTCATGGATTACGTATGCTGTGCTTGTATGGCTTAAAAGGGGCTGCGGCTTATATGGAGCACGCACATGTTTTAGGTCAGTATGACAATGAAATTTATGCAGAATATCATCGTTATATGGCGTGGTTAGGTACTGATCCTGCTGATATGAATGAGTTGTTAGAAAATGCGATGGGCATTGGCCAAATGAACTTCCGCATTATGGCTATTCTTGATAAAGGCGAAACTCAAGCTTACGGCAACCCAACGCCGGTTACTGTTAACGTTCGTCCTGTTGCAGGTAAAGCTATTTTAATTTCAGGCCATGACCTGAAAGATTTACAAATGCTACTTGAACAAACTGAAGGTAAAGGCATCAACATTTATACCCATGGTGAAATGTTACCTGCTCATGGTTACCCTGAACTTAAAAAATACAAACACTTAGTGGGTAACTATGGTAGTGGTTGGCAGAATCAGCAAATTGAATTTGCGAAATTCCCAGGCCCTGTACTAATGACATCAAACTGTATTATTGATCCTAATGTAGGTAATTACGGTGATCGTATTTGGACTCGTAGTATTGTTGGCTGGCCGGGTGTAAAACACATCACAGGTGATGATTTCTCTGAAATGATTGAACAAGCTCAATCATTAGAAGGTTTCCCATATAGCGAAATTGAGCATTTAATTACGGTTGGTTTTGGTCGTGAAACACTATTAAATGCGGCTGATACAGTAATTGATTTAGTTTCACAGAAAAAATTACGTCACGTTTTCTTAGTTGGTGGTTGTGATGGTAGCCGTGGTGAGCGTAGTTATTACACTGATTTAGCAAGAGAAATACCACAAGATTGTTTAATTATGACATTGGCGTGTGGTAAATATCGCTTTAATAAATTAGATTTTGGTACTTTAGAAGGGTTACCACGCTTACTTGATGTGGGTCAGTGTAACGATGCTTACTCTGCGATTATGCTAGCAGTTAATCTAGCTGAAAAATTAGGTTGTGGTGTCAATGATTTACCATTGTCCTTAATTTTGTCTTGGTTTGAGCAAAAAGCGATTGTTATTTTATTAACTCTGCTTTCATTAGGCGTAAAAAACATTTATACCGGCCCTACAGCACCTGCGTTCTTAACAGATAATCTGCTGGCGGTCTTAAATGAGAAGTTCGGTATGCGCTCTATTACTACACCAGAACAAGATCTTAAAGAGATCCTTTCAGCTTAATCGTTTAATTCATCATCATTGCCGAAGCCTACGGGCTTCGGTAAGGAATAAATATCCATGACGATGCCAAGTTCCCTTTGTCCTAATCGTATGCAGGTTCACTCAATTGTTCAGGAAACCCCTGAAGTGTGGACACTAAATTTAATTAATCACGATTTTTATTCATACAAACCAGGCCAATTTGCATTGGTTAGTATCAATAATAGTGATGAAACAATGCGTGCTTATACCATTTCATCTTCTCCAGGATTAAGCCCTTTTGTCACTTTAACTGTCCGCCGTTTAGAAAATGGTATCGGGTCAGGTTGGTTAACATCACAAGTAAAACCTGGTGATTATCTTTGGTTATCTGATGCCCAAGGTGAGTTTACTTGTGCAGGAAAAGAAGATGCTCGCTATTTAATGTTAGCTGCAGGGTGTGGTGTTACCCCTGTGATGTCGATGACACGCTGGTTGCTAAATACTCAACCTAAAGCAGATATCACTGTTATTTTTAATATTCGTGAGCAAAGCCAGTTTATCTTTGAGAAAGAGTGGATCGAATTAGCCAATGCGTATCCCTATAATCTCAATTTTATTATGATGCCTAAATTACCTGACAATAAAGGGATATTTAGTGGTCGCATTTCTCAAGAAAAATTAGCTGCGTTAGTACCTGATATTGCGAGTCGCACTGTTATGTGTTGTGGCCCAAATAGTTACATGGAAGATACAGGACGTTTTGCAAGAAATCTTGGCGTACCTGCTGAGAATATCTTTATGGAACGTTTTGGTGATGAACCCGTTTGCGTTGATGAAAATGAACAATTAACCATGACTATTCGTCATCCATTATCGCAAATTAAAGTTCCTGTTGGTGTCACTTTGTTAACGGCAATGGAAGAGAATAAAGTACCCGTTTTTGCTGCTTGTCGTGCAGGTGTTTGTGGCAGTTGTAAAACGAGAATTGTTAGTGGTGATTATGATGTTTCCAGCACCAGTACATTAACGCCTGAAGAGATTGCGCAAGGTTACGTGTTAGCGTGTAGTTGCCGTTTAAAGGGTGATGTTGAGCTAGCATAATCGCTTTTTATTAAACTCTTTCCTTCTATTCTTCTATTTTTTTGCCCTGTTAATTTATTAACGGGGTTTTTTATGTCTATTCTTCCCATTAAATGTGGCATTAATCTGGAAAATACCCCCCTTTATTTTAATTTAAACTCCCTTTTTATTTATTCAGAATAATAAGAATATTGAAATGGGAGAGTTAATAAAAATATATTTTAATCAGTGTGGAGTTTCCTTATAAACATTCTGCTATTATTTAAACCATTGATTGGGTAAGGGGGGATATATGAAAAAATTGTTAGTTATTTGTTTATTTAGTGTCGTGTTATCTGGCTGTGAAAAACCTCAACAAACCCTTGATGGCTCTAATGTAGAGTCATTACGTATGTCAATTGTTGAAATGCGTAATTCTCTCCCCCTCGATGAGCAAGCGCGTTTTGATGAAGCAATAGAATTAGCGATCCTTAATGATATTAATTTTAATGATTTAGTGATTGCAGGGCGTCATAAGAATGGCGATATGATCACCCGCAAAATGTGCCAATCATTAGATGGTAAAACAGTAAAAGAGATATTTTCACAGGCAGAAGAAATAAAAGTGCAAAAATTAGCATTTAAATAATCAATTAATAAACAGATTATCTCTGATTATGCGATTTTCACTTTCGTAGAAGAGGTTTATTTCTTTTTTATATATTAGTTCCAAATGGAATTATATTATTTAATTGTATGATGAATATTCTTGGCGTCATTTTCAATAGAACTTAAACAAAATCGTTATCGTGCTTTCCATTATAGTGTGAGTGGTTATAATGCGCGCCGCATTCGCAAGAAAATGGCAGTATCTCGTTAGGCGAGGCTCCTATACAAACACAGGTTACTGATCTGACGACGTCGAGAGACGCCCAAGATTAGGACAGGATATATCGACCGAAGGTATATCCCCATGTAACTTCCAGTATTCATCGGATACGTTGTATAGTGCTAAAACCGAGACGTGTAGATAGCTTTTGCATTCTCGCTTCTGGTTTCGCCCCTATGGAGAACTGATTTGCTAAACACAAACAGTAATAGGGAACCACAAAAATGACTTTCAATACTCAAAACAAAATGGATGCTGTCTTAGTTGCAGATGCATCCTTAAACACACCACAAAATAATTCAACACAAGATCAATACAATCGTTTAAAAGATGATACAACGGTTAGCGCATATATGAGCCAGTCTTATATTGCGGTTTCTGTTGCCGATTCAGTTGAGAATGTAAAAACCCAACTGGTTAATGATTTAAAAGATGAATTAATTCCAACCTATCTCTATGTTGTTGATAAAGATAATTATCTTAATGGAATTTTACCTGTTAAATCATTATTAACCGCGGCAAATGATCTGTTTGTGTCTGATGTTATGCGTCAAACTTTTTTCTCTGTATCACCTGAACAGAATCGACATGATGTGTATCAATTGATTAGCCATAGCGGTTTAGACAGTGTGCCTGTGATGCATTTTGGAAAATTAGTGGGTGTGTTACGTCCTCAAGATATTGCGGAATTGATTGAAGATGAAAATACCCTTGATGCACAGATGCAAGGGGCAACGTCACCATTAGAGCAGCCTTATTTAGAAACCAGTCCAGTAACATTATGGCGTAAACGTGTTGTATGGTTATTGATGCTGTTTGTGGCAGAAGCGTATACCAGTACGGTATTACATGCTTTTGAAGATAGACTAGAAGCCGCTATTTCATTGGCATTCTTTATTCCATTACTGATTGGTACTGGGGGAAATAGCGGAACACAAATTACCTCAACGCTTGTTCGTGCGATGGCGTTAGGTGAAGTTAGCTTACGCAACGTGTGGTCTGTTTTAAGAAAAGAGATAACAACATCTATCATGGTTGCGTTAACCATGGGGATCGCAGGTTTTGTACGAGCTTGGTTCTTAGGCGTTGGAATGGAAGTGATGATTGTTGTTGGATTAACACTTGTTTCCATTACCGTTTGGAGTGCAATTGTTTCGTCTGTTATTCCAATGGTATTAAAGCGTTTAGGGATTGATCCAGCCGTTGTGTCAGCACCGTTTATCGCAACGTTAATTGATGGTACAGGTCTTATTATTTACTTTGAAATTGCATCTCATGTGATGAGCGAGTTTGCCTAAGACAATCCTACATATTCATTTTCAAGATAAAGCCGATGTGATTTAACTAACACATCGGCTTTATTTTTATCTACACGAGTTCGTGTTCTTTAAATTGCAAAATTGACTGACAATGACGGCAACGATATTGAGTTTCACCACGTAATACCTTGTTATGACGTCGAATTGTAAGCTGATGTTCTTCTTCACATTGGCAAGCATAACGAAAGGTTTTGGCTTTAACGGTACTAACATCAAAATGATGGGTACGTTTAGCCGAAACGCCTAATACTGTTTCCATCATCCATTTCCACTCTTTTCCATGAGGCGCTACGCGGCCGAAATGGCGATTAACTAATAAGTGCGCCAGTTCATGAGGAATAACTTCCTCAATAAAATTCTGTTTATTTTCAATCAATAATGTAGGATTAATACGGATTTCCCAATTTGCATAATAGGCACTGCCTGCAATAGTTCCTCTCTGATTATAATGTAGAGTAGGTTCTGGGTAATTTGTATTAAGATAAAGATTAGCCTGCTGCAATTTTTCACGCAGTGTTCGCATAACGCTTTGCACTAAGGCGATGGGGACTCTTACCGTTTTCATGTTACAGAGCATATAGCGCCTTATACAAACACGCAATAAAAAGAAAACTTGCACAATATATAAATTAACATATTATTAAAAAGTATATTGATTATGGAGTTTACCATGACACAACGAGTTCAACCTGATTTATTAGATGCAATGAAATTGGCGGCTAATGAAGCGTCTAGCATGCTTAAGACGCTAGGGAATGGCGATCGCCTCTTATTATTGTGTCAATTAAGTCAGGGCGAAAAAAGTGTGAGTGAATTAGAAGAAAGTTTAGGTATACGTCAACCAACACTTTCTCAACAACTGACTGTTTTACGCAATGAAGGATTAGTGAATACTCGTCGTGATGGGAAACGTATCTTCTATTCTATTGCTGATGAAAAAGTATTAGTGCTTCTTAATACGCTTTATCAGCTTTATTGTCCTATAGCAGGTTAAGTTATGAATATAGATTGGGTTCACTTTACGCCTTTAAGTGCGGCAATAGGTGGACTAATGATAGGTGCGGCTGCCGCTATTTTATTGTTATTTAATGGTCGCATCGCAGGAATAAGTGGAATTTTAGGTGGTATTTTATCAACAAAACAGCAGGGTAATGGTTGGCGTTGGGCATTCTTAATTGGCATGTTAATCGCACCGACACTGTTTTATTTTTTTGATAAACCTTTAGCGCCAGTGATTGAAACATCGCCTTGGATGTTGATTATTGCAGGTGTGCTGGTGGGAGCCGGTACACGTTTAGGTAATGGTTGCACTAGCGGTCATGGTATTTGTGGATTAGCTCGATTATCGCGTCGTTCTATAGTTGCTGTGATAGTGTTTATGGTGACGGCTTTTATCACTGTTTATATTCAGCGTCATGTAATAGGAGGCTAATAAAATGACAAAGTTCGTTGCTTTTCTTTGTGGCCTTCTATTTAGTGCAGGGTTGATCGTGGGTGGGATGAGTAACCCGCAAAAAATCTTAGGATTTTTGGATATTACAGGAAACTGGGATCCTTCTTTATTGATAATCATGGGGGTGGGTCTTGTTGTCAGTATTATTGGCTACCAATTAACACGCCGTAGACAACAAAGCATATTAGCCTGCCCTTTAAATATTCCAACCAATAAGGTTATTGATAAACCTCTCGTATTGGGAAGTGTGTTATTTGGGATTGGCTGGGGATTAGCTGGGATTTGCCCAGGCCCAAGTTTGGTATTAGCGGGTGCGGGATTTTATCAAGGTATTTTATTTGTTCTTGCAATGATTGCTGGTTGGTTGTTAGTCGGTTTTTTGCGTAAAGCACCGTAATGGTAATGTAATCTGTCTATATTTGTGGAAATATTAAACGGGAAGCTCTAGGCTTCCCGTTTGTGTCTGACGAGTTGAACATTATTTAAAGTCAGCGTAAGGGATCAGCGGATTCGGTGGTAAATCTAAATCTCCGTTCCAGCCATCAAAAGAATAACGTAAATACATTAATGCATGGCTAGGGGTATAGTTTTTAGCTTGTTGAATATCGATAGCTGCACCGATAAACCAATGCGGTGTAATGCGATGTTCAACTAATGCTCTTGCGGTATAACCAACGCCAGTACCTGAGTCACCTTCATCAACCGCATTGCGCTCTTGATAATAAAGTTTCATCATTTCTTCTCGATCTTCGGGGCTAAGTTCATTCATATAGCGATTAAACTTATCGACGGAGACGAGATTTTGTAAGGGATAGCGTTTTCTGTCATCAGTTTGGGAGTAGGACCAAGAAACAGAACCTGATAATTCCCAAGACCAGTTTTCAGTGCGTTCACGATAATTAATCGGTATTCCCAAAGAAACATATTTTTGAGGGCTATAATAACCACCTTGGCCTAAGGTATAGCCACTTAAATCTTTATCGTAATGCCAAAGCATCGAACTTAATCCTACGGAAACCCGACGATTATTTTCATTGATAACTTTGTAATAGTAGCCGCCCATACCTCGGATACTACTATTATCTTCAACGTTTTTACCAGTGAGTTTATCAACAGAAATCTCCCCCCAATAACCGTCTTTTCCACCAAGATCATAACTTCCACTCAAACGGATACCGGTTCTTCTTACCCCCCCCCACGTTTGGTTTGTCCAAATATCTCTTTGCCCACCAAAAGCAAGTAAAGAGCTATTAACCGGGCGACGATGAATATCAAGTGTCCAACCAACATTAAAAAGATCATGACTATAGGCAATTTTACCAACCCAGTCTGTCACTTCAAAACCTAATGGTGTTGTACCCAGATCCCACTGCCATTGTTCATTTTCCCAACCAATTGCAGGACTGACACCAAAGGCTTTTTGCTCTAGAGGAAAGCAGCCTGTACGGTAACAAGTTCCAAATTTAGAGTCATAAGGTGATGTGCCAAGTTTACCACTGTTGAGATTGACTAAATCTGCCCGCCAAAAAAAACGGCCATCATAAACAGGATGATCAAGTTGTAACATCGTAGTGTGAGCACGTAATTTTGAATAGCCTTCACTTCCACTAGAGCCCCAATAATCATGTTCCAGTGTAAAACGCCATTCTTGCTGGCGATAGAGTGATTCTGCATCGGCACGTAAGCTTCGAGATAACCAATTATCTTTTTCGTCATTACGCATTAATGTGGTGTATTCAATATTATCGTTGGGCAATCTATCTGTTATTCCGTCTTTGATCATGGCTTGTTGATAATAATAGTGGGCTTGTTGACGGTGTTGTCCATCACGCTGAAAACGTGCAATATCGCGTAACACTAATGCATCAGCACTATCCGGCTCTTTTTCGATTTGTTGCGTTAAATACGCAAAGTAATGTTGTGCTTTTTCTGTATTACCCACCTCTTTTTCTGCATTAGCAACGCGCCTAAGAGAATTGCTATTAAATTGGTTGGGTGAAAGGGTTTCAATTTTAGCAAGATAATATTTTGCCTGTGCTTTCTTCCCTTGCTCTAAGGCAATATCTGTCGCGCCTAATAATGCAGTTTCATTGTTGGGCTCTAAATTGAGTGCGGTATGATAATAACTTAAGGCTTGTTCAAGGTTATTTCGTTCTTCAGCCCAATTGGCTAATAGTAAATAAGTCTGTATTTTTTGCTCTGGTGGAATATGAGCAAAAAGATAATCAACGGCTTGTTGTTCTTGTCCTTTTGCACGTAGAGACTCAGCATGTGCAAATATTTCACCAGAACGTAATCGGCTATCTAACGCTTTCATACTTTCACTACGTTGAGATAAAGGGATCATTTTTAGTGTATCAAGAGCCTGTGTTTCTCGGCCTGTTTTGTTCAGGTATAGCGCATAAGCATAAAGGCGAGATGCGTCATTAGGGAGACGACGATTTAATTGATTAAAATATTCTTCGGCAACGTTGGTTTGTTGTGTCATTAATAAATCATCAGCAAGACGATAAATATTCCAAACATCATTAGGATAATCTTTAGCGATCGCCTTACGTTTTTCAATGGCACTTAGATATTGCTCTTTATGCTCTTCATCGGCAGCTAAATCTTGTCTGATACCAGAAATGATATAACTATAATCTTCCGCTAAATTTTTATATTGTCTTGGCGTTAAATGGGAAATAAATTGTTGTGCCTTTTCATGGGACTGTTGGCGATAAAGCTTCGCTAAGCTATGTAAAGTGGCAGGATGATTGGGTTGATATTTTAATGCCTGTAAATAATGTTTTTCCGCTATCTCCAATTGGCGTTGTGCGACAGCGATATCACCTAAGCCAAGATAAGGTTCACTTTCATAAGGGCTTAATTTATTAAGTTGATTGAAATAGCGCTCAGCTGTTTCATAATCTTGTTTTAATAGGGCATCATCTGCTTTTGAAAGCAAATACCAATATTGATTAGACTGCAACATTGTTCGCCATTGACCACTATTATCATGATTTGGCGCTAATTTTAACGCCTGAGAAAGATAATAAATTGCTGCACCACGTTGATTAGCACGAGAATAGCGTATCCCCAAGGCACCTACAATATCAGCATTATCAGGCTGCTGGCGTACTTTTTGCTTCAATGTAACGAGAGGCAATGACGAAACATCAGATTTAGGCTTTATGCTTGCCATACTACTTGTTGTTGCCATCGTTGTTTGTTGCTGATAAATACTCGCTATTTTTGCATTTTGAGAGTATTGACGATAAACCTGATTGAGTCGCTCTATTTTATCCTCGAGTGAGGATTGCATTAGCACTTGGATATACTCTAGTGCTAAGGTTTCATCAGGTGGCATTCCCCGATAGATTTCATCGTATAAAGTTAAGGCATCATCATAACGCCCAGCGGTGCGATAAAGCTGGGCTCTTTGTAGTTTTTGCCGATTTTCATCTGTTGTTAATGATAACGTTTTTATTGCACGCTGATATTGCTCTGATTGTGGAAATTGAGTGCCTAATTGAGTAAATAACAGTTGTGTTTTTGCACTGTCTTTCTGTTTTACAGCAAACTGAATTTGCATTAATAGGATATCAGGATCATTGGGTTTAATTAAAGATAAACGATGTAGCGATTGAGCCACTAAAGCTTCATTTCCTGTGGATGTCCCTAATCTAACTTGCTCTTGCAAAAAGGCTTCAGTTGTTTCTTCACTGGCTTGTGTGACAGGCAAGAAGCCTGTCAGCACAAAGAGAGCAATAATAGATTGTCGATGCGAGTGACCAAAATGCCACATAGCCTTAGTCCTTAGCCGCTAAACGACGTTGGCTTCTTATTTTCATTGCTCGCCAAATAAGAAGAGAGACAAGAATAATACCGATGATTGCCGCTAAACCAAGCCAGACTGGGTGAGAAGCAAAGACATACCAAACTTCCTCCCACCAAGGTAAGTAACCTACGTAATATGTATCACCAACACGTAAGCTATTAACGCCAGATTCTCTGACTAATACCACGGAGCCATGCATTGCATCACGTTTACCGCTATCACTAATAGCTTCATTTAATAGCTTGTAACCTTGGGTACTGTCAGCTAACAGCGCGACCACGCTACGTTGTGAAAAGAACGGTGATTGGAATCCGATAATGGCGCCCATTGATCCCTTAGAGGTCAATGAGATCCGACTATCAGGACGTTTATCTGTCGGTTGATAGCTAGTATGACTAAATATACTGATCTCACGAGAAGGCAATGTAATTTCACTACGTGCCTTATCAATCAATACGTTCATCTGTTTGTCATTATTTAATGCGGGTGGAATAGTCCCAATGAGGAGTAGGTCGGCATCCCTTTTTTGCAGCTCTTCTAATGAATCAGTTAGCGAAACATTAAGCGCTGGGTAGCCTGTTTGAGCACCAATATTCCCTGTAGAGATCAAAAGAGTCGATAACTGCGTCGGTGACGGTTGCTGATTGACAAAAATTAGTGTTTCAGAAAGGTCGGCATAACGGCTAAACGGGAAGCCTGCGTGGCTGTAAACACGTAAATCAGGTAAGGCAATATAATGTCGATAATCACCTGTAAAATTAAAACTGGATAAATCATCAATAGCAACAGCGTTTGGAACGGGTTGATAAGTAATACACTGGTCAGCTGAACCTCCCGGTATTGGATTAGTGTAATCAAATGCAAATGTAATTTGGTTACGTTCACCTAATTTTACTGCAGGGATATTCAATAAATTTTTATGCTCAATCCAACCTTGAATAAGCGGTAAATAAGCAATGACAAGATTGTCTTTTTTATCTTTTTCGAGAGGATAGGACTTAATAAAATGGTCATTTACTGAAATAGACATGCGAGAATTATCTTGAAATGCAGGTGCGGTATAGCGATAACGCAATTGCATTTGTAATCCCGTATTATTAAACATAAAGAGATCAGGTGGTAAGGTCATATTTAACGTAATCGGATTAGGTTTTAATCCCCGTGATTGCAATTGACCTGCATAATCTTGTAACGTATTAAAATAAATAGGTTTATTTAATTGTACCCATTTGGGTGCATCATAAGGCTCGCGAGGGATAAGCTTTTCTACTTCATTGATAGTGACAACATTTCCTCTAAAAATAACTTGCCCACGAGCGATGCCATTTACAGCAGTGATCAAATCATTATCATCACGTCCCATAATAAGAAGTAATTTGATATAAGGATTTGTTGGATGTGTCAGCATCTCGATAGTGGGAGCATTAACATCAGCATGCTGTTTTAAAAATTCAGGTTTTTGTTTATTGGTCGCAAAAACAATACTGTGTTGATTTGGTAATGCATCGTAATACACAGGATAATTTTGCTGACGCCAATCGACTTGAGTACCAAACCAAGAGGTGAGTATTGCAGCCGCTTTTTGTTGAGTGAGGTTAGGTGATTGGTTGAAAACCATCGGTAGAGTTATTGAACCGAAATCACGACTATCAAAGAATGGCTCAGGAAAATGCGCTAATTCATTACTTAAACGGAGTGACTGAAAGGTCAGATTTAATTGACTATTTTTACTGACGTCAAGCCAAAGCGTAGTATTGGCTTGGTTTTCACAAATTTCACGATAGTGACCAATAAAAGAGAGTTTTATATGGTTAAAATCTTGAATGAAAAGTGGATCAATCGGTAGGGTAATCTGATTTTTCTTACCTAAATCTTCTGGTTTTAGAGTAATAACCCCCATCATTTCATCGTTTAAATAGACATTAAGATGAGACTCGACAGGGAGTAAAGACGGCGAAGGAGTGAATTCTAAATCTAGGGTCGCCTTTGAAACATATTCATCACTCCGTACACCAAATTCTAAATAGCCATCTGGGCTGACTCCGGTTAAATGAATAGCGCCATAGCTAGGGGCTGTATTTGCAAATTTCAGTATTTTTTGACGTACAGAAGGTGTTATATCACCAGATGACAATGGTGTATTTACTGGTTCTGCTTGAGAAATAATTTCAGATGTTGCTTCAGTTATTGTGACCGGTGGCACTGAAGTATTCGTTTGCACTTCTTGCGTTTCATCTCCATGAACTGAAGAAGTCAGCATAAATAAGGCAAGTATGAGAAAACGTTTTTTCATTATTGTTACCCAATGATCTTATTGTTTATTAATAAATTCCCAAAAAACGGAGTTTTCCTTTAAGACTGATGCAATATTTTTGAAACATTAACGTGTTGAGGGAGTAAAGATGAAAGCCACAGCAAAAAGAGGCCAAGTAGGCGGAAAGTGGCATAAATAAAGTAAGGTGCTCGTTTTAACAAGGTGTTATAGCCTTGCATGCTGATGAAAATAATATTTTTTAGACTATTTAAAGGTTTATCCACAGGAAGATCGTGTTGCCAATCAGCCCAGGTATCAGCTCTATCAAAGGTACAAGCTGTAAAATCAATGGCTTTTTGCGTGGTCATTTCAAGTAGTTGCAACCCAATAATTTGTCCATCTATACGTGAAATATTGGCTTTAAAAGCATGCTCTCGCTGATTTTGGCTCAACAGTAGCGTGATATTTTCATTTTGAGGTAAAGAGAGAGTGACATTATCAGGCAATAAAATAGCGCAGCTATTATCAGAGAAATCATAGAGATAGCATCTGTATAGAGCTCCGTTGTTTAACAACAACATAGCCGGAACCTTGACTCTAACGCGAGGGAAACGGCGTTGTTGTTTAGTTTCAACAGAAACGGCAATTGCAACACCTAGTAAGACAAGGTTATAGCAAACCCATAATAAACACATGACAGCAGCCCAAACTTCGTCAGGATCGCCAGTTGCTATACGCCAAAAAGCAAATAAAATGCCCAATAAATTGAGATTGAAAAAGATTAAGTAAGGGCGGTTAATATTCCAATCAACAAACCCTTCTTCCATCACTCCGCCTTTTTCAGTGACGTTGAATTTGCCTTTATATGGGGAAAATAGTGTGCTTAATACAGGTCTAGTGGTGTACCACGCTAAAATTGTTTCATAGACCTCACCCCAAAATGAGTGGCGATAAGCACCTTGTAATTTCGCACTTGCCAGAGATATGTGGATCAAATATGGCACAACGTATAAGGCGATAGCGATAGCAGGCGCATAAATGATATAGGCGTGAAAAATAAGAAATGTCAGAGGGGCTAATAAGAAAATCATACGAGGAATGCCTGAGAAAAAATGCAACATGGCATTTAAATAACAGAGGCGTTGAGGAATGCTCAGTCCTTTACCGAATAGAGGATTATCGAGGCGAAATATTTGTACCATACCTTTTGCCCATCGAATACGTTGCCCTATATGTGCTGATAATGATTCAGTTGCTAGCCCAGCAGCTTGTGGTATACGGATATAGGCAGATCGCCAACCATGGCGATGTAAACGTAATGAGGTATGCGCATCTTCGGTGACAGTTTCAACAGCAATACCGCCAATTTCATCTAGTGCTGTGCGGCGTATAACTGCGCAAGAGCCACAGAAAAATGCCGCATTCCAAGTATCATTTCCATCTTGAACTAAACCATAAAATAGTGTGCCTTCATTTGGTGTTTCACGGAAATTGCCTAAGTTACGTTCAAATGGATCGGGTGAGAAAAAATGGTGAGGTGTTTGTACTAATGCCATTTTTTCGTCTTTTAAAAACCAACCCATCGTAAATTGTAAAAATGAACGTGTTGGAATATGGTCACAGTCAAAGATAGCGACAAACTCACCTGTTGCGTGTGTTAATGCATGATTGATATTACCTGCTTTGGCAAAGTCATGTTTTTCACGTGCGATATAACGAATACCCACTTCTTGTGCAAATGCTTTAAATTCAGGGCGATTACCATCATCAAGTAAATAAATAGAGAGTTTATCTTTAGGCCAATCTAAATTTAAGCTGGCATAAATAGTGGGTTTAACCACTTGCAGATCTTCGTTATAGGTGGGGATAAAAATATCGACACTTTGCCATTTTGTAATATCTTCAGGCATAGAAACTGGGTTTCTATGCAGTGGCCAAATACATTGCATAAAGCTGAGAAATAGCACACACCATGCGTAAGTTTCAGCAAGTAACAGCAGTAAACCGCAAAAAAGACTAAAATTATCAACCCAATACAGCGTAGATTGATAACGCCACCAGATATATCGACATGCAATGGTGAGTGCCAACATAATCATGGCAATGGAGGCCAAGCGACCAGGGATCTCACGGATCGCCAAAGCTACTAACCAAAGAACAATGACAAAAACAAATTGGAAAGTGAGATCAAATGGCTGGGTAATACTCAGTAAAATAAAGAAAATAGCTAAAACAGCAATGGCAGAGTAAAGCAAATATTGCCAAATGGGGGTGTTTTTTTTCTTGTGTTGAATGATTTCAATTGCAATAGGTGAAACCTGAACAAAGAATTTTTTGTATAGGTTTCGGATATGGGAAATAAACTGAGTTGGTTTCTTTACCAATAAATACCCAATGTAATGACATGTCAGCCAAATACTTTGTAATAAATAGCGTAAGGGATCGAAAATTTTAGGGCAACGAGGGTTAATATGAGGAAATAACTCACGCTGTTTTCTAGCTATTTTTCGCCAAAAAGGTGATTCCATTCGTAAAAAAATCCACATAATGCCGATAAATAGCTCGTTAACAATGGCTGCACTACGAGAGGCTCCGTTATGGCGATAGAATTTGTAATAACGAATAAGAATGTGTTGTGGCACATTCTTTTCTGTTTTTTGCTTGGCATCGAAAGATGATGGCATTATGGCTGTCCTTCTTTCCTCTCTAATAACGGAATACACCATTGGGTTAGTTGTGTAATTTCTTCAACTAACATGCAATTGGCTCGATAATCATATAAAGGTAAACGTGAGGCACAGGCTTCTAATGACGCCTCATCTCGATGAAGAACCATTGGGCATAAGGGAAAAGAAGTAGTTTGCCAAAATTGATAAAAATCTTGGTGAACTTGGCTAGTTGCTCGAAATTGATTAATGAGTATGTACTCATTTTTACTAAATTCATGTTGATTTAGGCGGATATGGCAGTTGCTTTCAGCCATTGCAACAGTGAAAAAAATAGCTGCTTTTTCTATCCAAGGGGTAAATAACGTATCTTGTGTATGTTGCAAGTCCATTAAAATAATGGCGTCTGGATGCAGTTGAATAAAGGATGATAAAAAGTGATTGAAATGCTGTTTTGCTGAAAATGATAACTGTAAGAGTAAATTATCCTTCGTGTTAACAAAACCAAAGGGTAAAACTTGATAGTGTGATCGATAGCTAAAAAGACACTCCTCTATAGGGGTTTGTGCCAATAATGCCTGACTTAATGTGGTCATTTCTTGCTGTGCAGGGAAATAATAAGACAAAATACTTTCAGTGCAATTATCAATAATAAGCACTTTTTTATTTTGTTGGTTAAATTGCCGAGCAAGAGCAATTGCAGTGGATGTTGTACCCACTCCGCCTCGTATCCCTTTTAGTACAATAAGTGGCATAGTTAGCCTCATTTAGTCATGTAATGAAATGCATTGAGTAATGGCCATCGATAAATAAGCACACTATTTTCTTCTTCTTTATTAATATCCTGATAGTGATAGTTATTTAATGAAAATAATTTTTTTAATTTATCGATGTCCTTATTTAGATTATTTTTTTCTATTTTTATATTTGAGTTAATAAAAGTTTCATTTTTCATATTAATAACCTCTAGATAAAAACAAAATAAATCCTTTCCAGGATTAAATTCCCGGCAAAAGAATGTTTAATTAATCTTGTTTACTAATTATTTAAAACTTCCATTTTAGAATATGCTTTAAAAATAATTATTTCAATTACGTAAAAACACATAAAATAGATATTTATTATCTTTTTTATGTAATGGGTGGTTATTGGTTTTTCTTTTTAATTTATATTTTGTTTTTTTAATAATTGACTTTTCAAATAATGAACAAATGAGTTTAACTGCAAAATAAGGCAAAGAAAAAGAATTGTAAATTGCCTGTTTATAACAATATATTAAATTATTTAATTATGATGTTCATTATTGTATATTGATCTTAATCATTTTTAATCAAAAAGTTATTATTAGATAGTCACTTTTTGATTATTTATGTTTTTATATTAAGTGAATTATTTATTTATCGTAGTTGGTGTTTTTAAATTGTTATTTATCTGTTGCTTATTTTGTTTTTGTTTAGAAATATAAAAATAAGATAACTCTGTGTTTTATTAATTAATGAAAATAATGCACCATTTTTAAAAATAGTGGCTATTATATAAATAGAAGCTTGAGTGTTTTCTTTTAATACCGACTTAAATAAGTTGGTTTTTATTATTATCTTTATTTTTATATAAGAGGCCAGTATCCGTCTGGTTAATTTCTTTTTTGTTTTTTTTATTTAAGGGTTTTTACTAAGTGGTTAAATAAATATTCTCTTATATCTTTATTTAGTAGTTAATTTAATATCAGAAGTAATAAAAAGACAGATATGAATCATCATATAACTGTCGAGTTGGATTTATTTATACTAATAAGTAGGAAATCAAAATGAACAAGTCTAATTCAACCCAATTCGATTTTTTACATTACTGGCATGGGTTGGGAGCATGGAATTTCTATTTTTTACTAAAGTTTGTTTTACTTTGGTATGGTTATTTAAATTTTGATGCTTTTAGTAATCTACTTTTCCTCGCATTTTTATTGTTTCCATTACCTAAAAACATTTGGCATAAAATGCGCAATTGGATTGCTATCCCTATCGGAGCCATTTTATTTTATCATGATACATGGTTGCCCAGCTTTTCAACGGTATTAGCGCAAGGTGGACAACTTAAACAGTTTTCGTTTGATTATCTTGTTGAATTATCTGTTAATTTTATCAACATTAAAATGATCGGTGTTGCCTTTATTTTGCTGGTGGCTTACCTGTTTATTGAGCAGTGGGTAAGGGTTTCTGTCTTTATCATTGCGGGGGTCCTTTGGTTAAATATTGGAGGGTTTACCCATTTTTCGCAAGGTATGGTACCTGCTGTTTCAGCCAATAGCTTTACCCAAGAAAATAGTGTCAATAATGAGATAAGTAGTGAAAGAGCCAGTGAAATTGAAGTGTTACCCGCAACTGTTGGATCTCCAGCTGTGACACCTGTAGCGCCTGAAGTTATTACGAAACCGGTAGAACAAACAGTAATGGGAACACTTTATCCTCCCCAAAAACATCAGTTTAATAATAAAGTATTAGATGATTGGTTAACTCAATTTTATAGCTATGAGAAAAAACGTATAACGCCATTCCCAGTGCAGTTGTCTGCAGATGCTCAACCTTTTGATATCTTAATTATTAATATTTGTTCACTTTCAACAGCGGATGCCGCAGCTGTAGGGCTACAAGAGCATCCTATTTGGGGAAATTTTGATGTGCTATTTAGTCACTTTAATACCGTATCTTCTTATAGTGGCCCTGCATCACTAAGATTATTACGTGCTAGTTGTGGTCAAACTCACCATTCTGATTTATATGATCCGACCGATACACAATGCTTGTTAATGGACAATTTATCTTCGTTAGGTTTTGCAAAGAAATTGGTGCTCGATCATAACGGGAAGTTTGGCAATTATCTTCAAGAAGTTCAGCAACTTGGTAATCTTAATATCGCCTTACAAGATCAAGAGAATCTTTCTCATCAAATAACGGCCTTTGACGGCACTAAAATTTATAACGACAAAGAGACGTTGATGCGTTGGTTGCAAGGACGTGAACAATCAAATGAGAGTCGTAGTGTGACGTTTGTGAATTTAGTGTCATTACATGATGGTAATCGTTTTGTAGGGGAAAATAACACCGCTGATTACGGTAAGCGAGCCAGCACTTTATTAGACAGTTTAGATAACTTTATGAATGAGTTAGATAAAAAAGGAAGAAAAGTGATGGTAGTCATTGTGCCGGAACATGGCGCCGCTTTACTAGGTGATAAAACACAGATGTCAGGTTTAAGAGACATTCCTAGTCAAAGTATTACCACAGTACCTGTCGGTATTCGTTTTACAGGGATCAAAGATAGAGCACAATTTTATCCACCTGTGATTGTTGAAGAGCCAAGTAGCTATTTGGCCTTGTCTGAATTTATCTCTCGTAATGTGAATGGTGATGTTTTTAATCAATCTTCTATTGATTGGAATGCATTAGCCAGCGGATTACCTCAAACAGCCAATGTTGCAGAAAACCAAGCTACCATTGTGGTTGATTATCAAGGTCAGTCTTATATCAAGTTAAATGGAGGTGAGTGGATTAATTATCCTAACTAACTTGTTATAGAAAATCATTTCATTATAAGTCTATGTTCTCGTTTTCTCCTTTTGAGATCCCCGTGTTGATTGCGGGGTTTTTTTTATAGATTTAGAAATAAAATGAACAGCAATAAAAAACCACATCTCAAAAGATGTGGTTTTATCAAATAGTTAATAGCGTGATGTTAATAGCAGAGGATTATTTTAAACCCGCAGCTTCACGTAAGATTTCTGCTTTATCTGTTGCTTCCCAAGGGAATTCAGGGCGACCAAAATGGCCATAAGCCGCTGTTTTTTGGTAGATTGGATGCAGTAAATCTAGCATTTGAATTAATCCATAAGGACGTAAGTCAAAGAATTCACGTACTAACAGAATAAGTTGTGCTGTTGGGACTTTTTCAGTACCAAATGTTTCTACCATAATTGATGTTGGCTCTGCCACACCGATTGCATAAGAAACTTGAATTTCACAACGGTCTGCTAAACCAGCAGCAACGATATTTTTAGCAACGTAACGTGCGGCATAAGCTGCTGAACGGTCTACTTTCGATGGATCTTTACCAGAGAAAGCACCGCCACCGTGACGGGCCATACCGCCGTAAGTATCGACAATGATTTTACGACCTGTTAAACCACAGTCACCCATTGGGCCACCGATAACAAAACGACCCGTTGGGTTGATGAAGTATTTAGTTTGCTCATTTAACCATTCTGCTGGCAGAACAGGTTTAATGATCTCTTCCATCACCGCTTCATGCAGGTCTTTTTGTGAAATATCTTCAGAATGCTGAGTTGATAATACAACCGCATCAATACCAACAACTTTATTGTTGTCGTATTGGAGGGTAACTTGGCTTTTCGCATCAGGGCGTAACCAAGGTAAAGTGCCACTTTTACGTACTTGTGCTTGACGCTGAACTAAGCGGTGAGCATAAGTAATTGGTGCTGGCATTAATACGTCAGTTTCATTTGTTGCATAACCAAACATTAAACCTTGGTCACCAGCACCTTGTTCTAAAGGATCAGCTCGGTCAACACCTTGGTTGATATCTGGTGATTGTTTACCAATCGCACTGATAACTGCGCAGGAATTAGCATCAAAGCCCATATCAGAACTGGTATAACCGATTTCACGAACGGTATTACGTGTAATTTCTTCGATATCGACCCAAGCTTTGGTGGTAATTTCTCCGCCTACCATAACCATGCCTGTCTTAACGTAAGTTTCGCAGGCAACGCGCGCTTTTGGATCTTGTTCTAAAATTGCATCCAGAACAGCATCAGAAATTTGATCTGCAATTTTATCTGGATGACCTTCTGAGACTGATTCAGAAGTAAATAGGTGTGTAGTCATTATATCTCGTTACCTTAATACAAACGGTTTAAGGATGGATGTTTTAACATCTAGACGTCTATTTTATGACTCTTCTCTCTTTAATTCCAGCTTTTTTTAATCAAATATAGGGATAAAATAGAATCAAACAGTTAATCTTGTTTTTTATTGTGTGCTATTTTCTGATGATAAAAGATCGAAAATAAGAAAAAAAAGGTTTTTGTGCATTTTGCTTTTGCATTTTATGTTAACTACAGGTATAAACTCGCGGTTACTGTGAAATCTGAACACAGTGTAAACCGCAGAATTTCTAATTCTGTTTCTCTGTTAGGGAAATGGCTTATAGGTTTAAGCCATGTGTGGAGTGAATGGGTAATGATCCATTGTCTACAGGTTAGTCTTTTCAAAAACCAAAACAGCACTCGTCAATACTATACACGTAGTATATCTAGAGTGATTTCCTCTCTGAGCTCTTTCTCTTTAGAGCGAAGTTGTCTGTTACTTGCCAATAGGTGATTGTGTTAACTCGTTATAGGTTAACTCAAGAACTTTCTACTATTATGTCCGGCGAATAGCTGGATAATCATATAAAAATATATAGTGAGTCATTACTTCCAACTGTTATTTATCAGTCGTTTCAGATTTTCAATAAATTATTGACTACTATAGTGACAGGCAAGGTATAAACTCATACTCCCTAAGGAGAATGTCATGAATGATAACATCGCTCGTAAGATGCAGCAGACCTATAATATTGCATATTGGGGTGGCGGTTACTATTTAGCGAACAATCGGGGAAATATTAGCGTTTGCCCTAATCCTGATGTTCCTGATGCCACTTTTGATTTAACTGAATTGGTTAAACGGGTTCAAGAAGAGCAATCACATCTGCGCTTACCTGCACTTTTTTGTTTTCCTCAAATTCTACAGCATCGCTTACGTTCGATTAATGCGGCGTTTCATCGTGCGCGTGAATCTTATGGTTATAAAGGTGACTATTTTTTAGTTTACCCAATCAAAGTTAACCAACAACGCCGTGTTATTGAGTCATTAGTCAATGCAGGAGAGCCTTTAGGTTTAGAAGCTGGTTCTAAAGCTGAATTAATGGCCGTGCTTGCTCATGCCAATATGACAAGCTCTGTGATTGTGTGTAATGGTTATAAAGATCGTGAGTATATTCGCTTAGCACTCACAGGCGAAAAGCTTGGGCATAAAGTTTTCTTAGTGATTGAGAAAATGTCTGAGATAAAAATGGTACTTGAAGAAGCTGAACGTTTAGAGGTTATTCCTCGTTTAGGCGTTCGCGCTCGTCTTGCTTCTCAAGGATCAGGCAAATGGCAGGCAAGTGGTGGTGAAAAATCAAAATTTGGTTTAGCTGCGACACAAGTTCTGCAATTAATTGATATGTTACGTCAAGCTGATCGCTTAGAGAGTCTGCAATTACTGCATTTCCATTTAGGCTCTCAGATGGCGAATATCCGTGATATCGCAACCGGTGTTCGTGAGTCTGCTCGTTTCTATGTTGAGTTGCACAAATTAGGTGTGAATATTCAATATTTTGATGTGGGTGGCGGGCTAGGTGTGGACTATGAAGGCACTCGTTCACAATCTGATTGCTCGGTTAACTATGGCCTTAATGAATATGCAAATAATGTTATTTGGGCAATTGGTGATGCGTGTGATGAAAATGATTTACCACATCCAACCGTAATTACCGAATCAGGCCGTGCGTTAACTGCACATCATACCGTATTGATTTCTAATGTCATTGGTGTTGAGCGTAATGAATTTACCGCGATTACGCCACCGGAGGAAGATGCAGCAAGACCAATCGCTAGCCTTTGGGAAACATGGGAAGAGATGCAAACCAAAGGGCATAGTCGTTCATTACGTGAATGGTTGCATGATAGCCAATTAGACTTGCATGATGTGCATACTCAATATGTTCATGGCATGTTAAGCCTGACAGAGCGTGCATGGGCAGAAGAGTTATATTTAAATATCTGTCGTCGTATCCAATATGATTTAGATCCAAGTAATCGTGCTCATCGCCCGATTATCGATGAGTTACAAGAACGTATGTCAGATAAGTTCTATGTTAACTTCTCATTATTCCAATCTTTGCCTGATGCATGGGGTATTGATCAATTATTTCCTGTATTACCGATTGAAGGGTTAGATAAACCACTGGATCGTCGTGCGGTACTACTCGATATTACGTGTGACTCAGATGGTATTATTGACCATTATGTTGATGGTGATGGCGTTGAAACAACGATGCCTATGCCAGCTTATGATCCTGAATACCCGCCTATGATTGGCTTCTTTATGGTTGGGGCTTATCAGGAAATTTTAGGCAATATGCATAATTTATTTGGTGATACTGCTGCTGTTGACGTTTATCTTGATGAAAAAGGTAATCTTACTTACGTCCAAAGCGAAGAGGGCGATACCGTTGCCGATATGCTTCAGTACGTTAAGTTAAATCCAACGGTGTTGTTAGATCGTTTCCGTACCCAAGTAAAAAATGCACAGTTAGATGAAGCGTTGCAAGAACAATTCCTGACTGAATTTGAAAGTGGCTTATACGGTTATACGTATCTGGAAGAAGAAGAGTAATTCTTAATTTTCCAATGCAGGAGTGATGTTATTAAACATCACTCTTTATCTATCATATTGATTTGTATGTTACTTATTTAAAATAAGTGACAGAGGTAATAGCATGAAAAATAGTACGTTAGGTAATGAGACTGATAATTCATTGATCTCTAATGCATTTGGTTTTTTACGTTTTCCACTGAATTTTCAGCCTTATAGTAGTGATGCGGATTGGGTTATTACGGGTGTACCTTTCGATATGGCAACATCGGGTCGTGCGGGAACTCGTCATGGACCAGGCGCTATCCGCCAAATCTCAACCAATTTAGCGTGGGAAGGAAACCGCTGGCCTTGGGATTTTGATATGCGTGAGCGCTTAAACGTTGTCGATTGTGGTGACTTAGTTTTTAATTTCGGTGATGCACAAGATATGAGCGATAAACTACAAGCTCATACAGAGAAGCTATTAGCCGCAGGTAAAAAATGTTTAACCTTTGGTGGTGACCACTTTGTCACATTACCTTTACTACGTGCTCATGCTAAACATTTTGGCAAAATGGCATTAGTCCATTTTGATGCGCATACCGATACTTATGGTAATGGCAGTAAATTTGATCACGGTACCATGTTCTTCCATGCACCTAATGAAGAATTAATCGATCCTAATCATTCTGTTCAAATTGGTATTCGTACCGAGCATGACAGTGATAACGGCTTTACCGTGTTAGATGCTGCACAAGTTAACGATCGTGGTGTGACTGATCTTGTCGATCAGATCAAAGGAATTGTTGGTGATTTACCTGTTTACCTGACTTTTGATATTGATTGTCTTGATCCTGCATTTGCACCTGGAACAGGAACACCAGTCGTCGGTGGCTTAACAACCGATAAAGCACTGAAGATCTTACGTGCATTACAACCGTTAAATATCGTCGGTATGGATTTAGTTGAAGTCTCTCCAGCTTATGATCAATCTGATATTACAGCACTTGCTGGAGCTACAATTGCACTTGATATGTTATATCTGCAAGCAACAAAAAAATAATTTCTGTTAACCCCAGAAAATAAAGATAAAGCGATATCTTGTAGGTATCGCTTTTTCTATTTCTATTTCTATTTTTCTTCTATCTATGAATAAGTTAAGCATTTTTTGCTAATAAATAAACTTACTTCTCAAATGCCTTTTCTGCTCTTTTTAGTGCTTATTTTATCATTTATTGAGCACTTATTCTAAATGATAATTATTTACAGAGTGTTTGATCGCTATTATTGAGTTTACTAGCGAATGATCGTTATTTTGTCACCCGCCTGTTTAATTGCTACTGTTAATCTATTAACAAAGTTCTTTTTTAGAAGAGCTTTTTCATCTGTAAATATTCAGGAGAAAGACAATGGCTTTGAATGGTAAAGTAATTTTAGTTACAGGCGCTGCTCAGGGAATTGGCCGTGGCATTGCATTGCGTTTAGCAAAAGAAGGTGCTGATATTGCTCTGGTTGACTTGAAAGCAGATAAGTTAGCGGATGTTGCAAAAGAAATTGAAGCTCTCGGACGTAAAACAACAATTTTTGCTGCAGATATTAGTCATCGTGATGAAGTTTTTGCTGCTGTTGAACATGCTGAAAAGGCATTAGGTGGCTTTGATGTGATGATCAATAACGCAGGTATTGCCCAAGTTAAGCCTCTGGCTGACGTAACACCTGAAGATATGGATAGGATCTTCAAAATTAACGTAAATGGCACCATGTGGGGGATCCAAGCAGCATCAGAGAAATTTAAAGCATTAGGTCATAAAGGTAAAATTATTAATGCTTCTTCTATTGCAGGACACGATGGCTTTGCAATGTTAGGTGTTTATTCCGCAACTAAGTTTGCTGTACGTGCGCTGACACAAGCCGCAGCAAAAGAGTATGCTAGTGCTGGTATTACTGTAAATGCTTACTGCCCAGGTATTGTAGGCACAGATATGTGGGTTGAAATTGATGAGCGATTTGCTGAGATAACTGGAGCACCAAAAGGCGAAACCTATAAGAAATATGTTGAAGGTATTGCATTGGGTCGTGCTCAAACCCCTGATGATGTTGCTGCCCTCGTTGTTTTCTTATCAAGTGATGATTCTGACTATATTACAGGCCAAGCAATTTTAACTGATGGCGGTATTGTTTATCGTTAATCAATAAAATAAAAAGTTATTTATCAATACCCTGTGTGATTTAAAAGAATGACACAGGGTTATTTATTGCGAGCGATTTATAACGAAATCAAAGCTGAAAATACCGTGCCAGCAGCGGGGCGGTAAAATTCTTTTTCAAATAGAAGCCTCTGGGTAAGGTCATAATACGTTTTCCATCTTCACCAATAGCTTCTGTTAATGCTTTACTGTTTGCGGCTTTTGGACGGATTTGTAACACTTGTCCGTGGCGTGCAGTAATACTTTCTACTTTACCCAGCACAATCATATCCATTAACTCTTCCCAATCATGGCGTAAGAGTTCTTCTTCCAGACTATTAGGGCTCCAAAGTAACGGAGAAGCGACACGACGTTGTGCTAATGGTATTTCCCTTTCACCTTCAACAGGAACCCATAAGACTCTAGAGAGCTTACGTTTTACATGGCTGTTTTCCCATGTAATACCACTATTACCTGTTAATGCAGCAACACAGACAAAGGTGGTTTCTAAAGGCATACCTAGTCTGTCAATCGGGATTGTTTTAAGTTCAATACCCAATTCACTGAAATCTTGTTCGGGTTTACTGCCTGCACTTGCACCTAAATAATATTCTAACAACATTCCTACCCAGCCTTTATCTCTTTTTAGGTTGGCAGGAATAGGCAATTGTGCAAAAGCAGCAAGTTCACCAAATGTATAACCTGCTAGGGCTTTTGCCCGCTCAAATAAAACTTGCTCATTTTCAGGTGCTACAGGTGGCGTAAACATAGTTATCATCTTCTTGTTTAAAAAATAGACAGAAAAAAAAGGTTGTTGATAATGTATTTCACTTTATTTTATTTAAATCATAATAGCATGATATATCATCATTTTTTTGAGTTAATCCTTCAATTGAAATTTATAATATCAAGTTGTGCACGGTTATCCTGAAATCATAAACAGGCTTTTACACTAGGTTATCCACAGCTTTATGGGATAACTCACAGAAAGTGAGATCACTGTTCTGATTTACAGCCTTGACTTTTGCAGATATTCCTCAAAATAATCCTATTTTGTCTAACTAATCGGCATAACCTGTGGATAAAACATCCTGTGATTGTTTTTTGTACGATTTAAGGCGGTGAGTCTTTTAATTGTTTTATCTAATCGCTGAAATAGGCATTAAAAACTAGCTACTAATTTGAATTATAAGTGATATTTTAAAATTTATATCAACAGCCTTTTTTATGATATAAAAACTATACCCTGATTATCTCACTCTTTTTCACATAGATATCCACAGAAAAAGTGAATAAATCCCCTAAGCATTTATGTGGGTGTTTATAACTTTCAAGTTTTCTGTGAATTAACTTAAATCGTCACAATCATGACGATGAAAAAGTTCGTTATCTCTTATTCTGGTTACTGTGGCTCAATATCGGGTGTGAACCATGCTGATTTGAAATCAAACCAACCAAAAGTATTCATTTTGACACCACGTATGGTTCTTTCTCCTTGTAACTCAAGTAAATGGTGGAATAAAGGATAAAGCCAAATATTGTGTGTTAACTGACGACACCACTCTTCTAGTGGTAGCTTTTTTTGATGCCATAAAGAGAGCTCGTGTGTAAATGAACGCCCTAAACAGTGATGAAAAAGAGGTAATTCATAAAGAGTAGCGAAAATAGAAAATTCTAAAGGTTTATAGAAATTTACCGTTGCTAACCAGATATCACTTTCTGCCTGGCCGTAATACCATTGTTCGTAATCAAGAACTTGAATGGTGAGCTCAATACCATACAGAGATAAAATATTTTTGATGAGTTCAGCGATAGTGCTGTATTCATGATGCTCTTTATAGAGTGTGACAGTCAGTTTGGTTAATGATGCAGGTTTGGGATGTTGACGTATTAATTTACTGTGATGCCAATGAAGTAGTAAACCATAAGCAGGAGACCAATGGCGTTGATAGAAAGGATCGCAATGTGTCAGCATATTAACTGGAGTTAATACACTGCTTAACCACTCTCTTATTTCTATTTGCTGGCATTGTGCTGAGCGACTATCGTAAAGTAAAAAATAACATCCTTCCTCTTTACGACTTTCCAGTGAATCTTTGTTTGTATCATCATCTGTTAAATGAATGGTTGAACAGACCATTTTTTTATTCAGTTCAGGTACAACCCATATATCAATTTCATCTAATAATGCTCGTAACCCAAAATAGCGACTAAAGGCTTTGATTTGCAGTTTATGCTGATCATTAGCCATGATTTGATAAGCACCTGTTCCTATTGGGTGCTGTGCAAAGTCTGAGAGTGATGCCCATTCTTGTGGCAAAATAACAGCTTGAGGGCTCCCTAATAATGTAGCAAATTGTTTATCCGCTTCGTTTAAGAAAATATCAAGCACATAAGGTTGAGGTGAGGAAATACGTTCTATATGTGCATAAAGTGGATTACAGTGCTTCATACGCATTAAGGAAGTGCTGATATCTTCAAAAGTAAGCTCGCGACCATGATGAAAGTAGATAGAAGGGCGTAAATAAAATCGCCAATGTTGCTCTGTGATCATTTGCCAATGGTGAGCTAATTCTGCTTCAACTTCCCCATTTTCCTCTTTTAAATACACCAGAGAATTAAATATTTGACTCATTAAATGTAATTCAGATCGCCTTAAAGGCGTTCCTGGCAATAAATTTCTAAAAGGACGATAGTAAATAATCCGAAGTAACTGTTGACCAGGATGAAAACTTTTTTCAATTTGAGAGAGCACCATTTGGCGCACGGAGTCTTTGTCACCCATTAGTGCAACAAGCTTTTCAATATCGTTCTCTTTTATTAATCGCTCAGCACGATTTTGTTGAATTTCCTGCGCATTAGATTGAAAACTCAATGTGGACTTTTTGCCTCTACCTACTTCTGCTTGCCAATTTATCCAGCCTATTTCTTGCATTTTATTTAATAAAGAACGGACATGACGGCGCGTACAATGTAGCGTTTGTGCTAATTCTTGTAAGGTAGTTTCAGATGTTTTTCCCTGAAAGGCTTGCCATAGGCGAATAAATTGTAACTCTAAGCGGGGTGTAGTCATAAAAGAGGAAATCCCTTAATAAAGTGATCAATTTTAATTTCCTTATATTAGACCGATAATGTTTGTGTTTAAAGTTAGCTCTCATGTTAGTTATCACAAATTATGAATACTGACAGACTCCCCCATTTGAGCATTCGGTGATTGCCGGCCAGTGATAATTGATCACTGGCTTTTTTATTGGCTATTTATTGAGATAAAAAAAAACCGTAAACGAATTTACGGCAAGAATGACAAAGTAAACATCACAGAAAGTAGAAGAAGGTAAGAAATTGTCTTTATTAGCGCATAAAGGCAGGTTGTTTTGCCTCGTAAGCACTAATGTCATCTTGGTGTTGTAGCGTTAATCCAATACTGTCTAATCCTTCAATCATGCAATGACGGCGAAATGAATCGATTTCAAAAGAGAAACATAATTCACCGGCTCTGACTTCTTGTGCCACCAAATCGACAGTAATAGGGGTACCTGTGTGTTGTTTCACCCAATCAAATAATTGTGAAACTTCATTGTCACTTAATTTGATTGGCAACAGTTGGTTATTAAATGAATTGCCGTAAAAAATATCAGCAAAACTAGGGGCGATAACGGCGTGAAAACCATAATCTGTTAATGCCCAAGGAGCATGTTCACGAGATGATCCACACCCAAAGTTTTCTCGTGCTAATAAAATAGAAGCGCCTTGGTAAATAGGCTGATTCAAAATAAAAGCTGGATTAGGCTGAGTACCTTCATCATCTAAGAATCGCCAATCATGAAACAGATGCTTACCAAAGCCAGTACGAGTGACTTTTTGTAAAAATTGCTTAGGAATAATGGCATCGGTATCAACGTTTGCTGCATCTAAAGGAACCGCAATACCCGTATGTTGAGTAAATTTATTCATCATGTTCTCCTTTAGGATGCCACTGCAAATGTACGGATATCTGCAAAATGGCCATTAATTGCCGCAGCTGCTGCCATTGCAGGACTGACTAAATGTGTTCGGCCTCCACGGCCTTGACGTCCTTCAAAGTTACGGTTGCTGGTGGATGCACAACGTTCGCCCGGATTTAATCGATCGTTATTCATAGCTAAACACATCGAACAACCCGGTAAACGCCATTCAAAACCTGCTTCAATAAAGATTTTATCTAAACCTTCGGCTTCAGCTTGTGCTTTAACCGGCCCTGATCCCGGAACAACAATAGCTTGAACATGGGATGCAACTTTATGGCCTTTTGCGATTTCAGCTGCAGCACGTAAATCTTCAATGCGTGAGTTTGTACAAGAGCCAATAAAGACTTTATCAATAGCGACATCTGTTAAATTAACGCCTTCACTTAATCCCATATATGCCAAGGCTTTTTCAGCAGAAGCGCGTTCAACAGGATCATTAAAGCTATCTAATAACGGTACGATTTGATCAATAGCAATAACTTGCCCTGGGTTGGTACCCCATGTAACTTGTGGTGCAATGTCGGCAGCATTAATCGTGACAGTGGCATCGAAAGTGGCATCATCATCAGACTTTAAGGTTCTCCAATAAGCAACAGCCTCATCCCATGATTGGTCTTTAGGGGCAAATTGACGACCTTTTAAATAAGCAAAAGTGGTGTCATCAGGCGCCACTAAACCTGCTTTAGCACCCATTTCAATTGCCATATTGCATAAAGTCATTCGACCTTCCATGCTTAAGGCTTCAATAGCTTCACCTGCAAATTCGACGATATAACCAGTACCACCAGCACTACCTAATTTGCCAATAATCGCTAATACGATATCTTTTGCGGTGATCCCAATGGCAGTCTTGCCTTGAACTTCAATTTTTAATGTTTTAGCTCGTGATTGTTTTAACGTCTGAGTTGCTAAAACGTGTTCAACCTCAGATGTGCCGATCCCAAAAGCTAATGAGCCAAAAGCACCATGAGTTGCTGTATGTGAATCACCACAAACAATCGTCATTCCGGGCAAGGTTAAGCCTTGTTCTGGCCCCATTACGTGAACAATCCCTTGATATGGATGGTTTAAGTCATACAGCGTAACGCCAAATTCTTGGCAGTTTTTCATCAACTCTTGCATTTGAATTCTCGCCATATCACCACAAGCATTAATATCTTTAGTCTGTGTTGATACGTTGTGATCCATCGTTGCAAAGGTTTTATTGGGTTGACGAACAGGACGACCTTTTGTTCTTAATCCATCAAAGGCTTGAGGTGATGTCACTTCGTGCACTAAATGGCGATCGATATATAAAATCGGTGTTTCATCACTCACTTCTCTGACAACATGTGCATCATAGATTTTTTGATATAATGTTTTACCCATGTTATGCCCCTTCACGAATATATTGAGTGATACGATCACCCATTTCTGTCGTTGTAATTGCGTTACCATCTCCCGCTAAGTCTGCGGTACGATAGCCTTCTGCTAATACTTGAGTGATAGCATCTTCAATGGCTTGGGCCGCTTTGTCTTCATTAAAGCTGTAACGCAGTAATAATGCAGCCGACAAAATTTGTGCAATCGGGTTAGCGATATTTTTACCTGCAATATCTGGTGCTGAACCACCAGCTGGCTCATATAAGCCAAAGCGTTCTTCATTAACGCTTGCGGATGGTAACATCCCCATTGAACCAGTGATCATGGCGCATTCATCAGATAAAATATCGCCAAAAATATTGGAGCACAGTAATACATCAAACTGAGATGGATCTTTAATTAACTGCATTGTGGCGTTATCGATATACATATGCTGAATTTCAACATCTGGGTATTCTTTGGCAATACCAGTTACGACTTCACGCCATAAAATAGAGCTTTGTAAAACGTTCGCTTTATCAATAGACGTTACTTTATGGCGACGTTTACGCGCTGATTCAAATGCAAAACGGGCAATACGCTCGATTTCGTAACGATGATAAACTTCAGTATCAAAAGCGCGTTCTTGAGCACCTTCGCCTTCACGGCCTTTAGGTTGACCAAAATAGATACCGCCTGTTAATTCACGTACACACAAAATATCAAAGCCACGCTGTGCAATATCAGCACGTAATGGACAATAAGCTTCTAAACCTTCATATAGGCGAGCAGGGCGTAAATTGCAGAACAATTTAAAATGTTTGCGTAAAGGCAGTAACGCACCACGTTCAGGTTGTTCATTAGCGGGTAAATGCTCCCACTTAGGGCCACCGACAGAACCAAATAAAATAGCATCGGCTTGCTCGCAACCTGCTAAGGTATTTGCTGGTAATGGTGTGCCATGATTATCGATGGCAATACCACCGATATCATATTCTTTTGTAGTGATATTGAGTGAGAAACGCTCACTTATGGCATCCATCACTTTGTGTGCTTGAGCCATAACTTCAGGACCAATACCATCTCCGGGTAATACTGCAATATGATAATTTTTTGACATAATTAAACCGCTTCTTGTGTTGTATGTTGTTTGCGTTTTTCTATTTCGACTTGCTCTGAGCGCCAAATACTATTGATAACGTGGATCATGGCATTGGCGGATGAACCAACTATGTCTGTTTCTAACCCCATTCCATGAAATTTACGGCCTTGATACTCAACGACAATATCAACTTGTCCTAAAGCATCTCTACCTTCACCTTTGGCTGTTAATTGGTAAGTTACTAACTTTAATGGGTAACCCGTTGCACGGGATATTGCTTGATATACTGCATCTACGGGGCCATTACCGGTTGCTGCTTCAGTAATTTCTTTATCACCATGTGTAATGCTGACACTTGCGGTGGCAACAGTTGATGAACCAGATTGAGTATTAAAATAGTTCATAACAAATTCATCTGGCTCTTGTTGTTGCTGACCAATAAATGCTAATGCCTCTAAATCATAATCAAAGACTTGGCCTTTTTTATCTGCTAAACGTAAGAAGGCTGCATATAAATTATCTAAGTTATAATCTTTTTCTCGATACCCCATTTCTTCCATACGATGTTTGACTGCAGCTCGGCCAGAACGAGAAGTTAAGTTTAATTGCACTTCTTTTAATCCAATTGATTCAGGTGTCATGATTTCGTAGGTTTCACGGTTTTTCAGTACGCCATCTTGGTGAATACCTGATGAATGGGCGAATGCATTGGAGCCGACAACCGATTTATTAGCATGAATAGGTGTATTACATAATTGGCTGACTAATTGACTGGTACGATAAATTTCTTTGTGATTAATGCGTGTTTGAACATTCATCATTTGTTCACGGACTTTTATTGCCATGATAACTTCTTCTAATGCACAGTTACCTGCGCGTTCACCTAACCCATTAATAGTACCTTCAACTTGTCTTGCACCTGCTTGTACTGCAGTAATCGAATTAGCAACAGCCATGCCTAAATCATCATGACAATGGACAGAGATAACTGCTTTATCAATATTAGGTACTCGCTCAAATAAGTTGGTGATAATGCCACCGAATTGATAAGGTGTTGTATAACCTACAGTATCAGGAATATTAATTGTGGTTGCCCCAGCATTAATGGCGCTTTCTACGATCCGACATAAATTATCAATATGAGTACGACCGGCATCTTCACAAGAAAACTCCACATCATCGGTATAACGGCGAGCACGTTTTATGGAATTCACACCCATTTCAATAATATCTTCGAACGATTTCTTCAATTTATGTTCAGCATGTAATGCCGAGGTCGCCAAGAATACGTGGATACGAAAAGCTTCTGCGACTTTTAAAGACTCTGCTGCAACATCAATATCGTTATCAACGCAGCGTGCTAATGCACAAATACGGCTATTTTTGATCTCACGTGCAATAGTTTGCACTGATTCAAAATCACCTGGAGAAGAAACAGGAAAGCCCGCTTCAATGATATCCACACCTAAACGCTCTAAGGCATAAGCAATTTGTAACTTTTCTTTTACGCTTAAGCTTGCTTGCAATGCCTGTTCGCCATCTCTCAATGTGGTATCAAAAATAATCACGTTGTTGCTCATAATCTGTTCCTTTCTCTTTTTATTTGCTGTTTGCGCTCTCCCAGGTATAAAAAAACCCGCGACTAGCGCGGGTTTTCTCTTTAAGGGTAGGTGTGTTTCATTTTTTACCCATAAGCCGACCGCGCATAAAAGTTGCGAGTAGTAGTAGGCTTGATAGTAAAATTGCGTTTAACATGAAACACCCTTAGATAAGTTCTCAATAATCTTTATTTATTGATACCTAATACCAATAAAGATGTCAAGCATTGGAATTTATAAAATCATTTAGCCATATTATTTATAAAATTTTCACAGTGATTTTGACTAATATCTAAATTTTTACTAATGATTATGACTATCAGCAAATCATTGATTGGGTTAATGTTCCGTACATTGTTTAAAAAAGAGTGAAATGAAAAATTAAACAACTGTTTGCTTTTTTTTTAATCAGCTAAATGAGAAGGAAAAAGAGTATCAATGAGATAGTAAAGATTAATAAATGTAAGCAAGGTTTTGAATGTAAGCATAAAAATCATTGTATTATTAGAGTTGATAGCTCTTGGATACTTATTTTAGGAATGAAAATACATCATTTTATTATGATTTTTATCATACTTTGTTTTATTATTTGCAAGGCAGAAGGTAAAACAGGTTGTAATATATATTGATATAATCATTTTCTATACATGTAATTTTAATATCAATTTTTCATCTTTATATGAAAAATGTTTTTTTATTGATATGAAACTTATGTGTTTAGTTATATGCATGGACGATGAATAATAAATTTTAATAAATAGTTAAAGTAATAGTTAAGACATATCTATTATTAATAATGCCTTTGTTAATAATAGTTAATTAACCATTATAATAACATAGTGGAGTAAGAAATGACGGATTACACATCAGCAACAGTTACCAGTAAAGAATCAGCAGATATGCATTTACGTAATGTTGATCTTAATTTATTAACGGTATTTGATGCTGTTATGCAAATGCAAAATGTCACTCGAGCCGCACAGGTTCTTGGCATGTCACAACCCGCAGTTAGTAATGCAGTATCTCGACTTAAAGTAATGTTTAATGATGAATTATTTGTTCGTTATGGTCGTGGTATTCAACCTACATTAAGAGCAAAACAGCTTTTTGGTCCTGTTAGACAAGCATTGCAATTAGTACATAATGAACTTCCAGGGGCTGGGTTTGAACCAGAACAAAGTGAACGTATATTTAATTTATCTATTTGTAGCCCGCTAGATATTAAATTAGCACCAAAAATAGTTGAACAAATTAAAAATAAAACACCTAACATTAATGTTAATATTAAATCTTACTTAAATAGTAATATAGAACACCAATTAAAATATCAAGAAGTCGAATTCTTTATTAATTATAAACAATTTGATAGAGCAGAGTTTCATTCACAGCCATTGTTTAATGATGAACTTGTTTTAGTTGTTTCTAATAAGCATCCACGTATTAAAGAAAGTGTGACACAAGAGATGTTATTAAATGAACAACATTCAATTGTTTCTTTAGATGATGTTGGTTCATTTAGTACTCCTTATTATAAAGATACTCATTTAGAAAATCTTATCACTTATCAGGGAACTGATTTAAATAGCGTATTAAATATTGTCTCTAAAACTTATTTAGTTGCTATTGCACCAAAATGGTTAGTGGAATGCAATGCTGAGCAATTAGACATCAAAGCCATTTCGTTACCTTGGGAAAAGACACTGCGTCCATGTTATTTAATTTGGCATGAATCAACCGAGCGTGACAAAGGTCACTTATGGATGAAAAATTTACTTAGTGAAGTTTGTCAGAACTAGAGTGTTTTCGCTCATAATTAGTTTTTATTTCTAATTATGCAGAAATAGTGGCAGATAACATTAGTTGTTAGACTAATGACCAACATGAGTTTTATGCGGTTAGATAAAATAAATTGGATTGCTGTCACTATTTTTGCCCTTTATTTATAATAATGACTATTATTCGCATTTTACTCGCTCAACGGTGATTTTCTACACCAATACTCTTTTCTATATATTGTCACTGATTACGTAATAACAGTTACTTGTTGTTATTCATCTATTTTTCTTTTTATCTTCCATAAAAAAATAGAATTGTAATGTCGAACTCCCTCACTGAGGTGAGATAGCTCCTTTTGACAAAACTTTTCATAACTCACAATTTTACAAATTTATGTAAAATTGAATTCCTTTATTTTGGTGGATCACTTAGACTTTTATCCGAGTCAGCGAACAAGTGTAAGCTGAAATTATAAGTGGCGTATTTTGTCCATTTCAGTTTGATAACACGGTCGCTTTTCCATAAATAGCAGGAAAATTATGATAACTAATAATAATCTTCAAGATTATCATATAATTAGAAGATTGCAGATGCGGTTTTTGCACAGCGGGAATAATATTGCTTATCGTCAGTGGGATGCTAAGCGCAATATCGAAATGTCATGGACAGAGGTTGAAAAGAAAACACGCGCGCTCTCAAATGCATTATTAGAAATGGGTGTGAGTGTTCAAGAAAATATAGGGATCTTTTCTCAAAATACCATTGATTGGTCTTTGGCTGATATTGCTTCTTTGCAATTACGTGCGGTAACTGTTCCTCTTTATGCAACCAGCAATGTTGAACAAGCCGCTTATATTTTAAATGATGCAAATATTCGCATTCTTTTTGTTGGCGACCAAAAGCAATACGATATTGCTTCTGAATTATTAGCGTTATGTCCTCAACTTGAACATATTATTGTATTTAACTCTGATGTCGTATTAAACACAAATCCAGCTTCATGTTATCTCGATAGTTTAATTAATAACACTCAATATCAGTATGATGACGTGTTAGTACAACGCATTGGTGAGTGTAATTTAGACGATCTGTTTACCTTGATTTATACATCAGGAACAACAGGGGAACCTAAAGGTGTAATGCTTGATTACACGAGTTTAGCATCTCAACTTTACCTGCATGACGAACGTCTTTCATTATCAGATAAAGACGTTTCATTATGTTTCTTACCGCTTTCTCACGTTTTCGAACGTGCTTGGAGCTTTTATGTCATGCACACGGGAGCTGTCAATGTGTATTTAACGGATACTCATGCTGTTAGAGAAGCAATGAGTGAGGTTAAGCCTACCGTTATGTGTGCTGTTCCGCGCTTCTATGAAAAAGTATATAGCGCAATTCAAGACAAAGTGTCTCAGGCTTCACTATTACGTCGATTTATTTTTAAATGGGCAATCAAGCAGGGTGAAAAACAGCGCGAAGCACAACTTAATCAGCGTAATCTTAGTTTCATTTCTCGTTTATGTTATCGCTTTGCTGATAAGAAGGTTTTAAAACCATTACGCCAAATTTTAGGTGGACGAGTCCGCTTTTTACCAGCAGCTGGTGCGCGTTTAGATGATGCTGTTATTCGTTTCTTTTTAGCAACAGGCATTAATATTAAATACGGTTATGGTATGACCGAAACCTGTGCCACTGTTTCATGCTGGGAAGAAAATAAGTATAAATTAGGCTCTATTGGTACACCACTACCAGGTATTGAAGTTCGTATTGGGGCTGAAAATGAAATTCAAGTCCGTGGTAGCATTGTTATGAAAGGGTACTTCAATAAACCAGAAGATACCGCGGCTGCTTTTACAGAAGACGGTTGGTTACGTACTGGTGATGCCGGCGCGCTTGATAGTGATGGTGCACTATTTATCACTGAACGTTTAAAAGACTTAATGAAAACGTCGAATGGTAAATATATTGCACCACAAATGATTGAAGGTACTTTAGGGCAAGACCGTTTTATTGAGCATATTGCGGTGATTGCTGATACGCGTAAATTTGTTTCTGCGCTGATTGTGCCTTGTTTTGATGCTCTTGAAGAACATGCCCGAGCATTAAATCTAAAATACCATGATCGCATCGAATTATTACGTCATACAAAAATTAAAGAACTGTTTGATGAGCGTTTACGTGAAATGCAAAAAAACTTTTCTAGTTTTCATCAGGTTAAGCGATTTACGTTGCTTGCTGAAGGTTTTTCAATGGAATCAGGTGAGTTAACACCGACATTAAAACTTCGCCGTAAAATTATTTCAGAACGTTATCGAAATGAAATTGAATTGATGTATCAAGATTAAATTTAAGCAAGAAAAAGCACCTTTAAGGTACTTTTTTCTTGTGAAATTACTGATTGATAGATAATGATGATTGAAATAATTGATAAAAGGCATAAACGGAAACGTTGACGCATACGGTTTTATCAGTAAATTGTGTTAAAATGCAAAATCAGATCAGCATAATGACTGAAGTTCATAGCAATATGTAATAAATAACACATTTAATAATTAAAAGAGGCTAATGTGAAACTGGATGAAATCGCCCGCTTGGCTGGTGTTTCACGAACAACAGCAAGTTATGTCATTAATGGTAAGGCGAAACAGTACCGTGTAAGTGACAAGACTGTTGAAAAAGTGATGGCGGTGGTCAGAGAGCATAATTACCACCCGAACGCTGTTGCCGCGGGATTACGTGCTGGTCGTACGCGTTCTATTGGTTTGGTTATTCCTGATTTGGAAAACACCAGTTATACCAGGATCGCAAATTACCTTGAACGACAAGCACGCCAACGCGGTTATCAGTTGCTAATTGCATGTTCAGAAGACCAACCTGACAACGAAATTCGTTGTGTTGAGCATTTATTACAACGTCAAGTTGATGCCATTATTGTTTCAACGGCATTGCCACCAGAACACCCTTTTTATCAGCGTTGGGCTAATCGCTCATTACCGATTATCGCGCTAGATAGGGCATTAGAAAGTGAGCATTTTATCAGCGTTGTTGGTGATGACTTAGAAGATGCCAAAATGTTGGCAACTGAACTGAAAGCTTTTCCTTCGCAATCTGTACTTTACTTAGGGGCCCTTCCTGAACTCTCTGTGAGTTTTTTACGTGAACAAGGTTTCCGTAGTGTTTGGAAAGATGATCCTCGAGAAGTAACCTACCTTTATGCTAATAGCTATGAGCGAGAAGCCGCAGCAGTCGCTTTCTCAGAATGGCTAAACAATAATCCAATGCCAGATGCATTATTCACAACTTCGTTTGCTTTATTGCAAGGGGTTATGGATGTGACGTTACAACGAAGTGGCCGTTTACCAACACAATTGGTTATTGCGACTTTCGGTGATCATGAGTTATTGGATTTCCTTGAATGCCCTGTTTTATCTGTCGCTCAACGACATCGTGATATTGCAGAACGTGTATTAGAACTTGTTCTTGCTAGTCTGGAAGAAGAACAAAAACCGCAAGCGGGAATTACACGTATTCGTCGTGATTTATGTCGCCGAGGCAGTTTAGGACGCGCACGTTAATTTGATATTGCTTTATCATAATTACCTGCATTTATACTCATCCCTGTTTTATTAAATTAAAACGGGGATGCTTTATTTGATTTAAGAATGTCGAATAGCTTAGAGAATATTAAATTTGAGATTAATCTTAAGCTTTTTTTTACTATTTCTTTCATTTTTCTAAGTTAATAGATTAAATTTTGACATACCCATAAGTGATATTGCTTAACTTTAATAAATAACAGATTTTACTTTAGAGAAAGTGAGAAGAAAATAAATAACTATCTGCCTGATATTGAATTATTTTTTTAAGCCTTTCTATTTTTATTTATATAAAAGCACCCTCAAATGATTATGTTGGCTAAAGGTAAATGAACTGCTATAAATTAGTTTTTTATCATTAAAATTATTATTTACTCATTATGATTTCTTTATCTGGTTTTCTTCCTTGTTATCGTTATAAATAATTACTTTTCGTAATTAAAAATATAAAATGAAAAATAATCGCTATTAATCATAGTGTTAATATTCCTTATTTCTTTTTTGTCAATAATTTCAACATTTCGGTGTACTCATCAAATTACTGTAAATATAAATAAAGCTTCCTACATCTGGCTTGACAACGTTTTCATACCATCCGTAAACTCTATTTGTGGGGATTTGTGGGATAATGTGGTGTAAATTACAAAGCTGAGGGTAATGAGGATGTTTCGTGGAGCAACACTCGTTAATCTTGACAGCAAAGGGCGAATAACAGTTCCTTCCCGTTATCGAACAACGCTGAGTGAGATTTCTGAAGGTCAAATGGTTTGTACCATTGATCTCAATCAGCCGTGTTTATTGCTTTATACACTTCCTGAATGGGAAAAGATTGAGTTAAAATTGGCGGCTTTGTCTTCCATGAACCCGGCTGAACGTCGAGTTCAACGTCTGTTATTAGGACATGCCAGCGAATGCCAAATGGATAGTGCAGGACGTCTTTTGCTAGCTAGCACGCTAAGACAGCATGCGGGGCTAACCAAAGAGGTCATGTTAGTCGGTCAATTCAATAAATTTGAATTGTGGGATGAACAGGTCTGGTATAGCCAGATTGAAAAAGACATTGTTGCCGAGCAAACCTCTCAGGAACCGTTATCGACACGACTATTGGATTTATCACTTTAAATAATGACAACAAATAATTTTAGCCATACCAGTGTACTACTGGATGAAGCAGTGAATGGCCTGAACATTAAGTCTTCAGGTATCTATATCGACGGAACATTTGGTCGCGGAGGCCACTCCCGTTTAATTTTATCGCAATTAGGTGAGCAAGGTCGCTTGATAGCGATAGACCGAGATCCACAAGCTATTGCAGTTGCCAATGAAATAGATGATGCACGATTTTCTATTGTTCATGGGCCTTTTTCAAATATTGAACAGTATGTCAAAGAGTTAGGTTTAGCTGGGAAGATTGATGGCGTTTTGCTGGATTTAGGCGTTTCTTCTCCTCAGCTTGATGATCCTGAACGTGGTTTTTCTTTTATGCGAGACGGGCCACTTGATATGCGTATGGACCCCACTTCAGGGCAATCTGCTGCGCAATGGCTAATGACAGCTGCAGAAGATGACATTACTTGGGTACTGAAAACATTTGGTGAAGAACGTTTCGCTAAGCGCATTGCACGCGCCATTGTTGCTCGTAATAAAACAGAAGAGCCGTTGACACGAACTAAGCAGTTAGCTGATTTAATTAGTGAAGCAAGCCCTGTAAAAGAGCGCCATAAGCATCCAGCAACACGAAGCTTTCAAGCAATTCGAATCTATATCAACAGCGAATTAGATGAAATTGAAAAAGCATTAAAAGGTGCAGTCTCAGTTTTAGCACCAGAAGGGCGTTTATCTGTGATTAGCTTCCATTCATTAGAAGACCGATTAGTAAAACGCTTTATTCGTGATGAAAGCAAAGGGCCAGTTGTCCCAGCGGGTATTCCACTCACAGAAGCGCAGATAAAAGAGTTAGGAAGTGCTCGCTTATCCAGTATTCACAAGATGAAACCGACAGGTATAGAGGTGGAAGAGAACCCACGGGCACGAAGCTCTGTATTACGTGTAGCACAACGTATTGAGGAATAAATGTCTACAGAACGACACACACTACCAGGAGTTATAGGGCAGGATTTACTGCGTCATGGCAAGTTACCTGTATGTTTACTGATAGCCGTGATTATTTCTGCGGTGTATGTCGTGACGACAGCGCACAAGACACGTTTATTGACAGCAGAAAAAGAGCGTTTAGTGCTGGAAAAAAATGTATTGGATATCGAATGGCGCAACCTCATTCTTGAAGAAAATGCACTGGCCGATCATAGCCGAGTAGAGCGTTTTTCAAGTGATAGTTTGGGGATGGTTCATGTTGATCCAACAAAAGAGAACATCGTGGTTACTAAATAATTAAGGCAAGTATGAAATTTTCACGTTCGGCAAAAGCGAAAGCAAAGACAAAGTCAAATGCCAAACTACGCAAGCCTGAAGAAAAAACAGGATTTGTGAGTTGGCGTTTTGCGTTGCTTTGCACAGGCATTGGTATCGCTTTAGCCGCGCTATTAATCCGTGTTGCCTATTTACAAATTATTAATCCAGATCCCCTAATTCGTGAAGGGGATATGCGTTCTTTACGTGTACAAAAAGTCCCAACAGCAAGAGGGATGATCAGCGATAGAATGGGAAGACCTCTTGCAGTCAGTGTGCCTGTGTATGCTATTTGGGCAGATCCTAAAGTTGTATTGGATGCCAATCCAGATATGACAGATTCTCGTTGGTTAGCGCTTGCTGACGCACTAAAGATCTCCGTCAGTCAAATCGAACAGAAAATTGCTGCCGCACCTTCCGCACGTTTTATCTATCTTGCTCGCCAAGTTAATCCCGAAATTAGTGATTACATTAGTAAATTGAAAATTACTGGGATTAACATGCGCCAAGAATCCAAACGTTATTATCCATCGGGTGAAGTAACTGCTCATATTATTGGTGTAACGAATATTGATGGTGATGGCATTGAAGGTGTTGAAAAAAGTTTTAACCAATGGCTAACAGGTGCTCCTGGTGAACGTGTCGTTCGTAAGGATGGTTTCAATCGAGTCATTGAAAATATTGCTCAAACAGATAGTCAAGCTGCTCATAACTTGATGTTAAGTATTGATGAACGCCTACAATCCGTGGTTTATCGTGAATTAACCAATGCTGTTATCAAGAATAAAGCAGAATCTGGAACTGCTGTTTTAGTAGACGTCAATACAGGCGAAGTGTTAGCAATGGCGAATAGCCCATCTTATAACCCGAATAATTTAGCGGGAACGCCTAAAGATGCGATGCGTAATCGTGCTATCACCGATATTTTTGAACCAGGTTCTACAGTAAAACCGATGGTTGTGATGAGTGCTCTGCACAATCATATTGTTAAAGAAAATAGTGTTATTAATACAATTCCTTATCGTCTTAACGGACATCAAATAAAAGATGTGGCGTTATATCATGAGTTATCGATAACAGGAATATTACAGAAATCGAGTAACGTTGGTGTTTCACGACTAGCGTTAGCGATGCCTGCATCTGAACTTGTGGATGTTTATTCACGATTTGGATTCGGGAAGCCAACTAACTTGGGGCTAGTTGGTGAAAGTAGTGGCATATTTCCAATAAAAAAACAACGGTGGTCCGATCTTGAAAGGGCCACCTTCTCATTCGGATATGGGCTAATGGTAACACCGTTACAATTAGCGCGTGTCTATGCAACGATTGGTAGTTTTGGTATTTACCGTCCACTCTCAATTACAAAAGTTGATCCTCCTGTACCAGGAACGCGCGTATTTCCTGAGCCAGTAATGAAAACGGTCGTGCATATGATGGAAAGTGTTGCATTGCCCGGTGGCGGTGGTGTAAGTGCGGCTATTAAAGGGTATCGCATTGCGATTAAAACAGGTACGGCGAAAAAAGTAGGACCAGACGGAAAATATATCAATCAATATATCTCTTATGCGGCGGGCGTTGCGCCTGCGAGTCGTCCACGTTTTGCGTTGGTTGTGATAATCAACGAACCTAAAGCGGGTAAATATTACGGGGGCGCAGTATCTGCACCGGTGTTTGGCACAATCATGGGCGCGGTTTTACGAACAATGAACGTAGAACCAGATGCATTGATGCCAGACGATAAAAATGAATTTGTAATTAAAAAAGAAGAGGATACAAGTGGCCGATCCTAACTTAAGTGACCTATTAGGGGCACTAGGGATACAAGCACCGTCATTGATGCTCAAAGACATGACACTCGACAGCCGAAAAGCGGCAAGCGGTGATCTTTTTATCGCCATTAAGGGTCATGAAACTGATGGTAGACGCTATATTCCTCAAGCAATTGCTCAAGGTGTTTCTGCGGTATTAGCGGAAGCACAAGATGTTGCAACGCATGGTGAAATTCGTGAAAGCCACGGCATACCTGTTATTTATATTGATAATCTCAATGCGGAATTATCAAAATTAGCTGGATATTTTTATCATCAACCAGCTGAAAAACTGAAATTAATTGGTGTTACTGGAACTAACGGAAAAACAACAACAACACAATTGTTAGCGCAGTGGGCACAAGGATTAGGCGAAACCAGTGCTGTGATGGGAACAGTAGGTAACGGGCTATTAGGTCACGTTGTTCCAGCCATGAACACCACAGGCTCTGCGGTTGATATTCAATTAGAGTTACAACAACTATTAAATCAAGGCGCGACATTTACAGCGATGGAAGTCTCTTCTCATGGCTTAGTGCAAGGTCGCGTTAGCGCTTTACCTTTTGTGGCCAGTGTGTTTACTAATTTAAGTCGTGATCATCTTGATTATCATGGTGATATGGCAAATTACGAAGAGGCCAAATGGTTATTGTTCTCCACACATCATAGTGGTGAGAAAATCATTAATGCGGATGATACTGTTGGTCAAAAATGGTTATTACGTTTGCCTGACGCTGTTGCAGTGACAATGGATAATAAATTGCCTGTAAATTGGCAAGGTCGCTTCGTTAAAACAACAAACATTAATTACCACGATGAAGGTGCAACTATTCGCTTTAGCTCAAGCTGGGGTGAAGGGGAAATTGAAAGCCCATTAATGGGGGCATTTAACGTCAGTAATCTATTATGTGCTTTAGCGACATTGTTAGCACTGGAATATCCATTAGATGCTGTGATTAAAGCATCGTCTGCACTTACTCCTGTTTGTGGTCGAATGGAAGTGTTTAGTGCAGATAATCGTCCTACCGTTATTGTCGATTATGCTCATACTCCTGATGCACTAGAAAAAGCACTCCAAGCCACTCGTTTACACTGCACTGGTAAATTGTGGTGTGTGTTTGGTTGTGGTGGTGATAGAGATAAAGGTAAGCGCCCACTAATGGGTGCAGTTGCAGAAGAATTAGCAGATAAAGTTGTTATCACTGATGACAATCCACGTAGTGAAGAGCCAAAAGCCATTATTCAAGATATTCTTTCTGGTTTAATGGAACCTGGCCGTGCAATTGCTATTGAAGGCAGAGCAGAAGCAGTGACTAACGTGATTATGCAAGCCGATGCTAATGATATGATTTTAGTCGCAGGCAAAGGGCATGAAGATTATCAGTTAGTCGGTTCACGTCGCCTTGATTATTCGGATAGATTAACCGTTGCACGGTTATTAGGGGTGATAGCATGATCCCTTTATCACTAGAAATCATTGCACAAGTTACAGATGGTCAGTTGAGCCATATTGCTCAAAGCCAAGCTAATCAGTTAACGATTAAATCAATTTCAACAGATAGCCGCAATATTGATGAATATTGCCTCTTTATTGCATTAGCAGGTGAGCGTTTTGATGCGCATGACTTTATCGCTGATGTCAAAGAAAAGGGCGCCGTTGCCGTATTGGTTAACCGTGAAATTGATATTGATTGTCCGCAAATCATTGTGAAAGATACTCGTTTGGCAATGGGGGCGATTGCTACTCATATCCGTTCACTGAGCAATGCTAAAATTGTGGCATTGACAGGCTCTTCAGGAAAAACATCTGTCAAAGAAATGACGGCTTCGATTTTGCGTCATTGTGGTGAAACTTTATATACTCACGGTAATTTAAATAATGATATTGGTGTGCCACTAACACTGTTTCGTTTAACACCAGAGCATCGTTTTGCCGTTATCGAGCTAGGTGCAAATCATATTGGTGAAATTGCCTATACCGTGGATATGGTTAAACCTGATAGCGCTTTGGTAAATAATCTCTTTTCTGCTCATATTGAAGGTTTCGGCTCACTTGAAGGTATTGCCCAAGCAAAAGGCGAAATCTTTACACATCTAAAAGAGCAAGGTACTGCCATTATTAATCGTGATAGTAATGACTTACCTCTATGGGAACGCCACTTTAATGCGCGTCAAACGCAATGGTCTTTCTCTTTATCAGCTCACAGTAATGCTGATTTTTATCCGACGGATATCGCTATTAAGCAATTCACCACTAACTTCACCTTACATACACCAGAAGGTTGTGTTGAAGTCACTCTTCCATTGCCGGGACGTCATAATATTGCCAATGCTTTAGCTGCTAGTGCGTTGGCACTTTCAGCAGGCGCAACGCTTGATGCGGTTCGCCTTGGGTTATCAACATTAAAAGCGGTACCTGGGCGATTGTACCCTGTGGAGTTAACCACCGGGAAAATGGTGTTAGATGATACTTATAATGCGAATGATGGTTCGATGATTGCGGGCTTGCAAGTGCTCTCTCAATTGCCGGGATATAAGATTTTTGTTGCGGGAGATATGGCTGAGTTAGGTAAAGACTCAGAGAAATGTCACCGTGATGTGGGACGTTTTGCACACAATGCAGGGATTGATAGTGTATTTACCGTAGGGGATCACAGCCACTTTATTAGTGATGAAAACCAAGGTGGTCAGCATTTTACATTTAAAGCCGACTTACTCGCTCAATTAATTCCATTATTACAGCAGCATGATGTTGTTTCAGTTTTAGTAAAAGGTTCACGAAGCTCCGCAATGGAAGATATCGTGAACGCATTAAAGGAGTGCTTTGAATGTTAGTTTGGCTAGCCGAATATTTGGTTAAATACCATACATTTTTTAATGTGTTTTCTTATCTGACATTCAGGGCGATTGTTGGTTTATTGACGGCATTAATTATTGCTTTGTGGATGGGGCCTCACCTCATTGCTTGGTTACAAAAAATGCAAATTGGACAAGTGGTTCGTAGTGAAGGGCCAGAGTCTCACTTTAGCAAACGTGGCACACCAACAATGGGCGGGATTATGATCCTGTTCTCTATCTCCATTTCCACATTACTATGGGCAAGACTAGACAACCCTTATGTTTGGTGTGTGTTATTGGTTTTAATTGGTTATGGCGTTATCGGCTTTGTTGATGATTATCGCAAAGTCGTTCGTAAAGATACTAAAGGCTTGATCGCACGTTGGAAATATTTCTGGCAATCCGTGTTGGCGTTAGTCGTTGCATTTAGTATGTATGCTATTGGTAAAGATACTCCTGCAACACAGCTAGTCGTTCCATTCTTTAAAGATGTTATGCCTCAATTAGGCATGCTTTATATTTTACTGGCTTATTTCGTCATTGTGGGAACAAGTAACGCCGTTAACTTAACGGATGGTTTAGATGGTTTAGCCATTATGCCAACTGTTTTTGTCGCCGCTGGTTTTGCATTAGTCGCATGGGCGACAGGTAACGTTAATTTTGCAAGTTACTTGAAGATCCCCTATTTAATGCATGCGGGCGAATTAGTGATTGTATGTACCGCTATCGTCGGTGCGGGTTTAGGTTTTCTTTGGTTTAACACTTACCCAGCGCAAGTCTTTATGGGAGATGTTGGTTCTCTCGCATTGGGTGGTGCGTTAGGTACGATTGCTGTGTTATTACGCCAAGAATTCTTATTAGTGATTATGGGAGGTGTGTTTGTTGTTGAAACACTCTCCGTTATTTTACAAGTCGGTTCATTTAAATTACGTGGTCAGCGTATTTTCCGTATGGCTCCAATTCATCACCACTATGAATTAAAAGGCTGGCCTGAACCTCGTGTTATTGTCCGCTTCTGGATTATTTCACTGATGTTAGTGCTTATTGGTCTGGCGACGTTAAAGGTACGTTAAGATGGCAAATTATCAGGGAAAAAAAGTCGTTGTTGTTGGGCTTGGAATAACAGGTCTTTCCTGCGTTGACTTTTTTATCCGTCAAGGTGTTACACCTAAAGTGATTGATACGCGCCAAAAACCAGGAGGCTTAGATAAGCTTCCTGTTGACGTTGAATATCATACAGGTAGCTTTCACCAAGCATGGCTTAACGATGCTGATTTAATTGTCTCAAGTCCTGGTATTGCCCTTTCGACTCCTGAGCTTGTTGAAGCTGCAAGTCATGGTGTCGAAATTGTGGGGGATATTGAACTGTTTTGTCGCGAAGCAAAAGCACCTATTGTGGCTATTACAGGCTCTAATGGTAAAAGCACAGTTACAATGCTTGTGGGTGAAATGGCAAAAGCGGATGGTATTCGAGTTGGTGTTGGGGGGAATATTGGTGTTCCTGCACTGACCTTGCTAACTGAGCCTCATGATCTTTATGTATTAGAGCTATCAAGTTTCCAACTAGAAACCACGTATAGCTTAAAAGCAGCTGCGGCGACAGTCTTAAATATTAGCGAAGATCATATGAATCGCTATCCATTAGGATTGGAACAGTACCGTGAAGCGAAATTACGTATCTATGATAATGCTAATACCTGCGTTTATAACCAAGATGACACACTCACATTACCTTTAATGGGTAAAGATGGCCGTTGTGTCAGTTTTGGAGTAGGGCAAGGTGATTATCAGCTTGATAACACAAATCGCGTCTTAAAAGTAAATGGTGAAAAAGTTCTTTCAACGTCCGAAATGTATCTTTCAGGACAGCATAACTATACCAATGCATTAGCGGCACTAGCACTTGCAGATGCAGTGGAGATTTCTCGTCAAGCAGCAACTGAAGTACTGAAAACGTATCACGGTCTTGCTCATCGTTTTCAATTAGTTTATTCACATCAAAATGTACGCTGGATAAATGATTCGAAAGCGACCAATGTGGGAAGTACAGAAGCGGCATTACGAGGACTCGACGTCGAAGGTACATTGCACCTTTTATTAGGTGGTGATGGAAAATCAGCCGATTTTACAGCTTTATTGCCTTATATCAGTGGTGACAATATTCGCCTCTATTGCTTTGGACAAGACGGGCAAGCTCTAGCTAGTTTACGACCAGATGTCTCTTTATTAACAGTGACAATGGAAGAGGCAATGCGTGCATTAGCCCCTACTGTTAAACCAGGGGATATGGTGTTGCTTTCACCAGCTTGCGCAAGTTTAGATCAGTTTAAATGTTTTGAGCAACGTGGTGATGAATTTGCGCGCTTGGCAAGGGAGCTTGGCTGATGAGCATATTCGCAATGCGAAGACTAAAACAGTGGTTAGTGGGCAGTTATCAAACTGAGAATACGGCGTTTGTGCCGTATGATCGCACTTTGCTCTGGTTTACTTTCGGATTAGCGGTTATCGGTTTTGTCATGGTGACATCAGCTTCAATGCCTGTTGGTCAACGACTTGCAGAAGATCCTTTCCTATTTGCAAAGCGTGATGGAATTTACCTTATCGTGGCGTTTTGTATTGCGTTAGTCACTATGCGTATTCCTATGGCAATTTGGCAACGTTATAGCAGTCTAATGCTGTTTGGTTCAATACTACTTTTATTAGTGGTATTGGGCGTCGGAAGTTCGGTTAATGGTGCTTCACGTTGGATTGCTGTGGGGCCATTAAACTTTCAACCTGCTGAATTATCAAAATTGGCTTTATTTTGTTACTTATCTAGCTACTTAGTTCGAAAAGTTGAAGAGGTCAGAAACAACTTTTGGGGTTTCTGTAAGCCGATGGGCGTTATGTTAGTACTGGCTGTTTTACTGTTATTGCAGCCAGACTTAGGTACCGTGGTTGTGTTGTTTGTTACCACATTGGCACTTTTATTTTTAGCGGGTGCTAAGATCTGGCAATTCTTAGCGATTATCGGTTCAGGTATTGCCGCTGTGGTTATGCTTATCATTGTTGAACCTTATCGTGTTCGCCGGATCACTTCTTTCTTAGAGCCTTGGGAGGATCCATTTGGTAGTGGTTACCAATTAACGCAATCTTTGATGGCATTTGGCCGAGGCGATTTGCTTGGACAAGGTTTAGGAAACTCAGTACAAAAACTGGAATATTTGCCAGAAGCACATACCGACTTTATTTTCTCCATTTTGGCAGAAGAACTTGGTTATATCGGTGTGGTTTTAGTGCTTTTAATGGTATTCTTCATCGCTTTTCGCGCGATGCAAATTGGGCGACGTGCATTGATACTCGATCAGCGCTTTTCAGGCTTTTTAGCGTGTTCAATTGGGATCTGGTTTACATTCCAATCCTTGGTCAATGTAGGCGCAGCAGCAGGCATGTTGCCAACGAAGGGATTAACTCTTCCTCTTATTAGTTACGGTGGTTCAAGTTTGATTATTATGTCAACAGCCATCGTGATGTTGTTACGAATAGATTATGAAACACGTCTAGCACAAGCTCAGGCGTTTGTAAGGAGCCCGAAATGAGCGAGCGTAGACGCCGTTTAATGGTAATGGCTGGTGGTACGGGGGGACACGTATTCCCCGGGCTAGCTGTTGCTCATTATCTACAATCCCAAGGTTGGGAAATCCGATGGTTAGGAACGGCGGATAGAATGGAAGCTGATTTAGTACCCAAACACGGTATTGATATTGAATTTATTCGTATTTCTGGCTTACGTGGTAAAGGTATTAAAGCATTAATAGCAGCGCCAATTCGTATAATTAAAGCCATTTTTCAGGCGCGCGCCATTATGAAACGTTATCAACCCGATGCTGTGCTTGGTATGGGCGGTTATGTTTCAGGCCCCGGTGGTGTTGCGGCTTGGATGTGTGGCATCCCCGTTATTTTGCATGAACAAAATGGGATTGCTGGATTAACCAATCGTTGGCTATCCAAGATTGCTAAACGTGTATTACAGGCTTTTCCGGGCGCATTTCCTAAAGCGCCAGTTGTTGGGAATCCTGTACGTGAAGATGTATTAGCGCTTGAAGCGCCATCGGTACGATTAAAAGAGAGAACTGGTCCGATTCGAGTGTTGATTATTGGTGGTAGCCAAGGCGCTCGAATTTTAAATCATACCTTGCCGGTGGTCGCTGGTTTGCTTGGTGAACATGTTACAATCTGGCATCAAGCAGGAAAAGGTGGCGAAAGTGATACAAAAACACGCTATCAGAATGAATTAGCGAAAAATTCAGTTAAATCTGAATACAAAGTTACTGAATTTATTGATGATATAGCGCAAGCTTACCAATGGGCTGATGTTGTCGTATGTCGTTCCGGCGCATTAACAGTCAGTGAAATTGCCGCTGCGGGATTACCCGCTATTTTTGTTCCCTTCCAGCACAAAGATAGACAGCAATATTGGAATGCCCTGCCATTAGAAAAAGCGGGGGCAGCGCGAATTATCGAGCAAAATGATTTAACTCCAGAAGTCATTGCACAAACCCTAAAGCAGTGGGATAGAGAAACATTGTTAGCGATGGCAGAAAAAGCAAAAAGTGTTGCGATTACGGATGCCACAGCGCGTGTAGCGAATGTGATAATCGAAGTGGCAAAGAAATAAACGTAACTTGTAACCATTAACTTAGAGTGAAGAAGTAAATAGTGAATACACAACAACTGGCAAAATTAAGATCGTTTGTGCCTGAAATGAGAAAAGTTAAGCATATTCACTTTATTGGCATCGGTGGTGCCGGTATGGGTGGGATTGCTGAAGTGCTAGCGAATGAAGGCTATGAAATCAGTGGTTCTGATTTAGCGCCAAATGCCGTTACACAACAGCTCGTTGCTTTGGGCGCAACTGTTTATTTTAATCACCGCCCTGAAAATATTCGTGGCGCTAGTGTTGTTGTGGTCTCGACTGCAATCAGTGCTGAGAATCCTGAAATTATTGCCGCGAGAGAGGCACGTATTCCAGTTATTCGTCGTGCTGAGATGTTGGCTGAATTAATGCGTTATCGTCATGGTGTGGCGATTGCAGGAACTCATGGTAAAACCACCACGACAGCAATGATTTCAAATATTTATGCACAAGCAGGATTAGATCCTACTTTTGTAAATGGCGGATTAGTTAAATCAGCGGGTACGCATGCTCGTTTAGGATGTAGCCGTTATTTAATCGCTGAAGCTGACGAAAGTGATGCATCGTTTTTACATTTACAACCTATGGTGGCTGTGGTTACGAATATCGAAGCAGACCATATGGATACATATCACGGTAATTTTGACAATTTAAAAGAGACGTTTATTACCTTTTTGCACAATTTACCGTTCTATGGTCGTGCAGTGATGTGTCTTGATGATGATGTTATCCGTTCTATCATCCCTAAAGTGGGTCGTTATATTACGACTTACGGGTTTAGTGAGGATGCAGATGTTCGTATTACGCATTATGAACAAAAAGGTGCTCAAGGTTTCTTCACTATTTCTCGTGAAGATATGCCTGATTTACAAGTTGTATTAAATGCACCTGGTCGTCATAACGCATTAAATGCAACTGCGGCAGTGGCGGTTGCTACTGAAGAAGGTATTGCTGACGAACATATTTTAGCTGCATTACTTAACTTCCAAGGTACAGGACGCCGTTTCGACTTCTTAGGTAATTACGGTCTTGAACATGTTAACGGTCAAGAAGGTGAGGTGATGTTAGTTGATGATTATGGTCATCACCCAACAGAAGTTGACGCAACGATTAAAGCAGCGAGAGCCGGTTGGCCAGATAAACGTCTTGTAATGATTTTCCAACCGCATCGTTATACACGTACACGTGATTTGTATGAGGACTTTGCTACTGTTCTCAACCAAGTTGATATTTTATTATTAACAGACGTTTATTCTGCCGGAGAAACTCCGATTGCAGGCGCAGACAGTCGCTCACTTTGTCGAACAATTCGTCAGCGTGGCAAGCTAGATCCTATCTGGGTATCTGATGTCGATAATATTTCATCAATATTAGCGGGTGTATTAACAGATAATGATCTTGTTTTAGTTCAAGGTGCTGGAAATATTGGTAAAATAGCGCGTCGCTTAGCAGATACAAAATTACAGCCATCTTTAAGCGAGGATTAAGACGGATGTTTGAGCAAGTGAACATCATTTATGGTGAAATGGGTAATCAACTCGCTGTAATGATGAGGTGTTATGAGAAAAATAGCACTGTATTGGCGAAAAAAATGAACAAGAATTCGCTTGCTCAAAACCGTGTTGAGAGAAAATTTCAGTTAAAAAGCAAGAAAAACGCAGAAAAATTCGCAATTTCTTCTTTTAAAGTAAATAATTCTCAACAGATTGAACAATTTAGTGATTTAATTATCAAACCTAAAGGTGTTCATAAAGTATATATATGTAGGAAAAGTATTAATCGAAGGAACATCGGACAAAAGGATGGGCGATTCTCTGGTTTAAACGTTGCTCAGGAGTTAGTGGGTTAATATGTCACAAGCAGCGCTAAATATAAAAGAACACAAAGAGAAACAGCATTCTGACAGACCGAGTAATGGTACTTATTTATCAGGATTAATCTTTTTCTTATGTGTGATTGCCACTATCGTTTGGGGTGGAATACAAGTAGTTAACTGGATGAAAGATGCAAATCGTCTTCCTATCTCAAAACTTGTATTAACCGGTGAGAGGCATTACACAACGAATGATGATGTGCGTCAGGCGATTTTATCTTTAGGACAGCCAGGCACATTTATGACACAGGATGTGAATATCATTCAGCAACAAATTGAACGTATGCCATGGATTAGGCAAGTCACTGTGCGTAAACAGTGGCCTGATGAGCTTAAGATCCATCTGGTAGAGTATGTTCCCTTTACCCGCTGGAATGATACTTACTTTCTTGATAAAGAAGGGCGCGTTTTCAGTCTGCCAACGCAATTGGAAACCAAAGGTAATTACCCTTTGTTATATGGCCCTCAAGGAAGTGAAAAAATGGTGTTATCAGGTTATGTAGCAATGAGAGATCAACTTCTTGCAAGTAACCTGAATTTAAAAGCAGCGTCAATGTCTGCACGTCAAGGATGGCAATTAGTTTTAGACAATGATGTCCGATTGGAGTTAGGTCGTAAGGATAACGAAAAACGGATCGCTCGCTTTATTGAGTTGTATCCGATACTGCAACAACAAACAGATAAACGAGTTGATTATGTTGATCTGCGTTATGACAGTGGTGGTGCAGTCGGATGGGCTCCTTTATTACTTGAGAATGAATAAACAAGACGTGGCAGATGACACGATGAAGGCGAAGGCAGAACAATAATGATCAAAGCGACGGACAGAAAATTAGTAGTTGGTCTTGAGATTGGTACGGCCAAAGTAGCCACCCTTGTCGGTGAGATCCTGCCTGATGGTGTTGTGAATATTATTGGGGTGGGAAGTTGTCCATCTCGAGGCATGGATAAAGGTGGCGTTAACGATCTTGAATCCGTCGTAAAATGTGTGCAACGGGCGGTAGATCAGGCTGAATTGATGGCTGACTGTCAAATATCTTCAGTATATTTGGCGTTATCAGGCAAGCATATCAGCTGCCAAAATGAGATTGGTATGGTGCCAATTTCAGAAGAAGAAGTGACTCAAGATGACGTTGATAGCGTGGTTCACACTGCGAAATCCGTCAAAGTAAAAGATGAACATCGTGTTTTACACGTTATACCGCAAGAGTATGCCATTGATTATCAAGAAGGGATCAAAAACCCTGTTGGATTGTCGGGTGTACGTATGCAAGCTAAAGTTCATCTAATTACCTGCCATAACGATATGGCAAAGAATATTGTAAAAGCAGTTGAACGCTGTGGGTTAAAAGTGGATCAACTGATTTTTGCGGGACTAGCTTCAAGTTTCGCTGTATTGACAGAAGATGAACGTGAACTTGGTGTGTGTGTTGTTGATATTGGTGGCGGTACGATGGACATTGCCATTTATACTGGTGGAGCATTAAGACACACTCGCGTTATTCCTTATGCTGGCAATGTAGTAACAAGTGATATCGCTTATGCGTTTGGTACACCCCCAAATGACGCTGAAGCTATCAAAGTTCGCCATGGTTGTGCATTAGGCTCTTTAGTTGGTAAAGATGAAAATGTCGAAGTTCCTAGTGTCGGAGGCAGGCCACCAAGAAGTCTGCAACGACAAACTCTTGCTGAGGTGATTGAGCCTCGTTATACCGAATTGCTCAATCTTGTTAATGAAGAGATTTTAAAAGTTCAAGAACAATTACGTCAGCAAGGGATTAAGCATCATTTAGCCGCAGGTATTGTGCTAACAGGTGGTGCTGCACAGATTGATGGACTTGTTGAATGTGCTCAACGTGTTTTTCACACGCAAGTACGGATCGGTAAACCGTTAAATATTACCGGGCTAACAGATTATGCGCAGGATCCCTACTACTCAACAGCGGTTGGGCTCTTGCATTACGGTAAAGAATCCCACTTTGGTGAGGAAACAGAAACCGAAAAACGCTCTGCTGTCAGTGGTTTGTTTAAGAAACTCACCGGCTGGCTGAAAAGAGAGTTTTAATAATCAGACAAATTTAAAAAGAGGTCGTTTGAGCAAGCGACCCTGAGAAGGCACAAAACGGAGAGAAATTATGTTTGAACCTATGGAATTAACCAACGATGCGGTGATCAAAGTCATCGGCGTTGGTGGCGGCGGCGGTAATGCGGTTGAGCACATGGTTCGTGAACGTATTGAAGGCGTAGATTTCTTTGCAGTCAATACGGATGCTCAAGCGCTACGTAAAACAGCGGTCGGACAAACTATCCAAATTGGTAATGCCATTACGAAAGGCTTAGGTGCAGGTGCAAACCCTGAAGTGGGTCGTAATGCCGCAGAAGAAGACCGTGAAGCGTTGCGTGCAGCGCTTGAAGGTGCCGATATGGTCTTTATCGCAGCAGGTATGGGCGGTGGTACTGGTACAGGTGCCGCACCAGTTGTTGCTGAAGTTGCTAAAGAATTAGGTATTTTGACCGTTGCTGTAGTAACTAAGCCTTTTAATTTTGAAGGCAAAAAACGTATGGCATTTGCGGAACAAGGTATTACTGAGTTGTCAAAACATGTTGACTCATTAATCACTATTCCTAATGACAAATTATTAAAAGTATTGGGTCGTGGAATTTCATTATTAGATGCGTTTGGCGCGGCTAATGATGTCTTAAAAGGCGCAGTTCAAGGTATCGCTGAGCTAATCACCCGCCCTGGTTTAATGAACGTTGACTTTGCTGACGTAAGAACCGTGATGTCTGAAATGGGTTATGCCATGATGGGCTCTGGTGCTGCTAAAGGTGAAGATCGCGCTGAGGAAGCCGCAGAAATGGCGATTTCAAGTCCATTATTGGAAGATATCGACCTGTCTGGTGCGCGTGGTGTGTTAGTCAACATTACCGCTGGCTTTGACTTACGTCTTGATGAATTTGAAACAGTGGGTAACACCATTCGTGCATTTGCATCAGACAACGCGACTGTGGTTATCGGTACATCCCTTGACCCAGAAATGAATGATGAACTGCGTGTAACTGTCGTTGCAACAGGTATCGGCATGGACAAACGTCCAGAAATTACGCTGGTAACGAATAAGCAAAATCAGCAAAGCGCAATGGAGAATCGTTATCAGCAAATGCAAAATAGCATGTCTTCTTTTACCGCTGTAGAAGAAAGCAAGCCAGCAGCAAAAGCAGTTAACGAACAATCTACTCAGGCGAATAAAGAGCCCGATTATTTAGATATCCCTGCGTTCCTGAGAAAACAGGCTGATTAATCGCCAAAAAGATTGGCATCTCCGCTTTTTGTGCTAAACTGTCCTGCCAATTATAAGTATAATGATTGGTAGGACGGATAACATTGCGAGATAAAATGATGATCAAACAACGGACATTAAAACGAATTGTACAAGCAACTGGTGTGGGACTTCACACGGGTAAAAAAGTTACGCTTACAATGCGTCCGGCGCCAGCCAATACTGGGGTCATCTACCGTCGTACTGATTTAAATCCACCGGTGGATTTTCCAGCAGACGCAAAATCAGTTCGTGACACTATGCTATGTACTTGCTTAGTTAACGAAGATGATGTGCGTATATCAACCGTTGAGCATTTAAACGCAGCACTGGCTGGTTTAGGCATTGATAATATCGTAATTGAAGTGAATGCACCTGAAATTCCAATAATGGATGGAAGTGCAGCACCTTTTGTTTTCTTGTTACTTGATGCAGGAATTGAAGAACTTCGTACTGCGAAGAAATTCATTCGTATCAAAGAAACAGTACGTGTAGAAGATGGTGATAAATGGGCAGAAATGCGTCCATACAATGGGTTCAAATTAGATTTTACTATCGATTTTAATCACCCAGCCATTGATGCAAGTACACAGCGTTATAAATTAGATTTTTCTGCTGAATCCTTCATGAGCCAAATTAGTCGTGCTCGTACTTTTGGATTTATGCGTGATATTGAATATCTGCAATCTAAAGGATTGTGTTTAGGCGGAAGCTTCGATTGTGCGATTGTAGTTGATGACTATCGTGTTCTCAACGATGATGGTTTACGTTTTGAAGATGAATTTGTTCGTCACAAAATGTTGGATGCAATCGGTGATTTATTTATGTGTGGCTATAACATTATCGGTGAATTTACCGCGTTTAAATCCGGTCACGCATTAAACAATAAATTACTCCAAGCTGTATTAGCAAAAGAATCTGCATGGGAATTCGTCACATTTGAAGACGAAGCACAAATGCCAGTGGCATTTAAAGCTCCCTCAATGGTTTTTGCTTAATTCCAGTAATGGAAAGCACGTTAATTATCTCTAATTAACGTTCATCTTTGGTTGCACTTGTACTCTCTCCGGCAAGTGCAGCCAACCGTTCTAATTTCTCTCTTAACTTCTTCGGACTTTTCTGCGCCAAATACCTTAATGATTGAGCACTTTCTAAACTCAAGTGACGTCTCTTTGTAGGCTCTTGTTCTTTTAATGATGATATTAAAGATCTTTTTTCCGGTTTTATTCCTAAAGTCGGATTAATTTTGATGTCTATTGAGGATAAGGATGGTAAAATTTCTTGTCTTAATGCAGAAAGTAATGATGGAGTTTCATAGCGTAATCGCGTTAACCAACTTGCGTTTGCTACTTCAATAATTAAAATAGCATTGCGATAATTTGCGACACGGCATTTATCTCGTAAAGGAACAGGTAAAAGAGCCATGACGGCGCGATTTAATTTTAGTAAAATCGTTGCACGCTGTTGTATGAGTTGTAATGTATTCTTATTGGAACCTTCAAGTTCTATGAAGATTTTTTCCAATGATTGTGGGTAACTATCCCGCATAGATTTTGACTCCACAAAATAAAAATTAATGAGCAACAAAGATTAATGAGCATTATAAGTTTTTGGCGACAGTTTGGCAGGCGATATTTTTGGTCGCATCTGCTTTTAGGGATGGTAGCAGCAGGTATTGGAATACCTTCGCTGTTGTCTGCTCATGCCGAAAATCCACAGCAAACAGATACACCTTCTTCACAGAATCGTCAAAGTCAGGCACTCATTGCATTTGATAACTTATTCTTACGTCAAAGTGTACAGAATCCTGCCTCATCCTTCACCTTTAATTACTGGCAACAGCATGCAGTAAAAAATGTTATTAAACAGCTTTCTTTTGCGTTCACCATTAATTCTCCTGAATTGATGGTTAAAGCCAAAGATGAGCCGTCTCCTGTTTCTAATGTTGCAGAGGTCATGCTTGATACTCTGTATGCGTTACTAACAAACACATCATCAACCGCATTAACTCATTTACCGCTTTCTGGCTATGCTTTAGTACAGAACACCACTTCTTATCATACCGGATTGTGGCTTGCACAAATCCGTGGGATCCGCGCTGGGCCTTACCTAACTGCTTAATTGAGTCACTTAATCTAATAAGATTATGATTATCTCTGTTAATACATAAAACAGAGGCTTTTTTCGGCGTTTTCACGCCATAAATGAGAATAAAGATTTATGTTAGGTAAAATTGTAACCAAGATTTTTGGTAGCCGTAATGATCGTTCTATCCGCCGTATGCGCAAAGTAGTTGTTGAAATTAATAAACTAGAGCCAGAATTTGAAAAACTGACTGATGATGAATTAAAAGCAAAAACAGATGAGTTTCGTGAGCGCTTAAAAAAGGGTGAAAAAGAAGAAGGTATTTTACCAGAAGCGTTTGCAACTGTTCGTGAAGCAAGTAAACGTGTCTTTGGTATGCGTCATTTCGATGTGCAGCTAATCGGTGGTATGGTGCTAAATGAACGTTGTATTGCTGAGATGCGTACAGGTGAAGGTAAAACATTAACTGCAACATTACCGGCATATTTAAATGCGTTATCAGGTAAAGGGGTTCACGTTGTTACCGTCAATGACTACTTGGCACAACGTGACGCCGAAAATAACCGTCCTTTATTTGAGTTTTTAGGATTAAGCGTTGGTATCAACCTACCGAATATGGCACCACCAGTAAAACGTGAAGCCTATAACGCTGATATCACCTATGGTACTAACAACGAATTCGGTTTCGATTATCTGCGCGATAATATGGCATTTAGCCCACAAGAGCGTGTTCAACGTAAATTACACTATGCATTAGTGGATGAGGTTGACTCAATCTTAATCGATGAAGCGCGTACACCTCTGATTATTTCAGGCCCAGCAGAAGATAGCTCTGAGCTTTATATCCAAATGAACAAAGTGATCCCTCATTTGGTTTCTCAAGAAAAAGAAGATTCAGATACTTTCCAAGGCGAAGGTGATTACTCTGTTGATGAAAAAACACGTCAAGTAAATATCACAGAACGTGGTCTGGTTAAGATTGAAGAATTATTAGCAGATGCGGGCATGATGAAAGAAGGCGAGTCTTTATACTCACCAGCTAATATTATGTTAATGCACCATGTGACAGCGGCATTGCGTGCTCACGCTCTATTTACTAAAGATGTTGACTACATTGTTAAAGATGGCGAAGTTATCATTGTTGACGAACATACTGGTCGTACAATGCAAGGTCGTCGTTGGTCAGATGGTCTACACCAAGCAGTTGAAGCAAAAGAAGGTGTGAAGATCCAAAATGAGAACCAAACATTAGCGTCAATCACATTCCAGAACTATTTCCGTTTATACGAAAAATTAGCAGGGATGACGGGTACTGCGGATACTGAAGCGTTTGAATTTAACTCTATCTATCGTTTAGAAACGATTGTTATCCCAACGAACCGCCCAATGGTGCGTAAAGATCTGCCTGATTTAGTTTATATGAATGAACAAGGTAAATTTGCTGCCATTATCGAAGATATTCGTGAGCGTACCAAAAATGGCCAACCTGTACTTGTTGGTACTATCTCAATTGAAAAGTCAGAAGAAATCTCTAATGCGTTAACGAAGGCGAATGTTCACCATAACGTGCTGAATGCGAAATTCCACGCAATGGAAGCTGATATTATTGCTAACGCAGGTTTACCTTCAGCGGTAACTATTGCAACTAACATGGCGGGTCGTGGTACTGATATCGTGTTAGGGGGTAGCTGGCAAACTGAAGTGGCTAAACTTGAAGAGCCAACTGAAGAGCAAATTGAAGAAATCAAAGCTAAATGGAAAGAGCGCCATGACGCAGTATTAGCTTCAGGTGGTTTACATATCATTGGTACTGAACGTCACGAATCTCGTCGTATTGATAACCAGTTACGTGGTCGTGCGGGGCGTCAAGGTGATGAAGGTTCTTCTCGTTTCTATTTATCTATGGAAGACTCCTTAATGCGTATTTTTGCTTCAGATAAAGTATCTGGCATGATGCGTAAATTAGGTATGAATGAAACCGAAGCGATTGAGCACCCTTGGGTAACTAAAGCAATTGCAAATGCGCAACGTAAAGTAGAAAACCGTAACTTTGATATTCGTAAGCAACTGCTTGAATATGATGACGTAGCTAATGACCAACGTCGTGCAATCTACACTCAACGTAACGAATTACTGGATGTGGCAGATGTAAGCGAAACTATCGACAGTATTCGTCAAGATGTCTTCACTACAATGATCGATAACTACATTCCGCCTCAATCACTGGAAGAAATGTGGGATATCGAAGGTTTAACGGCATGTCTACAAAAAGACTTTGATTTAAATTTACCAATCAAAGAATGGTTAGATAAAGAGCCTGAGTTACACGAAGAAACATTACGTGAACGTATTTTAGAAAAATCTATTGAAGTCTATAAAGCGAAAGAAGAAATTGTTAGTGCTGAAATGATGCGTAACTTTGAAAAAGGTGTGATGTTACAAACGCTAGATTCATTGTGGAAAGAACACTTGGCCGCAATGGATTACTTGCGTCAAGGTATTCACTTACGTGGTTATGCACAAAAAGATCCAAAACAAGAGTACAAACGTGAATCGTTCGCGATGTTTGCTAATATGTTGGAATCACTGAAATACGAAGTGATCAGCACACTAAGCAAAGTCCAAGTTCGTTTACCGGAAGAAGTTGAAGAGTTAGAACGTCGCCGTCGTGAAGAAGCAGAACGTTTAGCTAAACAACAGCAGTTAAGCCATGAAGTGACAAAAGAATCTCAAATGTCAGCGGTTGATGGTCAAGTGGCTGCGGGTAAAAAAGTGGGTCGTAATGAACCATGCCCTTGTGGATCAGGTAAGAAATTTAAACATTGTCATGGTCAATTAGGTTAATTGACGAACTGATGATAATAGCTATTTAATCGAGCTTTTAATAAGAAAATCCCGCTGAGTAATAAGCGGGATTTTTTTATCACAAATAAATTAGATTGAAGAGCGAAGGCGAGAGAGATGGCTTTTGGTTATTCTCTTTTCAGAAGTCTCTTCAGTCGCCGCTAATCCTGCAATAATCGGACAATTTGGATTATTGTCACCTTGGCAATCTTTTGCTAAATGTTCTAGTGTTTGTGTCATCTGCTGAAGTTCAGCTATTTTGCGGTTAAGCTCTTCAATATGAGAAATGGCTATGGATTTCACATCTGCGCTAGCTCGCTCTCTGTTGTTCCATAAAACTAATAACGTTGATATTTGCTCGATTGAAAAGCCAAGTGCCCGAGAATGACGAATAAAACGAAAGCAAGCCACATCTGCATCTGTGTAATCTCGATAGCCTGAACCAGTACGAATAGCCTTTGGAATTAAGCCAATCTGCTCATAATAACGGATCATTTTGCTGGAAATACCGGACTTTTTTGCTGCTTGACCAATATTCATCATATTTTCCTTATTAGAATAATGAAGCGTGCTTTTATAAGTATAGGATAGTCGCTTTATAGTATTGAGTCTGGTCATAGAGGTGATCTATCTATTTTATAACCAGAATGCTCAATGGCAGTAACGGCAATGATAGGGCGCTTTTAATGCTCGTTCAACACGACCAACACATGAAGCACATGTCATGCCTTCCACTGGTAAGCTCAGCCGGCTGGCAGAGATAATGCTGTCTTCGCATTCATTAAAATTCCCCTTCTAAATATGGTATGAAATAAAGCTTAGGCTTTACCATTAGGGGAAGGTCAAGGGTTGTGTGTTATTTATCTTTTACAGTGTTGAGTAATTTTTTACTTTAATTCAAATGATTATGTTTTTATAAGGCTATTTGGAATATTAGAAAATGTAAATTTATGGGAGAAGAAAAGGCTAAAATACAAAAAGATAAAAACCCCGCTTACTGTAATAACAAGCGGGGTTGGCTTATAAAAGAATAGGCATTACTCTTTTATCAGGTATCTATTACTTTTCAGAAATAGATGATTTTGTGTTTACAGTCTCATTGACTTTAACTGGTGATTTTAATGATAAATCACCACCTGCCAGTTGTTTCACTAAATCAACGGCTGATGATTTCAGATCAAGATCTGCTCCCGCTTCATAATGATGGCCTTCAATATTATTTAATTGAACGTTGCTACCACCTAAATCAACCTGTCCTTGCTCACTTTTCACTTCTGCACCTGTAAGTTTAGTTGTGCCACTTACATTTAATGAAATGTCATTTTTGCTGGTTAAGGTCGAGGTTTGGGCTACAGCATCATTATCAATATGAGAGACATTGATATCGGCATTGGCGGTATGACCTTCCGCACCAGTAACGATATTTTTGATACCGTTACCCACTGTGCCAACACCTTTATCAATTTTTGCTTTTGTCTCACCACTGATACCGGTTTTATCTGCAATAGTGGAAGAAAGAGAATTGTATTTATCAGAAATAACATCTGTTGCAGATTTAATTCCTGAATCAATAGTCTCTTTGATCGTATTTTCTAACAATGATCCGCCTGCTTTGGCTGTTTTATCAACTTGGCTAGATTTAGGATCATTGTTGTGGTTGTAACCGACATTTACATCAACATTAACATGACGATCACTGTCTTTCTGGCTAGTTACTGTAAAGTCACCACCTACATTACCCGTTACATTATCCGCAGAAACATTTGCACCAGAAAGAGCGAGGTTTTTATCGCTATTTACAGTTAATGTGCCTGTTTCTACAGAGGCATTTTGGTGAGTAGATTTTTGCTGATCTTCAACGTTTACTAAAACTTTGCCACCAATATTATGGATAGAGGTTGCTGGATTTTCTTCAGTCACTTCTTTTGGCGTAGTATTGGTTTGTTTGCCATTTAAAGAAATATCAGTACCCCAATTGTTTTTGTAATCAGTTGATTGTGCTGATGTGAGTGTAGTATCTCCAGATTGAGACGTTAATTGCGTATCTTTGCTATTAACTTTAGTACCTTGAAGGTTAACTGAACTACCATTAACGGTTAAATTACCTTGGTTAGCGATTGTGCCACCTTCACGCGAGACTGTTTTTTCATCTTGCTTACCAATAGCAAATTCAGCGCCACCTAATCCATTGACAGAAGAGGATTTCTCTCCCGTTTTTTGGCCAAATCCTGCTTGTAATCCACCTGATAAGTTTTTACCTGTTTCAGTACGTTGAGATTCAGTTGCTTGGAAATCAACTTTGTTGGTTGCGGTCAGAGCAACATCATTTTCGCTGGTTAAATGAGTGCCTTGTAAAGTCAGATTATGGCCTGAGTTTAACTCAATACCTTGAGAACCATTTACTGAACCCGCTTTTGCTGTTGTCTGATCTTTTTGATGATTTGCACCACCTGCGTTAAAGCCGCCACCATAATCTTTATTGTCTGGTGTTGTACCTACTTTTAGGTTTGCGCTACCATTCACGTTATGTTGACTTTCAGTATGGGTATCTGTTGCTTGTGCAAGCGTTAAATCGCCCCCAGCATTAATGACAGTTTTACCCTCTTGAGCATCAAACTTAGCGCCTTCATAATGTGCATCTTCGCGTACATTAATATTGATATTGCCTGCTGAGTTAAATTGGCTACCTTCAGCTTTTATTGTCGTTAAACTAGTGTCAGTGGTTTTACCTTCACCTTTAATTGCTACGGTAATGTCAGAGCCAGTTTTGGTGCTGACACCTACTTGACCACCACCTGTTGTTTCATGGAAGGAGCCTTGGTGTTTATTTTGTGCTGCTTCACTAGTATGAGTGTTAGCAGTTAGTGCAACATCACCTTGGGTTGATTGATAATGAGTTCCTTGATCATGTAAGGTGTTATTGCTGTCAGTATTAATTTTACCAGCAGTAATCGATGTTGAAACCGCTTGGGTATCGTTTTGTGATTTCTGACTTCCGCCACCTTTCACTCCAACTTCAACGCCCACATTAGGTGCTTCTAAGCTACTTAAGTTAGCAAGATTGCTAATGGCATCTCTAAAGGTAACTTTTTTATCAATACCTTTGTTGCTGTCTGGATTAGTAGCATCAACACCATCTTCAACGGCTTTCTTAATTGGTTTAGTGACGCCACTATAATCAAGATTAACACCCACATCGACACCTACATTTAAAGTATCTGTTTTAGATGTTGCACTATCATTGGCGGCAAGGTGATTAATATTTTCACCTGATTCTTTATAAGCGCCATCAACTTTGTGTGATGCACCTTGGTGGGTTACATCATTGTTTGCAGTGATAGTTAAATCACCCGCAACTTGAGTTTCGCTACCTTTATTTTTGGTGATTTCGGTTGTTGTATGTTGTTTGTCATATTGGAAATCAGCTTTGTTACCGATTTTATCAACGCCACCAGTATAGCTAAAGCCACCTGAAATGGTTCTATCTGTACTGTCAGTCTCTTTTTTGTTTTCTGTTGAAACAAAGGCAACATTGTCACCAGAAACGGTGGCATTACCTGCTGTTGTTTTTAGGTCAGAACCAGCAAAAGTGACATCTTTATCCGCTTGAACTTTAACACTGCCACCACTGAGAGTAGAGCCGACTTGTTCTGCCTCTGTGCTATTGTTTTTATTGGATGTATGAGTGATATGAAAACCAGCGCTATATTGTTTGTCTTCAACTTCTTTAGCGTGGCCAGTGATTTCTAATGATGTTTTTTCATCATTGATTTTTGTAGTTTGTTGTGCCGATTTAACGTTGATATCACCTAAAGATTCAATACCTAACTCATCAGCACTTTTAATTAGGCTACCGATGACATTGACATCTTTCCCACTGACAACAGTTAATTGCGCATCAGAAACTAATTCACTACCAGTTGAAAGTTGTTGATTAGTTTCATTTTTGTGGGAGTTTTTAGTAATATTAAAAGCTGTACCTGTGCGTTCATCCGTTTTAGTGATGGTTTCGCTAATTGCATTATCAATTACGATATCACCTTGGATTGTCTTAACAAAAGCACCTTGATTGCCTTTGACTTGGCTCCCAGTGATTTTGACACTGTTATCTGCCGCAAGTAACAGTTGTCCATCTGCCGTTAATTGTGTTGAATGGCTGACTTCTTGTTTGTTGTTATTGTTCTTATTATTACCACCGCCGATCCCGCCCCAAACAACATGATTGTCGGTCACGGTTTTATCATTGTTGGTATTTTGAACATTAAGATTGATATTCTCTTTGGCGTTAACCACAACATTCTCATTAGAATGTAATTTTGTACCTTGAGCTGTTACTGAGCCTTCAGCATTTAAGCCTAGTGTTTTACCTGCAGTCAATTCACTGGCTTTTAACGTTTCTGTTTGATGGCTATTGCTCCAACTACCTGTCTCTAGACGAGAAGTGTGGTTACGTTTATAGCCATTTTCACTGCGATTTTCTTTTTCAATTAATCCATTGATATTAATATCTTTATTGGCATTAATTGCCAGAGTATTACCTGCATTAACTTTTGCACCTTCAAGAGTGACATCACCTTGAGTTGCTGTTAGTGTGGCATTGTTTTTGGCATCAATATGGCTACCAACTTGTTGTACGAGTTCTTTTTCTTTAGTGACATCATACTGCCAAGAATAGAACCAGCGATTGTCGGTATCAGTCTCTTTTTGTTGTAGCTGCTTTCCATCAACAGTTAAATGAGCGCCTTGTAATAAAATATCATCACCCATTAAATCAGAGGCTTTGATTTGGTTTTTATTATCAGCAATTAATGTGATGTTTTTACCTTTTAACTCTGTTTTTGTTAGAGTTTGGCTTGAACCACTATTATTAACTGCGATACCACCACGGTAATTTTGGTAATTTTCACTGCCATCTTTGTCGAAACTATCGTAACGAACTTGACTATCTGTTTGAATGTTATCTGCTTTTACACTTAATTCATTATCAGAAATGAATTTACCAGTTAACTTAACACCACTTCCTTCTGCGGTATTAATAATACGAATACGACCAGATTGCATGCTTCCGAAGAAATAGCTATCTAGTGCAGAAGTTGGTTTTTGTGATGTAAGAATATCAAAACGTTGAGAGAAGGTGTTTTGTCCTGTTAACGCTGAAATTTCAGCAGCAGTTATTTTTCCTTTGCTATCAATACGCGGCGCTATTAAATCTAAAAGACCCGGAGCATATAAACCGTTTTTACCAATAGAAAGTAAATTGGTGTTGTTAAGTGTGCTATATCCTTTTAACTCACCGTTTTCAAACAGTGGATTACCCACGACTAAAGAAGACCGGCTTGTATTGATAAAACCACAGCCATCACAAGTGATGCCATTCGGGTTAGACAGAACATATTCCGCAGCAATACCAAAGACTTCTTGTTGACCTAATAAGAATGATGGGTTACGGCTAACAACTTCATTTAAAATTAAAGACGCGGCTTGCCCATTTAAATTACTGTTGGCATTTAATTGCCCTGCAAGTTGTGATTGCCCGGCTTCTAAGGCGTTGTTAAATACTGCGCCAGGTTTGCCTACATTAAAATCTTGATATTGGTTGTGAGAAATACCTTCACTATTTGGTGTAACGATATTAATGACTTGAGTGCCACCATTGACTGATGAAACATTCGGTCCTTGATTGCCCGAATCAGGAACAATACCGCCAGCATATGCATTTAATGATACGAAAATAATCGCTAAAGATGCAGCAAGCCTACCCGAAGGAGAGAGCTTGAAATTTTTTGAGTTCATAGAGTTTTCTCCGTTTATTGCTATGAGTGTGAATCAAAATAAATATGAAAATCTAACTAACACTTGAGTAGGGTCTTTGGTTTTATTGGAATTCGTTTGGTTGTAAAGCAAATGCCCCTTAGCAACTTCAATATCAAATTGTGCTTTTTGATATTGAAGATTTAAGCCTGAACTGAGTCCATAACCATTACGCCATCCTTCATAGTTGCCATGTTGTTGAACACGACCTGCATCTAGGCCAATTCTAGGGGTGATTGAAAAGGTATTTCTTCGATAAGGATAAGAAAGGGTATTACGTAAATACCCTCCGTTATCGCCAGAAAGCGTGCTTTGATCAAAACCGCGGATCGCATTTTTATCGGTTAAACTGAGCCATTCAACTCCCGGTAAGGTGTCAGGACTATATTGACCAATGAAAGCGCTATTGAATAAAAATGTAGAATCCGATAATGAAAAGCGATGTTGCCAATTGGCAAAAAGTTTAACTTTTGTAAAGCGATAGTCATTACCACCACCATTAGCAACATGAGGTGAGCCGTCTGCACCAAACCAACCAATGGCTTTTTCTGCGCTTAAATTAACACTGACAACGCCGTTGGAAATAATGTGTAAATGGTTGATGCCTAGCTCTACGGTTGTGAGTGCTGGACTACTTAGATCTAAGCGGATTTGGCTGAAATAGTTGCGTATCCGTTTATGTGTTATCTGCATGTTTAAGGTATCTATCTGTTTTTGACTACGATAAAAAGCGTAATCTCCCCTTAAACCTACTTGTGTGGTATTCCCGGATAAACGTATCGTACGTGTTTGTAATGCTTGATGAAATTCGTACTCTGAATAGCTACCAAAAGCACTTAATGTTAATGCGCCATAAGGTAAAGAATAGAGTAGAGTATAAGCACGATTAAAACGTGCATTTGGATTGTCTGTGGTGATGCTAGTATTTAAGCTGATAAAATCGGATAGCCCCAAAGGGCTGTCTAAGCTTGCATTCGTTCGAACTAACCAGCGTCCTGAGTTTTTTTGCCCATAATTATCACTTGAAATATTCAAGTGCCAAGGCGCTTGGCGTTGATTGGTAAGCTGAATAATGGAGCCACCTAATTGTGTACCCGGTAATATATCCAGTTTGACCTTATTGGATTGTAAACGGTTAGCTTGATCAAGTCCCTGATCAAGCTTTGACAGTTTTAGCGGTTTTCCTTCAATATGAGGAAAAAGTAAAGTTGTGTTAACACCTCGGTCACCACCCTGTATTTTTTCAATAAAGCCTTCAATAACATATAATCCAAGCTGTTGTTCTTCATTAGGGCGTAAAAATTGGACCCTGGCTGTGATATAACCATGTTGAAGGTAGCGTTGAGTTAACTCTTTGACTAATCGGTTAACGTCTGCACTTTTTATACATTGCTCTGGTATTGGTGTTAATGAATCAAGATCTTTTTCATTAAGTAAAGTAATTCCTTGAACATAAACACCATTAATAGGTAAACAATGTTCTGATTCAGTAATAAGTGTGGGGGTAGGTGAAACCTCTAATGCATTTTCTTGAAGTTGCTGATAGCGATTTTGTTCAATAAGTTGATTTATTTCACGTTGGCTATCTTGTAATGCGCGCCGCGATTCTCCCATCGAGCCTAAATAACCGGCGTCATTTGCTGTTAATCCACTGGTTGAAAATCCACTTAATAGTGTTAATAAAATAACTTTTTTTCTCATTTTACCTCAATATAAAGGTATTAATTCAAATATAAATAATATGGCTTAAATATAGTAAGATAATAATTAATGTTTTTATATTATCTTTAATTTAAAAATAATAAATACCAGTCACTCTCAATATGAAAAGAAATTAAAAATCAATGAAATAAAGATAAATTTTTATCTCTTTTAACATAAAATATCGCCATAACTAAAATGATTAATATTGATAATAGTGTTAATTAAACAAATGATTCAATTGAATGCTATCTATAACATTGATTTTCATAGTTATAATCTATCATGTTATTTTTCTCTCTGTTTAAGTTAACATCAATTTTTCTGTGTTAATTAATAAAATTTCGTTTTTTATTAAGAGAGTGTAAATAATGAGAGGAAGTTCTAGTAAATGAAGAAATTTAAAGTAATCCCTTTTCATTTGTTATTTGCAAGTTTATTAATGTTGTATTATGAAATAAAGATTTTATGAATTATTATTTCATTTTAATGAATAAAATAGGATTTATAAAAGTAAAGACATCATGTTTTCATTGTTAAATAATTAGTCATGATTAAAAGTAAGGTTATTGGGGTTTTATTTCAATATTATGAAAATGTAATATAAATACAGGTATTACCACTTAATGATATCAATAAAAATTTAAACTATAAAAAATAGTTTATTAAAAATTGAAGTAAGTGATAGTGATCACGTTAATATATTATTTATCATAAATAGTGTGATAACTGTCCAAAATATACTATTGTTATATTACTAATCGTGTTTAACTGTTATATAAATTAGCATGTAAATTGTACTATTTCCTGACTATAAGGGTTAAAGTATGTTCTCATCATTTAATGTCTTGATAATATTAAGAGGTTTCTTCAGATTGAAGAAATGGTTTAATATTGATTCTGAACTCGCCTTCTTCTTTCCTGAAAAATAATCCTTTTTTATATCTATCAAAATAATTTAATACTCTTTTTCCGTTTAATTTAAATGGAAAGATTATTTTATTTATTCGTAATTTTATAATTTAATATATATTAAAGGTATTATCATGGCTAAAAGAATTGTAGAACCATTCCGCATTAAAATGGTAGAAAAAATCCGTGTTCCTTCAAGAGAAGAACGTGAGGCTGCATTAAAAGAAGCTGGTTATAACCCATTCCTATTACCAAGTCATGCCGTTTATATAGATTTATTAACAGACTCTGGTACTAACGCAATGAGTGATCATCAATGGGCAGCGATGATCACAGGTGATGAGGCTTATGCAGGTTCAAGAAACTATTATGATTTAAAAGATAAAGCCAAAGAACTATTTAATTACGATTATATTATTCCTGCTCACCAAGGTCGTGGTGCTGAAAATATTCTTTTCCCAGTATTATTAAAATATAAACAAAAAGATGGAAAAGCGAAAAATCCTGTTTTCATTTCTAACTTCCATTTTGACACAACAGCAGCACACGTTGAATTAAATGGCTGTAAAGCAATTAATATTGTTACTGAAAAAGCATTTGATTCAGAAACCTATGATGATTGGAAAGGCAATTTTGATATTGCTAAATTAAAAGAAAATATTGCTAAGCATGGTGCTGATAACGTTGTTGCCATTGTTTCAACCGTGACCTGTAATAGTGCTGGTGGTCAGCCTGTTTCAATGGATAATTTAAAAGAAGTTTATGAAATTGCCAAACAACACGGTATTTTTGTTGTGATGGATTCAGCTCGTTACTGTGAAAATGCGTATTTTATTAAACAGCGTGATCCGAAATATAAAAATGCCACAATTAAAGAAGTTATTTTAGACATGTATAAATATGCTGATGCATTAACCATGTCAGCGAAGAAAGATCCATTGTTAAATATCGGTGGTTTAGTCTCTATTCGTGATAATGAAGAAGTCTTTACATTAGCAAGACAGCGTTGTGTACCGATGGAAGGTTTTGTCACTTATGGTGGTTTAGCTGGTCGTGATATGGCTGCTATGGTACAAGGTTTAGAAGAGGGTACAGAGGAAGAATATCTGCACTATCGTATTGGTCAGGTACAATACTTAGGCGATCGCCTACGTGAAGCGGGTATTCCAATTCAATATCCTACAGGCGGACATGCTGTTTTCGTTGACTGTAAAAAACTAGTGCCACATATCCCTGGTGATCAATTCCCTGCTCAAGCGGTAATTAATGCTCTTTATTTAGAATCTGGTGTCCGTGCAGTTGAAATTGGCTCGTTCTTATTGGGTCGTGATCCTGCAACAGGTGAACAAAAACATGCAGATATGGAATTTATGCGTTTAACCATTGCTCGTCGTGTTTATACTAACGACCATATGGATTATATTGCTGATGCGCTTATTGGCTTAAAAGAGAAGTTTAAAACGCTTAAAGGTCTTGAGTTCGAATATGAACCACCTGTATTAAGACACTTTACTGCTAGATTAAAACCTATCAAATAAATAATACTCCACAATAATAATGGCTCTCGTGCAATGCGAGAGCCCTATCCTTATTTCAGTAAGGACTAAAAAATGGAAAATAAGTCGGTAAATAAAGAACCCTCAATTATTGTAGGGGGATTTGTGTTGGGTGGCGCCATGATCGGTGCGGGAATGTTTAGCCTCCCAACAATAATGTCTGGCGCTTGGTTTATTAACTCACTCTTTATATTGTTTATTGTTTGTTTTTTTATGTTTCACTCAGGGATTTATATTCTGGAATGTATTTCAAAATATGGGGCAGGAACAAACTACTTTCATATATCAAAAGAGTTATTGCCAACATGGGCCTGTTATCTTGCTAATGCATCTTTAATATTTGTATTATATATATTAATTTATGCTTATATTTCTGCAGCGGGTTCGATTATTTATGAGGCGTCATTATTATATGGCATTAATCTAAACCTTAAAGCAATATTTTTTGTATTCACTATCGTGCTTGGAGCAACAATATGGTGGGGAGGCGCTTGTGCGAGTCGCTTAACTTCCATTTTCTTATTTATTAAAATTGTTCTATTTGTATTCGCTTTTTCTGGTTTATTTTTTAAAGCAAGTGGCGACTTATTATTTAGCGCAACTTTTGAAGGGAAAAGCCAGTTATATCTTTATCCATTTATTTTTATCATTATTCCTTATGCGATAACTTCATTTGGATATCATGGAAACGTTTGTAGCCTTTATAAGCTTTATCATGAAAATGAAAGAAAGGTTGTTAAGAGTTGTGTGATTGGTTGTGTATTAGCGCTAGTGATTTATTTACTTTGGATGATTGGTACTATGGGGAATCTACCCCGTGAACAATTTATTACCATTATTCAAAAAGGTGGTAACTTAGATGCCTTTATTGATTCGTTATATACCGTCTTGAATAGTAAATATATTGAAGGTTTTTTATTATGGTTCTCAATTAGTGCCGTATTCTGTTCATTCTTAGGGGTAGCGATTGGTTTGTTTGACTATATTTTAGCATCACTGAAATTTAAAGATAACAAAACAGGGCGCTTAAAATCAGGTGTTTTATGTTTCACACCACCTTTATTGCTCTGCTTGCTTTTCCCTAATGGTTTCTTAATTGCAATTGCGTATGCAGGTACGGCGGCTTGTGTCTGGGCAATTATTTGTCCTGCAGTTATGGCATTGAAAGCGCGAGAAAAATTTCCTAACTCAGGTTTTAAAGTGTGGGGGGGGAAAGGGTTAATTTATTCTGTTATCGCTTTTGGTGCTGTAGGTATTATTTGCCAAACATTAGCACAGTTTGGTTTCTTGCCTATTTATCGTTAATTAATCGATATAATCAGGGAAAGAAAACCAGAGTAGCGCCATTGGATATACGTTATAATAACGTTAAGTTGTTATAATAACTGGACTATTCAATAGGTTGCCTATAATGGATAAAAAAAAGCTACATATTGCTGCGGGTATTATTTGTGATCAAAACAATAATGTCTTTATCACCCAACGCCCTCTAAAATCGCATATGGGGGGATTTTGGGAATTTCCGGGGGGAAAGTTAGAAGATAAAGAAACTCCGGAGCAGGCGTTAGTGCGTGAGTTACAAGAGGAAATTGGTATTGATGTAACACAGTGCTCGCTTTTTGAAACGGTAGAGCATGATTTTCCAGATAGGCACATCACATTATCTTTTTTCTTAGTGACTCAATGGGATAATGAGCCATACGGTAAAGAAGGGCAAGATTCAAAATGGACTTCTATCGCATCATTAAATGCTGATGATTTTCCACCGGCTAACCGCACAATTGTGGCGTTGTTACAAAAATAAAAGTATATAAATGATGTAGTAATAAATAAAATAGCCACTCCAATGAGTGGCTATTTTTTATATTCTTAATCGGAGCATTAAAAATCTTTAGGCTCAGATTGTGGCGCTTCACTCCAGTCGTCACTGTCATTGATATCGCTTTGACTTGGAATGCGTTTTGATTCGTCAGCCCATTCACCTAAATCAATAAGTTGGCAACGTTTACTACAAAAAGGACGATAAGGGCTACTTTCATTCCAAATAACTTCTGTTTGACAGGTTGGACATTTCACAATTAATTCTTCGCTCATCATCTCTCCTAGATTTCATTGGCGCGATAGGTGTTCATGGTAATCAACACAATGTTAGCAACAAGCAATCTCAAAGGGTAGTTCTAGCGGTATTGTTCCATTTTCACTATTAAGTGGTAAGAAGCGGATCGCGTAACGATTTTTATGACCAGATACTTGAGGGTAGATCTGGTGGTCAATGGCAATTTTAAGACGTAGCAATTCACCTTCTTCAGCACTATCTTGGTAAAAACCACGATGGCTTAACGCTGGTTTAAAAATATCTGATTGTCGAATAAGCGTTAGTAAGCTATTTAATGCATTTTGTAATGGTAACAAACCTGTCATCCAGTTTTGTAATCTTTCATCACGGGTGGTTTGAGGTAAACTTAACCACAAATGCAATGCTGGCACATCAAAGTTACAGCATCCACCAGGAATGCTTAGACGCTGTTTGACTAAGCTAATCACTTTATCTTGTTTTAAGTGCTGACCAATTCGCGGAGCTTGACTTAATACCGCTGCATTTTCGGCCAGTTCATTAATAATTTGAGTGACAATTTCTTTATCAACATTGGGAAATGAAAGCCATTGTTGTAATTTTTTTTGTCTTTTTTCTAATTCTTTAAGTAGTTCAGCACGAATTTCACCACGATCAAGCACTTCAATAAATTCTGATATCGCGCGGAAAAAAGAGAGTGCGGTGGGTAATGAATCAATTGTCCGAAAACTGTTAATTTGAATTAATGAGTTTTCAATTCTAAGCCATGAACGCATTTTTTCATTTAAGGGATGTTCGAAGATGATAGTTGTGATGTCATCACTCATGGCTGTTGTCCTGTAACGCTTGTTGAGCTAATTCTAAGTAATGCTGATGGAGTTGCTTAACTTTGCCAATTATATTTTGGCTATTATCGTGATTTTCAATAATATCATCAGCAGCGGCTAATCGTTCTTGTCTTTGAGCTTGTGCCTTTAAAATATAGAGTACTTGCTCTCGGCTTACGCCATCCCGTTTCATTGTTCTTACTATTTGTTCTTCTTGGGTGACATCAACGACAAGAACACGAGAGGCTAAGTGAGTTAATTTATTTTCAATTAATAAAGGAACAACCCAAATAAAATAAGGGGTTTTAATTTGTTGTATTTGTTTTTGAGTCTCTTGCTGTATCAAAGGGTGAAGAAGATTATTGACCCAAGTTTTTTCTTCATCATTTTGAAAAATAATCTGGCGTAGCTGAGCTCGGTTTAATGAACCATCAGGCAATAAAATGTTGTCACCAAAATGTTGATGTAGCGCATTTAGCCCAAAGGAATGAGGTTCTACCACTAATCGAGCAATAACATCAGCATCAACAAGAGGTACACCTAATGAGGCAAAAGCATTAGCAATAGTGGTTTTACCACTACCTATTCCGCCTGTAAGAGCAACCGTATAAGCCATTGTGTTTATCTATTTTTAATGAATTAAAATTTGCTATTAGTATGGATATTCTAAAGCCTAATTTTGTTTTTATCACAAGATAATAACCGCAATATTTAGGTTTTATTCGGTTATTATGATAGATGATTTTCTGCTACCCTGACATCCTACCTCATAATCAGTAATAGAATTATCATCAATCAATCACTTAGCGAGAAAGATCACAATAGCATATTACTCATAAAATTTGTGATTCACTGTATAGTATCACCTAACTGTAATATAGGAAGATACATAGCCATGATTAATGTACCAATAATCAATGCAATTATCGCCATTAACATCGGCTCTAACCATGTACTGATAGTATTTAATTGTTCTTCAAGCTGATGATAAAACCAATCACTTAATTGTTGACAAAAATAGAGTAACTGTCCTGAATTTTCTGCACAAATGATAAATTGATGGCAAATGGGTGGAAAATAAGACGCATTTTTCATAAATAAACTTAATGATTTTCCTTGCGTAATGTGTTCACTCATTTGTAATAGCTGGCGTTTATAAATGGGATGTGTAAGTTGTTCTATAATAATCGTTAAGCCTTGTAATAACGGTAATCCAGCTTGTTGTGTAATACTTATTATCTGAAAAATAAGATAGAGTTGATGGTATTTTAATAGCGTACCGAAATAAGGTAGATGAAGCAAAATAGCTTGTTCATAATAATAAAAGAGTGGTGAATAATGCCGGATAAAATGATAAAGCAATATTAGCCCAATAAAGGAAACGAGCATTATAAAAATATAGTTAGAAAACCATTTTGAGAAAGAAATTAATGCTAATGTTAAATCAGGAAGCTCAGTATTAAAGGCACTGTATAAGGATTGATATTCTGGTAAAACATATAACAACATAATACTGGTAATAGAAAATAAAATAACCAATAAAAAAAGTGGGTATTTAAAAGATTTTTTTATTTTTTTAACTATTTCTTGTTGTTTTTTTAATTGTGTTATTTGAAGTGTTATGACTTCATTTAACTTTCCACTTTCTTCGCCAATAAAAATAAAGCGTACTAATGAAAGTGGAAAATAAACGGGATAACGGCTTAACTGTTTTGATAATGTACCGCCTTGCATTAAGTTAAAAATAATATCATCTAATACACATTGCCAATGAACATAACGACACTCATTTTTTAATAGCGTTAAAGCAGGTAAAAGTGCTAAACCTGAGTGAAGTAATAATGCGAGTTGTTCAAGTAATTGAATACGATATTTTTTATCATTTTCTTGGAATATCACGATTTTGTATAAATGTATTTTTATGGGAATTTTTTGTTGCTGTACTAATTTAATAAAAACATCATTATTTGATGATGCGAGAATGTTTCCTGAACACCATTCGCCTTGATAGCTCAATGCATCGTAATGATAAATTTGCTGTAATCTCATTCAATATCCCCCAGTGTTTGATAAACCTCCTCAAGTGTTGTTATCCCTTGTTTTATTAATAGAAAACCTGAATGGAGTAAATTATAGGGAGATGCATGTGCTTGTTTTGTTGGTTCAAAACAGTCATAGATTGCCGTTCTTCCTTTATAACCAGAACTGCATTGCTGGCAACCTATTGCTTGCCAATTCGGTAATTCAATGATTTCTTCATTGATATTAATCTGTTTTTTATTGGGTAAGCAGGTTTTACAATGTGAGCATAAACAGCGCACTAATCGCTGTGAAATAATCAAACTAATACAAGAGTGAATAAGATCTTTTGCAATGCCTAAATTATGTAGGCGCATTAAGGTGGCATCTGTGGAGTTAGTGTGTAATGTGGATAAAACAAGATGTCCTGTTTGTGCTGTTTTTATTGCCATTTCAGCAGTGGGGGGATCGCGAATCTCACCTACCATTATAATATCGGGATCTTGACGTAATAATGCGCGTAGTATTGTAGTAAATGTGATCCCCATTTTTTCACAAATCTGAATTTGATTAATACCATCTAGTGGTAATTCGATGGGATCTTCAACACTATTTATATTACGGTTATCTTTATTTAAATAATGTAAGCAACTATATAAAGTTAGTGTTTTTCCACTACCTGTTGGGCCTGTGACTAAAATCATACCTTGCGGTAAATTTAAATATTTTTTTAATAGTGTTAAATGAGATGGTTGAAATCCTAAATGGTTTAATTCAGGTTGTTGGAGGTTATTAATAAGGCGCAAAACGATTTTTTCACCATAAAGAGTGGGAAGTGTGGCTATTCGTATTGAATAGTTTTTATCATGATAAGACCAAGTAAATTGACCATCCTGAGGTAATCGTTTTTCTGTAATATTTAAGTTAGCCAATATTTTTAAACGTGTCACTATTTCTTCTGAAAATTCATCCGGAGGTGGAGAAAATAAATATAAATGGTTATCTATTCTGGCTCTAATTCTAAAATTGAATTGTTGAGGTTCAATATGTAAATCAGAAACACGCATTAAAATGCTATGGCGTAATAGATGTTCAATAAATTCTGTTGCTGAGTATGTGATATCCATTATTCACCTTTTTATATTTACTTTATTTGCGTTGTTTTAATACAGGAACATTCGATACGAATGCTCCCCAATATCCATAATGTATTAATATGATTTGAATATTTCAGTGCATTGCTTTTGTAACCTAGTATTAGTGGCGGAGCATTGTGTCCTCCATATAGGAAGATAATCTCCCGCATTTTTTTCTAAAGACATAACAATAGTTAGGCCTTCAAGTTGTGCTTTCCCGGTTGCATTAATGACACCATTTAATACGGATACTTCAGAAAGATATCGACTGCGAAATTGTGGTGGCATAAATGTTGAGTCAGAATCGCAATGGTGAAGTTCATTTTCATAACGACATAATTCAACGGCTGAACGATAAGGGGAGAGCGTTTGCAAAATATCGGTTAAAGCCGCTTTTTGGATATAGCCTTGATAAGCAGGAATAGCGACAGAGCTTAGAATAGAAATAATGGCAATGACAATCATGAGTTCCATAAGGGTAAAGCCATTTTCAGATGAGTGATAATTAAGTGCGTTCATCTAGCGTCCTCCTTGATTAATAGACACTAGAAGTATGAAAAAAAAGGACTTTATTGGCGAATAGATAAAATAAAATTTGAGTAAAATATCGAAAAGAAAACAGAGTTATACAAAATTAACCTTTATTATTGAGAGAAAGTTCGCATTTATTGATGAATATGAGTTAATAAAATTATTGATAATAGCTAAAACATAGTAGAAGAGGGTTGATGTGGAAATTAAACAAGGTTGGCTTATTGATGTAAGAAAAGTACCTTCACCAAATCATGATAAAAGGCCTGAAGGCGAAGCCCCCTCTTTACTGATTGTTCACAATATCAGTTTGCCACCAGGTCAATTTGGTGGGCCTTATATTGATAGGTTATTTACCAATACGTTATCAGAGGAAGATCATCCTTTTTTTAGTGAAATAATCGACTTAAGAGTATCTGCTCATTGTCTTATTCGGCGTGATGGTGAAATTGTGCAATATGTGCCTTTTACAGATAGAGCGTGGCATGCGGGCGTTTCTTTATATAAAGGTAGAGAAAAGTGCAATGATTTCTCTATTGGTATAGAGCTTGAAGGCACTGATAATTGTGATTTTACACCAAACCAATATCAGCAATTAGCCAAGATAACTCAATCACTTATTACGCTTTATCCTGCCATTAAAGAGAACATTACAGGGCATAGTGATGTTGCACCAAATAGAAAAACAGATCCAGGGCCTCACTTTGATTGGGACTATTTTCATAGTTTGTTAACGAAATAACAGAGATGGATGAATTAAAAACTGATTATAATGATTGTTTATTCAGTTAATTATTGCTGTCACGCTTCAGTTTGACTGTTTATGTGTTTAAAAAACGTTAAAAAATTTATTTTTAACGTTTCAGTATAATGCGATCTAGTTATCACTTTTGATGAATTTTTAAAATAATTTGTTAAAATTTGCAGGTTTTTATGATTTCGCTCAACAACTGTATGGACAGTTAGTGAATACTTTGTTACTTTATTATCCGTTATATTAAATTGGTATTACCAATTGACAACTCAATCACAAAGGTAATAGTTATCCAATAATGGCTTCCAGCAATATGGCTTATACAAAAATCCGTCAACCTAAGCTTTCTGATGTCATTGAGCAACAGCTTGAGCATCTGATTTTAGAAGGCACTCTGCGTCCAGGAGAAAAACTCTTACCTGAGCGTGAGCTGGCGAAGCAATTTGATGTATCCCGCCCTTCATTGCGTGAAGCTATCCAAAAATTAGAAGCTAAAGGTTTTTTACTTCGTCGCCAAGGCGGTGGAACATTTGTTCAGCATAATCTCTGGCAAAGTTTTAGTGATCCTTTAGCTCAACTGCTTAGCGGACATCCCGAATCTCAATTTGATCTCTTAGAAACGCGCCATGCCCTTGAAGGTATTGCTGCTTATTATGCAGCGTTACGCGGTACTAATGAAGATCTTGCTCGTATCAAGGCAAGCCATGATTGTATTTTGAAGGCCCACGAAAAGGGTGATTTAGTCGCTGAGTCTGAAGCTGTATTGCAATATCAATTAATTGTCACGGAAGCTGCTCATAATGTTGTTCTATTACATTTATTAAGATGCATGGTACCTATGCTTGAGCAGAATATCCGCCAGAATTTTGAGTTTCTTTACACTCGTAAAGAGATGTTAACTGCCGTAAGTGAGCATCGTAGTCAGATTTATCAGGCTATTATTAATAGAGAGCCAGAGGTAGCGCGTGAAGCTTCACATCGCCATTTAGCCTTTATTGAAGATGTTTTGTTGGATATGAGTCGTGAACATACTCGCCGTGAGCGCTCTTTGCGCCGGCTCCAACAACACCCTGATTTATTTTAGTAGCACAGATCCTGACCGCTGAGTCTGTACTACCTATCTCCCTGTGATTTTCAGGGATAGCGGTAATAACAGCAGGGTCTATCTTCCCGTCATATCAAATGGGTATAACGGGAAGATAGACTCCCATAACCATTAAAAACAGATAACAGATAAGGAATACACCATGTCAGATATGCTGAAAAATGACGTGGATCCGATCGAAACTCGCGACTGGTTACAAGCGATCGACTCGGTCATCCGTGAAGAAGGTGTTGAGCGTGCACAGTTCCTGATTGATCAGGTATTAAAACAAGCCCGTAATGGCGGTCTTAATATTGCTTTAGGCGGCTCTGTACACAGTGATTATATCAATACCATTCCTGCTGAAGATGAACCCGCTTACCCTGGCAATCTGGAATTAGAGCGTCGTATTCGTTCTGCTATTCGCTGGAACGCAGTAATGATGGTTCTGCGTGCATCCAAAAAAGATTTGGAACTCGGCGGACACATGGCGTCATTCCAATCTTCTGCAACGTTATATGAAGTGTGCTTTAACCACTTCTTCCGTGCTCAAAATGAAACTGATGGCGGCGACTTAGTTTACTTCCAAGGACATATCTCCCCAGGTATCTATGCACGCGCATTCTTAGAAGGTCGTTTAACAGAAGAACAATTAAACAACTTCCGTCAAGAAATTGGTGGTAAAGGTTTATCTTCTTATCCACACCCTAAATTAATGCCTGAATTCTGGCAGTTCCCAACTGTTTCTATGGGTCTGGGGCCTCTATCTGCAATTTATCAAGCTAAATTCCTGAAATATTTAAATCACCGTGGCTTAAAAGATACGACTAAACAAACTGTTTATGCGTTCTTAGGCGATGGCGAAATGGACGAACCAGAATCTAAAGGTGCAATCACCATCGCAGTTCGCGAAAAATTAGATAACCTGTGCTTCGTTGTTAACTGTAACTTACAACGTCTTGATGGCCCAGTTACAGGTAACGGCAAAATTGTTAACGAATTAGAAGGTATCTTTGCCGGTGCTGGCTGGAACGTTATCAAAGTAATGTGGGGCGATCGTTGGGATGAGCTTCTGCGTAAAGACACCTCTGGTAAACTCATTCAATTAATGAATGAAACCCTGGATGGTGATTACCAGACATTTAAATCTCGTGATGGCGCTTATGTTCGTGAGCATTTCTTCAATCGTTACCCAGAAACTGCTGCATTAGTTAAAGATATGACTGATGATGAAATCTGGGCATTAAACCGTGGTGGTCACGATCCGAAGAAAGTTTTTGCTGCATTCCAAAAAGCAAAAGATACTCAAAACAAACCAACTGTTATTTTAGCTCAAACCATTAAAGGTTATGGTATGGGTGAAACAGCAGAAGGTAAAAACATTGCTCACCAAGTTAAAAAAATGAACATGGATGGCGTTCACCATTTCCGTGATCGTTTCAATATTCCAGTTGCTGATGAGCAAATCAAAGACCTGCCTTATATTACTTTTGACAAAGAGTCAGAAGAATACAAATACCTGCACGCACGTCGTCAGGATTTAGGCGGTTATTTGCCAGCACGTCGTCCTCGTTTTGAAGAAAAACTGGATATTCCGACACTGGAAGATTTCAGCCAATTACTGGAAGAACAATCTAAAGAGATTTCTACAACTATCGCATTCGTTCGTGCACTGAACGTAATGTTGAAAAATAAATCTATCAAAGATCGTTTAGTTCCAATTATTGCTGACGAAGCACGTACTTTCGGTATGGAAGGCCTGTTCCGTCAAATCGGTATTTATAGCCCGAATGGCCAGCAATATACGCCTCAAGATCGTGAGCAAGTTGCTTACTATAAAGAAGACGTTAAAGGTCAAATTCTGCAAGAAGGTATCAACGAACTGGGTGCTGGCGCATCTTGGTTAGCAGCTGCAACATCTTACAGCACTAACAACCTGCCAATGATCCCATTCTATATCTACTACTCAATGTTTGGTTTCCAACGTATTGGCGACCTATGCTGGGCAGCAGGTGACCAACAAGCTCGTGGCTTCTTAGTGGGTGGTACTTCAGGCCGTACAACACTTAATGGTGAAGGTTTACAACACGAAGATGGTCATAGCCATATTCAATCGCTGACTATCCCTAACTGTATCTCTTATGATCCAGCATTTGCTTATGAAGTTGCTGTTATCATGCAAGATGGTTTAGAGCGTATGTATGGTGATAAACAAGAAAACGTTTATTACTACATCACTACACTCAACGAAAACTACCATATGCCAGCAATGCCAGCCGGTGTTGAAGAAGGTATCCGTAAAGGTATCTACAAACTGGAATCACTGGAAGGCGCGAAAGGTAAAGTTCAGTTACTGGGTTCAGGTTCTATTCTGCGTCACGTTCGTGAAGCAGCACAAATCCTGTCTACTGAATACGGTATTGGTTCTGATGTTTATAGCGTAACTTCATTCACAGAACTGGCTCGTGATGGTCAAGATTGTGAACGTTGGAACATGCTACACCCATCTGAAGCACCGCGTGTACCTTACATCGCTCAAATTATGAATGATGCACCAGCTGTAGCCTCTACTGACTATATGAAACTGTTCGCTGAACAAGTTCGTACTTATGTACCAGCAGATGATTACCGCGTATTAGGTACAGATGGTTTCGGTCGTTCTGATAGCCGTGAAAACCTGCGTCACCACTTCGAAGTTGATACTTCTTATGTGATTGTTGCTGCATTAGGTGAATTAGCTAAACGTGGTGAGATTGATGTGAAGGTTGTTGAAGAAGCAATCAATAAATACAACATCAACCCTGAAAAAGTAAACCCACGTCTGGCGTAAGAGGTAAAGTGAATGTCTATTGAAATTAAAGTCCCAGATATCGGTGCTGATGAAGTTGAAGTCACCGAAGTGATGGTGAAAGTGGGCGACCGTATTGAGGAAGAACAATCCTTAATTACTGTAGAAGGTGACAAAGCTTCTATGGAAGTCCCATCACCACAAGCGGGTGTAGTGAAAGAGATCAAAATTGCTGTGGGCGATAAAGTCCAAACTGGTTCTCTTATCATGATTTTTGAAGCAGAAGGTGCCGCGCAAGCTGCACCAGCTCAAGCCGCAGCTCCTGCGCCAGCAGCATCGCCTGCAACGGCAGAATTAAAAGAAGTTCATGTACCTGATATCGGCGGTGACGAAGTTGAAGTTACCGAAGTGATGGTAAAAGTGGGCGATAGCGTTGCTGAAGAACAATCGCTGATCACTGTAGAAGGTGATAAAGCTTCTATGGAAGTTCCAGCTCCATTTGCTGGCGTTGTGAAAGAAATTAAAATCGCAACTGGTGATAAAGTGAGCACAGGCTCTCTTATCATGGTATTTGAAGTTGCAGGTAGCGCACCTGTTGCTCAAGCAGCTCCAGCAGCATCTGCACCAGCAACATCTGCTGTGAAAGAAGTGAATGTTCCAGATATCGGTGGTGACGAAGTTGAAGTTACTGAAGTGATGGTTAAAGTAGGTGATTCCATCTCTGAAGAACAATCACTGATCACCGTTGAAGGTGATAAAGCTTCTATGGAAGTTCCAGCACCATTTGCAGGTGTGGTTAAAGAGATCAAAATTGCAGTGGGCGATAAAGTGAAAACTGGCTCACTGATCATGACGTTTGAAGTTGCCGGTGCAGCACCTGTTGCTCAAGCAGCAGCAGCCGCACCTGCGCCAGCAAGTTCTGCACCAGCAGCACCTGCTAAAGCACAAGCAACTGCACCAGCAGCAAAAGAAGAATTCGTTGAAAATGATGCTTACGTTCATGCAACACCTGTTATTCGTCGCTTAGCGCGTGAATTTGGTGTGAATTTAGCGAAAGTGAAAGGTACTGGTCGTAAAGGCCGTATCTTACGTGAAGACGTTCAGTCTTACGTGAAAGAGTTAATTAAACGTGCTGAATCAGCGCCAGCAAATGCAGGTGGCGGATTACCAGGCATGTTACCTTGGCCGAAAGTTGACTTCAGCAAGTTTGGTGAAATTGAAGAAGTTGAATTAAGCCGTATCCAGAAAATCTCTGGTGCTAACTTAAGCCGTAACTGGGTGATGATCCCTCACGTAAATCTGTTCGATGAAGCAGATATCACTGAGGTTGAAGAATTCCGTAAACAGCAAAATAAAGAAGCAGAGAAGAAAAAACTGGATGTTAAGATCACTCCGTTAGTCTTCGTGATGAAAGCAGCAGCAAAAGCACTGGCAGATATGCCACGCTTTAACAGCTCTATCTCTGAAGATGGACAGAAACTGATCCTGAAAAAATACATCAATATCGGCATTGCTGTAGATACACCTAACGGTTTAGTTGTTCCTGTTTTCAAAGATGTTAACAAAAAAGGCATTATCGAACTGTCTTATGAGTTAGCTGAAGTTTCTAAGAAAGCACGTGCAGGTAAACTGACAGCTGCGGATATGCAAGGCGGATGTTTCACAATTTCTAGCCTTGGTGGTATCGGTACTACCGGTTTTGCACCAATCGTTAACGCACCAGAAGTTGCGATTATGGGACTTTCCCGTTCTTCTATGAAACCTGTATGGAATGGTAAAGAGTTCGTACCACGCTTGATTCTACCAATGTCATTATCTTTCGATCACCGTGTGATCGATGGTGCTGATGGTGCTCGATTCATCACTCTGATTAATCAGTACATGAGCGATTTACGTCGTTTGGTAATGTAATTATTTAAACCGGTGCTTAGCGCCGGTTTCTCTGATTACGATGATAGATTTTACAGTCATACATCTTAGGTTGTGAGATCCGTCATGTTAGAGCGCTTTTCAGTTTATTAACATTTCTGTAAACTGCATGCGGTATGTAAGTCTCGGTGTTAAATATGGATTTTCGTCTGACTCGCCGGACAAATAAATAATGAGGTCACGATGAGTACTGAAATTAAAGCACAGGTAGTGGTTCTCGGCGCAGGCCCTGCGGGTTATTCCGCGGCGTTCCGTTGCGCTGACTTAGGTTTAGAAACAGTTTTAGTTGAACGTCACTCTACTTTAGGTGGTGTTTGTCTGAATGTGGGTTGTATCCCTTCTAAAGCGTTACTCCACGTTGCTAAAGTTATCGAAGAAGCGAAAGCATTATCTGAACATGGTGTTGTTTTTGATGCACCAAAAACAGATATCGACAAAATTCGCATCTGGAAAGACAAAGTTATTTCTCAATTAACCGGTGGCTTAGCGGGCATGGCTAAAGGCCGTAAAGTGACTGTTGTTAATGGCGAAGCACGATTCACTGGTTCTCATACATTGTCTGTTGAAGGTGGTGAAGGTACAACTACCATCACTTTTGAAAATGCAATCGTTGCTGCCGGCTCACGTCCAATCGAATTACCATTTATTCCACATGAAGACCCACGAGTATGGGATTCAACAGATGCGCTGCAACTGAAAACCGTACCAGAGCGTTTACTGGTTATGGGTGGCGGTATCATCGGTCTGGAAATGGGAACGGTTTATCACTCTCTGGGTTCTCAGATTGACGTGGTTGAAATGTTTGATCAGGTTATTCCTGCTGCTGACAAAGACGTGGTTAAAGTATTTACCAAACGTATCAGCAAGAAATTTAACCTGATGCTAGAAACCAAAGTAACTGCGGTTGAAGCAAAAGAAGATGGCATCTACGTAACGATGGAAGGCAAAAAAGCCCCAGCAGAACCACAACGTTACGATGCAGTATTGGTTGCTATCGGTCGTGTACCTAATGGTAAATTATTAGACGCAGGTAAAGCAGGCATCGAAGTTGATGATCGTGGCTTTATCCATGTTGACAAACAAATGCGTACTAATGTACCTCACATCTTTGCTATCGGAGACATTGTTGGTCAACCAATGCTGGCTCACAAAGGTGTTCATGAAGGTCACGTTGCAGCAGAAGTTATTTCTGGTAAAAAACATTACTTCGATCCTAAAGTTATTCCATCAATCGCTTATACTGAACCAGAAGTTGCATGGGTTGGTATGACAGAAAAAGAAGCGAAAGAGAAAGGCGTTAGCTATGAAGTGGCTTCTTTCCCATGGGCTGCATCAGGCCGTGCAATCGCATCAGATTGTGCTGATGGTATGACTAAACTGATTTTCGACAAAGAAACTAACCGTGTTATCGGTGGTGCAATTGTTGGTTCTAACGGTGGTGAACTGTTAGGTGAAATTGGTCTGGCAATCGAAATGGGTTGTGATGCTGAAGATATCGCATTAACTATCCACGCTCACCCAACGTTATACGAATCAATTGGTATGGCTGCGGAAGTATTTGAAGGTAGTATCACTGACCTGCCAAATCCAAAAGCGAAAAAGAAAAAATAAGCGACTTTTTACTGGAAACGGTTTTGCTGAAAATAGCTTTACTGAAAACAGTTTACTAAAGTAGTTTAAATGATAAGGGCTAAGTTCTTTATGGAACTTGGCTCTTTTTTTATATTTTTTATTGAAATGCTGATCGTCTTCTACTGTGTGATGCTGGTTATTTTGTGTGATTGATGTTTATTTGGCCGCAAATTTTACTTTAGTGCTAATTTGAGGATGAAAAAAACTATAAAAAGTGTGGTTATTAACCAAAATCTTGGTTAAAAGTCCCTGTTATATATTTTGTTTAAGTGTTTTAATCTGAATAAGTGGATATTTGAATCTGATTAATGTTACTTTTATGTGAACGAATTAACATCGTGTTGAAGATTTGCTATGCTGATAGCCCTTAGCTGGGCATAATTTTACAACCTCTTATGTTTTATGCGAGCAAAAGATCCTCTGACCTGGCATCCTTCAACAGACAGGGTGCAGACAGCCGGGTTATACAAAATGACAAAGAAGCGAGGAGACAGTCGTGCTAGAAGAATACCGTAAGCACGTAGCAGAGCGTGCAGCTGAAGGTGTCGTTCCAAAACCTCTCGATGCCACACAAACAGCCGCACTTGTTGAGCTATTAAAAAATCCCCCTAAAGGTGAAGAAGAATTTCTTCTTGATTTAATTGTTAACCGTGTTCCACCCGGAGTTGATGAAGCTGCCTATGTTAAGGCGGGTTTTTTAACTGCCCTCGCGAAAGGCGAAACCACATCACCTCTTATCTCGCCAGAAAAAGCCGTTGAATTATTAGGTACCATGCAAGGTGGCTATAATATTCATGCTTTAATTGAATCTCTGGATAACAACAAATTAGCCCCAATTGCAGCCAAAGCGCTTTCTCACACATTACTGATGTTCGATAACTTCTATGATGTTGAAGAAAAAGCCAAAGCAGGCAATGTGTATGCTAAACAGATTATGCAATCTTGGGCTGATGCAACATGGTTTACTGAACGTCCAGAATTAGCAGAAAAAATTACTGTTACCGTATTTAAAGTCACTGGTGAAACCAATACCGATGACTTATCTCCAGCTCCAGATGCTTGGTCTCGCCCAGATATCCCATTACATGCTTTAGCTATGTTAAAAAATGCGCGTGAAGGGATTGAACCAGATCAACCGGGTAGTGTTGGTCCTATCAAACAAATCGAAGCATTAAATAAAAAAGGCTTCCCACTAGCTTATGTTGGTGACGTTGTAGGCACTGGTTCTTCTCGTAAATCAGCGACAAACTCCGTGCTTTGGTTTATGGGGGATGATATTCCATTCGTTCCTAATAAACGCGGTGGCGGGGTTGTTCTCGGTGGTAAAATTGCACCTATCTTCTTTAACACAATGGAAGACGCAGGTGCATTGCCTATCGAAGTTGATGTTTCTAAATTAAATATGGGTGATGTCATTGATATTTACCCATATAAAGGTGAAATTCGTAACCATGAAACGAATGAGTTACTGGAAACCTTTGAGTTAAAAACCGAAGTATTAATTGATGAAGTTCGTGCTGGTGGCCGTATTCCATTAATCATTGGTCGTGGATTAACATCAAAAGCGCGCGAATCACTAGGTTTACCAGTTAGCACACTGTTCCGTCATGCTAAACCTGTTGCAGAAAGCAACCGTGGTTTCTCACTAGCTCAGAAAATGGTAGGTCGTGCTTGTGGTCGTACAGGTATTCGCCCGGGCGAATATTGCGAGCCAAAAATGACCTCAGTAGGTTCACAAGATACAACAGGTCCAATGACTCGTGATGAGCTAAAAGACTTGGCGTGCCTTGGTTTCTCTGCTGATTTAGTAATGCAATCATTCTGTCATACTGCGGCTTATCCAAAACCGGTAGACGTTACAACGCATCACACTTTGCCTGACTTTATTATGAATCGTGGTGGTGTTTCACTGCGTCCGGGCGATGGTATTATCCACTCATGGTTAAATCGTATGTTATTACCTGATACTGTTGGTACAGGTGGTGACTCGCATACTCGTTTCCCTATTGGTATCTCATTCCCAGCAGGCTCGGGCCTAGTGGCTTTTGCTGCAGCAACTGGGGTTATGCCATTAGATATGCCAGAATCTGTTCTGGTTCGTTTTAAAGGCAAAATGCAACCGGGTGTGACACTGCGTGATTTAGTTCATGCTATTCCTTATTACGCAATTCAAGATGGTTTACTGACAGTTGAGAAAAAAGGTAAGAAAAACATTTTCTCTGGTCGCATTCTTGAGATTGAAGGCTTACCAGAGCTGAAAGTAGAACAAGCATTTGAGCTTGCTGATGCATCAGCAGAACGTTCAGCTGCGGGTTGTACCATTAAACTGGATAAAGCGCCTATCATTGAGTACCTCCAGTCTAACATTATCTTATTGAAATGGATGATATCTGAAGGTTATGGCGATCGTCGGACTATTGAACGTCGTATTACTTCAATGGAAAACTGGTTGAAAGATCCGCAATTACTTGAAGCGGATGCTGATGCAGAATATGCCGCAGTGATCGAAATTGATTTAAATGAGATCAAAGAGCCAATTCTATGTGCGCCTAACGATCCAGATGATGCTCGCTTACTATCTGAAGTGGCAAACAGCAAAATTGATGAAGTGTTCATTGGTTCTTGTATGACTAACATTGGTCACTTCCGTGCTGCGGGTAAACTGCTTGATCAACACAAAGGTCAATTACCAACACGTTTATGGGTTGCTCCACCAACAAAAATGGATGCGGCACAATTAACGGAAGAGGGCTATTATAGCGTCTTTGGTAAGAGTGGAGCACGTATCGAAGTACCTGGTTGTTCACTGTGTATGGGGAACCAAGCGCGTGTTGCTGATGGTGCAACTGTTGTTTCAACCTCGACACGAAACTTCCCTAACCGCTTAGGTACAGGTGCAAATGTGTATCTTGCTTCAGCAGAACTTGCGGCAGTTGCGTCATTATTAGGTCGTTTGCCTGAGCCACAAGAGTATCTCGACTTTATGAATAAAGTTGATGAAACCGCAGAAGATACTTATCGCTATCTGAACTTTGATCAACTTGCTCAATATACAGATAAAGCAGACCAAGTTATTTTCCAAACAACGGTATAACGATTAATTTATTGCTTTAAACGTATTTAATATGAACAAACGGGAGGCTAATACCTCCCGTTTTTTGTTATTTTTGTCATAATAAGAATAAGGTATTTTTTTATTAAAAAAGCGGTAGCTTAATAAGGGGCGTACACCATGGACTATGAATTTCAGCGAGACCTCACTGGCGGTATACTAGCCCGTTTTTCGATGGATCATGAAGCGATAGGCTATTGGCTGAATGATGAAATTCAGGGCGATATTAGTCTGATAGATCAAATTCTTGAAGAGATGGATGGTATTAAAGGCAGTGAAAGACAGTGGGAGCTAATTGGTAAAGAATATAGCCTTTCGATTGATGATGAAGAAGTAATGATAAGAGCCAATACTTTGCATTTTGAAACAGATGAAATGGAAGAGGGCATGAGCTATTACGATAACGAAAGTATCTCTTTTTGTGGTTTAGATGATTTTGCTACCATGCTACAGAAATATCGGTTATTTATTCTGGAAAATAAAGAAAATTAACAAATACTATATATTTTTTGAATAAATCTGCCACAATATATTACTGAATTGCTATTCTTCTATTATATTTTTAAGATTTAAAAGGTGGTCTAATGAATGAATTACCTGTTAGTTTAGATGAAGCATCAGGTTGGTTTGTCGCAAATCAGGATCTCTTTATTCAATATGCTGTGAATATTGTAGCCGCATTTTTGATCTTATTTATTGGTCTTTTTGTCGCAAAAATGATCGGTAAAGGTGTCGCAAGAGTTCTTACATTGCGTCATATTGATGCTACTGTTGTGACATTTTTATCTGTTTTAGTTCGTTATACTGTTGTTGCTTTTACCTTAATTGCCGTATTAGGACGATTAGGTGTTCAAACTGCGTCGGTTATCGCGGTATTAGGTGCTGCTGGTTTGGCGGTTGGTTTAGCCTTACAAGGATCACTATCTAACTTTGCAGCGGGCGTATTAATTGTTATCTTCCGTCCGATCCGCACAGATGAATATGTCATGATTGGCTCTGTAGAAGGTACGGTAAGAGATGTACAAATTTTCTCTACCACATTACGCTCAGCCGATGACAGAATTATCGTTATTCCAAATAGCAAAATTATCAGTAGCGAGGTTATCAACTTAACGCGTGAGCCTAATCGCCGTACACAAATTATTGTCGGTGTGGCTTATGATGCTGATATTGATAAAGTAAAACAAGTACTGGGTGATGTTGTTGCTAAAGACAAACGTATTCAACATGATAAAGGTGTGACTATCCGTTTACATGAAATGGCACCGTCTTCATTAAACTTTGTGGTACGTGTTTGGACAACCAATGGAGATGCATGGCCTGTTTATTGGGATTTGATGGAAGATTTTAAACGCGCATTAGATGCGAATAATATCGGTATTCCATTCCCACAAATGGATGTTTATATGCATCAAACACCAAGTGCGACGGCAAAAGCAGAATAGTCTCACAAGAATAGATGACATAGAGCCACGTTAATAGCGTGGCTTTTTTGTATGATAAGAAATAAGAAAGGAAGAATAATGAGATAACACAGACTATAAAAGGGATTAAGTATTAAAAATGGAGATAATCTTAAGGAGTTTCTTTTTTGTTTTTCATTATGCTGATGGCTATCTTGTTTTTTCTTTGGCGCTATTATTATTGTGGTATTCACATAAAGTAGCTAAAAAGCGAACACGTATTATCTTATTTATTACTGCATTAATTGTGGTAACACCTCATGTTACTATCTGGTCTAATTTTATTTTTATTCTATTAATGAATATGGTTATTTCATCTTATTAACCTTACTGAAATTATTATTTTTATCTATTTTATGGCCATTAGTTTTTCTTATTATCAATAAGAATGATTCATTTCCTCTAATATCAAAATCCCTCTATTATTCAGCTAATATCTAACGAATAATTATTAAGGTATTTTGCATGTTTACAACTTTTTTTCAGGGTTTTTTATTGAGTGCAGCCATGATTTTACCTATAGGTGCTCAGAATGCTTTTGTTTTACAGCAAGGGAGTAAAAAACAATTTCATTTAATGAGCGCATTTTTATGCGCTTTAAGTGATGTTGTATTAATAACAGCAGGTGTCTTTGGTGGCAGTGCATTGCTTAGTCAATCAGAAACACTTTTATTATTGATCACATGGGGAGGAGTGGTATTTTTACTTTGGTATGGTTGGAAAGCATTTAAAACAGCTTTTTCAAAAGATATCGAATTATCACAAAGTGAAAATCAGGTAAAAAACCGTTGGCGTGTGATTGTGACATTAATTGCCGTAACTTGGCTTAATCCTCATGTTTATTTAGATACTTTTGTTGTGATAGGCAGTATAGGTGGACAATTAACCACAGAGCTTCGCCCTTGGTTTACAATTGGTGCTGTATTTGCCTCTATAAGTTGGTTTTTCGCATTATCACTACTTGCGGCTTGGTTTTCTCCAATATTAAGCAAAACACACTCTCAACGCATTATTAATATGTTTGTAGGATGTGTGATGTGGTTTATTGCTGTTCAATTAGTAGCACAAGGATGGAAAACTCTCTTTTAATCTTAAAGAACTTTACATCATATATGCTAATGTTCTTCTTAGTCCTAAAAACAGGACATTAAAATTAATTTTGTCAGGGGGTTTTTTGTGAAATTAAGAGCGATTGTATTAGCATCCATGTTTACGCTGGGATTACCTTCCATTGCGCTAGCTGCTTCGGAGCCAGAAGGACCACATATTACAACATCGGGTAATGCGACAATTAAAGCAGCTCCTGATATGGCGACATTAAATATTCAGGTTAATGAAAGAGCAAAAGATGCGGCTCAGGCTAAGAAACAAGTCGATGAGCGTGTTGCAAAGTATTTTGCCTTCTTAAAAGAAAATGGTGTTGTGAAGGAAGATATCGACGCTGCTAATATCCGTACTCAACCAAACTATGAGTATGATAAAAAAGCAGAGCGTTCGGTGATTAATGGTTATACAGCAACACGTACTGTGAATGTCAAAATTAAGAAATTAGAACAGCTTAATACGTTACTTGATGGCGCATTAGCGGCTGGTTTAAATGAAATTAATAACGTTGAGTTTGGCGTAAATAATCCAGAACAATACAAAGTAAAAGCACGAGAAGTGGCCATTAAAAATGCCATTGATCAAGCAACTTCTGTTGCAAAAGGTTTTGGTGCTGATTTAGGTGCAGTCTATAGTGTAAGCTATCGTGCGCCAGAAGCGACACCTTATCCAATCGCACAAGTACGTATGGATGCAATGGCATTAAAAGCCCAAGCACCAGCAGCAGTGCAAGAAACTTATGAACAACAAAGTATCGAATTTAAAGATTATGTGGATGTTGTTTTTGAACTAAAACGCACTAAATAATTATGTTACGGTAAAAAAAATAGGCTTCTTAGAGAAGCCTATTTTTTGTGTTAAAAGATGAAATAGCCGTGCTACTCTTCACCTTGTTTTAAAACCTTACGGCCAAAATTAATCAGTGCATCTGTCACTTTTCTCATCGTTCTACTTTCTGGTGCAAAACGATGCCAATAAAGCATACGCCGCTGGCAAAGTCCCGGAGTTAAATCAACCAGCTCTCCACTCTTTAGCTCATTAGCAATTTGTAGATGAGGGATCATGCAACATGTCGAACCTTGTTTTGCTAATTGCACAAATGCTTCAGAAGAATTAACGATATGGCAAGGTACGCTACCCGGAGATAAACCAAAGTTTTGCTGTAAAAATGCTTGATGCATATCATCAAGATGGTCAAATGCGACTGCAGGGGCTTTTAATAACGATGACTTAGTTACGCCATTTGCAAAATAACGCTGAGCAAAATCAGGAGAGGCCACAAATAGATAATCAAGAGCGCCTAATTGATCAACAAGGCAACTTGGTAATGCTTGTGGCTGAATACTGATTGCACCAACGACTTCGCCTCTTCTTAAGCGTTCTTGTGTTCGCGTTTCATCTTCAACTTGTATATTAAGCCGAATAGGCAGTTGTGTTAAAACTGGGTGCAAAGCGGGTAATAACCACGTTGCTAAACTATCAGCATTCACCGCCAAAGAGAGTAAAAGCGGTGTGGAGCCACTATTTTCATCACCTAACCATTGTTCTTCAAGTAATTCTACTTGATGCAATAATGCCAATAGTTTTTGCCCTTGCTCTGTGGGCTTAGGGGGAACAGTTCGCACTAATAATGGTTGGCCGAATAAGTTTTCTAATTGTTTAATACGCTGTGAAACGGCAGATTGTGTAATACATAACTTTTGTGCAGCTCTTTCAAAACCACGTTCGCGAATGACGGCATCAAGGGCTTGTAATGCTCGATAATCAGGGCGTTTCATTAACAGACTCTCTTTGATTTTATATTCTGTTGCTTACTATGCCATATTTTTTGTTGTAATGAGTTAAAATGTTGCTTCTCAGTTTTTGATGTGTCTCGTGCTAGTTTTGAATGCAATATGCTATTCTTAGTCCATTAACGTGATAAATAAGGTTTTTTTAAATGACTCAGGATGAATTGAAAAAAGCAGTAGGTTGGGCGGCGCTTGAATATGTAAAACCCGGTACTATCGTGGGAGTGGGAACAGGCTCCACAGCTTCTCATTTTATTGACGCATTAGCGACAATGAAAGGTCAAATTGAAGGTACGGTTTCAAGTTCAGAAGCATCAACAGCAAAACTAAAAAGTTACGGCATTCCTGTTTTTGACTGTAATGAAGTCGATTCTTTAGATATCTATGTTGATGGTGCTGATGAAATCAACCACCATATGCAAATGATCAAAGGTGGCGGAGCTGCATTAACGCGAGAAAAAATTATTGCAGGTGTGGCAAAAACATTTATCTGTATCGTTGATGAATCTAAACAAGTGGATGTATTAGGTAAATTTCCTCTACCTGTTGAAGTTATTCCAATGGCGCGCTCTTATGTAGCTCGTGAATTGGTTAAATTGGGTGGTTTGCCTGAATATCGTGAAAACGTGGTAACAGATAATGGAAACGTTATTTTAGACGTTCATAACTTAACAATTCTTAACCCTATTGAACTGGAAAATAAAATTAACAGTATTCCAGGCGTGGTTACAGTAGGATTATTTGCTAATCGTGGTGCAAATGTCGTTTTAATGGGAACATCTGAAGGCGTTAAAACTATTAAGTAAGATGACTAAAAAGAGGTGGCGATGGCGACCTCTTTTTAAAATTATTTTAGAAACTGCAAATTCAGTGATATATATCACACCATAGTTATATCTCTCTTTAAAATCCTGCCTTTTTCAAAGTCAAAATCATTTTACTCGGTAGAAAATCGCTTTCTTTATCGCTTATTCTGCCATCACTGCAATCGGTTGTATTGCCACAAACTCTATTTTTGTTATGTTGTTGAGACAGGATTTTGTTTTTCATTAAATGTAACAACGATAGGGCAGGGTAAATGGTCAAAGTATCTTTGGAAAAAGAAAAGATAAAGTTTCTACTCCTTGAAGGTGTGCACCAAAGTGCAGTAGAAAATTTAAGAGCTGCGGGTTATACCAACATTGAATATCACAAAGGTGCGTTATCGGACGAAGAATTAAAAGAAGCTATCCGTGATGCACGTTTTGTTGGTCTTCGTTCCCGCACTCATTTAACAGAAGAAATTTTTGCAGCCGCTGAAAAATTAGTTGCTGTAGGATGCTTCTGTATTGGGACCAATCAAGTTGATTTAGATGCGGCAGCTCGTCGCGGTATCCCTGTTTTCAATGCGCCTTTCTCAAACACTCGTTCCGTGGCTGAGATGGTGCTAGGTGAATTACTGTTATTACTGCGCCGTATTCCGGAAGCCAACGCGAAAGCACATCGTGGTGTTTGGGATAAGCAAGCCAAAGGCTGTTTTGAAGCGCGTGGTAAAAAACTAGGTATTATTGGTTATGGCCATATTGGTACACAGTTAGGTATTTTGGCTGAAAGTGTCGGTTTAGATGTTTATTTTTATGACATTGAAAATAAACTGCCACTGGGTAATGCAACACAAATTCGTCATCTGTCTGAACTATTGAATATGTGTGACATTGTCAGCTTGCATGTACCAGAAACACCATCAACAAAGAATATGATTGGTCATGAAGAAATTCAGCGCATGAAACCAGGTTCAATTCTTATCAATGCTTCTCGTGGTACAGTGGTTGATATTCCTGCATTAGCACAAGCGTTAGAATCAAAACATTTATCTGGTGCTGCCGTTGACGTGTTCCCATCTGAGCCAGGTGCAAATAACGATCCTAACGATCCGTTTGTCTCTGAACTTATTAAATTCGATAACGTGATATTAACGCCACATATCGGTGGTTCAACACAAGAAGCGCAAGAAAATATTGGTTATGAAGTTGCTGGTAAATTAGCTAAATATTCAGATAATGGCTCTACGCTATCTGCGGTTAACTTCCCTGAAGTTTCATTACCAAGCCACGGCGATGATGTAAACCGTTTACTGCATATTCATGAAAACCGCCCAGGTATGATGAATAGTATCAATAATGTGTTTACTGAACAAAACATCAACGTGGCAGCACAATTCCTGCGAACTTCAGGCAATGTCGGTTATGTTGTGATTGATATTACAACGCAAACCAAGGCTCAAGCAGAGTTAGTGTTGCAAAAAATTAAAGCATTACCTGGTACTATTCGTGCTCGTATGCTGTACTAATTATTGATGTAATCATCAGTAAAATATTGAAGGCTCGGTATTTCGAGCCTTTTTTGTTTTTTAAACTTTATTATTGAATTTGCTGTTTCCATAATTGGTAATAAAGCGCTCTATTTTCAAGCAAATTAGAATGTGTTCCTTCTTCTAATATCCGTCCTTTATCTATGACATAAATATAATTTGAATGTGCTAAGGTATTGAGACGATGTGCAATACTAATCACGGTTCTGTTTTTACAAATCCGAGGTAAATTTGCCAAAACTTGCGCTTCAGAGATGTAATCTAATGCTGATGTGGCTTCATCTAAAATAAGAATACGTGGGTTTGTTAATAAAGCTCTTGCCAGTGCAATACGTTGGCGTTGCCCTCCTGATAAATTAGCTCCTCGCTCTCCGACTTGAGTGTTAAATCCCAAAGGAAGTTGCTCAATAAACTCTAGAGCGCCTGCAAGTTGGCATGCTTCTATTAATTCTCTTTCATTTGCATTGGGCTTTGATAAACGAATATTTTCGATAATAGATCCACTAAATAAAAAACTTTCTTGTAAAACAATGCTAATACTTTGGCGTAATGAGAGAGGATCGGCGATAGCCAAATCCATGCCATCAATATAAATTTGTCCTTGTTGAGGCGTATAGAGACGTTGAATTAAACGTGTAACGGTACTTTTTCCTGAGCCAGAGCGACCGGTAATACCAATAAATTGTCCAGCAGGAATAGAAAACGAGAGAGATTCAATAACATCTGGCGTATGAGCGGTATAACGAAAATAGACATTTGAAAAATCAATACGACCTATGATTTGGGGTACTGTTGCTAATCCATAATATTGATGTTCTGTCGGCGTATTTAAAATTTCACCGATACGACGTAGAGAAATCGTTGCTTGTTGAAAATCCTGCCAGCATTGTGCTAAACGTAAAATAGGTTGTGTGATATGCGCAGTAAAGAGATTAAATGCAATAAGTTCACCCACGGTCATTTGTGCATTAATAATTAAATTAACACCTTGCCACAAAATAATCGCCGTTGTGATTTTATGAATGATAAATATAAGCTGCTGAGCTAATAAAGTTTTTTTAGTAGCTGAAAACCGTTTGTTAATATGGTCGGTGAGTTTATATTGCCATTTGTCGATAAAGCGATTTTCTGTTGCTGTAATTTTGATAGTTTCTATACCGTTCATTGTTTCGGTTAATAGGCTGGTATTATCAGCATTAGCTTGATATTCCTGTTCAACCCAATAACGAATAAGAGGGCCAAGGATCAGCCAAAGTGTAAAATAAATAATTAATGCCCCTAACGTTACCCAAGTTAATGGTGTGGAATAAGTAAACATTACAGAAATAAACACAATAATAAAAATCAGGTCGAGCACTAACATTAATGCGGAACCAGTAATAAATTGACGAATATGTGAAAGCTCTTGAATACGAGCAATTATTTGGCCTGACTGTCGCTGATTAAAAAAAGCACTCGGTAAGCGAATAAGATGCTGATAAATTTTTCCTGAAAAATCGGCACTAAATTGGCAAGAAATAAATGTATACAGTTTGTCTCTTAGAAAAAGATAAACAGGTTCGGTAATTGCTATTAAGAGTAATAAATAACCTAATAGATGTAAGTTTGATAAATTTCTTCCAGTTAATACCTTATCAATTAATGTTTCAAAAATTAAAGGGTTAACTAATGCGAAGAGTTGGCTACAACATGATAAAATAAAAATCAGTAAGAGTGATTTTTTTTGTTTTAAAATAGTAGAAATAAACCAATTAATATCAAATTTATTACGCAATGAGGTGTGCTGTTGATTGCTTATTAATACTATACTTAATTTTTGTTTTTTATCTATTCTATATTCAATGGTAATATTGCTTTCGAGATCGAATATTATCAAAAACTTTTCATTTTTTTCTTTTAAAACATACCATTTGTTATTTATTTCAATAAGGGTATCAATAAGATGATGTTTTTTACTCTCATAATCAATAATATCGAATTTACAGTTTAAATTAAGTAATTGAGCTGCTTCTAGAATGTTCCATTCATTAAATGAAGTGTCATTTCCAAGAAAATGAAAAATGTTCTCCCTTTTTATGTTTCTATTATTTTTTTTAGAAAAGTAAATTAATCCATCAATAATAGAGCAAGGATATTGTTTCATTTTTGCTACATTAGTTATATTTTCCATGATATTAAATACCCAATCCTATTTTTCAGTCAGTGCGTTATATCGATAAACTTCTATTGGGCTTAAAATATAATCAATAACACGGCGTTTATCTGTAATTATCTCAGCGACTAAAGACATCCCCGGAGTAAGTTGATAATATTGATTATTCTTTTCAATGGTTTGTTTATTTAATTTAATTGTAGCGGGGTAAACTAAACCTAATTGTTCATGTTGAATAGAATCTTTAGCGATATTAATAATTTCCCCTTCAATTGTGCCATAACGAGTATAAGGAAAAGCATCTATTTTTATCATCGCTTTTTGTCCAATATGAATAAAACCGATATCTCTATTGAGAAGATTAACCTCTGCAAAATTCTCTTGATGATTGGGTACTATCGTCATGACATTTTGTGAAGGTTGTAATACGCTGCCGAGTGTATAAATAGAAATTTGTTGCACTGTTCCTGTGATGGGTGAACGTACTATTTTGAGTTGCTGTCGCTTTTGGAAATGATTAAGATTTTGAGTATAAATTAATAACTCGCTCTCATATTTCTTATACTTATCATGCCATTCTAGTTTTTTTTGTTTTTCTAATTGATTTAAATTTTTATTTAATTGTTGTTCTTGGCTTTTAATAATATGTAATTCTGCATTCTTTATTGTTATTGAACGATTTATTTCTAATAATTCTTTTTCACTTTCAAGATATTCCATTTTGCTAATTATTTTTTTATTGTAAAGATTTTCTCTAATAATAAATCGTTGCTTTATGTTTTTTTGTATCTTTTTTAAAGACAATAGATCATTGTAAGTTAATGTTTGATTTTTATTATTTACTTCAATTTCGGTTTCTAATACATTTATATTGCTATCAAATTCATCTTTTTCTTTCTGATAACCTAATAAGATTGATTTTTTTATTTTATTATCTAATTTATTAAAATGATAAAGATTTTTAGGTGATACTTCTTGGCTCAAGGCTTGATAGCGAATTTTAAGTAATAGTAGATCATCCCTTTTTTTTCTTATCCCTTTAATTTCCTCATCAATACCCAATATATCAAGTGTTAATAAAGCATCACCTTGATTAACTTTTTGCCCATCTTTTACATGAAGAATAGCCAATCGACTAGGCTCATGTATTTGAATTATTTGGGAACGACCAGTAACGACAAGCTTACCCATTGCAGGGGATTGCACATCTAATTTCCCAAAATAAATCCACAAAATAAAAGCCACAATACTGAGTGAAATGATAGAAGCAATATAACGACTATAAGGGGTCAATGGTTTTTCTATAAGAGCTATATGATTAGGATAAAAATCATAGTAGAGCGACTTTTTATTAGGTTGAAAGACCGTCGATAATAAGTGTTTTATATTTAGTTTCATGCTCAACATCCTTGTTGAATTTGCCAAAGTTTTTTGTAATCACCGTTATTTTTAATTAAAACTTCGTGTCTCCCTTCTTCTACAATTTGTCCCTTATTTAACACAATAATACGATGACAATCTCGTATTGTTGACAGACGATGGGCAATGATAATTACGGTTTTATTTTGTGTAATAAGTGGAAGGTTATTTTGAATAATCGTTTGAGAATCATCATCTAACGCGCTGGTAGCTTCATCAAAGATCAAAATTTTAGGTGATGTTAATAAGGCTCTAGCAATAGCAATACGTTGGCGTTGCCCTCCTGATAAGGATGTTCCTCCCTCGGTGATCAAGGTGTCATATCCTAACGGTAATTTTAAAATAAACTCATGTGCACCTGCGATTTTTGCAACATCAATCACTTCTTCTAAAGAAGCTTGGGGGTGCATCAGTTTAATATTGTCAAAGATCGTTAAGTGAAATAAAAAATTTTCTTGTAGTACAAAACCAATTTGTTGGCGTACACACTTTAAATGAAGCTGTGATAGCGGAATATTATCAAATTTTATACAACCTGATTGTGGTGTATACAGACCCGAAATCAGACGCGCTAAGGTGCTTTTCCCCGAACCGGAAGTTCCCACAATACCAATAACTTCATGTTTTTTTATCTGTAATGAAATATTGCGTAAAATAAGTGGTGTATTATTTTGATAACAGAAACTTACGTTATCAAACGTAATGTCACCTTGAAGTTTGGTGTTTGAGCCTATGATATTTTGCTCATTAGGTAGATTAAGAATATCTTGTAAATTATAAATGGCTGTTTTTGTTCTGATATATTTTCCCCAAACATCAATAGCGACTGCTAAAGGTTGTAGGCAATATCCTAGTAGCATAATAAAGGCAATTAGCTGACCAATTGTCATTGAGTGTGAAATCACTTCATAAGCACCTAGCCATAGCAGTAATGCTGTTGTTGTTTTATTGATAAATAGCACAATAAAGCGAGAGAGTGAGTCTATACTCTGAAGTGTTAAATTTTTACAGGTAAGCTGATGAATTTGTGTATGCCATTGTTGTGTAAATCTAGGCTCCAGAGAAAGGCTTTTAATGGTTTCGATGCCACTTAAACTTTCGGTAAGAAATGCCGTATTGGTCGCTATTTTTTGATAAAGCTGTTGAACGGCTAGTTCTATCTTTGGGGCAAGCAATTTAGCCAAAATAAAATAAAGTGGAAGGGTTGCCATAAAAAATAATGTTAGCTTTATTGATAAAATTGCCATGACAAAGATAAATATAAAGATAAAAGAAAAATCGACAAATAACATTAATAATGTATTGGTGATAAAATCTCTAATAATATCTAACTCTTTTACTCGAGTTACAATGATCCCAGTTTGTCGAGACTTAAAGTAACTTATGGGTAATTTTAATAAATGGTTAGCCATTTTTAAACTTAAGCTGATATCAATTTTATTTGCGGTATGATGATATATATATTCTCTAATGCCTTTCAAAGTTCCTTCTGAAATAGCAATAAAGATCAATCCAACTACTAATACATCAAGTGTTGATAATGCTTGATGTACAATTACTTTGTCCATAATGATTTGTGTAACTAAAGGACTAGCCAAAGATAATAACTGTAAGATTAATGAATAGAATAAAACACGATAAAAAATAGCTTTATAGCGTATGAATATAGGGAAAAACCAATTGATATCAAAATGATGCTGTGCTTTAAAATCAAGGTGATAAGCATGGATTATATTTATCTTAATGATTTTATCTTTATTAATTTTCTCTATTTTATGAGTTTGATAATTATAAATAAGAAAATCATTTTTATTTTGTTTTAATAATATGAATAAATTTTTACTTTCGTCATAAAAAATAATTTTATGATTAAGTTGTTTTTTAAATATAAGTGATGATTTTATTTTTTTTAATTTAAATTTATATTCTTTTTCTAAATCCTTTATTGTGTGATTGTTTTTTATTTCTATTTCTTTGTTTTTAGTTAGGCTGATAATAATGTTAATGCATTTTATAAGATGAACATCTTTTTCATTTTTCATTTAAATAAAAATACCTTTAGATTGGTTGGGGTATAAAAAGGTATTTAAAGTTTTTTCTAAAATAAAAAATATAAAAAAACACAGATAATGTTCGGTGTTTTAAAATGAGTTGTTCAGAATATTAAAAATTCCATATTTTTTCTGGAGTGATGATCTCAGGTAATGGAACATCCCAATTTGCAATAGGGAGATGTTCAACTTGTTGGCAAGCATGAGCAAGCCCTATTGGATAAAATGATTTTTGTTGCCAGTTTTCTAACGTTCTATCGTAAAAACCGCCTCCCATACCTAATCGTTGGCCTTGAGCATCAAAAGCCACTAATGGTGTAAAAATAATATCGATATTATCTGGGGGAATAACTGCATTTACATTTAAAGGCGGTTCTGAAATTGCAAAGCGATTTTTCACTAAAACAGTGGTTGGTGTATAACGTAAAAAGAGAAGATGATGGCGATGAAAAGGGTGTAAAACGGGTAAACAAATCTGTTTCTTCATTGCCCATAATTGTGAAATTAAAGGTGATGTATCAATTTCACCATCAAAAGAGAGAAATAAGGCAAGGGTGTGTGCATGTTGGATTTTGGGATGACTGAGAACGCGTTCACATAATTGATATGCAGCTCGCTGCTGCTGTTGTGATGTGAGTAAACGTCTTTTTTGGCGAATTGCTTTACGTATCTCATCTCTTTGTTGAAACAGTGATGTCTGAGTCATTCATCAATCCATCAATAAGTAGTGGTCATTAAGTGGGAATTATCATTTTAGTCAATTTATCACACTTTAGAGGTAAGAAAGCGAAGAAGTTGAAGAATTAAGGAATTAGACGCATAAAAAAAGTTCTAAATATTAAGTATTTATAAAATACTCAGTATTCAGAACTTTAGTAGAGGTCTCCAAGATGCCGCCGTAGGCTGTAACCCTTGAACCCATGGTCCAAGGTGAACATAGTGTTGTTACCATTAGGCTGCCTGAACGAATCAGGTATGCTCACAAGTAACAGATCACCACATTCTATGTGTTTCGAATATCGGCTCAGGGGACTGGCCCACTGGCAAACATCTCAGAGAAATTTGGTGGATGCTGTTAAGCACCTTATCTATGAACTATTGTATTATTTTAATTGTAGAAAGCAACCTATTATCTGTGAATTTCGTGGCGTACGCATGCTTTCTGAACAAATCTACTTCGCAGTTGAAAAAGTGCGATCGTGGTGCTTGCCTTGATCGTGTAAAGCTTGTTCAATAGATTGTTGTAGCATTTTTATCTTCTCTTCCATGTTGTAGGCATAGTCTCTAGTTTTTAACTTTTCTTCTGCCAACTCATGACTCATATTTAATGCCACGATAAAAATTAAGTGCTCTGTATTGGAAACACCACTGCGCTCTTTGAGATCTTGTAATCGTTGTTCAAGTTCAGCAGCAGAAGCCAGTAAAGCATCTTTTTGTTCTGGTGGGCAATTGACACGTAATGATCGCCCAAAAATTTGAAGTTCAACGGGTTGTGCGGACATGATTCCTTCCTGACATAAAATCTGTGCTACGTGTTGAGTAGTGTATACGGTTATAACGCTGTATTAAACGCTATTACTACAAAAATTCCAATGATTAACATGGCTTAACTGGTACAGCGACTTCTATTGATGGTAGCATATCTTGAACTATTCCCCTAAATGCGACGTTTATTCTTATGTCAAAACAAAACACATTACCAAATTATCAATCTATTGATGCTTTATTACAGCAACATACTGTGCCTTTAACGGTAGCTGAAATGCACGGATTGATTACAGGATTTATTTGTGGCGCTGTGCGCGACAGCAGTTGGAAAACCTTATTGCATGATTTAACCAATGAAGGTTTAGCTTTCCCTAAAACGTTATCAGACCCACTCGAAGCGCTTTATCACATTACTTACGAACAACTTGATGACAGTGTATTTAACTTCTCAATGTTAGTTCCCGATGAATCCGAATCCGTTTTTCTAAGAGCAGATGCTCTTGCAGGGTGGGTTAATCATTTTCTTTTAGGCTTGGGTGTTGCACAACCTAAATTATCTGAGCATAAAGAGTTGACTGAAGTTATCACCGATTTACGTAATATTGGTGCGCTAGGTTATGAAGAAGATGAAAACCAAGAAGAACTTGAAGATGCGCTAGAAGAAGTTAGCGAATATGTGAAAGTATCTGTTCAACTTTGTTATATCACATTTGTCGCACCAAAAGACAAAGAAAATAATGAACAAAATGAGCAACGTATACTACATTAATGGCATCATTCATTAGATAATCATAAAGATAAACGAAAGACAGGAGTGGGTATGAATAAGCAAGAATTTTTATCCCGTCGTCAGGCATTATTAGCTCAAATGAAGCCTGCGAGTGCCGCCATCTTTTTTGCCGCACCACCAGCGCAACGTAATGCGGATAGTGAGTATCCTTATCGCCAGCATAGTGATTTCCTTTATCTAACTGGTTTCAGCGAACCTGAGGCTATTCTTGTACTGATTAAGAGTGATGAAACACATAACCATAGTGTGCTCTTTAATCGTGTAAGAGATTTAACGACTGAGATCTGGTTTGGTCGTCGTCTTGGACAAGAAGCTGCGCCTGAAAAATTAGGTGTTGATAAGGCACTTCCTTATGAAGATGTTGGTGAGCAACTTTACCAATTATTAAACGGATTAGATGTTGTTTATCACGCTCAGGGCGAATATGCATTTGCTGATGAAATCGTTTTTAATGCATTAGAAACCTTAAGAAAAGGCTCTCGTCGGAATTTAAAAGCGCCTCAAACTATTATTGATTGGCGTCCTCTCGTTCATGAGCAACGTCTCTTTAAATCTGACTTTGAACTTGAATTACTGCGTAAGGCAGGAAAAATTACAGCGTTAGCACATACTCGAGCGATGCAAAAATGTCAGCCGGGTATGTATGAATATCAGCTGCAAGGTGAAATAGAACATGAGTTCGTTTCTCACGGCGCTCGTTTCCCTTCATATAACAGTATTGTAGGGAGTGGTGAAAATGGGTGTATTCTTCACTACACCGAAAATGAAACCAAAATGCGTGATGGGGATTTAGTACTCATTGACGCAGGCTGTGAATATGAAGGTTATGCAGGTGATATCACTCGTACTTTCCCTGTCAATGGTAAATTTAGCCGTCAACAACGTGAAATTTATGACATTGTATTAAAATCCATCAATGTATCTTTGGAATTGTACAAACCTGGTACAAGCATCAAAGAAGTCACTGAGCATGTCGTGTATATCATGGTCGAAGGATTGGTTAAACTGGGCATTATGCACGGTGAAATTGAGCATCTTATTGAAACCAAAGCTTATCAGCGTTTCTTTATGCATAGCCTAAGCCATTGGTTAGGCCTTGATGTTCATGATGTTGGACATTATGGCACAGATCGTGACCGTATTTTAGAACCAGGCATGGTGCTGACTATCGAACCGGGATTATATATCGCGCCAGATGCCGATGTACCACAAGAGTATCGCGGTATTGGTATTCGTATTGAAGATGACATTGTTATCACTGAAACGGGTAATGAGAACTTAACGGCATCTGTCGTTAAAGATCCTGATGAAATTGAAGCTCTGATGGCAGGAAAAATTTAAGGCTAAAATCAGTATGAATGTGATTATTGTGGGTGGTGGAATGGCGGGTGCAACATTAGCACTGGCTCTTTCTGCATTAAACAAAGGCAATATTTCAATTTCGTTAATTGAAGCAAGAGAGCCTGATAATGGGCACCCTGGATTTGATGCAAGAGCGATTGCATTGGCCCATGGAACCGCAAAGCGGTTATCACAAATTGGGCTTTGGTCAACATTAAAACCTTTTGTTACCCCCATTAATCACGTTCATGTCTCAGATAGAGGTCATTGTGGTTTTGTTAATATTCATGCACAAGACTATGATATATCCGCTCTGGGTTATGTGATTGAGCTGCATGACGCAGGACGGCAACTCTTTGCCAAGCTAAAAAAGCAATCTAATATCACGCTTTATTGCCCTGCTAAAGTTGAACAAGTTCAGCGTAATATAGACTGCGTTGAGGTAACGCTTGATAATGGTACGCAATTAACAGGTGATTTACTGATTGCAGCAGATGGTACAAATTCGCCTATAGGCCACCAATGCCATATTCAATGGCAACGTGAGCCTTATCATCAAGTCGCCGTAATTGCTAATGTCAAAACAGAAATAAACCCAGAGGGAAAAGCCTTCGAGCGTTTTACTGAATTTGGCCCATTAGCAATGCTACCGATGAGTGAAGGACGTAGCTCATTAGTGTGGTGTCATCCGATTGAAAAATGGGATGAAATTTCACGGTGGGATGATGAAACAACCATCGCACATTTACAACGTGACTTTGGCTGGCGTTTAGGAAAAATAGAGCATATCGGTAAACGAAATTGCTATCCTTTAGCGCTACAAAAAGCCAATCAAATTATCAGTCACCGTTTAGCCTTAGTAGGCAATGCATCACAAACACTCCATCCTATTGCTGGACAAGGCTTTAACCTTGGTTTACGTGATGTTATGGCACTCGCCAATACGCTCACTCAAGCGATTAATACTAATACTGATATTGGTAGTTACCGAGTGCTCTATCAATATCAACAACTTCGCCAACAAGATAGAGAAAAAACAATCTCTATTACTGATGGGTTGGTGAAAGTGTTTGCAAATCGTTGTGTGCCACTGATTGTTTCTCGCAACTTAGGATTAATGACGATGGAGTTGCTCCCAATGATGAGAGATAAATTGGCGCATCAAACACTGGGCTGGACAGACTAGAGCGTGTTGATCTTTGATGGTCAATTTTCATCGAACCTATAAGGCTGTTTTTTAACGTCTATTTTTATTTTAAGTGGTCATTGTTAATATCAATCAATACTTAAAATAATAGATAGGTTGCTTTATAAATTTTTTTTGTTTTAAAAATAAGCAGAAAAGAACAGCGCGCTCTAAAATAATCGCTTTTTAGGATATTTTATTATGAAATCATTTGATGTTGTTATTGCTGGTGGTGGAATGGTTGGGCTTGCATTAGCCAGCGGATTACACGGGTGTGGATTACGTATAGCGATAATAGAAAATCACCCAGTAACAAAACATTTTCACCCGCAAGATGATTTTTCATTACGGGTATCCGCTATTAATACTGCCAGTGAGATGTTGCTGAAAAAATTAGGTGTTTGGGAAAACTTAAATGCTTTACGAGCAACGCCTTACCAAGGTATGGAAGTTTGGGATCAAGATAGTTTTGGTCGTATTGAATTTTCGGCACAAAAAGAAGGGTTCAGCCATTTAGGCTCTATTATCGAAAATAACCTTATTCGAGAAGTGCTTTGGCAAAAATGTGAAAGCCACAGTGATATAACCTTCTATTCATCGACACAAATTGAACGTGTTGTTTGGGGGGAAAATGATGCATTTATTACCCTTAATGATGGTGAAATGTTGACGGCAAGATTAGTTGTCGGAGCCGATGGTGCTAATTCATGGTTACGTAAACATGCAGATATTCCTCTGACTTTTTGGGATTATGAACATCATGCCTTAGTTGCTACTATTCGTACTGAACAACCCCACGACAATGTTGCTCGCCAAGTCTTCCATGGTGAAGGTATTTTAGCATTTCTACCTCTTTCTGAACCTCATACTTGTTCTATTGTTTGGTCTTTACCAAGCCATCTAGCTGAACACTACAAAAATGCAGATAAAACCTTATTTGAGCGCACATTAGGTGTGACATTTGATATGCGTTTGGGTCAATGTGAATTAATCAGTGATCGCATGACAATACCACTAACTGGTCGTTATGCACGCCAATTTGCAGCGCCTCGTTTAGCGTTATTAGGAGATGCGGCACATACTATTCATCCTTTAGCAGGGCAAGGCGTTAACCTAGGTTTTATGGATGTTGCAGAGTTAATTGGTGAGATCCGTCGCTTAAAAGCAGAGGGTAAAGATTTTGGTGAATATCTCTATTTGAGACGATTTGAGCGTCGTCGCAAACATGCGGCTGCCGTGATGTTAGCCAGTATGCAGGGATTTCGTGAACTTTTTGCTGGCAACAATCCAGTTAAAAAGCTGGTTCGAGATATCGGCCTTTCGTTAGCAGATAGTTTACCGGGCGTAAAACCAAAGTTACTTGAACAAGCAATGGGGCTTTCTGATTTACCTGAATGGTTAAGTGATAAAAATTTCACTTCAGTTGAAAAAATCTAATTCCTCTCTTATTTCACATTACTTTTATTTATATCTGACTGAAGAAATAGAACTAAAAAAATCTATTTTTTCAGTCTATTCTTTGCACTAATTCCTTTTTCACAGGAATTCCTCGCCAAAAATGAGCGCTGATACGCATAATTGCAATCATTAGTTCTGCATACTCATATCTCTCTATTATGATTGAGAGACACAATACCCTATTTTAACTTATGGTTTATTTTTTCTGACAATGCTAAGTTCAAGAAGGTGGTATCGTTTGCGTTGTACGTTAATTGCTCGTATTTGTTAAATCCCTGTTTAAAAATAAACTTAAACTCGTGATTAATACGCTGATTTCTAATCAAGTTTAATTTTATATTTAACAAATTGCGTTCTCTGAATAATCTAAAGTAAAAGTAGAAAGAGGGAAGAATGGCAAAACAGACTCCGTTGTATGATGAGCACGTAGCCTGCGGTGCTCGTATGGTCGATTTTCATGGTTGGATGATGCCACTGCATTATGGCTCTCAAATAGATGAACATCACAATGTACGCCGTGATGCAGGTATGTTTGATGTTTCTCATATGACCATTGTTGACTTACATGGCTCGCAAGTTAAAGATTTCCTACGTTATTTATTAGCGAATGATGTCGCTAAACTCACCGAAAAAGGTAAGGCGCTTTATACCGGTATGCTTAATGCTTCAGGCGGTGTAATTGATGATCTTATCGTCTATTACTTTGATGATTCTTTCTATCGCCTTGTGGTGAACTCCGCTACTCGTGAAAAAGATCTGGCATGGATTGAGCAACATGCTTCAAATTACGTGGTTGATATTACTGTTCGTGATGATTTGGCATTAATCGCGGTTCAAGGCCCTCACGCACAAGAAAAGGTTCAACGTTTATTAACTGAACAGCAACGCCAAGTTGTTTCAGCTATGAAGCCTTTTTATGGTGTAGAGCTTGATGATTTGTTTATCGCAACAACAGGCTATACCGGTGAAGCGGGTTATGAAATTGCGATGCCAAAAGAGCAAGCCGTCAATTTCTGGAAAAAATTATTAGCGGTGGGTGTTAAACCTGCCGGATTAGGTGCAAGAGATACATTACGCTTAGAAGCTGGAATGAATCTTTATAGCCAAGAGATGGATGAAACTATTAATCCACTTGAAGCTAATATGGGCTGGACGATTGCGTGGGCACCTGAAGATCGTCAATTTATTGGTCGAGAAGCATTAGAAAAATTACGCGCAACAGGCACAGATAAACTTGTTGGACTTGTTATGCGAGAGAAAGGTGTGCTACGAGCAGGTACTGCCGTACACTTTACTGATGATTTGGGGGAATTAAGAGAAGGTGTGATTACAAGTGGTACTTTCTCGCCCACATTAGGCTTTAGTATTGCATTAGCAAGAGTTCCCGCAGGTATTAAAGATAGCGCAATTGTATTAATGCGTAATCGTGAAATGCCAGTAGAAGTTGTTAAACCTGGTTTTGTTCGTTCAGGTAAAGCATTGGTATAACACGCACAATTATTTTAAATGGAGAGTAAGGTCAATGAGTCAAATACCTAGTGAATTAAAATACGCGCAGTCTCATGAGTGGGTCCGTTCAGAAGGAAATGGTGAATACACTATCGGTATTACTGAACATGCACAGGAATTATTAGGTGACATGGTGTTTGTTGATCTACCTGAAGTGGGTAGAGAAGTGGCAGCGGGTGATGATTGTGCAGTAGCGGAATCAGTAAAAGCTGCATCAGATATCTATTCACCATTATCAGGTGAAATTATCGCAGTAAATGAAGAGTTAGATGGTTCTCCAGAGCTGGTAAACAGCGCACCTTACGGAGAAGGTTGGCTATTTCGCATTAAAGCAAATAATGAAAGCGAATTAGATGACCTACTTGATGCTGCTGGTTATCAAGAGCTGGTAGATAGCGAAGAATAAAACTAAACGCCCCGTCAAACCATGCCGGGGCGTTTTTATTTATTAGCTTGTTATTTATAGCTATCACTACGTTCTTTAAGCCATGGCTATTACCTATCCATTCATCGTGAATTCAGGAAATTACTTGCAATGACACAGACTTTAAATCAGTTAGAGTATCGTGATGAATTTATTCGTCGCCATATTGGTTCATCACCAGAACAGATTAAAGAGATGCTCAGTGCTGTTGGCGTCTCCTCATTAAATGAATTAACCCAAAAAATTGTTCCAGATAATATCCAACTAGATACTCCACCAAATGTGGGAGCTGGAGCAACAGAGCAAGAAGCCTTGGCTGAACTTAAAGCCATCGCCAGCCAAAATAAGCGATTTACTTCTTATATTGGTATGGGTTATGCGCCTTCTGTATTACCTCCAGTGATTTTGCGTAATTTATTAGAAAATCCGGGCTGGTATACTGCTTATACACCGTATCAGCCAGAAGTGTCTCAAGGTCGTCTTGAGTCGCTGCTGAATTTCCAACAAGTCACTATTGATTATACGGGAATGGATCTTGCTTCTGCGTCGTTACTTGATGAAGCAACGGCTGCCGCTGAAGCAATGGCGATGGCAAAACGTGTAAGCAAACAAAAAAATGCAGATCGTTTCTTTGTCGCTGATGATATTCATCCCCAAACCCTAGATGTGGTAAAAACACGGGCAGATACCTTTGGTTTTGAGGTTGTTGTTGATAAAGCGGAAAAGGTATTAGAGCTTGAAGGTGTTTTTGGTGTGCTATTACAACAAGTTGGCACAACGGGTGAAGTTCATGATTACAGTAAGTTATTGGCTGAACTGAAAGAACGTAAAATCATTACTAGTGTTGCTGCCGATTTAATGGCGCTGGTGGTATTAACAGCACCGGGTCATCAAGGCGCTGATATCGTATTAGGTTCAGCACAACGTTTTGGTGTACCTATGGGATATGGTGGCCCTCATGCGGCATTCTTTGCTTGTCGTGATGAATATAAGCGAGCAATGCCAGGTCGTATCATCGGAGTGTCTCGTGATGCCGCGGGTAATCGTGCATTACGCATGGCAATGCAAACTCGAGAACAGCATATTCGTCGTGAAAAAGCCAACTCCAATATCTGTACATCTCAAGTTTTACTTGCCAACATTGCTGCTATGTATGCGGTTTATCATGGGCCAGAAGGGTTAAGAACCATCGCTCAACGTATTCATCGTTTAACAGATATTTTGGCTGCCGGTTTACAGCAAAATGGTATGGTCTTACGCCACCAAACTTGGTTTGATACCTTAACAGTTGAAACAGCAGACAAAGCCGCTGTATTACAACGTGCAAAAGACGCTGAAATTAACTTGCGTACTGATATTGTGGGTGCCGTTGGTGTCACATTAAGTGAGATTACAACTCGTGAAGATGTATCAAAGCTTATTGAGATCATCAGTGGTAAAGCATTGGTGGGTGATATTGATGCACTTGATAAACAAGTCGCTTTATCTTCAGCATCTATTCCCGTGTCTATGCAACGTAAAGACACTGTGTTAACACATGAAAATTTTCATCATTATCACAGTGAAACTGAAATGATGCGTTATATGCATCGTTTAGAAAATAAAGACTTAGCTTTAAATCAAGCCATGATCCCATTAGGTTCATGTACGATGAAACTAAATGCAGCTGCTGAAATGATCCCAATTACATGGCCTGAATTTACAGAGCTACATCCATTTTGCCCAGCCTATCAAGCGAAAGGCTATCAGGTGATGATTGGGCAATTGGCTAATTGGCTTGCTGCATTAACCGGTTATGATGCAATGTGTATGCAACCAAACTCTGGGGCACAAGGGGAATATGCGGGTCTATTAGCAATCCGCCGTTATCACCAAAGTCGTGGTGAAAATGTACGTCATATTTGTTTAATTCCAAGCTCTGCACACGGTACTAACCCTGCGTCTGCCCATATGGCAGGCATGACTGTGGTGGTTGTTGGTTGTGATGACAATGGCAACATTGATATTGCAGACTTAAAAGCCAAAGCAGAAAAACATCAAGCTGAACTCTCTTGTGTGATGGTGACATATCCATCAACACATGGTGTTTACGAAGAAGGTATTCGTGAAGTTTGCGAGATCATTCATCAATATGGCGGACAAGTTTATCTTGATGGTGCCAATATGAATGCGCAAGTAGGGATAACTACACCAGGCTTTATTGGCTCTGATGTTTCTCATTTAAACTTACATAAAACCTTCTGTATCCCTCATGGCGGCGGCGGTCCAGGTATGGGGCCTATTGGTGTGAAATCACACTTAGCGCCATTTGTACCAGGACATTCTGTTGTTGAAATGGAGAATGTCACTACACAAGGTGCCGTTTCTGCGGCCCAGTTCGGTAGCGCTTCAATATTACCAATTAGTTGGATGTATATTCGTATGATGGGGTCACAAGGGCTTAAACAAGCAAGCCAAGTGGCAATCTTAAATGCGAACTATATCGCGCAACGTCTGAAAAATGACTATGACATTCTTTATGCTGGTGCTGATGGTTATGTCGCACATGAATGTATTATCGATATTCGTCCATTAAAAGCGAATTACGGTATCAGTGAAATGGATGTGGCTAAGCGTTTAATTGACTACGGATTCCACGCTCCAACCATGTCATTCCCTGTTGCGGGTACATTGATGATTGAGCCGACAGAATCAGAAAGTAAAGTAGAAATTGACCGCTTTATTGAAGCTCTGCTTTCTATTCGTGCTGAAATTGCACAGGTAGATAAAGGTGTATGGCCAATTGATGACAATCCATTAGTTAATGCACCTCATACACAATATGAATTAGTGCAAGAGTGGCCACACAGTTATAGCCGAGAATGTGCTGTATTCCCAAGTGAAGCAACGAAACAAAGCAAATATTGGCCTGCGGTTAAACGTCTTGATGATGTGTATGGCGACCGCCATTTACATTGTTCATGTGCGCCAATTAGTGATTACGAATAAGCTTTAATCTAACAATATTCCTAAATAAAATACCGATGGTTAAGTTAGCCATCGGTATTTTTTGTTGTTATTTTAACCAGCCTTTTTTCTGCGCCTCTAATAATTGAGGGTAGAGATATTGCCAAAACTCTGGCCACTGTTTTTCAATAAACAGATTGCGCGCTAATACTTGTTCTAAGCGGATATTATTTTCTACCCAACTTTGACCTTCATTATGTAAGTTCATCAGCATTGGCATGGCACGATCAAGAATATTAGCAAACTGAGATTCAGGTGTTTCAGCCGCATCATATTCCAGCCATAAATTGAGGAAATATTCACTTTGTGGAGAAGGTAATAAAGCAAAAATGCGTCTTGCCGCTTTTTGCTCGTGTTCTTTGATGGCTTCACGAGCAGCAACGTCATACACCATAACGTCACCAGCGTCGATTTCAACGATATCGTGGACTAAAGCTAATTGAATAGCACGGCCCATATCTATATCGCCCGCATAAGGTTGGAAACTCATTGCAGCAACCGCAAAATGCCAGCTATGTTCTGCCGTATTTTCAGAACGGCTATTGTCTAATACATTATTTTTACGATAAACACGTTTAAGTTTATCTAATTCCATAATGAAATTAATAGTTTCTGAAAAGGGGCCAAAAGCCCCATTAGTTTGTTGTGTCATAAAAATCCATTCTGATTTAAATAAGTGTTACTCTTCTTCTAAAGAGTAAGGAAGAGGTTTAATGGATAAGCGACTGATGTTATCGCCTTGGACACGAAATACGCTGTCAGCTTCCATGTCGTTATTCATAATAACTTCTGCAAGAATAGTATTGTCAGCCATACGTACAGCACTTAATACAGTGCCCGTTTTACGCCATTTATCTTCACCCAATTGCCACTCAATACTACCGCCAATTTCTGGTAACTCAGTACTACCACCAGATAATAGATACATAGCACGTTTATTGGCACCTCTGAATTTTGCACGAGAGACCATTTCTTGCCCTGTATAACAACCTTTTTTAAAGCAAATGCTCAGTGGCAATGCTTGTAGGTTTGTTGCTTGAGGTAAAAACTGTTCGATATTAGGGGTATCAATAATAGGGTATCCAGCTTCAATATCTAAAGCTAACCATTGCTCACTATCACTTGTTTGCGCTTTTAATGTCGTGGCTAGATTTTTTGCTGTTTCTTCGTCCGTGACAATTAAGAAACGTTCAGTAGGTAAAGGCAGTTGAAGAATATAAGTATTGTCGTGATTAACGACTTCGTTCGCTTTGCGAGGAATATTAGGAAAATAGTCAGCTAAAGCCTGAGCTGCGCCTTGTCCTGCTAATCCTAATAATACGGCTTGTGTATTTTCTGCTAAGGTTATTTTTGAAAATACTGCGTATTTCTTTAATTCAGTCAGTTGTTTTTGTGCGACATTTTTACGCAAAATATAAGCAAAGCCGTCTTGCATATGGAAAAAGCGTAATGTACTCCACATTTTTCCTTTTGCTTCACAGTGTGCTGATAGTGTATGCGTGGTTGCAGGAAGTGCTGTAATATCGGTAGTTAATTGGCCTTGTAGATATTTTTCACTGTCAGCACCGGTTGCTGTTATCAGTGACCATTCATCTAAAGAAATCAGTGTTAACGGTAAATTGATTGCCGCATGAGGGCGTTTAGCCTGAGTCGAATTTTGAGTCATGATGTCACCAGCGATTAAATTAATCAGATACATCAGTTATGGTAAAAGAGTCACAAGACAATGCAAGTCATTATTATTTATAACGCACAGAAAATGAACCTGACAAATAATCAATAAATGTGTGTTCAATATGGTGTCTATGAGACGAAACCTGCAAACTGTGATCATTTTGATGTTAAAAATTTCGTGATAAGACTATCATCGGAAGCAGGAAGAAATCGTAGTATTTCTTGATTTGAACAATGTAAAGAGCAGAGTATGACTATCGATATAGAGAATAAAGCACGAATTAACTGGGCATGTCGCCGTGGAATGCGCGAGCTGGATATTTCTATCATGCCTTTTTTCGAAAATGAGTACGATACGTTATCTGATAACGATAAAGCGCTTTTTGTTCGTTTACTCGAATGTGCAGATCCTGATTTATTTAACTGGTTAATGAACCATGGTCGTCCTGACGATGAATCGCTCTATTATATGGTGAAGTTAATCCAAGAGCGTAATAGGGCGAGAATGGCAGAGATCGTTGATAAATATTAATAAAAAAAACGTATAAAATCAGCGATAGGCTAAATAATAATTTTTTGTTGATTATAAATGGCGCTTTTATTATCCAATAAAGGCGTTTTTTTATTTTTATATAAAAAATAATATTAGTCATGTTCTAAAATGTGATGAAATAAAGAACAAGTTTACGATAAAAATGCGTGTTATCTCTATAAATTACCGTTTAAATGATTTTTTTTCACGATTATCTTCTGAATATTTAGTCAATCAGGTATGCTCATTTTATTAAAACAGTAATTAAAAAAGAATAAAAATTACGTACTTATTATTAAATTGTGTTTTTTTGATTAAGTATAAAAAAGTCAAAAATAATAAAAAATTAAATCTAAAATATAAGGTAAACTATTTACAAGGTTAAAAAAGAAGTTACATTATAAATAGGTTATTCTTTAACGCTATTTATATCGGTATAGAACTAAAGCAGGAGTTAATATAACTCGTGATCTTATGGAAATCGCATCTTACAGTGTCATGGTTTACACAACTCTTTTCAACGGCAATTTATGTTGCTTTCGAAATAGGCTTATTGCTATATCCATGGCCTCCTGATTTTATTTATATTTGGGTGCCTTTATTACTATTTTTGATTGGAAGCTGGTATTTTACGCAAAAAAACATTAGTCGAATCAAAGGCGATTTTGCTTTACTGAATGGCAATAGAGTGCAATGGAAACTTCATGAGTGGCAAATAACAAAGCGCCCTTGGATTAGTCGATTTGGTACTCGAATAACACTGACCTCTATTTTGAATAAAAAACAAATCACGTTATGGGTCGCTTTTGATAGTATGACTGAAAATGAATGGCGTAATTTTTCGCAATTATTAATGCAATACCCAGATATTTAATCTCTGGGCATTATATTTATAGATTTTCTTCTATTTCACGTAAAATTTGCATACACCATTGTGATAAACGTTCATCAGTTTCTTCAAATTGATTAACGTCATCTAATGCAAGACCAACAAAATACTTACCATTATCTGACAACGGTTTTGGGCTGACAAACTCATATCCATCAACAGGCCAGAACCCAATAAATTTAACGCCACTTGGCAATAAATGATGGTAAAGCATACCTAGTGCATCAAGAAACCATTCGCTGTAATCGATTTGGTCGCCCATTCCATACATTGCAATAAGTTTGTTTTTTAAATTTAATGTTGGCAATGTTTCCCAAATATTGAGCCAATCTTCTTGGATCTCGCCAAAATCCCAAGTGGGAATACCTAAAATAAGAATGTCATATTGCTCCATAAGCGTGATATCACACTCTTGAACATTATGAAGATCAACGAACTCTTCACCGAGAATATCACGAATTTTTTCTGCTGCCATTTCGGTGTAACAGGTGCTAGAACCGTAAAATAGACCAATTTTCATAAAGATTTTTAGGATATTTTTGCCAATAAAGGTCACTATTGTATCAGAAAAAAAGTTTTATAAGGCATAATGTAAAGGCAATAAACTAAAGAGCAGGAGAGTAAGACTGTGCCACAAACCAAATTATCGACAAAAAAAACAACGCAGACTCATGAAGATACAGATATTATCATTGAGCAATTTCTCGACAATATTTGGTTAGAGCAAGGATTATCAGCCAATACACTCAGTTCTTATCGTTTAGATTTACAAGCATTAGGTCAATGGCTTATACATCATCAATTGGATTGGTTATCTGTGACCACCTTGGATTTACAATCCTTTCTCGCAACGCGTCTTGATGAAGGCTATAAAGCCAGTAGTGCTGCTCGTTTGCTCAGTACAATGCGTCGATTATTTCAATATCTTTATCGTGAAAAATTACGTTTAGATGATCCTAGTGCATTGCTCTCAACCCCAAAATTGCCGAAACGCTTACCTAAAGATTTAAGTGAACGGCAAGTGGATGATTTACTCAATGCGCCTTGTATTGATGAGCCATTAGAATTACGTGATAAAGCAATGCTTGAAGTGCTTTATGCCTGTGGGCTTCGTGTGTCTGAATTAGTGGGATTATCTCTTTCTGATATCAGCTTACGGCAAGGTGTATTAAGAGTGATCGGTAAGGGCGATAAAGAAAGATTAGTCCCTTTAGGGGAAGAGGCTATTTACTGGTTAGAGCAATATCTGCAATATGGAAGACCCACTTTAATGCAAGGAAAAACAGACGATATTGTTTTTCCTAGCCTAAGAGGGCAGAAAATGACACGACAAACTTTCTGGCATCGGATAAAACATTATGCTGTGATTGCTGGAATTGATACTGAAAAGTTATCACCCCATGTGTTGCGCCATGCATTTGCAACACATCTTTTAAATCATGGAGCAGACTTGCGTGTTGTACAGATGTTATTGGGGCACAGTGACCTCTCTACAACACAGATTTATACCCATGTTGCAACAGAGCGCTTGAAAGTGCTTCATCAGCAACATCATCCAAGGGGATAGCCACCAACACGCTGGCATTAAATAGGAATTTAAATGAAAAAGAAATTACTCTGGTTGCCAATACTATTAAGCATGGTGTCAATGCCTGTGCTTGCTGACAATGCTTCTATTGAAGCGCAACTGGCTAAAATGCAAATTAAAGCAGAAAGCATTCAACCAACTCCGATTGTTGGATTAAATGCAGTGTTATCCGATAAAGGTATTTTTTACATTACTGACGATGGTAAATACCTAACAGCAGGCCCTATTTATAATATCAGCAGCGGTGAGCCTGTTAGTATTGCCAATCAAGTTATTATGAAAAAAGTAGATTCACTTAAAAATGAAATGATCGTTTATAAAGCGCGTAATGAACGCCATGTGATCACCATTTTTACTGATATTAGTTGTCCTTACTGTCAAAAACTTCACCAAGAAGTACCTGAACTGAATAAACAGGGAATAACGGTACGCTATTTAGCATTTCCTCGTAATGGTGTTGGCAATAATATTGTGAGTAAAGAAATGAATGCTGTGTGGTGTAGCGGTTTCCCTAATAAATCGTTAGACAGTGCATTTAAAGGTGACAAAATTATTCCCATTGATGAATGTAAAAAAATCAATATTAATGAACATTTTAAATTAGGCACCATGATGGGAATTCAAGGTACGCCTGCTATTGTGTTACCTAATGCGAGTATTTATGGTGGATATATTTCTGCTCAAAACCTTATTGAATTATTAGATAAAAAAGAGAAGTAATCACGTTTTATGGTCACTATTGAACCGACACTACGTCGTCGAATTGCGCAGGCAACTCAATTGCCAAATAATTTAGATCCTTTATTACGACAGATTTATGCTAATCGTGGAATAACATCCGAAGTTCAACTAGAACGATCGTTAAAAGGCTTACTTCATTACCAAGCATTAACAGGAATTGAAACGGCACTTTCATTGCTCATTGAGGCTTTAAAACAGCAATCTCGTATCGTGATTGTTGGTGATTTTGATGCCGATGGTGCAACCAGTACAGCATTGGCTATCAAAGCATTACGCCAAATGGGATTTAAGCAAGTAAGCTATCATATTCCTAATCGCTTTGATGATGGTTATGGCTTAAGCCCTCAAGTTGTTCATGATGTTGCAAAAAAAGGGGTTGATCTCATTATCACAGTTGATAATGGTATTTCATCTTTTGAAGGTGTGGAGACTGCCCATGAATACGGTATTCGAGTCCTAGTAACAGACCACCATTTGCCGGGGCAAACATTGCCTGCTGCTGATGCGATTATTAACCCTAATTTGGCTGATTGCGATTTCTTATCTAAATCATTAGCTGGCGTTGGTGTTACTTTCTATTTAATGACGGCATTGCGAGCTGAATTAGAAAAATTAGGCTGGTTTGAGCAACACAATTTAGCTCGTCCTAATATGGCTGATTTTCTCGATTTAGTTGCATTAGGAACTGTGGCGGATGTTGTTCCTCTTGATGAAAATAACCGTATTTTTGTTTATGAGGGGTTACGTCGTATTCGAGCTGGTCGCTGTTGTGTAGGGATAAAAGCACTTACTGAGGTTTCTCGTAAAGAGCTATCTCAGCTGGTAAGCAGTGACTTAGGTTTTTCTTTAGGGCCACGCTTAAATGCTGCAGGGCGTCTTGATGACATGTCTGTCGGTGTTGCTCTACTTTTAACGGATAATATTGGTTCTGCCCGTGAAATTGCTAATGAACTTGATGGTTTAAATCAAACTCGCCGTGAAATTGAAGCGGGTATGCAAGAAGAAGCCTCCACTATTTTCCGTCAATTTATGGGCACTCAACATGTCTTGCCGAATGGTTTAGCAATTTATCATCCAGAATGGCATCAAGGTGTTGTGGGTATTTTAGCGTCTCGCATTAAAGAAAAACTACATCGTCCTGTTATTGCTTTTGCACCTAGCGGTGACGGTCTATTAAAAGGTTCTGGTCGTTCAATCAGTGGTGTACATCTCAGGGATGCGTTAGAACGATTAAATACTTTAAACCCAGGTTTGATGCTGAAGTTTGGTGGACATGCAATGGCTGCTGGGCTTTCACTTGAAGAAGATAAATTCCCGCTATTTCAGCGTCATTTTTCGTCTTTAATGTCTGAATTGGTTTCTGACGAGCAGTTGCAAGGTGTTATTTTATCTGATGGTGAACTAACGGAAAATCAATTATCGCTACCTATCGCTGAAATGCTAAGAGAAGCAGGCCCATGGGGGCAAGCTTTCCCTGAGCCATTATTTGACGGCAAATTTACGTTGTTGCAACAACGTATTGTCGGTAGTAAGCATTTAAAAATGATGCTTCAGCCTGTAAATAGTCATCTGATGATTGATGCTATTGCATTTAATGTTGATATCAATATTTGGCCTGATAACAGTATTAAAACCGTTGAATTAGCTTATCGATTAGATGTGAATGAATTTAGAGGGCAAAGAAATGCGCAACTGCTTGTTGAGCACATTTGGCCTTGTTAATACGAATAATTTAAGCAATTTATTGTGATATAAAGTAAAACGTTGTTATGGCAACAACTATTGAGTAGACAATTGTATATAAATGCTATAAACCCGTGGATATATCCGTTACAATATGCGGTTCAAAATTTATTCCAATTGTTTTTGAAAACAACATAAAGACGAAAAAGCATGTTTGAAATCAACCCAGTAAAACACCAAATTGAAGAAGTCTCTGAAAGAACAAATGTTCTCAGGGGGTATCTTTGACTATGATGCCAAGAAAGAGCGTTTAGAAGAAGTTAACGCTGAATTAGAACAACCTGATGTGTGGAATGAGCCAGAAAGGGCGCAAGCATTGGGAAAAGAGCGTTCATCTCTTGAGGCTATTGTAGAAACTATCGACCAATTAGACCAAGGACTAGAAGACGTTTCTGGTTTACTTGAATTAGCGGTTGAAGCTGATGACGAAGAAACATTTAACGAAGCTATTGCTGAATTAGGTGTGTTAAATAAAAAGCTTGAGCAATTAGAATTCCGTCGCATGTTCTCAGGTGAATATGACAGTGCGGCTTGCTACCTTGATTTACAAGCCGGCTCTGGGGGTACAGAAGCGCAAGATTGGGCAAGTATGCTGATGCGCATGTACTTACGTTGGGCTGAATCAAGAGGCTTTAAAACTGAAATTATTGAAGAATCTGACGGTGATGTTGCAGGATTAAAATCAGCGACTATCAAAATTATTGGTGAGTACGCTTATGGTTGGTTACGTACAGAAACAGGTGTTCACCGCTTAGTTCGTAAAAGCCCATTTGATTCAGGTGGTCGCCGCCATACCTCATTTAGCTCAGCCTTTATTTACCCTGAAGTTGATGACAATATTGATATTGAAATCAATCCAGCTGATTTACGTATTGACGTTTATCGTGCTTCAGGTGCGGGTGGACAGCACGTTAACAAAACAGAATCTGCGGTACGTATAACCCACGTTCCTACAGGTCTTGTCACTCAATGCCAAAACGATCGCTCTCAGCATAAGAACAAAGATCAGGCAATGAAGCAGATGAAAGCGAAGTTATACGAGCTAGAAATGCAGAAGAAAAATGCAGACAAGCAAGTAATGGAAGATAACAAGTCCGATATTGGCTGGGGTAGTCAAATTCGTTCTTATGTTCTTGATGATTCACGCATTAAAGATTTACGCACTGGTGTGGAAACGCGTAATACACAAGCAGTGTTAGACGGTGATCTTGATAAATTTATTGAAGCTAGCTTAAAAGCGGGCCTGTGAGGAAAAACATGTCGCAACAGCAACAAGGTGCGGAGCAGGCACCTGATTTAAATAACGAACTGCAAACACGCCGCGAAAAATTATCCGCTTTACGTGATAATGGTAACGCATTCCCAAATGATTTCCGCAGAGATGCACTGTCTGACGAATTACATCAAAAGTATGATGCAATGAGTGCAGAAGAGTTAGAAGCAGCGAATGTGGAAGTTGCTATTGCAGGTCGTATGATGACTCGCCGTATTATGGGCAAGGCATCTTTCGCTACATTGCAAGACATGGGTGGTCGCATTCAGCTTTATGTTTCTCGTGATGATTTGCCAGAAGGCATCTACAACGAGCAATTTAAAAAATGGGATCTTGGCGATATCTTAGGTGCTCGTGGTCGTGTTTTTAAAACGAAAACAGGTGAATTAAGTGTTCACTGTACAGAAGTGCGTTTATTAACTAAAGCACTGCGCCCGTTACCAGATAAATTCCACGGTTTAGCTGACCAAGAAATGCGTTATCGTCAGCGTTATTTAGATCTGATCTCTAACGACGGATCACGTAAAACTTTCCAAATTCGTTCACAAGTTATGGCGGGTATTCGTCAATTTATGGTGAACAAAGGCTTTATGGAAGTTGAAACACCGATGATGCAAACCATTCCTGGTGGAGCAAGTGCGCGTCCGTTTATTACTCACCATAATGCGTTAGATATTGATATGTATCTGCGTATTGCACCTGAGTTATATTTAAAACGTTTAGTTGTCGGTGGTTTTGATCGCGTATTCGAAATCAACCGTAACTTCCGTAATGAAGGTGTATCACCGCGTCATAACCCAGAGTTCACTATGATGGAACTCTATATGGCGTATGCAGATTACCGTGACTTAATTGAATTAACGGAAGAATTATTCCGTACATTAACTGAAAATGTACTGGGTTCTTCGTTAGTGAAATACGGCGACCAAGAGTTTGATTTTGGCAAGCCATTTGCCAAATTAACCATGAAAGAAGCTATCTGCAAATATCGTCCAGAAACTGTAATGGCTGATCTTGATGATATGGATAAAGCAGTTGCTATTGCCCAATCTATTGGTATTAAGATTGAGAAAAGCTGGGGCTTAGGCCGTGTTCAGTGTGAAATTTTTGAAGAAGTTGCAGAAAGCCACTTAATTCAACCAACTTTTATCATTGAATACCCGGCAGAAGTTTCACCATTAGCTCGTCGTAACGACGATAATCCATTTATCACTGACCGCTTCGAATTCTTTATTGGTGGTCGTGAAATTGGTAATGGTTTCTCAGAACTTAATGATGCACAAGACCAAGCTGAACGTTTTGAAGATCAAGTTCGTCAAAAAGAAGCCGGTGATGCAGAAGCTATGTTCTTTGACCATGACTATATTACGGCATTAGAACATGGATTACCGCCAACAGCAGGTTTAGGTATTGGTATTGACCGTATGGTAATGTTATTTACTGATAGTCATACTATCCGTGATGTCATTTTATTCCCGGCAATGCGTCCTAATAAATAATTGTTACTTCTTAATTAGAATAATAATTAATTTAAAGCCACCAATAGGTGGCTTTTTTATGTTTATTATTAATAGTTTATATTTTTCATGATGATTAAATAATCACTTAAATAAGAAGGGGATTGCTGTTCGATTAGGTGAGCGTATAATTGGAAAAACCAACTGCGGGCGTAGTTCAATGGTAGAACGAGAGCTTCCCAAGCTCTATACGAGGGTTCGATTCCCTTCGCCCGCTCCAACTTATCTTCCCTCAATATCATCTCAATACTCACTATTCAAATCCTATTTTCATTTATTTTATCAAACCAATAAGCCAAATGTTCAGAATAAAAATCTAAATGTTAACTAGATGATAATAATAGTTATTATTATATTGATAATTATTATCATTGGAGTATATTTCTATTCCCAAAATAAGCCATTAAAGGAATATAACCCTATAAATAATATAGTTATTTTGTTTTCATTCATTGTTCAAAAAGCTAATAGTTATTCAAATTTATTAGATAAATGACAGATGGGTTTTTAACATTCATCAAATTACTTGATGATATAAAACGATTGATAGTTGATAAGTGAAAGGCATTACTTAAATGATATTTCAAGCAAAGAAAAATATAATAACCTTGGTTATTTTATGCATATCAACGTCATCTTTAGCCAGCCAAAATACGCCAGCAAATCAAGAAGACAAACTTGTTGTTACCGCAAATAAAACTAAAACAGATATTAAGCATATTAATACAAAAGACATTAGTACGATAAGAGGAACGACTAATTCAGATATCTTTGCTAATGAAACATCGCTTCAAAGCAATAACTCTAGAAATGAAGCTGGGGCACTTGATATTGGTATTCGCGGATTACAAGGAAATGGCCGTGTTCCTATCATTATTGATGGAAGTCTACAATCAACCAATACTTGGCGAGGTTATCAAGGAAGTGCAGACCGAACATATATTGATTCAGACTTAATTGATTCTATTGAAATAGAAAAAGGCGCTTCCATGAGTAAATTCTCTGGGGGAGCGATAGGCGGAACCGTTAAGTTAAAAACGATTTCAGCAAATAGCATTATCCCTCAAGGGGATCAAGTCGGCTTTCTGTTTAAAGGCAGTCTCTATAATAATAATGTGCGACCAACAGTGAGTTCGAGTGAAGAAAATGAAGGTAGTTATCAGCCATCAACAGATTTAAAAAGTACCCATTTTAATAATGGTTCTTATACTGCTGGTGTGGCATATAGAAATGATAAATTCGACTTTTTAATCGCTTATAGTGACCGTACGCAAGGTAACTTTATTGCGGGTAAACATGGGTATGATAAATATAAACAGACGGATGCGCCGATTAAACCAGGTCAGGAAGTCGTTAATACCAGTTATGAAAGCCAGTCAACTTTATTGAAATCCAATATCTATTTTAATGCTGATTCCAGCCTAGAAATTAATTATCGTCACCATGAACAAAAGGCGGGTGAAGTTCTTGCCGCTTATTGGTATCAATATGATGGAAAAATGTCTCAATGGACACTCGGTAGCGCCAAAATAGATACAACATCTGTAAATTACTCTTATAAACCAGAATCGATTCTAGTGGATATGAATGTCGGTGTTTGGTGGACAAAAGGGAGATTTAATCAAAGAAATGGCTTAACGGATGATGTTACTGCTCATAATGGAAATCAATATAAACATAAATACAATGATGAACGTATTGGTTTTAATATAGAAAATACATCTCAGTTTGCGAATCAGCCAATAGATATCACTTATGGTATTGAGTATATGACCCAAACGACAAAACCATTAACCAAAAGATATGAATCTAATTGGAGTCCTGAGGGTACAACGCCAGGTAAAGAGCTTCCTCCTGCAAATCGGAATGCAAAAGGGATAACGAGCTCATTGTTTACCAATATTGCTTATAAAGGTGAATGGATTGATACATTGGGCGGTTGGCGTATTCATTCATTTAAAGTTGAAGATCATATCGCTGGAAAAACAACAACATATGGGCCTAAAAATGATTTCTTTGGTGAGATCCGTTTCCATGTGACACCAGACTTAGATCTTTATAGTAAATATTCAGATACTTATAGAGAACCAAGTTTATTTGAAAGCTCTGTATCAGATCAAACATATTCTTATAACCCTAAGTATCCGATTAAACCTGAAAATGCACGATCTTTCGAAGTCGGTATCCATTTAGATAAAGATAATCTTATTTTTGATGAAGATAATACGTCATTACGTATTGCTTATTTCAACAATGATATTAAGAATTATCTTTCTCAAGGGGTAAATCCAAATGGTGGATATTATCCTGAGTCTTACGTTATTACTAAGAATTACGATAAATTTAAATTATCAGGTTATGAAGTTGAATTAAAATATGATTCAAATTATCTTTTCGGTTCCGTTGATGCGACTTTCTATAATAAAGCTAATTTATGTTCAAAAGCTGAAATGGAATTAGGTCGTCTTGAATCAGCCTGTAATTCTGTTGGCTTTGCATGGGGATTATCGCCATCAAGAATACCACCAGAGAAAATTTTCTCCGGAATTGCGGGTATCAAAATGTTTGATCAAAAATTACAAACAGGTGTTAGGGTTCGTTATAATTCAGGAAAAGATTATCCTCAAAAATGGTTAGTTGGAACGGCGGCTGCTCCTGTTCAGAAATTATACTCATCAACGACTGTCGATCTTTTTGGTAAGTACGCATTAAGAAAAAACATCAACTTCACATTTAATATTGATAACTTAACGGATCGTTATACATTTGATCCTGGTACGGTTATTTATATGCCAATTCCAGGACGTACTGTTAGATTTGGGATAGAAACCACTTTCTAACTATTAAATACGAACACCTCAAGTCACGTATAACTTGAGGTGTTTTTTATTAATTGATTAAATTAAGAATATTCCAAAATTTATTTCCTCCCCAAATTATCTTTTTATTTCTTTAACACTTCTTATTTGTTATTTAAGTCACTAAATTTATAGTTAGTTGATTTTACGGTGTTTTTTGTTTTTTATATTAAATTATAAAAAATGATACATAAGTAACATTTTTGCTTCTCTTAACTAACTCTTTTTATGTATAGAAAATAAAAAACCAATTTATAAAAAACTTTAGTAAAAAATTAAAATAAATTGAAAAAGTGTCGATAAGAGTACATTACGCCCTATTGGGCTTACTTTATCTTGTTAGTTGAGAAATTCGATGCAGAAACTTCGTAACATTACTATTCGTCTGATGATGATAATCATACTGGGGGCTTTATGTGTGTTATTTGGCAGTGTGAGTCTTTATAGCGCATGGTCACTATCACAAATATCTGAAGGCAATCGGGCTGATAATCAAATAATAAAGCAAATGGCCGCACTCAGTCAGGGAAATGACCAATACTTTCGTTTTACTTCGCGGCTTAATCGTTTGGTTGAACAAAAAGCAGAGGGTAAAGAAGTTGACTTTGCACAAGCACAAATCGCAATGGAGAACATGGAAAAACAGATTGAATATATGAAATCTGTTTCTCCGGGGCCGATGGATGCAAAAGTATCAAAAGAGCTAATGGATGTATGGCAAACGCTTTTTGAGCAAGGAGTAAAAAAGCAAATGGAGTTAGCGCTCAATGGCACTATTGAGCAATATGAACACCATGCAAAAAATGTAACGCCTACGTTGAGCCGTGAATTGGGTAATGTGAGTGAAAACTTTAATAATGCCGCAAATATAAAAATTGATAGAACCATTGCAGAAGTGGATGAGCTTATCGAAGTGACACAAATCGTTATTATCATTAGCGCTATTTTAGGAGGAATTATTCTGATCCTAACTGATCGTTATTTAGTGTCAATGTTACAAAAACCACTCGAAAGTATTCGCCAACATTTTGTGAAAATTACAGAAGGTGATTTGAGTCAGCCACTCGAGCCTTTTGGTAATAACTGTGCTGGGCGATTAATACCATTATTGAATGGAATGCAAAATAGTTTACATGAGGCAGTAAGCACTATCCGTCAGGGAAGTGACAGTATTTATCGAGGTGCATCTGAAATTGCCAAAGGGAATAATGATTTGGCGTCTCGTACTGAAGAACAAGCGACGGCACTAGAGCAAACAGCCGCAAGTATGGAAGAAATCACAGCTGCCGTTAACCAAAATATGGAACATGCTTATCAAGCGAGAGAATTGGCTGAAGTCGCATCAATGACTGTTGAAAAAGGTAATGAATTAGCTGAATTAGTTGTAACAACAATGGATGGGATCTCTGACAGTTCAAGTAAAATAGCAGATATCATCACTGTCATTAATAACATTGCATTTCAAACAAATATACTGGCTTTAAATGCGTCAGTTGAAGCTGCAAGAGCAGGAGCTCATGGGCGAGGATTTATGGTTGTCGCTAATGAAGTGCGCAATTTAGCTGGAGATAGCGCAAAAGCCGCTAAAGAGATTGAAGTCCTTATTGCTGATTCCACAACGCGTGTAAGAAAAGGTGCCAGTTTAGTGAGTGATATGGAAAAAACAATGGAAGATATTTTGACTGGAGTAAAGCAGGTCACTTCAATAATGAAAGAAATCACTATTGCATCAGAGGAACAAAGTAAAGGAATTGGTCAAGTGAGTGTAGCAATTACTCAAATGGATGGCGTAACACAACAGAATGCCTCTTTGGTTGAACAGGTCTCAGCAGCTGCCATTTCGTTAGAAAGACAGACCGAAGAACTACAATTATCAGTAAAAAAATTCAATCTAGTGCATCATTAATATCAAAATACGTCCATAAATCATGTGTCTAAGGTGGTAAGTTTTTACTCGTTAGGCGCATAGATGAAATAAACAAAGGTATATATATTATTCTATATTTATTCAATATTGATAAGATAATTACTCAATCAGCTAACCAATCAGTCATTGATGAAGTATCAATATGATGATAATTTTTCTCAATCCATCTGAAAGTTAAAAAAATTTTATAAAATAGGCTATTTATAAGGAATTAATTCATTTATTTTATTTTTAATAAATTACAGAATATTTTCTATTTTGTTTTTTATAATCAATCAATCATTGATTACGTTATCTTTAAGATGATTTTAATTTTTAAAGGCGCTAATATAATTTACCTCAAAATAAATAATAATAAAAAGAGGTGTATGGATGATATAGCGCCAACTTTTTAGATCATTTTTTTTATATATTGTTCTGTCTTGGTTATAACATCTTTGTATTGAGGATGATTGATATAGGCATCATTGACGGTTTTGTTTATATCTTGAATTGCGATTTCTTTTTGTTTGTCTGTTAAAGTCAATAACAATGCCTTTAATACTACTTTTAATGCTGCAATTTCATACTCTATATTGATAACTTTTTTTTCCATATGACCCTCAAAAACAATGCTATATTACTGTATGATTAATTATTTTTTATATTAATTAATTGTTTAAGTAAAACCAAGGAAAAAATAAATCAGTCAAAAAGAACAAGAGTTTTGTGATGTTTTTGCTGAAAAATAAAATTAGGAATATTTGAGCTAGGGAGCAATAAGTTAATAAATTTCACTTAATGCTATATTAACAGGAAGAAATTAAAGCATATTCTATTTAACAAAATAAGTAGGATGCAATATGCACCCTATAATATTTTGGGAAATATAAATTTGAATAACTCTCTTTACTAAGCTTGAGTGAGTTTTTTTACATATTGCTCTGTTAAGTTAATAACTTCATTAAGCTGAGGATATCGATTTGATGTATCTTCAATTACAATAGATATATTGCCGAGCATATCTCTTCGTTGTTTATCACTTAGCGTGGAAAGTAAAGATTTGATAACAATTTTCAGTGCCGCAATTTCACACTCAATTTCTTTTAAATTTTTATCCATGGTTTACCTGCCAGTATTTAATGGATGAGTAATATAGGTAATTTTTTTGTTTATCACAATTATGGAAGCATATTATTTAGAGATGTATCGCACATTATGCCTAATATTCTAATCTAATATAAATTATTAGAAATAATTATCAAATTCTAAATTCCACCAATAAATATCGATAGAAGTTTATTGATATTTTCGAACTTTGATGTGACTGAGCGATGTGGTGTATTTTGATCTTGTCTCTGTTTTTATTTAAACTACTTTACTTTTGCTTATATAGTAAGCATTTTCATTATAATTGTAATGTGCGTCTTTTCAGGATGGTCTAAATTAGTCTTGATGTGTTGTTTAATATTAAAATGAGGTGGTTATATTATTCAGTAAATATTAAAACTTCTATCAGTGGTGATTTATTCATAGATGAGAAATAGAACACTTTATTTTTTTTAATGGTCAAAAAATGAAAATAAAAAGAGCCATGTATTAAAAACAAAGCTCTTTTTAGTGGTATTGATTATTGATTATTTTGTTTTACAAAAGCGACATAAGCATCAACCCAATTTTGCATAAAATGTGCTGTTTTTTCAGAAAATTCTCCATCTTCAACCATCCCATCATACCACTTCAGATAACACTCAGGCTGATTTAAGGTCGGCATATTTAAGAAAGATAACGAGTTACGTAGATGCTGTTGTGCTATAGCTGTACTAATATTACCGGTTGAAACACCGATAATACCCGCAGGAATTTTATCCCAAGCATTCATTCCATAGGGGCGAGATGCTTGATCAAGCGCATTTTTGAGGACACCAGGAATAGAACGATTATATTCTGGTGTGACAAAGATAATGCCTTGGCACTCTTTTATGTGTTGCTTGAAACTGATAACAACAGAAGGTGTATTATTGTCATCATCTTGATTATAGAGAGGAAGATTACCGATATCGATAAATTCGTGACTAAACTCTTTAGGAAATAACTTAACTAATGCATTTGCTGTTTGTTTATTATACGAATCTTTTCTTAAACTTCCGACAACAATACCTATTTTAAAATGATTCATTTTAGTTCTCCTATATTGAAGGATAGAAAAAATATCAGTGACAATATCTGATATTCATTTCTTGATTTTATCTTAGTCGTTAAAGAACGATAACAAAATATAAGCTTAATTTTCACACGTAAATGGTGTAAATAAATGATAAAATTAGTATTATTATTTTTATTATTATCTGGTATTATTTTACTGAAATAAAAAATAACCAGTTTATATGACAACATTTTTACTAAATAAATCCGATATTCAAAAAATGACATCTTTAGTGTGATGTAGGTAGTGTTTTGAGAAAAAATAAATGAAATGATAGGAGCACTCATTGCAACCTTGAGTGTTAGCCTATTTATTTAGTATGCAGTAGGTAATAGAAAATTATAATAAAATGGCTTAAAATGCGACAACTCATATGCTCTTATTTAAGTCTGATCGGGATTAAGGAAAAATGATGTCCTTATTACAAAATAAAAAGAATGTCCTTGCTGTATTTATAACAACCAGCATTCTCGCTTTGTCTGGGTGTGTTTGGTCAGATCAAACACGTCCAGTTGAGACGCCAGCACAGGCGCAAGCTCCAGCAACACAGCCCGTTGCTGTGACTCAGCCAGTAGCAACAGCACAACCGATTTCTATGACACCTACAGCAGGGGCTGTTGACAGTGGCGTAGATGCAAGAAAATTAGGATTAGCACCACAAAGCGCTTGTATTAAACAACTTGATTCTCTAAAAACTTTTTCTCCATCGGACTATCAATCCATGATGAGTTCATTTAAAGAAATTAGTGAAATTAATGCGATGTACCGTAGTGTTCAAGGTACTGCAAGTAAAGATAGCTTAGATTTACTAAAAATGAGTATTGAATCAAAAACAGAAGTTTTGTGTGCAAAAGTTCGCTATCTGTCGATTATGTCAGTTAATTCGACATTGAAAAAACTAGGTGAATAATTACTATGAAATTAAAGCAGAGTGTTTGTCTCGCTTTTATGCTGTTTCCAACACTGTCGTTTGCCAATAATGAGTTTAATTCTGTTATTGAAGATTTTGATCGTTATTTTGAAACGCAAGAGCCAATTAAAATTGAGCCTAAAACATCTGCTACAATTTCATCGTCAACGAGAACTGGTCAGGCTAATCGTGGAGTAAACCGTACAACAACGGTATCTCAACAAAACAAGCCAGAGCAACGAGTTAAGCCTTCTACACCAGCAGAAATAGATAATCAGGTTGTCGAGCCTGTAAAGACACCTGATATCACGCTGGCTGAAAATTGCCCAGTCTTACCTTCAGATTATTCTAAATTTAAGAGTGATAATACTCGTTATTTGACCCCATTACTCTCATTTGTTCCGATTAAACCTCAGTTTACACCCGAAGATCTTAATCGATATCAGTATAGAAATAATGCGACGGTCTATAATCCATTAGCGCTTTATTCGAAAGAAAGCTATTCAAAACCTCAACAAAATCAAAATTTATTATTAGATATTATTCCAGGCACATTTTATTCTGTGACTGCAATTCCTTTCCATTTTGTATATCAATTTAATCGCTCTGTGCTCGATCATAAACAACCTCTTTTTAATAAAACGTTGTTGAATCGTTTAGCCGACACAAGAAATAAATATCAAACTCTGTATCAGAAATATACAGAGCAAACACTAGCGTTAAAGGAACATTTAGAAAAACTTCAAAATGCGAATAACCAAATTAAGCAATTGGAACTATCGCTGGCTGAAACAGAAGAAAAATTAGCGACTGCAAATAACTTACTCAATGATGATACATTGAAACAAGCTGTTGCCAAGCTACAAACAGACCTGAAAGAAACAAAAGAAGAACGTGATTTATTAATTAAGCAATTAGCCGATAAAGAAAACGTGTTAAGTGCAACAACTGCAAAAAACACAGAGCTAGCAAAACAACAACAAGATTTCGAAAAACAATCAGAAACACTTAAAAATTTAGAAGTGAAGTTTACTCAACTTGAGCAAGAAAAAGAGCAATTACAATCTCAGTATTTGCAGGCTCAAGCGCTACTAAAAGATGATAGTGCTAAAAAAGAAATTGATAAGTTACAAAAGTTACTTGAGAGTACGAAAGCCGAACAAGAAAAACTATTAAGTCAATTAAATGAAAAACAAACATTATTGACTAAAATCGAGCAAGAAAAAGAAAATGTCCAAGCTCAATATGTACAAGCTGAACAATTACTCCAAGGTAGTCGTGAACAAAAAGAACAAGAATTAGCCAAGCTAGAAGCTGTAAAAAATAAAGAAATAATAGCATTAGAAAAGTCGTTATCGACAATAACCAATGAACAAACTAATTTGGCCAAGCAACTGGCTGATGTACAGAGCCAATTAGCAACCATTAAAAAAGAAAAAGAAGATATTCAATCTCAGTTTGTGCAGGCACAATCTTTATTAAAAGATAATACTGCGAAAAAAGAGATAGAGAAACTACAAAGTACATTATTGAAAATCACATCAGAACGTGAAGATTTATCTAAAGAGCTTGCATTAAAAGTAGCAGATGCAGAAAAACAACAAGATGCTAATAACAAACTTGTTGATGAACAACGTCAAGAGATAGCACAATTAAAAACACAAGTTGAAAAGAATAACCAAGAACAAACTCAACTTAATAACTCACTTTTAGCTGTTCAACAGCAAAAAGAGCAGGCTGATGAAAAGCTGAAAGCTATACCAGAATTAAAATTACAATTAGAGAGTAAAATAACAGAATTAGCTGACCTGAAAAAAAACTTATCTGCAGGTGAAAAAGCGGTTGATAATTTAATTACAGATAAAAATAATTTAATTGCTAAATTAGAAAAAGCACAAAATGAATTGTCAGCTAAATATCAAGCATTAGATACGCAATTTAAAGAAAGTAATATTGCATTAGCACAATTAACAGTGAGTCAAACAGAAAGTGCCAAGGCCTCTGCATTATTGGAAAAGCAGCTTACTGAAAAACAAAATGCTGTTGATAAATTAAGTAATCAATTAGCTGATGTAAAAGCACAATTAGAAAAACAAAATATAGAAAGCACACAGCAAATTAGTGTGTTAAAGCAACAGCAAACAGAAGCAATTGGGCAATCAAAACAGCAAGAAAAGACATTAGCTGACACCCAAAAAGAGATGCTTGATATCACTAAACAGCTTGAAACTCAACGTGCATTAACTCAATCTTTAGAAGAAAAGAGTACGCAATTAAACGAGAAAATTAAGGCAAAAGAAGCTGAATTAGCGAAAGCTAATACTGAGACAAGCAATGTATTAAAAGAAAATAAAACATTGAAAGAGCAGCTTGAGAAAATAGCAGGTGAAGGGCAAATGATCGCAGGGCAACTTGCTTATGCTTATTCAATTATTGGTAAAGATAATGCTCAACGCAATAAGTCTATTCTATCTGAGATTCAAAAACAAAATTATATACAGTATGACGATAATACCTATTTTAAAATTTTAAAACAGGGTAAACCTGTTGATTCAATTGCAGGTAAAACGGTTATATTTACGATGCATGAAGAGTTAACTGACGGGACTGTAACGCTTAATTATGATAAAGCTAAACCACTTACTTTACCTTACCGCCAACTACCATTACCACTGAATACCTTTATTGCTAAAGCTGGTATCAATGGTAAAGCTAAAATTTATATAAAACCAGGTGGTGGCTATGGGAAAAATGGTGTTCCTGGACAAGTACCACCGGAATCAATGTCTATTGTGACAATTGAAGTTTTAGACGTTAAATAAATGATTAAATGATTAAATGATTAAATGATAGTATCAGCTCTTTTTTCTTTAAAAGAAGAGCTGATTTTTATTTATTTCCATAAAAATAGATCATTCTTTAAACAAAGATCCCTTTCTAATAACCAATGTTTTAGTATATGACAATTTTCAGGAGCCTCTGGAATACTATTTAAAATCTCCCATAAAGGTTTTAATAGTTCAGAATTCGGTGTCACATTACGTATATAATCTAATGTATTAGTTATTTCAATATTAAAGACTGGTTCGGTCTCCCAATGTTCTAAGAGTAACTGAATACTTTTTTGTAATAAGTCATTAATGACAATCAATCTAACATTATCTGTACTAAGTTTAATATTGATATCATCTAAAGATAGAAAAGAGTCTTTTATATTTGATAATTGTTTTTTTTCAAATGACTTAATGTTTTCACATTGCTTAATTTGAAGCTCAAGCTCTTTTTTTGTTTCATAAAGGGTGAATAATTGAGGTGTAATATGTTGAGCCCACCAAATAAAAAGTGGTTTTATAATGGCTTGAATTAAGCGCATATGCTCATTGATATTAACGGTTGCTCTTAATGACTGATCCCAATCCATTACAGTAAAAGCAGAATATAACCGCGGTGGATGAAAAGAACGGGAAATCTCAATGATGTCGCGAATATCCTCTTTAGTAATAGCGATAAAGCAATGTTTTTTCCGTAAAAACCAAGTGGATTGTAATAAGCTATCTAAACTTTCACGGCATAGTACGCGAGATAATATTTTTATCTGTTGCTCGTTTATATTGTATTCGTTAGTAATATTTTCATTGATATGCAAAGAAAACTGTAGGTTAAATAGTCTATCTACAGTTTTTTTATCATTGCCAGCCATCATTTTTTTTAGTAATGCTAAGTAGTCATAATAATGAGGTTGGGGAGGGAATTTATGTTCTTTTATCACGATATACAACTCACTCATAAGAATAAATTCTAAGCATTCTAACGATGAATGGCTTTTTTATATTATGATAATCGACCGGATTTTTTATAATTTTAATCTAAGATTTCTCGCTTTGCTCGGTGTCATGTTAAAACGACGATGGTAGCTTTGTGTAAAGTAAGATTGACTTGAAAAACCAGATTCCATTGATATATCAACGATACTCATTTCAGTGGTAAGTAGTAACTGATGTGCATAAATGATCCTTCTTTCACAAATCCATGTTCTTGGGGACGTTCCATAGACATGGTTAAAAAGCTCTTTAAATGTTGTTAATCCCATACCAAATTCACGAGCAAATTGTTTGAGTTTCCAATTTTTTAAGTGATTTTTTTCCATAAACAGTTTTAAACGATCGATTTGGCGGTGACTGAGTTGGCGCAATAATGCCATTAAATCTGAGCCTTGTTCTGTTGAAAGCAAAAGGATTAAAAGTTCTTCAATTCGTAACTGTGTAAATGTTTCAGGGCAAGAGTGAATAGTAATATATTCAAAACCATTACTACAAAACTGTATAAGAGGCGAATTTTGGAAACAGATAAATGCACTCGAAAAATCCTCATCTCTTTCTATTTGACTCAGAATATCATTGTATTTTGATGTGAAATCTCTTAAAAAATCATCAGAGAGAGGTATGTAAATAATCTCTGCTGGTTCTGTAGCGGGTGTTTTTATTGTGTAATTACCTTGCTGTAAAAAAATAATCTGATCTTGATTAACTGTTACTGTATCAGTGCAGTTTTGTAAAATAAGTGTGTTTTTTCGTATTATAAAGAGTGCTTTTTGTTCATTTTCTAGTATTTGATATTGTGGATAAAAATAAGATTTCTTTTGAATCAAGCAATCATATTGGTTTTTATTATCACATTGTATGGTATTCATTTTTCGCCCAAAAAATCATTATATAAGTATCACTGTGTTTTTATAAAAATAAATATAATAGTATTTATAAAAACACTTCTTTATTATTTAAATGCTATTAAAAATAAAAAAAAGAATGTTTTCTTTAATTTGATGTGGTTTTTTTTTAGATATTAGACATTGAATTTCTATTGCTAATTTAAGATAAGGAGCATTGTTGATTTTAAGATGTTATTAATGATTTGCAAAAGAAAATTAAAGATAGAAAAAATTTAATCAGTAACAATAAAGGATGCTAAACATATTTATGTAATAAATAATTTACACTTTATTTTTTTATTATTAAATGTATTGTATAACAAATAGTTGGATTTATTGTTTTTCTTTACAGTGTAAAGAGATAGTAAGTGTATTTAAAATGTAACTATATTCTTTGTTTTTTAATTGTAGTTTATTTGATATCGATTTGTTGCTGTTTTTTTAGATTAATTGAGCGTTTTTTGTGTGTAAGAAAACTTAAGATTAAATTAATTTCATTTATTTTAAATAACGTTCCGTTATTATAACTTGCGTTTTTATAAGTTCTATAAAATGGAAAACAAAAATTTAATAAAAAATAAGTTTGTTCTTATTAAGAAGAGGTAGTTCTTTTTCTCACTGCTTTTCATTTATGCGACTATAGTCTCAGATTTTCAGTAGAAGCAAATAGAGAAGAGCTTGTTAAATTTAAATATTTTTTCTAAATAAAAAGATAAGTATGTACATATGATGTTAATTTGTATTAAAAAATATTTATCTAAAAAAGAGTGATGTTTTTACAAGTTACTTACATTAAATTTGGGTTATTTAAATAAATAGCTTTATAGCTTTATTCTATTTATGCAATTTCTCTTAAGGGACAAATCAATAAACTAAAAGGTAATAATAGCCTTATTACTGGCATCATGCTTAGCGTAAATTTATTAAAATAGTGAATGCATAAGTGTATTTATTGTCAGGGAGGTAGGGTATAGCTAATTATGGAGAATAAGCGGACACTGCGAAATATTATATTTAGTGGGATATGGATAATTTGGACTCTTGCATTAATCGCCTTTTGGCGTTCTAAAATGGCAGGAGAGTTTTTGATTATCTTGATCCTAATTTTTAGCATTATTATTTATTCCATGACTTTGAGGTTAAAAAAAACCGCTATGTTTAGTCGTAAAACTGAAACACCAAAAGTAGCAGAACCTGTTACACCAGTCATAACAGAAGAGAAAAAACCGATGCCAGAGCAGAAACTGTATACTATTATTGCGAAAGGAACGGTATTCCAAGGTGATATTAATGTCGATGGCGATATCCAAATTTGGGGTAAAGTATCAGGAAATATTAATGTCAAAGATGGTGTTATTCGTGTTATGCATGCAGGACAAGTTGAAGGTGAATTAACTGCGCCTGATATTATTATTGATGGTTTTGTTAAAGGCATTTGTGCTGCAAATAATCTAGATATTTTAGAGCATGGTGAGTTACGTGGTACCAGTCGTTGTGGAAGTATGTCTATTAAGCGTGGTGGTATTTTTACAGGGCAATCAGAGCAAGTTGAACATCAAGCTAAATCCGTTGCTCAACAACGAGTGGTTTCAATCAAAGAAAGTGCTAATGTAAATAAAGATAAAGTAACGGCACCTGTAGAAAACCAACTAAAAGAAAATAAAAAATAAGTCTTCTTTTCATTATTTTTTGCTTGTCCTATTTTATCGATATTACCTTAGCTCTGTATAAATAGAGAATAACGATGAATTTAGAGACTCCTAGACTACACTTACGAGAATGGCGTGAAAGTGATAAAGCGCCATTTTTTTATGAAGTTAACTCCTCATCTGAAGTGATGCGTTACTTTCCTTGCACTTTATCTCAATTAGAAAGCGATAAAATGGTTGAGACTATCCGTGAAAAATTTATTCAGCAAAATGGATGGGGAATGTGGGCGGTTGAATTAAAAGAAATCCAAGAATTTATTGGCTTTGTTGGGTTAAATATTCCAGCTGCCTCTTTACCTTTTAGTCCTTGTGTAGAAATTGGCTGGCGTATAGGACAAAAGCATTGGCGTAAGGGATATACTTATGAGGCCGCTTTAGCTGTATTTAAATTTGCTTTTGAAACGATGAAACTAGATGAAGTTGTTGCTTTTACTGCTGTTCCAAACCTTCCGTCTCAAGGTGTGATGCAAAAATTAGGTATGCATCAATTTGATAACTTCTTTCATCCCGCATTAGATAAAACTCACCCTTTAGCGGAACATGTTTTATATCGATTGAATAAATCTGACTTTATTTTTCAGTTGAACGAATAGTACGCTTTTTTTCAGGAAGCGGAGGTACCGGTTTTTTATCATCAATAAGATGACGTATTGCCAAAATTGGATGATAAATCAGCATCCGTGGACCAGCCCAACGCATGATTTGTTTCATGGTTTCTCTTTTTATAGGTTGGTAACAATGGATAGGACACTGCTTACAGGCGGGTTTGTCTTCACCATAGCGACATTTATCTAATCTGTTGTAGGCGTAATCGATTAATTTTTGATAATAATCTGAGTCGGTTTCAGGGTGTGATTTTGCATAAAGAGAAACCATTTTTTGAATGGTTTGTTTCTCACGAGAAATTCTTTTTCCTGACATATCTTTCTCTCTTAGCAATGGTGTATTTATTATGCATCTTATCATTAAGCCTATAGAGACGCTAAAAAATTATTTAATGAACAATGATGAAAAAATTTTAGTAAAAAGGCTTTTCTTTTTTCCTAGAATATAATACTGTATTTATATACAGTTTATTTGCCTTTAAATGGTGAAACCAATGCGTGTGGAAATTTTATTTAATAAACAATCTAAGATAACCGACTCATTATTTCCGCTTTTAGAACACGAACTAAGAAAAAAGATTATTCCAGAATACCCAGATATGCAGTTTCGTATCGCTTTTAGTAGCATGAACTCAATTCAAGTTACAGGCATAAAAGATGAAACTAAGCACGAACATATTATGGAACTTATTCAAAGTGTTTGGGAAGATGATTCTTGGTTACAAACAGATGATGATTAAAGTTCAATAAATAAAGTCCTTACGATTGCCAGAAATAATGGTCTTTTATTTTTTAAAGTTAAAAGCACATTAACTAGAAAAGGAAATCACTGGCAATCGAGTTTTAAATTGTATATTTATCAATGGCGACAAATTTTATTTTCACTTGTCGTAAAACCACCTTCAGCAGGAATAAATTTCCCTTTTTTTTCTAAGAAATCAACTAATTCAGTTGCTGTCATATTTTCAGCTGAACAAGTATGAAATCGAGAGTCATTGCCAAATTGCTGATGAATAGCATCAATAAGTGACGCTTTGGTAAAAGCGGTATCTGAAGAAAGGATCATTTGTAAAACTTCATGACCGTGGATCGATGACATGTTGAACCCCTAAAAAACAAAAGATACATTAATTATGCATCTTTATGGGGTGATATCTTTGCTTTTAATCATAAAAAGCGATGACATCTATCATCGCTTTAAAAAGAACATTATTTTTCACTTCTCTGAAGTATTTTTTGCATTTCATCTTTGAGATGAAGTTTTTCTTTTTTTAGTTTGACCACTTCATCATTATAGCCTGCTCCATTAGGGCCTTCTAATTTTGCAATTTCTTGATTGAGTCGATGATGTTTATCGTAGAGAGCCTGAAAGAGAGGATCACTGTTTCTTAATTGAGAAACAAGGGCTTGTTGATCTGAGAACATATAACCTCCTATGAAAAGAAATTGGGTCTCTATTTCAGTATAATCATAGATTGGATATCTGCATGGTGGAGTATCACAAATTTACATTTCATAAAAAAACATGATTTTTCTTTTTAAAACATTCAGAATTATCCTCTCATAGTGATATTTACTAAGATGTTAGCATTCAAGCACTAAAAATATTAGTATTCAGATAATGAGCAATAAAAACATCTGACTAATTTTATTAACAGCGAAGTGTTCGCTGTAAAAATGGAGAAAGTGATGAACAAAGTAATATTATCTTTAGTAGCAGCTATGTCTTTATCTGCGTGTGCACAAGCTACCGACAGTTTAGATAAAGTTGCGCCTTATCCTAAAGCTCAAGAAAATCAAGTTCGTCATGTTATCGAGTTAGAACAAAAAGATAATGAAGGTAATTACCAAGTTGAGCTAATCGTTGGTAAAGAGCTAAAAGTAGATTGTAATCATCAGTGGTTTGGTGCTGAACTAGATGAAAAGAATTTAGAAGGTTGGGGCTATAGCTATTATGTTGTTAGTGATTTAAATGGCCCAATGTCTACTATGATGGGTTGTGCGGATAACACGAAGAAAGATGCTTTTGTTCAGGCCAATATGGGCTCTGATGCCTTCATTCGTTATAACAGCAAATTACCTATTGTTATTTATGCACCAAAAGACGTTGATGTGAAATACCGTATTTGGTCTGCTGCTGATACTGTCCAAGATTCAGTTAAAAAATAACAGCTAGCTTTATTTAAAACGACCTTAATTTACTAAAAGCCCTTTGTTATTGAAACAAAGGGCTTTGTTATTATTGAAGTGACAGATTAACGGATAACTAAAACTGACATTTTTGCATGACGTACAATAGATGATGCTGTTGAACCTAATAAGTAGGATGAAACATTAGGTCGATGCGAAGCAATCGCAATTAAATCAGCGTCAATGTGGCGGGCATATTCTAAAATTTCATCTTTTGCATTACCAACACCCACATTACATATAATTTGCTCATCAGGAATTTTCGCATCTTTGATCATTTCTTGTAGTGCGACAAAAGCAAGACGAGTGCGTTCTGATGAATCTTTGAATTTTTCAGGAATAGCCGCAAATTCAATACCAAAGAAAAGTTCGGCGTTAGGGATAACGGTGAGGAAGTGGATCTCAGGTTTACCCACCTTTGCAATTTGTTCAATGTGAGCGATCAGTTCCTGAGAAAGTTCATCTTCTAAAATATCAATAGGAACTAGGATTTTCTTATACATTACAAACCTCACTTAGCGTTAGTTTAAAATATTTACTATTATTACATAATAGTGAAAAATAGCTGTGATCTGTGTTTTAAATAAGAGTGAGAATGATTATTTACTGCTTTACATTATAAATCATAAAAAAGTAAATACTGGCTGAAATAATATCAAAAATATAATTAAAATAAGTTATACACCTTAACTTACTGACAGAAAAGCAATTAATAATATCGTCTTAAAAATAAAAAATCTTTACCTTGTTCTCAAAGAGAAAATGCATAAAAGAATGATTATCAATTATATTATTGTTCTGTATCTATAAGATTTTATTAGTAAAAATAAGAGACATAAAGAATTAAATATGGCATATTAATAGGTAATGACATCTCAATATGATGTCTGGACAGCAATCTTAGTCCCTAAACTGGATTGTTATTCAGAGTCGTCCTTTATCCTCACCAATGAGTTATGGAACCTGAAATAACCTATGGAACTCTATTTAGCTATTATAAATAGAGTAGGCTATTTAAAACCAAATAAGATTATTATTATGACACATAATCACATTGATGATATTGAGTTGGATCGGGCTAGTAATACGCAGTCTGAAAAGTTTAAAGCAGCTAAAAAAAGCACGTTAGTGAGTATTTTTGTTAATATTTTTTTATCCATTTGGCAAATTACCGTAGGTTTTTTCTCACACTCTCAAGGCTTAATTGCAGATGGTATTCACTCACTTTCTGATCTTATTGCTGATTTTGTTGTTTTAATTGCTAATAAAGGCAGTCAAAAACAACCTGATGCAGATCACCCTTATGGTCATCTGCGTTATGAAAACGCAGCTTCACTTATCCTTGGAACTATTTTATTAATTGTCGGCTTAGGCATGGTGGTTTCTGCAATCCATAAAGTTTTAGATCCCTCAACTATTCCTGAAGTCCATCGCGTTGCATTGTATGTTGCTTTATTAGCGTTAGCGGCCAAAGAAGGGCTTTTTCGTTACATGCTTGGTGTCGCTAAAAAAGTAGATTCTAATATGCTGGTCGCGAATGCATGGCATGCGCGCTCAGATGCCGCCTCTTCATTAGTTGTTGCTATTGGTATTCTTGGTAGTCTTGCTGGATTTAAGTTCTTCGATCCGCTTGCAGCATTAATTGTAGGTTTATTTGTTGGCCGTATGGGATGGCGTTTTACTTATCAAGCCTTGCAAGATTTAATGGATAGAGGGGCAGATGAAGAAACCTTGGAAGAAATTAAACAGAAGCTGATTACAACCCCAGGTGTGCAAGGTGTGCATGATTTAAAAACCCGCCGTTCAGGTGATTATTTATTGGTAGATGTACATCTTGAAATAAAAGGGGATCTTACTGTTAGCGAAAGCCATGAGATTGTCGTTAGTGCTCGCAATAATGTTTTGCAAAATAAGCAGATATTAAGTGTGATGGCTCACGTAGATCCCGCTTAAATTAAAAATATAATAAAAAGGTAATGGTAAATTTCCATTACCTTTTTTGTACCTCAAAAAGATCTATTTACTACTTTAGAAATTAACGCAGTTTTCTTTTACGTTATCACTCAGTGCCGCAATCAGATTATCTACCGCACATTCGGCCATTGCGTAGCGAGTTTCTTTTGTCGCAGATCCAATATGTGGAACGGCAACCACATTTTTCATGCTCAATAAAGGTGATGACAGCGACAGTGGCTCTGTTTCAAAAACATCAAGTCCAGCACCTGCAATTTCTTTTTGTTCTAGCGCATTAATTAATGCTTTTTCATCAACGACAGCTCCTCTACCTGCATTAATTAAATAAGCGTCGGGCTTCATCATCGAAAACTGATTTTGGCTTATTAAATGATGTGTTTCTGGTGTTAATGGTAAGGTGATACACACAAAATCAGATTGCTGTAGTAGCGTATCTAAATCACAATACTTAGCATCAAAACGGTCATTTGCATCAGTATACTCTGTCCTTGAGTGATAAAGAATATTCATATTAAAACCAAAGTGGGCGCGTTGTGCCAATGCTTTGCCTATTCGGCCCATACCAAGAATACCCATGGTTTTATGATGAACATCAGTACCGTACCAATCTGGTGTGATACCTTTGACCCATAAGCCTTGTTTAACATTATCTGCGAGCTCTGGGATACGTCTTGATACAGCAAGCACTAATGCCATCATAGTGTCAGCAACGGTGTCTGTTAGTACGGTTGGCGTGTGCATTAGCTTTATATTGCGTTTAGTTAGTGCGTTAACATCAACATTATCATAGCCAACCGAAACGGTTGAAACCGCTTTTAAATGAGGGGCGTGGTCTATAAAATTTTTATCAATATTGCCACCAGCGCCTAGTAATCCAGAAGCATTGGCAAGTGCTGAACGAAAATCATTCGAGTCTAAAGAGAGCGTATTAAATTGTTTGATATCAGCAAAGTTAGACAGTTTTTTGTACAGTGTTTCGGGCAGGTTTTGGTAGAGCAAGACAATCGGTTTCATTATGTTCTCCATTCAATACTTGTCATACTTCAATACTCGTCATACTTCAAACTACATGCGTTTATTCGTACTAGTCACATACTAATACATGCTCCTAGCAACTCATTTACTTGTCGCCTAGCTGTGACTTGAATTATTTAGAGTATATATTCAATGTGCTTATTAATGGTGATTATTGTATGTAGTCGTTGACTCGTTTTTCCCCGAATTATCTAGAGGGGGAGTGTTCTTACTCCGCTTAAACATATTAGCGGGGAGCTTAATAAGGTATGATAAAACGTATTGAATGTCAGTTTTATCATGTAATTAACAGATTAATTTGGATGTAATCGTTTACTTTTACTAGGTATTGTTTTTAGTGATAAAGAGGTGGGATGTATTACATGCTTTATTAACTTACTGTAATACAATTCTAAATTAAGGTTTTTATAAAATATAAGCGTGTGCGAAAAGAGTGTAAACGTTTACATTAAATGTCGGTTTGATCACGAAATTATTTTGTTGATCTTGTTAAACTCTGTGTCAGTGAACAGAAACCGTCTTGCTCTTTTCCGTTGAATTGAATCAAAAGAGGTGAATGTGGAAATATTAGTGACAGGTGGCATGGGATATATTGGTAGTCATACTTGCGTTCAAATGATTGAAGCTGGTATGACCCCAATTATTTTAGATAACCTTAGCAATGCGAATGAAGAAGTGCTTAACCGCGTTGAAGCATTAACCGGTAAACGCCCACTGTTCTACAATGGTGATATTCGTAATGATCAATTATTAGCATCAATTTTTGCTAAACATACAATTCAATCTGTTATTCATTTTGCGGGATTGAAAGCAGTAGGTGAATCTGTTCAAAAGCCGATTGAATATTATGACAACAATGTTAATGGCACATTGGTGTTAGTGCGCTGTATGCGAGATGCTGGTGTTAAAAGTATTATTTTTAGCTCATCAGCAACGGTTTATGGAGATCCTCAATCTGTACCTATTAATGAAGATTCACCTGTTGGTGGTACAACCAATCCATATGGCACCAGTAAATATATGGTTGAGCGTATTTTATCTGATTTATATGTTGCTGATGAGAGCTGGTCTATCAGTTTACTGCGCTACTTTAATCCTGTTGGTGCCCATCCATCAGGCACGATGGGAGAAGATCCTAAAGGTATTCCAAACAATTTAACGCCATATATTTCTCAAGTCGCTATTGGTCGTCGTGAACACGTTGCTGTGTTTGGTAATGACTACCCAACAAAAGACGGCACAGGCGTTCGTGATTACATTCATGTTATGGATCTGGCGGATGGCCATATCGCTGCGTTAAATGCATTAGGTAAAAAAGCGGGTCTTCATATTTATAATTTAGGAACGGGCAACGGCACGAGCGTGATAGAAATGATTGAAGCATTTCGTAAAGCCAGTGGTAAACCGATCCCTTATCAACTACAAGCTCGCCGCCCTGGTGATATCGCTGAATGTTGGTCAAGCCCCGCAAAAGCAGAGAGAGATTTGCATTGGAAAGCCATTCGTTCAATTGATGATATGGCTGCTGATGCTTGGCGTTGGCAGTCACAAAACCCAAATGGTTATCTGAAATAAGATTTACAGTATTCAGATAATCTTGAATAAATAAGAGAGAAGGTTATGTCAAAACTGATTTTTGATCCTGTTGAACATCCTCATCGTCGCTATAATCCACTCACTGATCAGTGGATTTTGGTTTCACCTCATAGAGCGAAACGACCTTGGAATGGTAAAGATGAAAAACCTCAGATTGCGACCCTTCCCTCTTATGATCCGCATTGTTATTTGTGCCCAAATAATATACGTGTTTCTGGTGATCAAAATCCAGATTATACCGGAACGTATGTCTTTAATAACGATCACTCCGCGTTATTACAAGATGAATATGATGTTGATCCTTCATCAAATCCTTTATTTCAAACACAAGCAGTAAGAGGAATTAGTCGCGTTATCTGTTTTTCGCCTGATCATGGAAAAACAATACCTGAATTGCCTTTAAGTAGCTTACGTAAAATTGTCGATACTTGGGATAACCAAATAGAAGAGCTCAGTAAAGAATACCTTTGGGTTCAAGTGTTCGAGAATAAAGGTGAAACAATGGGATGTTCCCAACCGCATCCTCATGGGCAAATTTGGGCGAGTGATTTCTTACCTAATGAACTAGCGAAAAAAAATACACATTTGAAAACGTATTTTGAAAAATACGGGCGTAATTTATTAATTGATTATGTTGATGCTGAATGTAAAGACGCAAGCCGAACCGTTGTTGAAACTGAGCATTGGCTGGCAATAGTGCCTTATTGGGCAGCTTGGCCTTATGAAACAATGTTATTACCTAAAACGCATATTCGTCGAATGAATGAGTTAAATAGCGCTCAACGCGATGATCTGGCTATTGCAATGAAAAAACTAACCAGCCGTTATGACAATTTATTTCATTGCTCTTTCCCTTATTCAATGGGGTGGCATTTTGCGCCATCTTTTAAAGACAGCAGAAATACCGATCATTGGCAATTACATGCACTTTATTACCCGCCATTATTACGTTCAGCCACTGTGCGTAAATATATGGTGGGATATGAAATGCTGGCGGAATCGCAAAGAGACCTAACACCAGAACAAGCGGCAAATAATTTACGTCAATTAAGTGACATTCATTATAAAGAGCAACGTTAATAACCTGCAATATGGCAAGGTATTTTAGTTAATCTGCTTTTTGCGCACCAAATAAATTAAACCAAACATCTCATTATTTACATAATGATGTGGTGGGATTTTATTACTTAATTTTAAGCTAAGGATTTATTATGCAGGCACTTATTAATAATGTGACTCGTTCATTTACATCTATTTTTGGTTATGCGCCTACACATTTTATTCAAGCGCCAGGAAGAGTAAATCTTATTGGTGAACACACTGATTATAATGATGGTTTTGTTTTACCTTGTGCTATTAATTATCAAATGGTCGTCGCCGCAGCAAAACGAGAAGATAACATTATTCGAGTGATTGCAGTTGATTACCAAAATGAGGTTGATGAATTTAGCCTCGATAACACCATTGAATTTTTACCTAATAAAATGTGGGCGAATTATGTTCGGGGTGTTATTCATTTTCTACAAAAAGACAATTATTCTTTTCATGGTATGGATATCGCAATATCAGGAAATGTCCCTCAAGGCGCGGGATTAAGCTCCTCCGCTGCGTTAGAAGTGGCTATTGGTCAAACGCTTAAAACACTTTATCAATTACCTATTAGCCAAAAAGAGATTGCATTAAATGGCCAAAAAGCAGAAAACCAATTTGTTGGCTGTAACTGTGGCATTATGGATCAGCTTATTTCGGCTTGTGGTGAAGAAAATCATGCACTATTAATCGATTGTCGTTCACTAGAAACGTCAGCCGTAACGATGCCCGAAAATATGGTTGTGATGATTATCAATACCAATAAAAAGCGTGGCTTAGTTGATAGCGAATACAATACCCGTCGCCAACAGTGTGAAGAGGTTGCTCATATTTTAAATGTGACTGCATTAAGAGATGCCACATTAGAGGATCTACTCGCTAAAAAAGCAGTAATGAGTGATGTGGTTTATCGTCGGGCACGCCATGTTATTACTGAAAATAGTCGTACATTAGATGCTGCAGAAGCTTTACGTCGTGGTGATTTAACCACATTGAGTCAATTAATGATGCAATCACATCACTCAATGCGTGATGATTTTGAAATCACAGTCAAAGAGGTTGACTCATTGGTTGAAATCGTGAAATCGGTGATCGGTGATCGTGGTGGTGTGAGAATGACTGGTGGTGGATTTGGCGGTTGTGTCGTAGCATTAGTGACACCAGATTTAGTGGATAAGGTCGTTGACTCTGTTAAAGCGCAATATGAAGCCTTAACAGGGTTGAAAGAAACTATTTATGTCTGCTCTGCAAGCCAAGGGGCGGGCTATTCGGAGGCAAAATAATGGCGACTAATGAAATGCGATTTCTAGAGCCAGAACAAATGACTGCACAACCTGCATCAGACGGAAATCCTGCACAAGTGGTCGTGCTTAAAAATCGTTTTGGTATGTCGATTTCTTTAATGGATATTGGTGCGACTTGGTTAACTTGTATTGTACCTGTTAATGGATACCGTCGAGATGTTTTGTTAGGCTCTGCAGATATGAATACCCATAAACAGCAAACAGCTTATTTGGGGGCCACAGTAGGGCGTTTTGCCAATCGTATTGCTGGTGCAAAATTCGTATTAGAAGGGCAAGAATATCAAATCAGTGCTAATGAAGGTAAAAACACATTACATGGTGGTAAACAAAACTTCAGTCATCGTCGTTGGGGGATCACGGCACAATCATCTCAATCAGTGACCTTTTCATTGATTTCAAATGATGGTGACCAAGGTTTTCCCGGTACACTCAAAGCTAGTGTGACTTATACACTCACTGATAATAATGAAGTTTGTATCGATTATCAGGCAATAAGTGATAAAACCACGCCACTTAGTTTAACTAACCATGCCTATTTTAACCTTGCAGGTGAACACACTGAACGCACAGCGCTTGAGCACGATTTAAAAATCTGCGCTTCTCATTATTTGAAAAATGGTGAAGGCAATATTCCTACTGGAGAGTTTGTGAGCGTTGTAGGAACAGGATTTGATTTTGGTAAATTAAAACGCATCGGTCTTGATTTTATGGTTGATGAGTGTCAAAAAGCAGCGAGTGGTTATGATCATGCATTTATTTTAGATAAACAGGCTATCGACGATAAAGCACCTATTGCAACAGTCATTGCACCTGAGGGCGAGCTTAAAATGGATGTTTTTACTACTCTGCCTTCTGTTCAATTCTATACAGGTAACTTTTTAGCTGGAATAAAAGGAAAAAGTCGCCGTTATGGTAATTATTCTGGATTAGCTTTAGAGACACAATACTTTCCTGATGGGCCGAATCATCCTGAATGGCATGAAAATCAAGGTGTTTTACCTGCGAATACGCCATGGAATAGCCAAACTATCTATAAGTTTTACTCTTAACAATAAAAGGAAAGTGTAAACGCTTTCCTTTTCACTATTTATTTGATCTTTTTACTTTTTAAATTTCACTTCTTCGCTGATAATCAAGCCACTTAAATTTTATTATTTCCTTTTTTCTTTAGTCTTAGATTAACAACCCGTTATTTTTTGATAATGAAGAAAGGTGATCCATGAGGTGGATATGGCGACTATCAAAGATGTAGCAAAAGAAGCGGGAGTTTCTGTTGCTACGGTGTCAAGAGTCATTAATAACTCGCCGAAAGCAAGTAAGACATCAGTAGAAACAGTTAATGCGGCAATGCAAAAACTAGGTTATCGACCTAATGCAGCGGCTAGAGCGTTGGTCAGTCAAAGTACACAAACTTTAGGTGTCTTAGTCCATGATGTTTCTGATCCCTTTTTTGGCACATTGGTGAAAGCGGTTGATAATGTGGCAAGACAAGCGGGAAAACATATTTTGGTGTGTAATGGCTATCATGATGCACAAGACGAACGTCAATCTATAGAGTTGCTAATTAATAGTCGCTGTGATGGTTTAGTGATCCACTCAAAAGCACTCTCTGATGAAGAATTACTAGCTTATGCTCATGAAGTCAAAAGTATGGTACTGATTAACCGCTTTATTCCTGAAATTGCGGAACGCTGTGTCGCTTTAGATAATTACAAAGGGGCATGGATGGCAACAGAACATCTTATTCGCCAAGGGCACACCAAGATTGCTTATATCTCTTCCACGCATCATATTGAGGATACTACTCAACGCCTTGCGGGTTATAAGGCTGCTCTTGAAGCCAATAACATCATATTGCCCGAAAGTTATATTGAGTATGGTGAGCCTGAAGGTGAAGGCGGTGAAAAAGCAATGATGCACCTGTTAACGAAATCAATCGATTTTACAGCCGTAGTGACTTACAACGATTTTATGGCTGCTGGTGCTTTGTCTGTTCTCGATGAAAATGAGATCCCTGTACCTGAAAAAATCTCTGTTATTGGTTTTGATGATGTATTAATTGCTCGTTATATCCATCCTCGCTTAACAACCGTGCGTTATCCGGTACAAATGATGGCCGAACAGGCTGCTACGTTGGCTATTAGACTATCTAAAGGTGAAGTCCTCGAACAAAAACAACGTATTTTTTCACCTACTTTAGTTCAACGTAATTCTGTTTTTAATCTTAGCCATCTCTCTTAACCACATCACTTATTTTTATAATATTGTCGATCCTCTTAATGAGGATCATCATCACCTTAAAAGCCATTCTTACTTAATCTGTGTAATCGTTATCATTTTAATGTTTTTTTAAATTTCATTTTAAGATACTTTCTTCTTGGATAAATATTAAGAGAGGATTTTTAGTGATAATTTGGCTTTTCTCGTCATAGTAATCGTTTGTTTTTTATTTTTAGATGCATTTACGTAACATAAGCGACAAAATTGTGAAGGGAGTAACGGAAAAAGATTGTGAAAACGTTTACATTAAAAATCTATTCTCTCTATGGGTCTGAAAGGAAAATATTATGCATACAGAAGGTGTTGGATTAAGCACAATAGACTATGCAATTTTTGCCCTCTATGTTGTCATCATTATTAGTCTAGGATTGTGGGTTTCTCGTTCAAAGGATGGTGAGAAAAAAGGAACAAAGGACTATTTCTTAGCAGGTAAAACCCTTCCTTGGTGGGCAATTGGTTCTTCGCTTATTGCCGCTAATATTTCAGCAGAACAATTTATTGGTATGTCAGGTTCTGGTTTCTCCATTGGTCTTGCTATCGCTTCTTATGAATGGATGGCTGCACTGACACTGATTATTGTGGCGAAGTATTTTTTACCTGTATTTATCGAAAAAGGTATTTATACCATTCCTGAATTTGTTGAGAATCGATTTAAAAACCGTAACCTAAAAACGATCCTCGCAGTATTCTGGCTCGCATTATTTATCTTTGTTAACTTAACATCTGTACTTTATTTAGGCTCATTGGCACTAGAAACCATTTTAGGTGTACCAATGATGTATGCCATTATTGGTTTGGCATTATTTGCCGTTGTTTATTCACTTTATGGTGGCCTTTCTGCCGTTGCGTGGACAGACGTGGTGCAAGTATTCTTCCTTATTCTCGGTGGTTTATTTACTACGGTATTAGCTGTCAGCTATATCGGTGGTGATGGCGGGATCATGGAAGGCTTAAGCAAAATGACACAAGCCGCGCCCGATCACTTTAAAATGATCTTAGAAAAAGATAATCCGCAGTTTATGAACTTACCGGGTATTGCTGTGCTAATTGGTGGTTTATGGGTTGCTAACCTTTATTATTGGGGTTTTAACCAATACATTATTCAGCGTGCTTTGGCTGCTAAATCTATAAATGAAGCACAAAAAGGACTAGTGTTTGCTGCATTCTTAAAATTAATTGTTCCTGTTCTTGTCGTTGTTCCGGGGATTGCTGCATTTGTTATTACTACTAATCCAGACTTAATGGCAGGGTTAGGCACAATGGCTCCACAGCATATTCCAACGCTAGCACAAGCTGACAAAGCCTATCCTTGGTTAACACAGTTCTTGCCTGTAGGTGCAAAAGGCGTTGTTTTTGCAGCACTTGCGGCGGCTATTGTTTCGTCTTTAGCATCCATGCTTAACTCTATCGCGACTATTTTCACGATGGATATTTATAAAGAATATGTTGGACCTAAAGCTTCTGAAACACGCTTAGTGAATGTGGGGCGTATTAGTGCGGTTGTTGCTCTGATTATTGCTTGTTTTATCGCACCATTATTGGGTGGTATCGATCAGGCATTCCAATATATTCAAGAATATACTGGCTTAGTAAGCCCAGGTATTTTAGCTGTATTCCTATTAGGCTTATTCTGGAAAAAAACAAACGCAAAAGGTGCAATTATTGGTGTGGTTTTATCTATACCATTTGCTCTATTCCTAAAATTAATGCCTTTAGGTATGCCATTCCTCGATCAAATGATGTACACCTTTATGTTTACAACTGTCGTGATTGGTTTAGTGAGCTTAACCTCAACGAAAACAGATGACAGCGTAGGGGCGATTGCATTAACAGATAAGACCTTTAAAACACAAAGCGGATTCAACATCGCTTCCTATGCCATCATGGTTATATTATGTGTACTTTATGCTGTGTTCTGGTAATAACAGCGTGATGATTTGTTGATCCGTTAAATCTAAAAATATCCTACAAAAGAAGAAAGCAGAGGGTTAATACCTTCTGCTTTTTTACATCTGAAATTGTTTACAAAATGGCCTAGCGAAAATGGTGCTGATTTACTTTGATACAGATTAAAAAAAAACACTAAATATGAAAAGAAAATCATTCTCATGAATATTTGATTAAGATAATATTAATCATTCTCATTACTATAACTGTTATAATTTCAGGGAACCACTATGAACTTTAAAATGGGTGTTTTAACAGCCTGTATTTTATCTGCCTCTTACCCGCTGTATGCACAAGAAAATAAAGAAGAAAAACTTGTTGTATCAGCATCAGGGTTTGCTCAACAAATTACAGATGCACCAGCAAGTATCACCGTGATTAGCAAAGAACAACTTGCAAAGAAACCGGTTCATGATTTAGCTGATGCTGTAAAAGGGGTTGAAGGTGTTAGCATTAACGGTAATGCCAATAAACAAGAAATCACGATGCGTGGTTTGCCAGGTGAATACACGCTTATTTTAGTTGATGGCCGCCGTCAAAATAGCCGCGAGTCGCGCCCAAATGGGAGTGGTGGTTATGAAGGTGGTTTTATTCCACCCGCAGATGCGATCGAACGCATAGAAGTTATCCGCGGACCAATGTCATCACTATATGGCTCTGATGCAATGGGTGGTGTTATCAATATCATCACCAAACCAGTAACAAAAGAGTGGCATGGCTCTGTTGCACTTGGCGGTACGTTGCAACATAACCGTGATGCTGGCGATTCTATTAATGGTGATTTTTATCTTTCAGGGCCTTTAATTGAAGATAAACTAGGCTTACAGCTTTATGGCAGTAGCTACTTACGTGCAGAAGATAAAATTACTTATGGCCAAGGTCGTAATGACAATAAAAACATTACAGCGAAATTGGCATTTACACCAACTGATAATCAAACCATTTTATTAGAAGCAGGCCGCAATACGTTACAGCGTACAACGACTCCAGGTAAATCCATGAGTGAATTTACTATCCGTGGCGGCAAAGCGGATGAAAATAAAATGTTAGAAACCAATAATGACCGTAATCACTGGGCATTAACTTATAAAAATCAGTTTGATATTCTGCATTCAGAATTAAGTGTGTATCAAGAACAAACTAAGCGTATTACCAAAACAGAAATGATTGATAAAACGACGAAGGAGCGTGAAGAGTATTACGAAGATCGTCGTCCTGAAATCACTAACACCGTTTTTGATGCGAAATTTACTGCATTTTTACCTGATAACGTGATGACCTTTGGTGGTCAATATCAATACTCGCGCTTAAAAGATGAATCATCTACTGGCTCAGGCATTAAACAATCCACTATTACAGCGGATCAAAAAGCGTTATTCCTTGAAGATGAATATAGCGTAACAGACAATCTCGCGTTAACCGGCGGTGTGCGCCTTGATGATCACGAGTATTACGGTAATCATTGGAGCCCAAGAGCCTATGCCGTTTATCATTTAACGGATGAATTCACCTTAAAAGGGGGCGTGGCGAAAGCTTTTAAAGCGCCAAGCCTGCGTGAAATTAGCCCTGAATATGGCACTTCAACAGAAAAAGGCCGTGCAATTATGTACGGTAATCGTGATTTAAAACCTGAAACATCAGTCAGCCAAGAAATTGGTATTGGTTATGATAATGGGGATGGTGTGACTGCGAGTGTGACTTTCTTTAATACTGATTTTAAAGATAAGTTAACGAACTATGACTCAGGTGAAATAGATCCAATTACAGGTTTAAAACTGTACCAATACGATAATGTGGGTAAAGCCAATATTAAAGGGATTGAAACTGCGGTTGGTTTCCCAATTACAGAAAGCTGGCATGTCAATGCTAACTACACCTATATTGATTCAGAACGTAAAAGTGATGATGAAAAACTAGGCTCTGGTGAATCACTAAAAGGCTATCCATTAGATTTAACACCTAAACACAGTGCCAACGCGCGTGTTGATTGGCAGTTTGATGAAGCGACCAGTTTTTATGCCAATACGGCTTATACGGGCAAACAAATTTGGGCAGCTCAACGTAATGGTTACACAGGTGCGCGTTATCGTAGTGGCTACACAACCTTTGATTTAGGGATGACCTACAACTTTAATAAAAATACCATGTTTAACTTTGCGGTATTAAATATTACAGATGAAACAGGCCCTGCTGTGAATGATAAAGGCGGTAACTGGGTAGTTGATGAAGGACGTCGTTATTGGGCGAACATTAAATATAGTTTCTAATTGAGTCTAAATTGAAATAAACCCCGTATTTATATGGGGTTTATTTTTTTATCACTTTCTATTATTTTCAGTTTAACTGTTCACCTTTTTATATTACTGACAGAGTGTCTGATTTATGCGAATACTAATGTTATGTGGAATGATTATGTTATCTGCGGTTGCTCAAGCCAGACCAAACCAAGAAGTGCCTAAGATTGAAGATCAAGCACAATCTTATTATCAAATCACACAAAAAGAAGTCGCTTATGAAGGCAAACAATATCGCCTTTTTCTTGCTGTACCTAAAAATACAACAAAGACCACATTAATTTATGGTGTTGATGGTAATGCGCAATTTCCATTGATGGTCAATGAAGCCATAAAACAAAAAAATAGCCCATTACCTGCGATTATTAGTGTGGGCTATGTGGGAGATAAGGCCTATTTTATTACAGAAAGAACGCATGATTATACGCCAAGTGTAAAAGGTGAGGCATTTGGCGGTGGTGGAAATGCAGAGAGTTTTTATCATTTTATCCTAACGCAAGTCAGGCCTTATGTGTTTGAACAGCTTGCGAAAGAGAATATTTCAGTTACCCAGCAATCTCTTTTTGGTCACTCTTTTGGTGGTGTATTTACGTTGTACGTTTTATTTAATCATCCAGATACATTTCAACGTTATATAGCAGCAAGCCCTTCTTTATGGTGGGGAAACGGTGAGTGGGTAAAAAAAGAGCAATGGCAGGCTATTCCTAATGACATTTCCATTGCAATAACGCTAGGTGAAAGAGAAGAAAAACCAGATTTAAGTAAATTAAGTGAAGAACAACAAAAAAATTATCAAGAGCGCAGTAGTTGGTTAACGCAACGCCAGTTATGCCAATATTTATTGGATGAAGGAAAACAGTGTGAATTTTATCTATTTGAAGGTAAAGGCCATGGTGGTTCAATTCCTGATGCCATCAATATTGCTTTAGAAAAAAGCATGAAATAAACACCATAACTTCTTTAAGTTTAGCTATCCTATTCGATAACAATAGGGTAGCTATAACAATTTCTTATTTTATTTAATACGTATTTATCCGTAATAATTTTAATAAGAAAGACTTATCTTTTTATTAAAATAAATATCTTAACCAAGCTATTTCTTTTTTGTAGGAAAAGACGATAATCGTGATTGATATAAATAAAATTGTTTGTTGGCATTAGATTTTATAATTTTATTTATGGCAGTTTAAGCGCTATATTCGCGTCTCCTGAATTTAGGGACGCCATCCACTGTTTTCACCTTAGTTTCTTTTATCTCTCCTAGATAAAAGAATTGCCTCTATCAGGCATCGAGAAAACAGCGCATTATCAACCGTTTTGATTGTGGAGACGAGGGTAGTGAAACAGAACACTACTTTGGTACATCAAGGCGACAGTACACTAGTACCTGTAGCTGGGTTAACGGTATTTGCTATCGCGTCAGGCTATTTAATGAGTTTAATTCCACTGTCTATGGACAGTTTTGGAATGGATACACTCTATGCTAGCTGGTTAGCAAGTATTTATTTTATCGGATTATTAATAGGTTCAGTGATGATAGAACCTATTATTGCAAGAATAGGGCATCGTCTTTCTTTCGTCGTATTTTTATTATTACTGGCAGTGACTGTCGGTATATTACCTTTAATGCCTTATTTATCAGCATGGATGGTTTTTCGTTTTATTGGTGGTATGGCGGTTGCTGGTATTTTTGTTGTGGTCGAGTCATGGTTATTAATTGGCGATAATCCTAAAGAGCGGGCTAAACGCTTAGGTTTTTATATGACCTCGCTGTATGGTGGCACAACATTAGGACAGTTAGCGATTGGTGCAATTGGCACACAAGGTGCAATTCCGTTTATGACGGTATTAGCCTTGTTATTAATTGCAGTATTGCCGCCTCTGTTTTTTAAACAAGGGCAACCCCAAGGGCATGACCATAAAAGTTTATCACTTAAACAAATGCGCCGTTTAAATAAAGCCGCTTTAGTGGGCTGTATGGTCTCTGGTGTGGTGATGGGCAGCATTTATGGCATGATGCCCTTAGCATTAAACCAAGGGCAATTTACAACAGACCAAATAGGTGTGTTGATGGCAGCAATTATTTTAGGTGGAATGGTAATTCAGCCTGTTATTAGTAAGTTGTCTGTGGCTATCAGCAAAACGTTGTTATTAGCGATGATGTGTTTAGTGGGCGTGTTTGCTATGGGGCTGACTTATCTTTCTAACGATTATATGGTGCTTATAATAGCACTGGCGTTATTGGGAATGTCTTCTTTTGCACTTTATCCTATCGCTATCACTTTGGCGTGTGATCATGTTAATGCAAGCTATATTGTTGCAATCACACAAATCATGTTATTAAGTTATAGCATTGGTTCTGCCATTGGACCTTTAGGTGCAGGAATGTTTATGGCTCAAGCTGCTAATAATGGCATTATGAACTTCTTCTTTGTGGTGTTATTAGTGACAGCGATTTATATGCTTTTTGCCAGCTTACGGCGCAAAAGCCATATTGTGTTGAACTAACAATTTCTCTTACTTTGATCTTTTTCTCTTTCATTTTATTATCAGCCGAGCTTACTGTAAAAAGTAGCTCGGTTTTTTTATGTTATATTTAAAAATGAATTAAGATTCCACTTATATTTTTATACTGTGTTTTATCAGTATAAACAGATCACCCAATCCCTTCTTTAAAGATAATGGATTTAACTTTTCATGGAGATTATATAATGAAAATAACGGTACCCAGCTTTTTGCTTCTATTGATTATTCCTTTTTCAAGTGCCAAAGCAATAACGGCAGAGCAAAATAAAAAGCTGGTGGAATATGCCGCCGATTTACCAAGAGCCGTAATCTATGACTCTGATTATCGCAAAATAGATTACCCAAATGGTGATGTTCCTGCTTATAAAGGGGTTTGTAGCGACGTTATTATTCGTAGTTATCGTGGAATTGATATCGATCTACAAAAATTACTGCATGAAGATATTAAGGCAAATTTTTCAGCTTATCCGAGTAAACGGATGTGGGGATTGAATAAGCCAGATACAAATATAGATCATCGCAGAGTGCCTAATTTGGAGGTTTTTTTCTCACGAAAAGGCAAAGTAAAGCCTATTACCAAAAATGCAGAAGATTATGTACCCGGTGATATCGTTAGTTGGCGTTTAGACAACGGTCGTCCTCATATTGGTATCGTGGTAAATAAAAAGAGTTGGGACAATCAACGTTATCTTGTCATGCATAATATTGGCTTTGGACAAGTTGCCGAAGATGTTTTATTTTCATGGAAAATAACGGGGCATTTTGTTTACTAAATAAAAACAGGTATTAGAGAAAATAGAAACTTTTAATTTTTATAAAAAATAAAATAGAAGTAATAACAACAAAATAAATCTAAAAACTAAACGATAAGTAAAATAATGCCCATACTAATTTTATGTAAAGTATGGGCATTATTTCTGGGAAAGAATATTTTCATCAGAAATATTCATAATTATTCCTCTAAGCCACCGAGTAACATACTAACGACAGCAGTAGAACAGATAAAAGAAAGGAAAAGGATAAAAAAAGAGCTACTGATCATAATGCCCTCCAAATTTATTGCTATTTTTAAATAAAAAACCTCACAAAAGACACGTTATTAATTCATTACCTTATATATTAGGTTATTTAAAAATAAAGTCAAACTAACGTATTATTTAATAATGATTTTTTATGATGTAATTTTATTTTTTATAAAAACAAATAGATTGGATAGTGTTAAATGATCAGGAGGGGCTTAACCCCTCTGATGTCTTACGCAGAGTGAGGTAACGTAGTGCGTGTTAATGGTGGTAGACCATAAGCAGCTCTAGCACGATCACATGCTTCATTAGGAACACCATTTACCCAAGATTGTTGAAACTCACGACAAGGGGAAGGGCGCTGTTCGTAAATAGAACAACTTACACACTCACCCACTTCTCCAATAAGTTTGTCACAGCGCGGTTTTTTAGAATTTGTGCCTTTCATACAAGAGAGGAAAGGAGTAAGTGGCTCAGTTAACTCATCAGGAACAACTCCTCCTCCACTCACCATTTCAGCCCAATAGAACGAAACTCTAAAATAGGCACAACAAGCGCCACAATGCATACAGGGATTATCCTGCATATAAATAAAATCATTAGAATGTTTGCTCATACCAGATACCATTTTATCTGACGTTAAAATGACAAAAAGCACGTTTTAAAGGTGCCGTTGTTTAAGAGAAGCAAAAATAAAGGTAGAGAAACGATGCTTCTCCTAGAGCAATCATTATGCGCCGAATGAAAAATATTTTTCAAGAGAAATGTTTCTGTATGCAGAATATATTTATTTCAAAATAGACTATTATTTTGTAAAAAATAGCTATGTAGACTATATGACTTAATGATAAGTGATTTTATTATTTAACACTTGTAAAAAGCACATCCCAGATAGTATTAAAAATAATCAAAAATTGAGGTTTTAAATAAAAAGAAGCCCTATCATTTTTGATAAGGCATAAAAAAGCATAGACAAATAAGGTTGAAAAATGAGCTATATTGTTTATTTATAGAGGGGACTTAAAAAGGGCCTTTAAAAATAAATAAGGCGCCTGCACCAATTAAAAGAAAACCAATAAAGTGATTTAATGTGAAATTTTCGCCTAAATAAGTGACAGAAAAAATAGCAAAAATCGTTAATGTGATCACTTCTTGTATGGTCTTTAATTCTGCTGCGCTGTAGTAATTATGGCCAATTCTATTTGCAGGCACAGCAAAACAATACTCAACAAATGCGATCAACCAGCTTAGAAGAATGACGATGATCAGAGGTTTATTGCCATATTTTAGATGACCATACCAAGCGAACGTCATAAAAATATTAGAAATTATCAGAAGAATGATAGGTGTAAATTTGTAGAACATTATGCTCATACCATTGGATGATTTTCTGGCGATTTTGCCAATAAGAATGACATGAGATTACTGCAAAAAAAGCGGGTTTTCTATCAGTATGATAAGGAAAATGGTGTAATTTACATTGAGATTATTTTATCTTAAAGAAAAAACATTGAACTATTAAATAGTCGAGTAATTACTTAAATTATTAAATACTATTTAAAATAAAGAAAGGTTATTAACCTTTCTTTATTGAAATAATAAGATAACGACTATTTAAATTAATTATCTTTATTTTTTGTAGCTGTTAATAAATTATTTATTTTGGTCATTGATAAATTCTGAATCCCAAGTCTATCTGGAAGAGTTTTATCATCAGAGCTAAAATAAATATCAACTTCTTCAATAATTTTTTCTTTTAATTTTATTGTTTCGTCATGAATTTTATTCATTTTAGGTATGATTTCATCTGTATTTTGTGTGGTAAATTCAAATGCTTTTTGGTGTTTTTCTTCTAATTTCTTAAAGTTATTATCAATACTATTTTTTTTGGTGCCTAAGAGTTTGATTTGTTTTTCTGAATAGAGATTAGCTTCTGTTTTTTCGTTCTTAATTTGTTGGTTTGTAATTTCGATAAGATGATTAACTAAGACACTGATTAACTTTTTACTTAGCTCGGTATCTAACAATATTTTCTCTCGTAATGTTTCTATTTTTTGTTGATTACTCCCCATTTTTAAATTAGTGTTTTTTATTAATATATTTGTCGTTTTTGTCGTTTCTGGGTCTTTGATGCTAGGGGATTGATTTATTTGTGATATTCTCATTTTTTAATACCTTTTTATATTTTGAAAGTTAAAATATCTTTATGTTTTATTAATGATGGAATAAATAAAACAAGAGTATTATTAATATTATAAATAGGTAGTTTTTATTAATATCAGATTTCAAACTAGACATTATTTTATGTTTTTTAATAGTATAAATATTAAAATAATAAGCTTTTTTTGAAAGAATTTTTTATCAGTATTAAAGGGAGGATGTAACACTTGTATTAATATGATATTAACTTATCAGTCAATAATATTGAAAATTCTTTGAAAATTGGGTTGTTGAAGGTGATGTATTGAGCTGAAAAAATTGAGAAAAATTATTCACATTGATTGTGTAGATCAAAGTTCCCATCTGAAAATGGGAACTTTATCAGTAATTCTAAGGTGTTATATACCTTTTTATGTTGGTCAATCCTTTGACCATGACTTTAAGTTATTTAGTTATCGTACTTTTTATTGTTGATTTATATTGAATTAACAATCTTCTATGATCAAATAAGCCGCATGAACAGGGCCATGAACCCCCCATACTTTAATCAATTCAATGTCTGCTGTAGAACTTGCACCACCAATTAAATTGATACAAGACGGCATTCTTACGCCTTCTTGTGCCATTTTATGTAAACGTTCAGCAATTTGAGCTACTCGAGGCAAAATATCACTTTTACGTAGAATAACAATTGATGTTTCAGGTAATAAACTAACAGCACGTCCTTTTTCTGGTGAAGAAAATAAGACAATCCCTCCAGATTCAGTCAGACCCGCTTCTGCAAATACAATTCCAATTTGAGAGCGTTCCGCATGAATAATATTTTCATGACCAAGTTCTGGGTTCCAAATATAGGTTTCGTATTTTTCACTGATAGCTTTTGTTACACCTAGTGCATTTAGGCGATCATCACCACTTATTACCACTGAGCCTTTACAATCATAGCTTTCACAGAGATCAATTAAGCTATTAATGAGCTCTTCTGGTTTACTAACAACACATTTCACCATTTGGGTTTGTGCAAAATCGGTAAATTCTTTGCACAATTCATCTTGACTCAGATTAGCTAAACGTGTTTTAGCTAAATTATTCACTGGAGTTGGTTGTGGTTGCGGTTTATGCGCAATTGGACGCCCTAATTTTTCAGCAATAGTTTGCAAAAATTCATTACGGTTTTGTTCGTTTAACATATTATTTTTTTCCTTCTGCTTTATGGCGTTTAAACCAACTACGGAAGCTATAGCCATCCGGTTTAGGGAGATCTCGTGACTCCATCCAATCATTAAGAACACTGATTTTGATTGGTGTAGAACCATTTTTGATCATTAATCCCGCCATTTTCGCACCAACATTCATTCCCACTTTCCAAAGTGCGGGGTGTGAATTGAGGTAGTTAAACATACCTGTGACTCGGCGTTCTGCTTTCGGTGTTAAACCGGTTTCAGCCATCACTCGACGATGTTTTAAAATTAACTGAGCTAAAGGAATTTTGACTGGGCAAACCACATTACATGCATTACATAATGAACAAGCGTAAGGGAGATCGTGGAAATCTTTATAACCCCCTAGTAGTGGAGAAATGACCGCACCAATTGGACCTGGATAAATTGAACCATAAGCATGGCCACCAATATTACGATAAGCAGGGCACGTATTAAGGCAAGCACCACAACGGATACAGCGTAAAATATCTTTAAATTGTGAGCCTAAAATTTCAGAACGGCCATTATCCACAATTACTAAATGGAATTCTTCAGGACCATCAACATTGCCGGCTTCACGAGGACCAGTCACCCAAGTGTTATAACTGGTTAAACGAGAACCAACTGCGCTACGGCATAACATCGTAATTAATGGATCAACTTCTTCAAATGTCGGTGCCACACGCTCCATACCCATAACAGCAATATGGGTTTTAGGTAACGTGGTGGTCATTCTGGCATTACCTTCGTTGGTGACTAAACAGACTGTGCCTGTTTCAGCTACCGCAAAGTTACAACCAGTAACGCCAATATCAGCAGAGAGGAAATCTTGTCTTATACGTTGTCTAATGAAAAGTGTCATATCTTCAGGCGTTTCACTGCCTTCATAATTGAGTTTTTCATTTAAGACTTTGCGAATTTGATAACGATCTTTGTGGATTGCTGGAACGACGATGTGAGACGGTGGATCGTTATCTAATTGAAGAATATACTCGCCAAGGTCAGTTTCGATGATCTCAATGCCTTCATTTTGTAAGGCTTTATTCATCCCAATTTCTTCGGTGACCATTGATTTAGATTTTACGATCTTCTTCGCGTTTTTCTTTTTGGCAACGTCACAAATGTAACGAGAGGCATCTTCTGCTGTTTTAGCAAAATAAACATGACCTCCGTTTTCTGTTACTTTTTCAGATAATTGATAGAGATAAGCATCTAAATTTTCAAGAACATGGTTACGGATTTGTTCAGCGCGATCTCGCCATTCTTCCCAATCCCCCAGCTCTTTGACCATGATTTGACGGTTAGCCCCAATGCGCTCTTGTGCCATAACGACCGCATTACGCATGATTGTGTCTTTCATTTCATGTTCTAGGCGAGGTCTGAAATCGATATCACTGGTTTTGATAGACATAGCAGGCTCCCTTATTGGCTCATTAAAACTTGTGCAATGTGCAACACTTTTACAGGGCGTTTTTCACGGCTTAGACGGCCTTGTATGTTAATTAAGCAACTCGTATCTGCACCAATGACATAATCAGGACTAACATCCATAATATGTTTTACTTTTTCGGTTACCATTTCGCCTGAAATTTCAGACATTTTTACAGAGAATGTTCCACCAAAACCGCAACAGGTTTCTGAATTAGCAAAAGGTAACATTTCAAGACCCTCAACGTGTTTTAATAGTGTTAAAGGCTCACTAACAACACCCAGTTTTCGGGTTAAACTGCATGATGGATGATAAACCGCTTTACCCGGAAGACGGGCACCAACATCGACAACACCCAAGGTATTAACAATAAAACTGGTTAAATCAATAAGACGATCGGCAACACCTTGTGCTCGTAATGCCCATTGTGGTTCATCAGCAAGATAAGTTGGGTAGCCTTTTATGGCATAAGTACAGGAGCCAGCGGGGGAAATAATCGGGTAGTCATTTACTTCTAATGTTTCAATTAACGATTTCATGGCAGGCTTTGCGTTATTGACATAACCGCTATTAAGTGCGGGTTGACCACAGCAACCTTGGCGCTCTTGAAATAGTACTTCGCAACCTAATTTCTCAAGTAACAAGACGGTGTCTCTGGCTGAATCTGCTTTCAGCACATCACCAAGACAGGTCGCATAAAAATTAACTTTCATTAATCGAACTCCAAAACATCGCTCAGATGTTGTCATTTTTACTAAAGATAAAATTCTTTTTATTGCTTCGTTATAAGAGGAGAAGGGAATGGAATAAGCTCATTCCCTTTTCCTTATTAATTAGTTCATTAAGTGATAAATAATGCCGATCTTAGCCCCAAGAATAACGATATAGGCGATACAATATTTTAAGGTTTCACGCATAATGGCACTGCTTTGGCCATCCATTTTTGTCGCTGAAACAGCGATGGCGATACTTTGAGGTGAGATCATCTTACCGCCCGTTGCGCCAGAGGTATTGGCGGCAGCCAGAATGAATGGGTCAATATTAAGTTTAGCTGCAGCACTGGTTTGTAATTTACCAAATAGCACGTTGGAGTTAGTGTCACTGCCAGTTACAAATGTTCCCAATGCACCGATCACTGGGGCAATAAAGATAAATCCTGCACCTGTAAAATCGACCAAGGTTTCAGCAATACTGCCAATCATGCCACTGAAATCCATGACTGTTGCCATTGCCACAATTGCAGTGATAGCAATAATCGAGTTTTTCAGTTGGATAGTTGTTTTAACAAGCACAGAGATAAGTGTTGAAACGCTAGCACCTTGAATGGTTCCCCCTACAAAGCTAGCTAAAATAATCAACACACCTGGTGTGCTTAACCAAGCAATGGTTTGATATTCAGTTTGTGTTTCACTTAATACAAACGGGATCTTTGTGGAAATAGCCCCCGCCATACTTTGTATCGCAGGAAATAAAGGTGAACATGCTAAAATAAAGATAAAGGTAAACAGATAAATAGAACTTGCTACTAACAACTCTTTTCCAGTGTGCTTTTTGACATTTTTTTGTTTGTCACCACTGTTTTTCATGCGTTTAGCAAGGAAAATAACGACAATTAAGCTGACTAAGCTACCTGCAAACGCCGGTAATTCAGCACCTAAATTGGCTGCAACGATATATTGAGGGATTAGTGTACTGATACCACACATTAAGGTAATAAATCCGACACCTTTAATTGCTTTAATGCCACCACCCGCAATGGCTACGATGACAAAAGGTAAAAGGATATTGAATAATCCCAACTGAATAATGATGGTTTTACTCAACACTAATACATCAAGCCCAGTGTTTTGCGCCAAAATAGAAACTGGGATACCCACTGCACCAAAAGCAGTAGGAACGGTATTGGCAACTAAAGAGGCAACAGCGGCTTTAAAAGGATCAAACCCAAGTGCAATTAAAATACCGATAGGAATGGCAACTGCAGTACCATACCCCGCAACCGCTTCAAGAAATCCCCCAAAGCACCATGAGATAAGCAAAACTTGCACTCGTTTATCATCACTTATTCCTGCAAGCACATCTTTAAGTACTTCCATCCCCCCTGTTTTTAACATTAGGTTATAACTATAAATAGCAGCAAGGATCACGATAATGATTGGCCACAATCCTTTTATTGCGCCATAAAGCACAGAAACAGAGGCAAATTGAATGGTGTTGTTCCAATGGAAAATAGCAAGTGCAACAGTTATCACTAAAGAAACTAGTACGGCATGATGAACGGCTGATTTCATTTTTAAGATCATAAAAATCAAAACCGCTAAAGGTACTATACCTAATAAGAATGAGAGATAGTCTGACATGATTATTTTTATCCTTAAGTTTGCAATTTTTATCGTTTATAACTGCGTTGGCAAACCTATAAGTTGGTCATTATATAATTGTGTAGGGTACTAGGTTTTATTAATGCTCTACTTTGCTGAAACGATAAATCATAAATAAAAAAAGATAGTTACTAACCTAAACAATGAAAGGTATCATTACTTAGGAAATTGTCAGGTTAGATTAGTTGGCTATTGTAGGGAATATTTATTGAGATGTAATAGAATAAAATCAATTGTGTGACAAATATAAAAAAATTCCTTTTTTCTCATTATTTGCTTGTTAATTGTCGAGTTTTTTGATGTTCATCAATGTAATTGAGTTATTAATGTTGTTATCAAATTGGTTTTTGATGAAAAAAAGAACGATATTGATGGTTCCAGTCATGTAACAGAACAGTGAAAGTAGACAGCAAATGTCATTTTTTATGATAAAAACAACTATAATAACCACGCTGAATATTAAAATAAATTAATGTATTTTAATTGTGTTTACTTTATTAGTAAATAAAATAAAAATTATCTTTTATTTATATTTCATTTATTTTTTGTTTTTTAAATTTTCTTTGTTTAATTATTTTAAAAGTGTTTAAATTTCATTTGTAATAAATTTAATATTGTTTTTTTGTTTTTATTTTATTTTTTTTTATTAGTGATGGTTTGAAGTTAAATATTAATTGTTTTTTATTTTTATTTTATCAATGACTCTATTTTTATTATTTGTTTTGTTTTTAATTTTTAGTGTTTTTTATTTGTATTTTTATTATTTTATATTGTTTAATTTTTAAATTAAAAGTTATTTATATTATTTGCTTTTATTTTAATTATTTTTTTAATTTATTATTTTATTTTTAATTATACTTATTTTATATTTTTGCATTAACTGTTTAAATAATTTTTAATGTAATTTATAATCAATGATTAACTTCTTTTTGATGCTTAAGTCGCATGATTGTTCAGTTTTATGAGATTTTTATTTGTAATACAAATCATAGAGATAACAAATACTTGATGAGAAGAATAATTAATAAATGAGAATGATTCTTTTTAAATTCACTCACATAATAGTATAGATAGAGTGATCTTGATCATATAGAAAAAAAGGTATAGCTATATTTTTTATTTTTTTATCACAAAAAAATAGACAATATATTTATTTTTAATAATAGGGAATGCCTTATTAAACCAGTTTGTTTACCATTTTAGAGAGTTTTAATGGATTTTTAAAGAAAAGGGAAAAAATGAAATGTTTTTGAAGTTATTGGGCTCATTTTTTGAAGAGATATAAATTTCACCTTGGTAATTGTCATACAAATAATTAAGATGAAAAAAGATGACCGAAAATGAGTGTACAGATAATCATTGTAGCGTTAACTACGTAATAACCTCTAATGAGGTATTTTCTTTTGATGGAAAGTAACCATAGCTCCTTTTTTTCCTTTTTCGTTATCAGTATTTGTTTCACAACTAATGGCATTATTGTGGGTAATTAATTGTGGGAATATTAATGATGAAAAGATTCTACCCATCATCAAATAGCCCTATTTTGATAACAAAAATCAGCGATTATGTTAGTGATGTTTTAGGATTTAACATTTGAGACCGTATTTTTTTTCTAAAAGAATGGGAGAGTTAACAACAACCTGTCTGATATTAGGAAAATTGTCTGTATTTCATCGTTGATAAAATGACAAATAAAAAAAGAACCAAAGTGTGAGCTAGGTTCCTTTTTTAGTTACTGTAAATTGGAATTAAAGATGGATCGAAGCTGTGTAATGGCTATTTTTACATGGCAGTTGTGTCTAATAAGTATGCCTTGTAGTAATAATTTATTATTTTTGTACGGTTGCTTGAGAGGAGCGTTGATATAAAGGCCACTTAAATATGACGTTAAGTGACCTTTATATGAAGTTAATATAAACGTGAATTAGGCGCGAGTGATCTGGAAGTAGTTCACTAATTTGTTAAGATTGAGCGCCTGTTCATTGAGTGAACCCGCGGCAGCAACCGACTCTTCCACTAATCCTGTATTTTGTTGCGTTGTTGAATCAAGCTGGCTTACGGCATTGTTGATTTGTGAAATACCATCACTTTGCTCATTACTTGCTTGTCCAATTTCTCGTAATAATGCACTGATTTCTTCAACATCTGTGATCATTTTTTGGATCTGTAATTCGGCTTGTTCCACTAAATCCATCCCTTCTTGTGTTTGGGTTGATGAATTTTCAATCAGTGTACGTATATCATTTGCTGAATCAGCACTTTTTTGTGCTAGTAATCTGACTTCACTTGCGACAACGGCAAAACCTTTACCATGTTCGCCAGCTCTTGCCGCTTCAACCGCAGCATTAAGTGCAAGAATATTTGTTTGGAAAGCAATGGAATCAATCAAGTTAATAATGTCTGTCATTTGAGATGATGAATTATTGATTGCTCTCATTTTTTCCGTTAACTGAAGCATCATTTCACCATTATGATGGACGGCAATTTCTGTTTTTTCAGCAACATTAATCGCATCAAGAGTATGCTCTGCAGTATTTTTAACCGTTGACGTCATTTGCTCCATTGAGCTTGCCGTTTCTTCTACGGAAGTTGCCTGTTCTTCTGTTCTTGCTGCTAAATTTTGGCTACCTGCTGTGATCTGCTCAGCGGCAGATGAAATGTTTTCAGCACCGTTTTGTACATTTTGCACAACATCTAATAGATGTTTTTTCATTTCAGCAAGCGCTTGCAATAACATTCCTGCTTCATCATGATAATTAGTGTTTACTTCTTGTGTTAAATCACCATTAGCAATCGCTTTAGCAAAGTTCACAGCTTCATCTAACGGGCGAGTAATGCCTTTCGTAATAAACCACCCTAAAACACTACCCAAAATAATGCTAATAAGTGTTAATAATACTAAAAATACTCTCTTCTCAATAAAATCGCGTTCAACAGCTTCACCTGCCGCATTCATTTTTTGATTTTGTAACGCAATAAATTCCAAAAGTTTATCGCGATACATAAGTTGAATACCTGCTGTTTTGGTGATTAATTCATTAACAGCGGCGTGCCGATTATTTTCGTTAAATGCTTTTACTACAAAATTTTGAGAGGTGATATATTTCTGACGGATCTCATAAACTTCAGCGAGTATTTTTTTTGACTCATCATCGTGAGCCGTTTCTTCTAACTCTTTTAGTAATTGAGCAACTTTGGCGGTGATCTCAGCTTTTTTACTCTCTTGTTCAGAGGCTAAACTTCCTTGCTCATCTAGCATGGTGAGTTGCTGAAAGATAATAAATTCATTGAAATTATTAATTAGCAAATTGGCTTTTACTGTGGCTGGATAGATATCGTCAACGACATCATGAATATCTTGATTTGCACTATTCAATCCTATTAATGCAAAACTAGAACCTAACATAATTAACATTACCAATGTTGTAAATGCGATAGTTAACTTGGTACGAATTTTAACGTTTTTAAAGAACATGCTTAACCCTGGATAAATAATAATTAATAAGTATTAGTAACTTATTGAAGAAAAGACAGTATCGGTAAGCAGTGACAGAACTTTAGTCATTAAACGAAATAAAGGCAGATAAAAAGACTTGCATTGATTTTTAACACACTATTTTTAGTGTGAAAAAGAGATTTCCTCCCTTTTTTTATCTAAATGTGCTTAGTATTTAATTTTCATTCAATTTTATAAAATTGAGAGTTAATTAATAAGAGCTCAAGATATTCTTTATTTTTTGTTAACAATTGTTTGCCTTGTTTTTATGTATGTTAATTTGATCTTGAAGATTAAGAAGATATCGTCTCTGAAAAATTTTCGGCTATGATAAACTGAGTGAGCCGCACAGGTAAGTGTATGGCTAGTGTTAAATATATAACTCTCCATACTTCTTATACTTAACTGACTTAAAGGTAACGCTGTATGCGCAGTGTATTTATATTTTTGAGCGTATTTATTTTAGGGTTTAGTCATATGGCGTATTCAGATCAAACACTCGTTTTTATAAGACATGGTGAAAAACCTGATAATGAAAGTGGGCAACTGACCTGTAAAGGATTAAATAGAGCCCTCGCTTTACCTGATGTACTTATCAATCAATTTGGCAAACCTGACGCATTATTCGCGGCGGCGCCTAAACAAAGTAAGTTAGGTAATTCATTACGTTCACTTCAAACTATCTCTCCTATTGCTATTAAAATGTCATTACCTATCCATCTTCATTATCATGCTAAAGAGATAAAAGAGTTACGTGAAGACCTGTTAAGCCAGCAATATGAAAACTCAGTTATTTTTATTGCATGGGAGCATGATAATTTAGTCAAAGTGGCACGAGATATCATAAAGAAAGAAGGGGGAGATCCTAAATTAATCCCTAAATGGAAGAGTAGTGATTTTGATAGTATTTATATCTTAAAAATAATCCGAGAAGGTGATAAAAAAAGTATCATCTTTGAACAAAGACAACAAGGGTTAAATGATGTGTCGGACGATTGTGGTAAGGCCTATTAAATTTATTATGTATAAACACAAATAGTATTAATTGTGATAAGGAGTAATTAAATGAGGATGGGTAGTTATAGTTAATAAAGGTCGTTAAATAACGACTTTTATCTTTTGCCTAGTATGTGAATTTTTTTTTGTAAAATCTCTACATATTGTTATTGATCAGTCGGTTTATAGTACACCGCAACTTTCGCTTTAAGTGACGATACAATTTTTTTCTTCCACGGCAACATTGATTTTCTATTCATCATAAATAAATGCCCTACAGCAAGGCTATCAACGAGCTTAATTTTATAAACGGTATGTTTGAGTGATTGATATTCTAGCCATGGTTCAGGCACAACAGCTATATATGGGCTGCTATTAATAGCGGGTATAACTTGTGCATATTCAGGACATTTAAATCCGATCGTTCTAAATAGTCCTCTTCTACGTAATTGCCTATCAAGTTCATTATCATCTTGAGACCAAGGTAAACAATAAACATGTTTATAAGAAACCAATTGTTCAAGACTAAAATCGTCAATATTTTTTAAAGATGATCTTAATGGCTCTCCATAAATAATAACGAGCCTACTTTTACCTATAGTTTCAAATTTTAAAGACGATACTGGGTTTTGATCTCCACCAACAGCAAAGACTAAGTCTACAGTGCCATCAAGTACTTCTTCTCGCCAAGAGCGACGTTGGTATGGAATACATTCCGCATAGAAGTTCAACTCAAAAGAGAGTTCAGAGAGTGTTGGGGTAATAATGTTCATTAACGCAGGGGGACAAACCACTTTAAAACTTCTTGAACCATCAAAAGTATCGGTAAATAGATCATCATTTAAAGAAATAAAAAGAGGAACTAATTTTGCTTTTAGTGTTAAAGCAAATGGTGTTGGGACTTGAATATTATTTTCTCGTTTAAATAAAGGATCGCCCAGTGTTAAGCGTAGTCTACTTAGTGCATGACTTACCGCAGAAGGTGAAATACCCAGTTTATGAGCTGCTTCTTTAGTACTTCCAGTCAAAAGCAAGGCATAGAGCACTTTGAGAAGATTAAAATCAAATTGAGCAAGATTCATTTTGTCTCTTTATAAATGAGCAGAATTCAATTTACTTATACTATTATCTCAGCTTAACGACAAACAAATAATGGTATATATGAAAAAGTTAACATTAATTGCATTGCTTTGTATGCAAGGATTGGCTATGCCAACTACGGTTTATGCATCATTGCACCCAGAACAACCGTTATCAACAGTACCGCCGAAAAGTGTATTTACACAATGGGCCAAACCTATAACGTCTTTTAAAATAGCACCTCAAGTTTGGTATGTAGGAACAGAGAATTTAACTTCTATACTGATCACTACAGATAAAGGCCATGTTCTTATTGATGCAGGCTTAAATGAAAGTGCAGAACTAATCCAAAGTAATATTGAAAAATTAGGATTTAATATTAAGGATGTTAAATATATTCTGAATAGCCATGCGAGATTAGATCAAGCTGGTGGAATAACAAAATTAAAAGAAATAAGTGGTGCACAGGTTATCTCAAATAAAATAAATGCAGAACAACTAGCGTTAGGTGGAGCGAATGATTTTGCTTTAGGTGATGCATTATTGTTTCCGCCAGTGAAAGTAGATCTTATATTAAACGATAATGAATCATTTGAGCTTTCTGGTGTGATGTTTACAGCTTTACTAACGCCAGGGCATTTACCAGGTAGTACGTCATGGAAAGTAAAGTTAAATAACAATGACATACTTATTTATGCGGATAGTTTAGCGACACCAGGATATTATTTGGTTAATAACCTTAATTATCCAGAGATAGTTAATGATCTTCATTACAGTTATCAAGTATTAAATAATCAAAAGGTGGATATATTTATTGCGAGTAAAGGAGATCGATTCAATTTATTAGACAAAATTAAAGATTTAAATAATGGAAATGAAAAGGCATTTTATGATGCTAATGGCCTTAAACCATATGTTGAAAAATCAAGAACATCCTTAATAAACCAATTAAAAAAATAACTTTTAATAAAGAATGGAATATATATGTCATTAAAATATTTACTCCCCATTTTTGGTGCTTTTGTTTGCTCAAATTCTTATGCAGATGAATTAAAAATAGGCGCAGGCATTGGCATGTCTTCGCCATACGAAGGATCGGATAAGTATATTTTAATTCCAGATGCTATGCTGCAATATACAACAGAAACAAATAGTTTTGGTTTATTTAGTCTGGGCACCAGTGGAGCAAAATGGCAATTTAATATTTTTGATAATATTCATATTGCTCTGCTTGGAACGTATATGCAGGGTCGTAAAGAAGAAATAGGCTTTTCTGGTAGTAAAAATAAAGATTTAAAAGGAATGGGAGATCTAAAAGGAGCCGCTGGTGCAGGTGTTGAACTAAGTTATAATATTATTGGCCATTCTTTTTATATAAATTCGCTGACTGCTATTGGTCATAGAGATTATGGTGGTAAAAATATTGATAATGCCACTCGGTTCGAGTTTGGTATTAATTCGCATTTCGATATAAATAAAAATTGGTCTATTGATTCGAATATATCCACAAGATATGTAAACAAAAACTATAGTCAGGCTTATTTTGGTGTCACAGAAAAACAGGCACTTAATACTGATTATTCTATTTATACACCAAATTCTGGAATTAAAGATGCCGGTATTTTAATTGGAATAAATTATAAAATAAGTGAAGGTTTTTTTGTTAATCTAAAATCGGGTGGTTATTACTTGTTTGGTGATATGGCAGACAGCCCGATCACAAAACAGAAATACGGATTAGTAAATATAATTGGCCTATCATATATTTTTTAAAGATCATGAAAATAAATACTAAATGTTTTTTATTTATATCCATGTTTATATTGAGTGGGTGTGTTGTTGGCCCAGGTTGGTATAAAGAAGGAGTAAGCTATGAAAACTCTCAAGATATATTAGCGAAGTGTAAATATGATATTGGTATCGCTAAAGTAAATATAAATGAAAAGCCAGAACTAATAGCTGAGTGTATGAAATCTCAAGGATATAGATATAAAAACTATTCACATACTTATTAAGTAAATGTTTTTAATAATAAAAGATGCTGATTTACAGCATCTTTTTTCTATTTATAAATAGTATTGCTTTAATGTTGTTTAATCATTTTTAATAATATTTTATTAAAAATAATTTATAACATGAAAACTATATACAATATCGAGAGAAAAAATATAGACTGAAATAAAGGATTGATTGTTATAAACTAATATTTATTAGAAAGTAAGTATGTATAGCATACGGCTTTTTAAGCACTAAATTAGTTTTAATATAAAACTAATAGATAAATGTTCTGCGAAAAATTTTTTAACTGGTATAAGGTTTATATGGACTATCAATTCAAATCATATAGTAAGAATAGCAAGAAAAAATCACTGCCTATTTACCTTATCTTTATTCCTTTTGTTCTCTGGATAGCTTACATGGGTTGGTCAATAAGTTTACACCGTAGAGTCGTGATGTTTGAATGGTTTCCCAAATGGACTATTTCTATTACTTTTGCTGTTTTTTTAGGAATGATTGGGGGGATTTGGAGTATTTTTCGTCGCCCAATAAAACATGCATTTAAAAATTTCCTCTCGACTGGGTTTGCTGGTTTTGTATTAATAGTACCTGCATTTGATGTGCTGACGTATTTATTATCAGTGAATACAATTCGCTATCAGACAGAATATAAAATTACATCACCAGGCCCTATAACCAACAGATTTGGTCGATGTGAACACGGTATATGGATAAAAGAAATCTATACTGAACGAGGGGCATTATTTTGTATTAGTGATCCAAAATCGAAAACTCAGAAAAACATAGGAACACTATGGGTCACAACAATGACGGGTCCTATTGGTTCATATATTGTTGATTATCAGTTCACACCATTCAATTCTTAATTATGGTTTTACATGTAATGATACTTTAAGGAGACTTATATTCTTGCCAAAGTGTCTAATTCCATCTTCAATAATCTCTTTATTTTTAATGTGTGACTATTTTTATTGTGAAAATTGCCAATAAACACAGATTTATTGTTATATAGATCTAATAAATCACCAGCATAAATTCCTAATTCCTCTGGATTAAGAATATAATATTAATTTCCCGATAATAGTGTCTTCATCAAATTCTTTATAGTTATAAATATCACCTTGAATTTCAAATAAATTTCTCTCTTCATAATCGGAAGTTATTGATGTAAATTGATAATCAATATGATTTATTTGTTCTTTCATAATAACAGTTACTTTTTATTTTAAATGTAAGTAAGCATTTGTTGTTAATAAATGGTAGACTTTTTATAAGATTAAAAATAGTTGTTTTTAATTTATTTAACTTTATGTTTTACATGGTATTTATACTTTTGGATAATGCAATGTATCAATTAATAAAACAAGAAATAGGATCTTGCTGGACACGTCAGGAATTAGATGAGATGTCTCATTCTATCGAATCATGCCTACTTATTTATAAAGTAAATGTGTCAGTGGTTGATTATTTCATGGGGTCATCATTTACTCTTTTTAGATTAAAAGTTGATGCTAAAATACGAGGAATGCATGTTAAATCATTGATAACTGAGTTATGTCGAGCCCTTAATGTTATTAATATTAAAGTAATTGATTTTTTACCAGGAACACCCTATATCGGATTACTGATAACGAATAAATATCGTCGATTAATTCCTTTTTCATCATGTTTTAATCAATGGTTAAAACAGAAAAATATTTCTCCATTATCGATTATGTTGGGTGAAAATATTATAGGGGAGCCTATCGGTATTGATTTGATCCCATGCCCACATTTATTAATTTCAGGTTCTATTGGTTCAGGAAAATCAACATTAATTCATTCTATTATTATGAGTATAATATATCGTCTATCTCCTAAAGAGATTAGACTGATTATATTTGATACAAGTGGAATAGAGCTGACTCCTTATTTTAATCTTCCTCATTTAATGTTTCCAATAGTTGATGATATGTCTGAAGTTATCAGAGCATTAGATTGGATTATAGCTGAAATGAATAAACGCTATAAATTGTTTAGTGCTTTAGGTGTTAAAAGTATTGATAATTATAATGAAAAAATTATCCAAGCAGAAAAATTCAATAGATCAATTCCAGATCCTTTTTGGAAGCCCGCTAATATTAATGATGTTTCAATGCCTTTTCTGAAAGTTATGACTCCTATAATGGTTGTTATGGACGATTATATTCAATTTATATCTTATAATAATGAAATTGGTCGTAAGTTAATTACCTTAAGTCAATCAGCAAATATAGTTGGAATACACCTTATTTTATCTACAAGAAATCTATTATCATCGAGCATAGATAATCAACTGAAAGTTAATATACCGACTCGTATCTCTCTTACTATGCCTTCTAAAAAGGAATCACGTTCTATTTTAAATCAAAATGGTGCAGAAGAATTATTTGGAAATGGCGATATGCTTTATTTATCACCTTATCTTGAAAGGTTAGAGCGTATTCAAGGTGCATTTGTTACTGATGAAGATATATGGCAAGCAATAGGTCATACTTTAAAATGGGAAAGGGCTGAATATATTAATTTAAGCTCTAAAACTGATTATTTATTAAAAAATAGCGATTTTGATGAGTTAGATATTTTATTTTATGAAGTTGTTGAGTTTATCGCAGAAAAAAATAGAGTTTCTATATCAGGTATTCAAAGAAAATTTAGAATTGGATATAACAGAAGTGCAATGATTGTAGAGCAGCTAGAAATGCAAGGATTAATAAGTATTCCTGATCATAATGGAACTCGAACTATTTTAATATAATTTTAGGGGTTATTAACGATTTGTAGCGTAGATATAAATATATAACCATGTTCCAGTGGCGATTTAAATCGCCACCAAATCTATCCATTAATGCAGTTCGGTTTAGTTCATATGTTAATGAATTCTGATTGAAGCAATACTTACTGTTAGTTGCGCTGTGGACTAATGAGACAGTGGCTATTCAGTCAATAATCAGTACTTCTTTTTCTTCAACTGTGGTGGATTTTGGACATTTAATCTTAAGCTGTTTGGCCACATCGTCTACAATTTCGGCGTATTTAATACCGTTACGACGGATCGTATTCGCTAATGTTCTACTACCAAAATACTGTAGTTCCCGAACAAGTAGATGTAGAGTTTCTTCATCTGATTTATTATAGTTTTTAGCGTTCAGTCACACACTTTTTACTTTATTTGACATTGAAAAATCATACTTACCAGTATTATTTATGTAATCAATCAGCAAATTGATGTCACTTTAGAGTTTAAAATAATGGTTCTCATTATTTTCACGGAAGGTTATGGTTAGTAAATAGGTAGCCAATCTGAACTATAAATAATTAATTTAGGGAAATAATTAAGGTTTCTATGGAATATCAATTCAAATCATACAGTAAAGGTAGTAAGAAAAAATCATTGCCTACTTACATTTTTATTATCCTTTACGGCTCTTGGTTAGTTTATCTATTTTTGTCGTTTTATTTAGGCGATAACATTGTATTATTTGAATGGTTTCCTAAATGGACGATTATTATTGTTTTTGCCATTTTTACAGGGATTATTGGAGGAATATGGCAGCCCTTCTTTCGCCCATCAAAGTATGTAATCATTGATTATTATTGGGGCGCCTTTCTTGGGCTTATGTTTATTATTCCAACTTTCAATGTGCTTGTTTATTTATCATTAGACCAAACAATTCAATACCAAACAGAATATGACATCGTATCGCCAGGGCCTCCGCGCCTTAAATCCCCTCAATGTGAATATGGTATACGGATAAAAGAAATCTATACAGGAGAATGGGGTTTATGGTGCATTAGCGATCCAAAATCGCAAACAAAGGAAAATACGGGAACAGTGTGGGTTACAACAAAAACAGGACCTATTGGTGCATACATTGTTGATTATCAGTTTTCTCCTCCTAACTTTAAGCAATAAGTATTGGGCTATATAGGTTGATATAATGTTAGCTTTAGCCGCTCAAACCCACCTGATTTTTATACGATAATCTTACCTAAACTTATTTTGTATACATTATCGGCAGTTAGCGTAAAAATAACTGACACTAACTCTGCGCTTGCCGATAATAACTGATAAGAAAAGAGAATCTATCTACATGGCTAAATCACCCGCGAAAAAACCGACGAAAGGCTTTGAAGAAACCCTTTGGGATATCGCTAATCAACTGCGTGGCAGTATTCAAAGAACGACAGGCTAAGTACATAGCGTCAGGCATTAATAGAGTTCTTTGGTTACACAAATTGAGAAAAGGTAAAGAATTTTATTTTCGTGATATTTGTATATCCAACGATTTACCAATGTTCGGTATGCTACAAGACGAAAATAATAATTACTATCTGCCTCAATTCTCGGTTTCAGTAGATCAGTTCATTACTGGTGTTTTAAATAAAAAGTTAGCTTGGTACCCACAAAATAATGCAAAGCTACAAGCTAAGGTTATTTTGTATAAAGAGAAATATTGGTGCTGCGGAAAGAATACTAACAGCGTCCGAGGAATAGGGGGGGGATTATGGGATAGGTGCGAATGCGCCTTATTTTACTGATAATGATGTAAAAGATAACTCGAAAGGAACTAATTTCTTTTCTCAGGAGGCCGCTGTTGGTAGTAATTATTTCGGTGGGTATGGCTCTGGTCTTTCAATTAAATATGACAATAGCATATCATTTAAACTTTTTATTATGGGAGATGGCGCTGTAATTGCTGAGTGTTTAAATACTGGGAATCAACGCCGTAATGTTCTATGGGGAACAAGAAATACAACCATAGATAGCAACGGCTTCATCAAAAAAGCCTCTCCAATCATTGACATCAACCCTGATGGCACATTCACTACTAACGACGAATCAGAAGGCGCTACGGTTACTCGATTAGGGCAGGGTGAATATCTTATCGAAGGTGTATTGGGTTTTAACTCAGACGCAGAATGGGGCGGTGTTGATGGTGGTATTGAAATTCCACTTGATGTAAATAAACAACCCCTTATTTGGGTAGACTCCAAAGTTAACAAAGACGGCTCTATTCTTGTTAAAACGTATCACCGCACTCATCCTAACGCGCCTGAGTTTGCCCGTAATGATATTGACGGCTTCAACGATGGCGACCCAATTGATATCCCTGATGGTCGTTTTATTTCTGTACGTGTACAGATGCCAGAGCAATCAATCTATAACGTGAGAATGCGTGAGATGGAAGAGGCGCAGAAAGTGGAAGAGGAGCGTAGACAAAAAGAAGAGGAGATGAAAGCGCAATTCGGGTTAGGTGAAAATGATGTATTACTTTAATAATCAGAACACCAATAAGACACCAGAAATTGATAATTAATCAAATGCATTTAATTCAAGGAAGAATTAAATACTAATGATAATCATTCCTAATACAGCCGAAATAAGACGATTGTTTTACGACTACCATTGATTATACTGTATTTGTATACAGTGATCGTGTGCTGTTAAATATAAAAAGGAATTTATATGAGCGATAATGAAGATAGAGATATTCGGATTGAAATAACCGATGGCGTCAATAGTCATGATTACTATGATTATGACGAAGATGATAATTCAAATTACACAGATAATGACAATGAAGATCGAAATAGCGGTGGGAATCACTCGTCATGGTCTGACATTGATCTAAAAGAAACACCTGAAGCAATGGCTGTGATGTCTTATGCCGCCATTCCAATGACAGCATATCCAATTAATGGAGTTTTGGGTTTCACAATTAATTGGGGAGCCATCGATGCAGCCTTGGTTCAGGGAGTTAATGTTTTAAGTAAAGCATTGCCTTATGCTGGTGGGTTGACCGCTGGTGTTTTAGTCGGAGCTTTATATCCTAGCCAAACAATTATGTCAGAAGCTAGAGAACAGGCTTTGCTAGATCAATATAGAGGTGCTAATTTTCTTGATAAAACGAAGCCATATCAAATTGTTAGTTTGCCGAGTAGCGCTGTTACCACTCTTCCTGCCAATCAGATTTCAAAGAGCAAAGTTGTTCCTGTTAGCGTGCTGGCAGAGCCTGTTGTTAGCTTAGATACTAAGAAACGGGAAGTAGCTATTACACAACAGACAATTTCAACTATGGTTTCTGTTGTTCAAGCTCAAAAAACTAAACAACGTGATGTTTATACAGCACAAATTATACCGGGAATGAAACCGGTACAAATTCAAGTTAATCAGACTAAATCTGATAATACAAAAAATACAAAAGCAAATACAAAACCGAAAGTCGATTATGTATTGCCTATTGCTTCAGCAATTAAAGGAGTGGAAACACACCATGCTGTAGTCTATTTTGATGATTCTCATGATCCTGTTTATGTGTCTATTTCGCAAAATCCCAAAGAAAATAAGAATGTAATTGAGACCACTCTAGCTGAATGGAGTTCTTTGTATCCACTTGAAGTTGCTAAATACGAGTTAGAACAAGCAAATAATCAACTGGAGAAAGAAAAGCAATTAGTTGAAAAATATCAAAAAATTATATATTCAGCGAAGCAAACTAAAGAATATCAAACGTTATTAGATCCAGTAAAATCACCTTATTATTATCAAAAAGCCTATATAGAAACACCCGATGAATTAACAATGATATTAAGTGAGCAGGGAGTTGAAGCGTTATCTGCTTATATCATGGTGGTAAATAATTGGTTTGGAGTAATTACTGATACAGATCAGGCAAATAAATTTAATCAAAGAGTATCAGCTCTGCATAGTGATGTTGAGTTTGTTCGTAATAAACTTATTAATATTCAGAGTCAGGTAGCTGAAGCTGAAACATTACTATTGATTGCGGTGGAAAATCGCAAAAAAGCAGAAGAAAAGAAAAAATCTGCTGAAGATAAGGTTAAAAAAGAAAATAAACGCTATCAACCAGGAAAGGCTACGGGTAAAGGGCAAAAAGTAGGTGATAAATGGCTTCATGATGCAAGCAAAGAATCCGGTGTGCCAATCCCTGACCGGATTGCGGATAAACTGCGGGATAAGAAATTTAATAACTTCGATGACTTCCGGAAGCAATTCTGGGAAGAAGTGTCAAAAGATCCCGAATTGTTAAAGCAATTTAGTAAAAGTAATCAAACATTGATAAAAAACGGTAATGCACCTTATCCGATCCCTGAAGAGCAAGTTGGAGGTAGGGAAACATTTGAGCTTCATCATGTTAAGCCTATTATTGAAGATGGTGGAGTTTATGATATGGATAATATCCATGTTATTACTCCTAAACGACACATTGACATTCATAGAGGACAATAATCATGGAACTGAAAAATAGTATCAGTGATTATACTGAAGCTGAGTTTTTGAAATTGTTACAGGGAATCTGTAATGTAACAACTTCTAATGAAGAAGAACATAAATCATGGGTTAGACATTTTGTTAAATTATCAGAGCATCCTCGTGGTAACGGTTTGATCTATTATCCTAAAGATGGTGAAGATGATTCACCAGCAGGGATTTTGAACACAGTTAAAAAATGGAGAGCTCAGAATGGTAAGCCAGGATTTAAAAAAGGTTAACTATTGCTCTTGTTAATTGATAGAAGCCTCTTAAATGTGGCTTTTATCTTTTTAATTAGTGACTTAGATGAATTGGTTATTTAATCAATCTTAACACACTCACCTTTAATAAAATCCTCTCCGTCATTTTCGTATTTCACAAGACGACATTTCCCACATAAACCATATCGAGTGACGACGCAACGAACACCAGGAGAACTGCTTGAGCCTTGGTGTTTGTTTTGTCGCCTCTCATAGCTAGATACCTTTTCTAACAAGCCATCTTTAACCATGCTATCTAATGTTCTACGAGTAGATTCAAGAATGCTTTTCTTGTTAAAAGAATCCATTCCCTTAAGCATATAAGCTACACCTGAAACATCAAAAGGTGGTGCGCCAATTTCACCCGTTACCCATTCAAGATTGTCGGGTTTAAATAATTCCATTATCTCTTTTTTACGTGCAGTCATTCTCATTTTTAATATTCCTTATCGTGGGTTATATCTATCCTACAATAAGGAGCCGGAGGGAGATATAAATAAAAGAGGCTGCCTTCCAGTATGTTGAGTAAGGGAGTTAGATGACATGCATATTATTTCAAAATTAATGAATTAATATTGTTCTAGAGTTCTTTTTTAATGTAGGGATTGAAAGAAATAATTTATTACACTTTGTTACAAATAGAAAACCCCAAGGAATGAACTGCACCCCAAAAGTTGGACACCAACTTTGGGGTGTTTTTCTATGGCTAAATATTCTCTTGATTTTAAACTAAATGTGATTAATTTTTATCTCGAAGGCAATGGTTTTCTATCAACGGCTAAGCATTTTTCTATTGATACTTCTCAGGCTCGTCACTGGTGCTCCGCTTATCAATTGCATGGTATTGAGGGGATTAAGCCTCGAAAATCCAAAGCAATCTATTCTCTTGAGCTAAAAATGCATATATTGTCTCACATGGCAAAACATTCGCTCTCTATCAGAGAAGCCGCCGCTCTTTTTAATATTCCAACCTTTACAACTCTATGGGAATGGAAAAATATTATGGATATTCATGGTATTAAAGCATTAGCTCCCAAGAAAAAAGGAATACCTACATTGACTAAAAAGAAAACAGAATTACCTAAAAATGACAAAGATAAATCGGTTAAAGAACTTTTAAAGGAACTCGAGTATTTACGTGCTGAGAATGCTTGCTTAAAAAAGTTACAAGAATTGCAGGAAACAAAACGACGGTAAAACAACGTGTTGCGGTCGTTAATCAACTAAAAATGATTTATCCTATTTTGGTTTTATTACGTGCCCTTTCCTTATCAAAAAGTACGTTTTATTACCATCAAAAAAATAGTAATAACTCAAAAGATAAATTATTAAAAGATAAAATAAGGACTATTTATCATCAACATAAAGGTCGATATGGTTATCGAAGGATCACTGCTGTACTGCGAAATGAAGCCGTTATTAATCATAAAAAAGTACAACGATTAATGCAGGCTCAAGGATTAAAATCAGTTGTAAGACCTAAAAAATATCATTCTTATAAAGGTCAATTAGGCCGAATTGCTGATAATCATCTCAAAAGAAATTTTCATGCCAGCAAGCCCAATGAAAAATGGGTTACCGATGTCACCGAATTTAAGGTAAAAGGTGAAAAGCTTTATCTTTCGCCTATTCTTGACTTATTTAATCAAGAAATTGTTTCCTATCAAATAGCTAGACGTCCTCATTACAACATGATTGAACAGATGCTTACCCAAGCCTTTTCAAAATTGACTCAGGGAGGCGAGCTTATACTGCACTCAGATCAAGGATGGCAATACCAAATGAGCCGTTATCACAATAGCCTTAAGAAACAAGGCATTACTCAAAGTATGTCACGAAAAGGAAATTGTTTAGACAATGCAGTAATAGAGAATTTTTTTGGCATATTAAAAACAGAATGTTTTTATACAAAGCAATTTAGAGATTTGGATGAACTAGAAGAAGAACTTCATGAATATATCAAGTATTACAATACGGAACGGATCAAGATAAAATTAAAAGGACTGAGTCCAGTTCAATACCGAACTCAGTCTTTACCTAACTAATTTAAACTGTCCAATAAACTGGGGTCAGTTCAGAATGACCCTCAGGGTTTTATTTTCAAATGCACGTGCATTTCGCGTGCACTTCATAGTCCTACTGTTGTCAGTGTGTAGTCCTATCGATTTCGCTAACTTCTTGTTTTTGAAACCGTTGTCCTATCATTGACCCACCAAATTTGGGGTGGAGGAATTGGAATTGGTAATGTAATCATTTGATAAATAATGTTATTTGCATTTATTATTTTTAATTTTACTACCAAGCTTACTACCAAAGTATTTTGCTAGGAGGGTTAGACCGAGGAGGGGGAGAGTATAGTATTTTTATAAATACATTTATCTATTTGTGTTTGTCCCGCTGTCCCATCTGTCCTATATAGTATATATAAATATAAAAATATTATATATATTATATAGTTAATATACCTGCCTAACGTACATATCATGGGACAATGCACAGGACACTCATTTTTCAGTGTCCCGAGTCTGTACCCCTCCTCGGATTGTACCTAATAGGTGTGGCTGAATTTTAACCTGTGCTTTTCTGTACCAGTTTTTATATGTTCAATCGCCCTTTTTGAATTTGTAAGAGGTTACTGCAGCATATTTAAACATAGTGTTTTCGTAGTTCATTCTGCAAGTTAGTATTATTAATAAGGTGATCACGCTCTGTCGTTAAATACCCTTTTTCTATAAATCGATTTAACATTGCGGATAAAATTTCCTTTTTATTAAAAAATTTCTTGCTATTTTTCTCTATATATTGACTATTCTGTATGAAATTTTCATATTCATAAAATTCATTTTTTATTGGTAAAATATCCACTAAGGTATCAAATAATTTATTATGTTTAATCTCGGAACCAATAGGATGCTGATCAATTAAAATAACTAATACACTTAAAACAAAAACATTCCAATTATTGAACATCCAAAAATAAGAGAAGTTTTTGTTGACTCTAAAAAGCTTTGGAATGGTCATTTTCTCATTATAGTTTAACGGGGTTATCTCATACAGTTTTAACCATTTTAACCACTCTTTATAATCTTGAGAATATGCTTTGTTTTTATTAAAAAGGATGTATTCATCTACCATATTTAAAAGTATATTTTCTATTTCTAGCGCATTCATTACTCTTACTTTTATACAATCTATTACCTTTTTTTTATATTTGTAATTTAGCCAAGATAATTTAGCTCCTTGGTTCTTATTATAATAATCAATACATAAAGTCATTGAACTAACGTTTTTATCTTCAAAATTAGGTATTGCGAAACCATAGAAAGGAATAATTATCTTCAATAATTTATCTTTTATATAGCAATTCAAAGTGATACACGTCTTCGTTTCATGTGTAATGATGTTATCGAATATAAAAGGTTTCTTTTTTTCTAGAAGGTCAGCATGAACTGTTTTTACTCCCCCATTGAAATTAACAGTAATATCTTCGTAAAGTTCAGGTGGAACTAGTTTATTTTTTGACTCTATCTCTTGTGACTTTTCTTTTGCAATATCTATTGATACTAAGTACTTACGTTCTTCTTCTAATTCAGATACCTTGCTTTGATATTCAATATCTAACTTAACTTTATTCTCATAATATTCTTTTTTTAAATACTGAGTCCAGCTAACTGGTATATTATTCATACTTATATCATGAAAAACTTGAGTTATTGGTATATCTCTATAATTACTAAAATCGTATTCTAAAGATGCTACATTGTTATTTTTATAGTAATTTATCTTTTCTTCTTCATTTTTATGTGTAACAAATATTTCTATTGCAATATTACCTAATTTTGTCTCTAGTAGCACATCAGCATAATACTGACCTATTTTAAACTCTAGTTTAGCGCCAAGAACTTTAACTTTTCTTTTTGGGACATTAATACTTTTATCAAAAATCGAAAGTTCAGCAGCAGGGAGAGAGAGAAACTCTAGACACGCGAAATGTTGCTGCATTACTTTATGTAACATAGTCATATAGCATGATTCACGTTCTGTTTTATTCGAATGTGCGAAATGATGAACCTTAACCTTACCTTTTTTAGCAATCATCGGATCATGGCAATCTGGACAGATACAATTACATTCTAGTCCTTTCTTAACACTATCTACATGAAGCAGCTCATTTGTATCATTACTTACCGCATACTCAAATATGGCCATAAAATAAGATTCCCTCCCTATATGCGGTACTTTTGCATAGCCCAAAAACGATACCCCTAGCAGTATCACTTAGAAGTCTATTCTAAGAGACATTATGATTAGGTAAAGTCCAAACTCGCAAAAATTCGCAACTTATGCGATATGGATATTTTTAGCTTGTGAGCTAATCAGCAAAAATGAAAGGTAATCTATTGAAAGTGAAAGGCTATAGCACTGTTACCTCTGTTGTGTAATCAGCGGCTGCCTGAACTTTGAGCAAAGATAATTACTATAAAACAGATTGGTAATAAAATTTGAATTAATGGCAATAAAAAATAGAATTAAAAAACAAAACAACTGGATATTTGCACAATATGGTATATCATTTAGCTAATTTTGGTAAAGATTGCCTTTGGAGTGGTTAATATGATAAACATCACTAAGGATATGTTTGTTGAAGTGATGAATGATGCATTACAAGGAAAGCGAGAAAGCTTAGAAATGCGCCTTCGGATCATGATTAGAAAAATCAAAAAAGATTCCCCTGAACTAGCCTCTGAGCTTAGCGATATGCTTATGCGAGCTACAGGAACAATGCATGCTGTGAGAGGGGCATCAATTCAAAGGCTACCCGCACCTGTTGATGCTGATACGCGACAAAAACTTTTAGTTGAAAGCTATCCAGTTCAAATATCTATAGACCCGTTATGGCCTGAGCATATATCGACTTCACTTGTACGTTTCATATCTGAGTGGGAGAAAAAAGAACAACTTTTAGAAAATGGCTTACTTCCGTCTAGATCTTTATTAATGGATGGTCCACCAGGAGTAGGTAAAACCTTAGCTGCAAAATGGTTAGCAGGGAAGCTAGATCTACCCTTAATGACTTTAGATTTAGCAAGTGTAATGAGCAGCTTTCTAGGAAAAACGGGGAATAATATCAGAGCCGTATTAGATTATGCACGCTCATTTCCATGCATATTATTACTGGATGAATTCGATTCCATTGCCAAGAAAAGAGATGATTCATCCGATGTTGGTGAACTAAAAAGATTGGTCACGGTACTATTACAGGCTATAGATGAATGGCCAAATACATCAATACTTGTTGCTGCTACAAATCATGGTGAATTGCTAGACCCTGCAGTTTGGCGGCGATTTGATCGGGTAATCAGTTTTGATTACCCGTCAGAAGACCTAATTGAAAAATTTCTTATAAAACATGAAGTGCCACAAGGTATAGCAAAAAATATTAGTAACAAACTAGTAGGCCGTTCGTTTGCGGTTATAGAGCGCTCAATAAATCAAGCCAAGAGAAATTCAATACTTGAAGGTATCCCTGTAAATAAAGCGATAGTTGAAGAGCTATTTGAAAATGAATCATTAGAGCAACTAGTTAAGCAGCTATATGAGAAAGGAATGTCTCAAAGATTAATATCTTCTGAGCTTTCTTTATCTAGACCTTTAGTTAAAAAATTAATCCAATTTGAGGGTAACGATAATGAAAAATAAAAACTTATTATTAGGATATGGAGAAACTTTAACTAAAGAAGTTAAATTAGATAGGGGGGGAGGAACAAAAAATAAACCTTATACTTACGAAGAAAATAAAATTATCATCATGCAAGAACTGCTTTCATTGGTTGATTGCATCAAGGATATTCCTGATAACGCCAAACCTAATGGTGAGGCTGTTGCAAAAATAACACTTCACCCAGCATTTTTAGCAAAATCCTATTTTCCTGTAAATGTTTTTAAACATTTTAGTTTGCGTAGTATAGGTAGTAAATCTGTTAAAGTAAGGCCAAGAAAAGTCGTTCAAGGGCGGGGGAAAATAAAAGAAGAATATTCAAGTGCTTGTATCTATGTTTCTGGAAAAGTAAAAAGTTTTCAGGATCTTTACAGTGCAATGGATAAAAATACCCTTAAAAAGGGAGAAAAAGATGAAATCATTACTTTTGAAGAGATTTCTTTTTTTGATGCCAATGATAAAATAAAAAATATCGAACAATCTCAAAATATTAGAAAGTTAGAAATAGCGCTTCATACTCCAAATGAAGACAAAAGTATTATTAACAGTTTTATTCAATATGCTGAAAGTTGTGGAGCACAAACAAATAAGAATAAGATAATTTCAATTAATGGGTTGACTTTTTTACCTATTGAAGCGAGTGCGTCGGCAGCGAAACAAATAGCTAATTTTTCTTTTTTACGTGTTATTCGTGACCTTCCAAGTCTACGAATAAATAATCCTGTTTTTACTAGATCAATTAGTGAAAGTAAATTTAACATCCCAAAGGAAAAAGCCTTAAATAATGATATTAAAGTGGCTATTTTCGATGGAGGAATCGGTAATACAGACTTTGAACCTTGGGTTCAAGAATATACTTTTTCTGATGATGCTAAAACTAGTGGTCAGCTTTTATCTCACGGGCAGGATGTCACTTCAACCGTTCTTTTTGGACCAATAGCTGAGGGCCAAGAGCATTTACCTGTCCCCTACACAAATATCGATCACTATAGAGTTCTAGACGGTACGATAAACGGCAGTGATGAAGACTTTTTTGATGTGCTTATTAGAATTAAGTCCGTATTAGACTCTAAAAATTACGATTATATTAATCTCAGCTTAGGTCCTAGGTTTCCAATAGAAGATGATGACGTTCACGCTTGGACTTCAACGCTAGAGCAATATTTATCCTCGGGTAAGACCTTATGTACTGTAGCCGTAGGAAATGATGGAGAACTTGAGGAAGGACTAAATCGCATTCAACCACCATCAGATCTAGTCAATGCATTAGCTGTTGGCGCTGCAAGTTCACTATCAGATATTTGGGAAAAAACTGATTATAGCTGTATAGGCCCCGGAAGAAGCCCCGGTTTTGTTAAGCCTGACGGTGTCGCGTTCGGAGGATGCAAAGACGAACCTTTTAAAATATTCAGTCCATTTTTAGGTAGCATAGCAAATACCGCAGGCACAAGCTTTTCATCACCTTTAGTTTTAAGACAAGCAATAGGTCTAGCAGCTAGTTTACAATACGATATAACACCTTTAACGGCAAAAGCGTTACTTATACATCATGCTGAGAATCTTGGTTTCGAACGTAGCCATGTAGGCTGGGGAAAATTCCCTCATGAAATATCTAGCTTAATTTATAGTGATGATAATGAAGTTAAAGTTATATATCAGGGTACTCTAAAACCGACCCAAAACTTACGAGCGTCCATACCTTTTCCTGATACCGCTATAAATGGAAAAGTGACATTGAAAGCCACTTTCTGCTTTACAACACCTGTTGATGTTGAGCATCCTGTTAACTATACAAAAAGTGGTCTAGAAGTTATCTTAAGAAAAACACCAAATGATAGCCCAGGCTCAACATTTGCCCTTTTTAACAAAAAGCATATTTATGCTACGGAAGAAGAGTTACGTGAAGATTCCCACAAATGGGAAACTACATTACGTAGTGAACATACTTTCAATAAAGATACATTAAAAGATCCTTGCTTTGATGTTACATACCATGGTCGTGAAGGGGGGTTGCCTGTTGAAGTAGATGATTTACCAGATCTTCCCTATGTATTAATCGTTTCTCTACAGGCAGTAGATACACCTGAATTGTACAATAGCATACGGCAAAGATATCAAACATTACAGCCAATACAAATAAGGCAACAAATTCAACTTAAATTATAAAATAGCTATTCATCAAAGCATGGTGTAAGGCCATGCTTTACTTTATAGCTAAAGGTACAGGATCGGATTCTTATTTCTTATTACTGTTTTCATCTTGAATCCTTGATAGGCTAAAATGTCCTTTACCATTTCTTGATGTAAAATATTGACCATTTAGATTATTACTGTCATTTTTTATTTTTAAAATAGCAGTACCTAAATAAATATCGGGGAGTGAACTATCATCTTGTTTTATAACCTCATTTCTGTAGATGTAATGGAGCTTTATATATCCTGATATCAAATCTTTTTCAGCAGATATAGACAGAGTCTCAGATTCTGATGTTTCTGTCTGAATATTTATGCTTAAACTATAAATATTTTGATGTATTTGGCATTTCCCTTCAATTTCTTTTGTTTTATTATCCTCTTTATTAAAATATTCGATGGTTATTATCCAGTCTCCACTTAAATTTGGAAAGAATATTTTAGAGAGTAATGGGATTTTTTTCCATAGATATTCCCATGTAAAACACAAAATGAAAATTATTAACCAAGTGAACGAAATAGCTTTGAAAAACATACTTAGATATGAAAATAGTCCATCAGTAGTGTAGTAATAGAATGTAAATAGGATGGATATAATTATGAAATATAAAGATAATATAAAGATAACTATGGTTTTAGGTTCTATTAGTTTTAACATTTAATTATCCTCATGGTAAATTTCAATTCCATTATTAAATATGGATATCCCAAAATTATTGCTGGCAATTCCGGTTAACATAATTCCATCAATACAACTTCCAAATAATGCAGCTAAATACCTGCCTCCAAACCCATCTTTCCTTGTTAAATTAATATTATTGATAATGGGTGGAGAAAAATATTGAGAGACATGAGTGATTTCTAATCGATTATTTAGTAGATGAAATCCATCGTGAAAGCCACTGGTATACTCAGATATTTTTTTCAAATGATCTATTGTATTCAAGTGAATGTAAGGTGATTCTTTCACTCTCAAAGGGTAAATTGGTATTGATTTTAAGTCAGAATAAACAATTAGGCCAAGCCCCGAAAAGTTGTGTGCTTCATGTTTTACGGCTTTTAGTATAAATTTCAGTTGTTCTATATTTTCAACCATATCGTTCATATTACATTCCGAGTAACAATTCACGGTAGTCTAGCATTTTAAGACTCACAAAAGCATTCAAAATAACTTGCTTCTATTGGTATCAATTCGATATAGTGATCCTGCACTAGCAAAATCTAGTGTCAGGATTGAGACCCTGAAACAGTTACTGGCGACACACGACGCGCCAGCGTCTTTTTTTGTGTCTATGCCTACGCATACCTATTAAATACGGTATTATACCGTTCCGAATCTATGGTGGCGTTGGCGGGGCAGCCTTCGGGCTGGCTGGAATCCAGTAACTCCAGTAGTCTCAACCCTGTCAACGTCACCACCCCTTTAGAGATTGAGACCTCTCGTGGTGACTCCCTAACTAAGTTACTGGAGATCATCTTTATGATGGCTACCCCTGCCCAAACTCATCCTAAATTTATATGGCGTTTTTTCTCCTGCCAACAATTTAAGTACTTCATTGTTGAAGCCACCAGCGAACAAGAAGCGCGTTCATTACTTCCCGACTCACCTTGTGTATTTTCTGCGCGTATTCGTCAGGAGGTGGCACATGCCTAATCATCCTGTTTTTGCTACTCCAGCGGATGTTATTCGCCCAATTGCTGCAGCATTAGAAGCGGCTCAGTTCTTGGCGTTAGATCCACAGGCTAAAGACCTCTCCAATGACCTAATCGCATGGGCGCAAGAAACCGCTGCACAAATGGCTATTAAGATGCAAAACGAAAAGCCAACTGATTAGTAATTGGTGTTTGTAGTGGTCAACTAAAACTGGCCATCGTTTTAGAGTTTTTCCAGTATCTCTTTTCGGATTCGTTTGGTGATAATCCTCCGTTATATTCGTGAGGTCTGTGTACGCTGTAATACCCGACAATATAGTCCGTTATTGCATGGACAGCATCACTAAAACTTATGTAGCCAGTCATGGGTACCCACTCGTTCTTCAGGCTCCTAAAGAAGCGCTCCATTGGACTATTATCCCAGCAGTTTCCGCGTCTACTCATACTTTGTTTGATCCGATATCTCCATAGTAACTGCCGAAACTGATTACTTGTATAGTGGCTACCCTGATCACTGTGGAACATCATCCCTGCTGGTTTATCCCGAGTTTCCCACGCCATTTTCAGCGCTTTGATGGTCAATCGACTGTCCGGAGAGAACGACATTGCCCAGCCCACCAGTTTTCTGGCGAACAAATCGAGAACAACGGCGAGATACGCCCAGCGTTGGCCTGTCCAGATATAGGTGACATCGCCACACCACACTTGATTGGGCTCAGTCACTACAAATTGACGTTCGAGATGATTCGATATAGCAATATGTTCTTGTCCGCCACGTTTGTAGCGGTGTTTCGGTTGTTGACAACTTACAAGGCCGAGCTATTTCATGAGCCTACCGGCAAGCCAACGCCCCATAGGGAAGCCCTTGAACGTTGCCATTATGGCAATACTCCTTGCCCCAGCAGAGCCATGGCTGATGTTGTGTAGTTCCTGAACTTGACTGCGCAATACGGTGCGTCTTCTATCAGGCTGAATAGGACGGGCATTCCAATATTTATAACTGCTGCGATGAACCCCGAATACATGGCAGAGAGTGGTTACGGGATAACGCGCCCTGAGCTTTCCGATTAACGTAAATTGTTCAGGGAGTCTGACATCAAGAGCGCGGTAGCCTTTTTTAATATTTCATTTTCCATTTCAATACGTTGAAGTTTCTTTTTGAGTTCACGTATTTCAATTTGCTCTGGCGTGATGGGAGAGGCTTTCGGCGTTTTGCCAGCCCGTTCATCGCGCAACTGTTTTACCCATCGGGTCATAGTGGAAAGACCGATATTCATGGCTTTAGCTGCATCAGCAACAGTGTAGTTCTGATCAACAACTAACTGAGCAGATTCATGTTTAAATTCTGCACTGAAATTTCGTTTTTTCATTAAGGCACCTTTATTGTTTGAGGTAAGCATATCACCTCTATTCAGGTGGCCAAATTTATTAAACCACTACATATAGAATGCGAAATGTTAACAACTGGACTTATTGGTCTGAGTTAATGAATGTGCGTAGCGATGGAGTTAAATCATCTAAAGCAGATTTTTTAGATAACGGATTTTATACATCAACTGGAATTGATAATGATCTCCCATCTACTGTTTATAACGGGATCATATCAGCACATGCTCATCAACCAACGTCTTATCAGATGGGAATATTTGGGCGAAATAAAAAGCTTTTATACACTCATAAAGAAAATGATAGTTGGGTTGGTACGTATGAAATTCTTCATACAGGTAATGCTAAACCAGACTCTAACGGGTTCTATAAAAAAGCCTCCCCAATTATCGACATCAACCCTGATGGCACATTCACAACTAACGACGAATCAGAAGGCGCAAATGTTACTCGAGTAGCTCAGGGTGAATATCTTATCGAGGGTGTGCTTGGTTTTAACTCAGATGCAGGCTGGGGCGGTGTTGATGGCGGTATTGAAATTCCACTCGATGTAAATAAACAGCCGTTGATATGGGTTAACTCTAAAGTTAACAAAGATGGTTCGATTCTCGTTAAAACCTATCACCGCACTCACCCTAACGCACCTAAATTTGCCCGTAATGATATTGACGACTTCAATGACGGCGACCCAATTGATATCCCTGATGGCCGTTTTATCTCCGTGCGTGTACAGATGCCAGAGCAATCAATCTATAACGTGAGAATGCGTGAGATGGAAGAGGCGCAGAAAGTGGAAGAGGAACGTAGACAAAAAGAAGAGGAAGAAAATCAGGACACCAATAGCGCACCAGAAATTGATAACTGATTGATTATATAACTCGGTCGGTTCCATCGAGCATCGGAACTACTCTGTTTCTTTCAATAAATTAGCCATTTCTGACATCCGTTTAGATCTGGAATTTAATTCCTTTATTATATCCAAGGCTGTAATTGAAGTGTTGGACTCTATCATTTTTACTACATCATTTATTTCACTAACTCGCGCTGATAATTCGACAATAGATGTGCGTCTATTATTTTCTTGTAGATCTCCCCACATCTCATCGGCATCATAGGAGTTGAATTGAATATATGTATTGGGTGGGGCGTGGTAAACATTTTCAACGCCACAGGGGAGCCAGTCATCACCAGTAACAATGTCAGCATCAAAAGGTACAGTTTTATCTATTTCTTGTAGCTTCTTAATTAATTCTGACGTTTTCATTTTTCACCCTTATCGATCTTAATAAAAAGGCCCACCGAAGTGAGCCTTTTAAACTTTAAATGATCCGCGTGTCATTTGCGTGTCATTTATAGTCCTTTTGTTGTCAGTGTGTAGTCTTGGTGATTTCGCTAACTTCTTGTTTTTGAAACCGTTGTCCTATCACTGACCCACCAAATTTGGTGGAGCTGGCGGGAGTTGAACCCGCGTCCGAAATTTCTACGTCCTCGGTACTACATGCTTAGTCTATCTTTAATTTCACTTACCCACTGCGGACAGACGCGCCATGAATAAGCTAGCTTGATTAAGTTTAACGCTTTGACCCCAAGCTAGGTCTCCACGCGATCTCTTTTGGGTTTGACCTCTCTTGATCCCCGTCTTAAGAGCGGAAGCTAGGGAGAGAGGGCTCTAAGCAGGTTATTAAGCTGCTAGTGCTTCGTACTGATTGTCGTTTGCGACTATCTTTTTTGCGGCTTTTTACGAGGCCAACCGCCCCTCGGCATGCACCTTGGGTTTCGCAAATCCCGTCGAATCCAGAATCAGCCCCAAGTTGTTGAAAGCGAGTATATCAGAAAAATACTTGTAATTGCTAGTACTTAACGAAATTTAGCGGTTAGCATTTTTCATGATACGTGCTTTGTCTAATTTCCACTCACGATCTTTAATGGTATCGCGTTTATCATGATCTTTTTTACCTTTGGCTACGCCAATTTTAATTTTACACCATGCATTCTTCCAATAAAGAGAAAGAGCAACGACGGTGTATCCATCACGATTGATTTGACCGTAAAGTGAATCTAATTCGCGTTGTTTTAATAATAGTTTACGGGTACGAGTCGGGTCACAAACGACATGGCTTGATGCAACATTTAAAGGAGTAATGGTTGCACCAAAAAGATAAGCTTCGCCATCACGCATGATAACATAGCTATCACTGATGTTTGCTTTACCGGCACGCAGTGATTTAACTTCCCAGCCTTGTAACGACAGACCCGCTTCAATCTCATCTTCGATGAAATATTCATGGCGAGCACGTTTGTTTAACGCAATGGTCGCGGAACCAGGTTTGTGTGATTTTTTCTTTGTCATAATGTCCACATTATACTGTATGAGCAATAGAAAGAAATCATTTAACCGACTGTTTTCTTTTCAATTGCATAAAACTTAAGCTATATTCCATTAGATTTTTAATTAGTCACTGTTCAATGATATGATCCACACAGTGTTGTCGTACAGGAATAACTATGCCTCAGATTAGTCGATCTGCTCTCGTCCCTTTTAGCACAGAGCAAATGTTTAAACTGGTTAATGATGTTCTTACTTATCCTGATTTTCTACCAGGATGCGTTGGAAGTAAACTGATCAAAAGCACACCAGAAGAAATGATTGCATCAATAAATGTCTCAAAAGCGGGAATTAGTAAAACATTTACTACCCATAACTTTTTAAAGACTAATGAACGTGTTGATATGCGTCTTGTTGATGGCCCCTTTCGTAAATTGACTGGGGGATGGGTGTTTACCGCACTTGATGATAATGCGTGTAAGATAGAATTTCAGCTAGACTTTGAGTTCACTAATAAATTAATTGAGTTAGCTTTTGGCCGTATTTTTAAAGATTTAACGAACAATATGGTTCAAGCATTTACTCACAGAGCGAAAGAGATCTATCGTGACTAAAATATGGGTAGAGGTAACCTATGCGTTGCCTGATAAACAGTATCTTATCCCTGTAGAACTAACGCTAGGGGACACTGTTGAACAAGCCATTATTGCTTCAAATATCTTAACTATTTGTAATGATATTGATTTAACTAAGAATAAAGTTGGCATTTATAGTCGGCCAGCAAAGCTAAGTGATAATGTGAAAGACGGTGATAGAGTTGAAATTTATCGACCTTTAATTGCCGACCCTAAAGAAATGCGTCGTAAGCGTGCTGAAAAAGCACGACAAAAAGCGGAGTAATACCATGCTTTTGCCCAATATAGGGGCGCTACATACTGCATTGATAGGCGCTTGATTACAGACAGATACAATAAAAGATAACACTGCTATAAAGTAATTTCTCTTTATAAAAACACACCCCAACGTCAAATTTAACGTATGGGGTGCAATTCGCTTTTGCCAATCTTATATAAAACTAAGCTTTCTTAGCACTGTAATCACATTACGATTTAGTTGCAGGTGCTGAGAAATTAGGCATATTGCCTTGCTTGTCAATCTTAGTCAGTATGCCATTGCTATCAAAAGTTAGTGTCAGCGTTTCTTGACGTACTTCCTGGTGACCTGGCTCCTCACGGAAAACATAATACCAAGTTTGGCTTCCGAAAGGATCTTTAAGCATTGGCGTACCAAGGGCAAATTGAACTTGCTGCTGTGTCATTCCTTGCTGAACTTTTGCGACTTCGGCTGGTGTTAAATAATTTCCCTGATTGATATCTGGGTGATAAACCAGTCTCTCGAACATAGAGCAACCTGAAGTCATTACGACTAAAGATAAGGCGGCAACTTTTAACAGTTTAAAACGCATGGTTATTACATTCCTTTTAGGGTCATAGTGACGATGATAATCGACAACGCAGCAATTGAAAACCTTTCACGCTCTGCCTATGACCCTAAATATCAATAAAAGTTTGTTAATCGTTATGCAGCCAACAAATCTTTCGCATTTGCTAAGGTATTTTTGGTGACTTCACTTCCTGCTAATAAACGGGCGAGCTCTTGTAATCGTTCTTTTTTCGATAATAGTTTCATTGTGGTTTCTGTCTCTTCACCGTTGGTTTCTTTATTAACAAAATAGTGTTGATGTCCACAACCCGCGACTTGAGGTAAGTGAGTAACACACATTACTTGAGTTGATTCACCCAATTCTCGCAATAATTTACCTACAATAGCGGCTGTAGGGCCACTGATCCCCACATCTACTTCATCGAAAATTAGAGCTGGTGTATCCATTTTTTTCGCTGTGATCACTTGTATTGCGAGCGCAATGCGAGATAACTCACCACCAGAAGCCACTTTAGAAAGCGCTTGGTGAGGTTGTCCTGGATTAGTAGTGACATTAAATTCAACTTTTGTGGCGCCATCGATTTGCAGTGAACTGTCATCAAAGTAAGTATCAACAGTAAAATAACCATGAGGCATTGATAACTGATGCATACTGTTTGTGATAAGTTGGCTTAGTTCATTAGCATATTGTTGGCGAACTTGATGTAATTGTTTAGCAACATCTAACGCCATTAAATGATCTGCCTTTACTTGTTCGATTAACGTTTCACAATCATCATTTTGGCGAAGTAAGGCATTTTTCTCTTCAATTAATTGCTGATGAAGATCATATAATTCTTCAGGTGCTACGCGATGTTTACGTGACAAACTAATGTATTTAGACATGCGTTTTTCAACTTCAAATAAGCGATTAGGATCCATTTCTAAACGATCACTATAGTGGCGAAGTTCGTCACTCACTTCACTAATTTGGATTGAGGCTTCTTCTAGCATCTCTAACAATGAATTAAATTGACTCTCCATAGAGGTGAGCTCTGCAATTTCATGTTTAACGACATTGAGCATACTTAAAATATTTTGTTCTTCGTTGTCGCTTAAGAGTTGTAAGCTATTTTGGCTTAAGGTCAAAAATTGTCCGCAGTTAGATAGGCGTTTATATTCTTGATCTAATTCAGGATATTCACCTTGTACTGGTTGAAACTCGTTAAGCTCTTTTAAATGATAATCAACCAGTTGTTTCCTTGCTTCTCTTTCTAGGGAAAGTTGTTGAAACGAGGCCAATGTCTGACAACTTTGATGCCATGTTTGATAGGCTAATTTCATGCTTTTTAATAAAGCAGGCTCATGAGCATAAATATCAAGCAGTTGTTTTTGATAACGAGGTTCTAAAAGTTGCTGATGAGCATGTTGCCCATGAATTTGGATAAGTAAAGAACCTAGCTCTCTTAATTGTGAAAGGGGCACGGAAGTACCGTTGATAAAACCACGAGAACGCCCATCAGCGGAGATGGTTCTTCTTAATAGGCATTCGTTATGATCATCAAGATGATGTTCTTCAAGCCAACGTTGTGCTGATGGCGTGTCAGAGAGTGAGAATCGTGCGCATAAATCAGCTCTAGCTGCACCTGGGCGCACCATATTAGCATCACCACGGTTACCTAAGCATAAACCTAGTGCATCAATGGCAATAGATTTACCGGCACCAGTTTCACCCGTAATGGTCGTCATGCCACCAGAAAAATCGATTTCAAGTTCACGGACTATGGCAAAATGACTAATAGTTAATTGAGTCAGCATAGTGCCTCTCCTGTGTATAAAAACATATCTGTAATTACATACAGTATAAACTGGTTTTTTATACAGTAAAGTAGTGAGGCACAAAAATTAGAACATTTTTTTTGACCAACCTAATTTTGAGCTGAGTGTATTAAAATAATTGTAATCAGTCGGATGAACCAAATTGAGTTTTTGACGGCTACGTTTAATGATAACTTCATCGCCTTCTTTAATAGGTAATACTAATTGGCTATCACAACTTACTTCGTAATCGATATTCGTTTGTGAGAATTTTAGACGAATTTGACTATCACTACTGATAACTAAAGGGCGTGCTGACAAGGTATGGGGAAACATAGGTACAAGCGCAATAGCATCAAGATTGGGCGTTAAAATAGGGCCGCCAGCAGACAATGAATAGGCGGTTGAACCTGTGGGGGTAGCTATAATTAAGCCGTCAGAACGCTGTGAAAAGGCAAAGCGATCATCAATATAAACCTCAAACTCAATCATATGAGCCACTTTACCAGGATGAAGCACGACTTCATTTATTGCTGTACCAATACGTGTTCTTTGACCTTCAGCGCAGACTCGAGCTTCAAGTAAGAACCGTTTTTCTTCACGATAGTGTCCTGCTAAGACATTAGTTAATTGTTGTAAGGCATTATCAGGATCAAGATCAGTAAGAAAACCTAAGTTACCACGGTTAACGCCAATTACTTTGATATTATAGCGAGATAACACTCGCGCAGCACCGAGCATGTTGCCATCACCTCCGACGACAATCACGAGATCAGCGACTTTACCCACTTGTGTTAAATCACCCGTTTGTGCATTTTCAAGTTTTAGCTCATGAGCGACTTGTGTATCAATAATAACATCATAGCCTTGAGCTTGTAGCCAATGATAAAGCATTTCATGTGTTGAAAGTGCCTCTGGATGGCGAGGATGGCCGACAATGCCAATACATTTAAAGTGTTTTTTTTCCGTTACGGTATTATCTGGCATTTTTTTACCCTCGTTTTGCGCCAATTCCTTGAAACCCGTTTATTGATCCCCATAATAAACTAAATATGAAGATGAATACCAAAACTACGCGGAGATGTTCATGAGTAGTAAAGAACAAAATGTACATGAAGAGCAAGTCTCAAAAGAAAAAGAAGGAATGGGATCGGTAATGGATGAATCTCAAGAACAGGTAATGACCGAAGAAGAACAAGCGGATTTTAATGCTCAAGCTGAATTAGTTGAGGCATTAGCGCGTATTGATTCTCTTGAAAAACAACTGGAGCAATCACAAAAAACAGAGCGTGAAGCTATGGCTCGTGCTTTGGCTGAAGTTGAAAATGTGCGTCGCCGTACCCAACAAGATATTGAGAAAGCTCATAAATTTGCACTTGAAAAATTTTCTAATGAATTATTGCCGGTACTTGATAATTTAGAGCGCGCTTTATCTGCTGCTGATCATGAAAATGAATCGCAAAAACCAATGATTGAAGGGTTAGAGTTAACACTGAAGTCATTCTTAGATGCCGTGCGTAAATTTGGCATTGAAGTCGTTGAAGAAAAAAATGTGGCATTCAACCCTGATGTTCACCAAGCGATGACATTGATTGATAGTCCTGAACATGAATCTAATCATGTTGTTGATGTTATGCAAAAAGGATATACCTTAAATGGTCGTTTATTACGTCCAGCTATGGTTATCGTTTCTAAATAGCATTAATAAAAGTATTCGTTATCACACGTTTTATTCAGTGTAGATAAAGTAAACCGCACAATACGAAGTTTATAAATCTTCAAGTTATTGTGCGGTTTTATATTTTTTAAAGGCAGGTCTTACTCAATCGCGTCAAGATACCAATTGATAGGTGTTCGGCCTTGTTGCTGTAAAATATCATTAGCCTGTTTAAAATGACCACAGCCTAAAAAGCCTCTATGTGCTGAAAGTGGTGATGGGTGAGGTGCTTTTAAGATAACGTGTTTATTTGTATCAATAAAACGACCTTTTTTCTGAGCATGGGCTCCCCAAAGTAGGAAAATAACCCCTTCTCTACGTTGATTAATCTGCTCAATAACAGCATCTGTGAATATTTCCCAACCATAATTAGCGTGAGAATGTGCTTGGCCTTTCTCTACGGTCAATACGGTATTAAGCAATAAAACACCTTGTTTTGCCCAACTTTCTAAGTAGCCATGGTTAGGGCGCTTAAAATCAGAGTATTCTTTTTCAAGCTCTTTATACATATTAACTAGTGAAGGGGGGGCAGGTACACCTGGGCGTACAGAAAAAGAGAGTCCATGAGCTTGGTTTGGGCCATGATAAGGATCTTGTCCTAAAATAACGACATTCACATTTTCAAAAGGCGTAAAACGAAAAGCATTAAAAACGTCTTCTTGAGGGGGATAAATAATTTTTCCGGCTTCTCTTTGTTGTGCGACTTGAGACATAATTTGATGAAAGTAAGGCTTTTCTTTTTCAGCACCTATTACATCATGCCAAGTTAATGCGGTAGTCATAACATAAAATCCTTATTGATATCTTATAGTGCCTAAGCTTACAGATTTCATTGAATGAATGAAAATATAACGGTTTAAAAATTAGAATTAATTGAATATTCAAATTTTCTTTTAAAATTTACAAAAAAAATTGCAAATCAAGAAAGGGCGATTGTTGATTTAAAACAACACTTTGCACCTTGGTTGATAAAGTGCTTATGAATTTTATTGATATTAGTCAAAGAATGACGCCATTTATACTGGTATATAAGTAGACAGAAACATTGGTTAGACCAAATACCCAAGTTCTGATACGAGATTAGAATTTGATTTTGCGCCCATATTGGAGGTCGAAATGATTACTGGTATCCAAATTACTAAAGCTGATAACGACGATTTATTACACTCTTTCTGGTTATTAGATGATGAAAACGGCGAAGCTCGTTGCATCTGTGCTAAAAAAGGCTTTGAAGAAGGCCAAGTGATTAACCGTAAAGAGTTAGGCAATATCGAATACCGTGAAGTGCCTGTAGAATCTAAACCGGTTGTTCGTGTAGAAGGTGGTCAACACCTTAACGTTAACGTGTTAAGCCGTGAAACACTGGAAGATGCAGTTAACAACCCTGAGAAATATCCTCAATTAACTATTCGTGTTTCTGGTTATGCAGTGCGTTTTAACTCACTGACTCCAGAACAGCAACGTGATGTTATTACTCGTACTTTCACTGAAAGCCTGTAATTTTCACTAAAGTAATAAGTTAATGATAAAGCTCGATATGAAAATATCGGGCTTTTTTATGCACAATAAGTGTTATTAAATAATAAAAAACCGTAGCGATATTAATTCGCTACGGTTCTAAATAAATGAAGAAATAATGCAGATTATTCGCTATCAGTCAGTGTTTCTTTTGCTGAATTTACTGGTGCCGCACTTTTTGTCGCGCTATTGGTGGCCGTTTTACGACGCTTGCCAATATTTTTACGATCGCGAGCGCGTACTTTTTCTTTGACTGCTTTTTTCTCTTCGTCTTTTTTCGCTTTACGTTTAGCCAGTACTTTTTTAGATGGCTTAAAGGTTGCTTTTTGACTCGGTGCTTTAGTGGTTGGACGTAGTTCAGCGACGACACGGTATTTTATTGGCTCTTGAACATAACGGCCAATCTTGCCTAATAATGGGTGATCGTGTGCTTCAACCAATGAAATGGCGATACCTTTACGACCAGCACGTCCTGTACGACCAATACGGTGCAAATAAACATCAGCAGTGCGAGGTAAATCAAAGTTAAACACATGGGTGATGTCGTCCAAATCAAGACCACGAGAAGCAACATCTGTCGCGACCAATACATTCATTTGGCCTGATTCTAATCGTTTTATTGCATCATTACGTTGTGTTTGCGCCATCTCACCTTCAAGATAGCTACATTTAATACCTTGTTTTTCTAACGCAGAAACGAGCTCTCTTACTCGCTCTCTTTTACGCACAAAGACAATCGATTTTTTAACATCGTCTTGCTTTAGCAATGCGGCCAGTAATGCTGTTTTATGTTCAAGATTATCTGCATGATAATAGAACTGCTGAATTTTTTTACGTTCACGGCGTGAAGGGTCAGCATTCAGTTCAACGGGCTCATTGAGGATACGTTGTGCAAAATCAATGACAGCATTACCTTCAAGTGTTGCTGAGAATAGTAATGTCTGTTTGCGCCAGCGAGTTTCGCCCGCGATGGTTTCAATATCATTAGCAAAACCCATATCTAACATGCGGTCTGCTTCATCTAAAATCAGCATTTCTACCGCACGGCAGTCAAAGTTTTCTTCTTTGATGTACTGTAATAAACGACCTGTTGTTGCAACAACGATATCTTGGTTTTCGCTGAAGACTTCAGCGTGATTCATATAAGCAACACCGCCCGTGATAGTGGCGATATCTAAATGTGTGTGCGCACATAATTCTTTTGCCTGCTCGGCAACTTGCATAGCAAGTTCGCGTGTTGGTGTCAGTATAAGAATACGTGGCGGGCCTGATTTTTTACGTGGGTAATCAAGCAAGTGTTGAATTGCCGGAAGTAAAAAGGCCGCAGTTTTCCCTGTGCCTGTTGGCGCAGAGCCTAAAATATCACGTCCATCCATTGCTGCTGGAATAGCATCTGCTTGAATTGCAGTAGGACGTTGATATCCTTTTTCTTCTAATGCGGTCAATAAACTTTCATCAAGTTCAAGACTAGAAAATGTCGTGGCTGTCATTGTATACCTCTGTTTAGGGCGCGGATTTTGACATTATCCCCTGCTAAAAGCCAGCGGATTTACCGCTATCACATTATATATTACCGATAGACGAAGGTATTCGTTGTTTTTAGGCTTAATCTAAATAAGCGCGCATCGTATACAAATAGTTTAATGTTAAGATAGGGGTTGCAGAAGCGTTATCATACCATATATCTCTTTTTCAATGACATGAATGATAAGTAATAAAAAAGAGATAGTAAGACGAATCAATAGAGCCTATAGATGAATCAAAAGAAAGTGAAAAAAGCGGGATTACGCAAAGGTGGTTTTACATTTAAACAATTTTTTGTTGCTCATGATAAGTGTGAAATGAAAGTAGGGACAGATGGCGTTTTACTCGGAGCCTGGGCACCTATCGAGAATGTAAAAAGAGCTCTTGATATCGGTACGGGGAGTGGATTAGTTGCTTTAATGTTGGCTCAACGGGCTAACCAAATTGAGTGTATTGATGGCATTGAACTTGATGAAAATGCGGCATTACAAGCTACAGACAATGCCCAAGCATCACAATGGTGTTCATTAATTCATATTTATCATTGTGATATTCATCATTATGCAGAACAAACACAAGGTAAGTATGATTTAATTGTCAGTAATCCCCCTTATTTTGAGCCGGCAATTGCTTGTCGTAATGATGTTCGTGAACAAGCTCGTTATACTAAAACATTAACGCATGAGGGATTATTGGACAGTGCGCAATCACTTATTACAGATGATGGTTTATTTTGTGTTGTGTTGCCCTATGCTATTGGTGAACAATTTATTGAAATAGCAGAAAAAAAAGAGTGGAATATTGTCAAGCGAGTGAATATCAAAGATAGCGCAGACAAACCCTACCATCGAATATTGTTAGCATTTCAAAGACAAAGTGAAAGTTGCATTGGATGTAATATAGAAGAGCTTATTATTCGTCATAATGAAGGTCATTACACTGATAAGTTTCAATCTTGGGTAACTGACTTTTATTTATATTATTAAATCTATATTTAATAATGCCTTGTTTAAGATAATATATATTGTTGTAAGTAATCGTATATATCTAAATAATATCATTGTGTTATCGTTTCTTTATTGGCAAATTGCATATTGGCTGGTGATCACCATGATAATTTTTTTGTGATTCATCTCTTAAAATAATGATTGAATTGAACTTCATACTATTTTTACGCTCTAAGTCATGTAGCTCATAAAAAACGAGAAGGAATAACGAGAGTAAATATGACGGAGTCATTTAAAAATAGTGCGAAGCTTGACTTCGGGAGAGTCCATCTCTAATGAGCGAGCAGTTAACGGACCAAATGTTGGTTGAAAAGGTACAAAATGGTGACCAGAATGCGTTTAATTTGCTGGTTATCCGCTATCAACACAAGGTAGCAAGCCTGATTTCCCGTTATGTACCACAGGGTGATGTGCCAGATGTTTCGCAGGAAGCCTTTATTAAAGCTTACCGAGCCATAGGTTCTTTTCGTGGTGATAGTGCTTTTTATACATGGCTTTACCGCATTGCGGTGAATACCGCAAAAAATTATCTGGTGGCACAAGGGCGACGTCCGCCTTCAAATGATTTAGATGCGAGTGATGTCGAAAATTTTGAATCACCAAACGCATTAAAAGAAATTTCGAACCCTGAGAATTTAATGTTGTCTGAAGAGTTACGGAGAGTGGTTTTTCACACCATAGAGTCATTACCTGAAGATCTAAGGGTTGCTATAACACTTCGGGAACTTGACGGACTGAGCTATGAAGAGATAGCCGTCATTATGGATTGCCCTGTCGGAACAGTACGTTCACGTATTTTTAGGGCGCGAGAAGCTATTGATAATAAGGTTCAACCATTAATACAAGAGTTTTGATTGTGGGTGAACCATCATTGACTGAAGGGTACTTTTACATGCAAAAAGAAAAACTTTCTGCATTTATGGATGGCGAAGTTCTTGATAAAGAATTAATGGGAACAATTGCGCGTGATGACTCCATGAAAGAGACATGGCAACGTTACCATTTAATTCGTGACACAATGCGTGGTGATGTAGGTGAAGTAGTCCACTTTGATATCGCAAGTCGCGTTGCGCTCGCTTTAGAGAATGAGCCTGTCCGCATAAGTCCTGAACAACAACGAGAGCAGCAACCTGCGCCATCACAATGGCGTCAGCACTCTTTCTTACAAACGTTACGTCCTTGGGCAAGTCAGTTAACTCAAATCGGTGTCGCGGCTTGTGTTTCATTAGCTGTTATTGTTGGTGTTCAGCAATATAATGGAAAGAATGGTTCTGAAGATTTCCAAGTAGACACTCCTGTATTTAATACCCAACCTATTATGGGTTCAGGTGCGCCAGTGAGTTTAAATCTTCAAAACGATACTTTAGGCAAAGACCAGCAAACACGTTTACAAGAGCGCAATCAGCGCCTTGGCTTAATGTTGCAACAGTACGAGTTAGATCGTCGTATTTATAATGCACCACAAAATGAAGCACCTGCGAATGAGCAAGGTGTCACTCAACCAGTAGCTGCACAGCAATAATAACGACGTAAATGTATAAATAACGTGTGGGAATGAAACAGTCGTAATGAAAAAATCATGGTTATCCGCCTTATTATTGGTGGGCAGCCTGTCAATGTCGATACAAGCCTTGGCACAACCTCAAACGGGTAGTGTCGAGGCTTTGTTGCAAAAGATGGGTCATACAAGTCAAACTTCTACCTATGAATTATCTTTTATCAATATCAATTCTCAAGGTATTGTCCCTATTCGCTATCGTCATACTCTTATTGATGACAAACCCCTTGCACAACTAATGCAAATGGACAGTACACGTCGTGAAATTGTTCAACGTGGTAATGAAATTAGTTATTTTGAGCCAGGATTAGATGCCTTTAGCTTGAGAAATGATCATATTGTTGATTATATTCCAGCTATTATCTACCAAGATTTCAATGAGTTATCGGGATATTATAACTTTATCGATGCAGGTAGAACACATATCGGTGATATTCCAAGTCGCGTTGTGCGTGTGCTATCAAAAAATAATGACCGTTATGATTATGTCCTGTTTATTGATGAAGAAAGATATCTTCCTTTAAGAGTGGATCTTTTAGATAAAAATAATGACATTATTGAACAATTTAGGGTGATCACGGTGAATGAAGGCAATGAGGTTGAAACTAAATTGAATTCATTACGTACGGTTAATATGCCGCCAGTGTTACTTATTCCTAAATCTAAATCTTTAGTTTATAACTGGTCAGTCAGCGAGTTACCTGATGGTTTTAAAGAAGTAAAACGTAGTAATCATCAGATTTCTGAAACTGAATTTAGTCAGTCTATTTTATTTAGTGATGGCTTATTTGACTTCTCTATTTATGTTAATAAAAGTGGTCAGCAAACAAATTCGCCCGAACGCGATAAAATGTTAAGGTATGGTCGTAATACAATTTATACCTATGACAAAGAAGGCAATGAAATTACCTTTATTGGTCAATTACCATTTTCTACGGCACAGAAGATAGTCAACAGTGTTGTATTTACGAAAAAGTAAAAGGTATAAGTTATGGTTAAAGAGTGGGCAACAGTTATACATTGGCATGAAGGAAGAGCGTTATTGCGCTACGGTTCCTCTTCTGGCTGTGGTAGTTGCCAAGCTCGTGCCGCGTGTGGCTCTTATTTATTAAATAAAATAGGGCCCGAAACTGTTCATCAACTCGAACTTCCTGTTGCACAACCTTTAGTTGAAGGGCAAAAAGTGGAAGTAGGGATCCCTGAAAATAATTTACTCCTTTCGGCTATGTTGGTGTATTTAACGCCACTTATTGGTCTATTTATTGTTGCGGGTATTGCGAGCCTTTGGTTTTCCAGTGAATTTGCTATTTTTTGTAGTGGTCTTGCTGGTGGCCTTCTTGGCTTTTTATTAGCAAAAAAAGTGGCAACATGGTGGAGTAAAGACGAAGGGTTTGAGCCTGTTATATTACAAATAGGTCTTCCTCCTCATGAACTTAAGGTTCAATTTCAAGAGTAGCTGACAGATAAAAAAGATGGGGCATTAGCCCCATTATTTTTGCTTGGTTAATTTTGTTATCGTTTTCATCTTAAATTAACACGTTTCGATATCTGGAAATTACCTCAAAAAAATCACAAATAAATGTAAGTCTTAGCATAAATGTTTGTGTTTGATGAACGTTTCTTTGAGTATAATGTCTCTAGTGTGTAGAATGCGTCATCAATAATAACTCCTGCAATATAGAGTTTTCGCTTTGTGTCCATGAATGACTCCAAAGCCAGATTTATAGAGCAAAGCAATAGAGAAAAATAATTTCAGAATGAAAAACATACGTAACTTTTCCATTATCGCACATATTGACCACGGTAAATCGACGTTATCAGATCGAATTATTCAAATTTGTGGTGGCTTATCAGATCGTGAAATGGCTGCGCAGGTTCTTGATTCTATGGATCTTGAGCGTGAACGTGGTATTACAATCAAAGCGCAAAGCGTAACCTTGAATTACACCGCAGATGACGGTGAAGTTTATCAGCTTAACTTTATCGATACCCCAGGACACGTTGACTTCTCTTATGAAGTATCTCGTTCACTTGCTGCTTGTGAAGGCGCCTTATTGGTCGTTGATGCAGGACAAGGGGTTGAAGCACAAACATTAGCAAACTGCTATACGGCGATGGACATGGATCTCACCGTCGTTCCAGTTTTAAATAAAATAGATTTACCTGCAGCTGAACCTGAGCGCGTTGCTGAAGAAATTGAAGACATTGTGGGAATTGATGCCACAGATGCAGTTCGTTGTTCTGCAAAAACAGGTATTGGTGTTAAAGAAGTTATCGAACGCCTTGTTAAAGAAATTCCAGCACCTGAAGGTGATCCCGATGCTCCATTACAAGCACTGATCATTGATTCATGGTTTGATAACTACCTAGGTGTTGTTTCACTGATCCGTGTTAAAAACGGTAAAGTGAGTAAAGGTGATAAAATTAAGGTGATGAGTACTGGTCAAGTTTATAACATTGACCGTATTGGTATTTTCACACCAAAACAAATTGATACAACACAATTAAATTGTGGCGAAGTAGGTTGGGTTGTTTGTGGTATTAAAGATATTTTAGGTGCGCCTGTTGGGGATACTTTAACAGCAGCCCAAAAACCAGCAGATAAACCATTACCGGGCTTTAAAAAAGTGAAGCCACAGGTTTATGCAGGTTTATTCCCAATTAGCTCTGACGACTATGAATCATTCCGTGATGCATTAGGTAAATTAAGCCTGAATGATGCTTCATTATTCTATGAGCCAGAAAGCTCAACCGCGTTAGGTTTTGGTTTCCGTTGTGGTTTCTTGGGTCTTCTTCATATGGAGATCATCCAAGAACGTTTAGAACGTGAATATGATCTTGACCTGATCACAACAGCTCCAACCGTAGTTTATGAAGTTGAAATGACGAGCGGTGATATTGTATTAGTGGATAGCCCGTCTAAATTACCGCCACTGAATAATATTGAAGAAATCAGAGAGCCTATTGCTGAATGTCATATGTTATTACCGCAAGAATACTTAGGTAATGTAATTACTTTATGTATCGAAAAACGCGGTGTTCAGACCAATATGGTCTATCATGGTAATCAGGTCTCATTGACTTACGAAATTCCGATGGCTGAAGTGGTCTTAGATTTCTTTGATCGATTAAAATCCACATCACGCGGTTATGCCTCTTTAGACTATAACTTTATCCGCTTCCAAGGCTCTAACATGGTGCGTGTTGATGTCTTAATAAATAGTGATCGTGTTGATGCATTAGCATTGATTACACATAACGATAATGCACCTTATCGTGGCCGTGAATTGGTGGAAAAAATGAAAGAATTTATTCCACGTCAACAGTTTGATATCGCTATTCAAGCGGCAATTGGTAACCATATTATTGCTCGTTCAACTGTTAAACAGTTACGTAAAAACGTATTAGCCAAATGTTATGGTGGTGACGTTAGCCGTAAGAAAAAACTGTTACAAAAACAGAAAGATGGTAAAAAACGTATGAAGCAAATTGGTAACGTAGAGCTACCACAAGAAGCGTTTTTAGCCATCCTTCATGTTGGTAAAGATAAATAATTTAAGGAGAAAACATGGCTAACACGTTTGCCTTGATCCTAACGCTGGCAACGCTAATAACGGGAGTTTTTTGGGGAATTGAGCGCTTTAAGCTCAAGCCAGCCCGAAAAGCAAAACTAAAGCGTCTTCAAGAGATGACGCAAGGGACCGAGGATCAGCAAGAGTTAGCAAAATCAATTAATAAACCAAGCTGGGCTGAAACCTTAGGTTCTCTTTTTCCAGTATTGATTATTGTTTTGGTTCTGCGTTCATTTGTGTATGAGCCGTTTCAAATACCTTCTCGCTCCATGATGCCAACCTTATTGGTTGGCGATTTTATCTTGGTTGAAAAGTTTGCTTATGGATTAAAAGATCCAATAACACAAACAACGTTAATAAATACAGGAAAGCCAAAACGAGGTGATATTGCTGTCTTTAAATATCCTCGTGATCCTTCTACTGACTTTATTAAACGTGTTATTGGATTACCGGGCGATAAAATTGTTTATGATATGATGTCGAAAAAAATACATATCTACCCAAATTGTAATAAAGCGATTTGTAACGATGAGATTTCGGTGACATATGGTACCGCTTATCCAAGTGAATGGACGCTGTTGTTACAAAATGTACCGGGTGGTCAGCGTATAAATGGCATGAAATCAATTCCGATTGAAGATCCTATTTCAACAGCAACTCAACTACGTGAAGAAGAACGCGTAGAAACGATAGGAAAAGTCTCTCACCGTATTATGACAATACCTGGTGATATGACAATGCCTGAGTTTATCCAACCAGGATTACCCGTTGGTACTTGGATTGTTCCTGAAGATCATTATTTTATGATGGGGGATAATCGTGATGGAAGTTCTGACAGTCGTTTCTGGGGCTTTGTACCAGAGAAAAATTTAGTCGGTAAAGCGACAACAATCTGGATGAGCTTTGAAAAAGTAGAGAATGAATGGCCTACAGGTGTTCGTCTCAGTCGTATCGGTGGCATTAAGTAACTATTGACAAAATAGCTACAGCATTCCTTTCTATCTCAGTGTAGAATATGCCACTTCTTTAAATATGATTGGCTCCTGTTATTCACAGGAGCCAGTGCAAACGCAACAGTTCTGTTATCCAACCCGATAATTTCTCGTTGTCTTAAACAGATTTGTTGCGTGTGCTTCAAATTAAGTTATGGAACTTGATCGCACATGAATACTTTATTAGTAAACCAGTTACAAAAGAAACTGGGCTATACTTTTACGCAAAATGAATTATTACTACAGGCTTTAACGCATCGTAGTGCAAGCAGTAAACACAATGAACGTTTAGAATTTTTAGGTGATTCAATTCTAAGCTATGTTATTGCTAACGCGCTCTATCATCAATTCCCTCGTGTTGATGAAGGGGATATGAGCCGAATGAGAGCAACGCTTGTTCGTGGAAATACACTTGCTGAATTAGCGCGTGAATTTGAACTAGGTGAATGTCTGCGTTTAGGCCCTGGAGAATTAAAAAGTGGCGGTTTCCGCCGAGAATCAATTTTAGCGGATACGGTGGAAGCTTTAATTGGTGCTATTTTCCTTGATAGTGATATTCAAAATATCGAAAAAATTATTTTAAAATGGTATGAGAATCGTTTGGCTGAAATCAGCCCAGGCGATAAGCAAAAAGATCCTAAAACTCGTCTGCAAGAGTATCTGCAAGGGCGCCATCTACCACTACCATCTTATATTGTGGTACAGGTTCGTGGTGAAGCCCATGACCAAGAGTTTACGATCCATTGTCAGATAAGCGGTATCGATCAACCAGTCAAAGGGATGGGTACAAGCCGTCGAAAAGCTGAACAAGCCGCTGCTGAACAGGCATTAATACAACTGGAGCTTGAATGAGCGAAGAACAAACCTATTGCGGATTTATTGCGATAGTCGGTCGCCCAAATGTGGGAAAATCAACACTACTGAACCAATTATTGGGGCAGAAAGTATCTATTACATCACGTAAACCGCAAACAACGCGTCATCGTATCATGGGTATTGATACTGACGGTGCTTACCAAGCGATTTATGTTGATACACCGGGCTTGCATATTGAAGAAAAGCGAGCTATCAACAGACTAATGAATCGCGCAGCAAGTAGCTCGATTGGTGATGTTGAACTGGTGATTTTTGTTGTTGAAGGCACCAACTGGACGCCTGACGACGAAATGGTATTGAACAAATTAAAATCATTGCGTTGCCCTGTTTTATTAGCAATTAATAAAGTGGATAACGTCATTGATAAAACCAAGTTACTTCCACATATTGGCTTTTTAAGCCAACAAATGGATTTTCTTGATGTTGTGCCAATCAGTGCAGAAAAAGACATGAATATCGATACAATTGCAAAAATTGTTCGTAAATGTCTGCCTGAAGCTATTCATCATTTCCCAGAAGATTATATTACTGATCGCTCTCAACGTTTTATGGCGTCAGAAATTATTCGTGAGAAATTGATGCGTTTCTTAGGTGAAGAATTACCTTATTCTGTCACTGTCGAAATTGAGCAATTTGTGACTAATGAACGCGGTGGTTACGATATCCACGGATTAATTCTGGTTGAGCGTGAAGGCCAGAAAAAAATGGTTATTGGTAATAAAGGCGTAAAAATCAAGAAAATTGGCACCGAAGCCCGTATGGATATGGAAGACCTATTTGAAAACAAAGTTCACTTAGAACTTTGGGTGAAGGTTAAAGCAGGTTGGGCTGATGATGAACGTGCCTTACGTAGCCTTGGCTATGTGGACGATTTAAAGTAGGTAACTGAAGTGGATGGCTGGCAACGTGCATTCGTTATCCATGCTCGACCTTACAGTGAAACGAGTTTATTACTCGATTTTTTCACTGAAAATGAAGGGCGAGTACGCATATTGTCAAAAGGTGCGCGAGGCCGTCGTTCTCCCTTAAAAGGGGCACTTCAACCTTTTACTCCTCTGCTCATTCGTTGGAGTGGGCGAGGAGAAGTTAAAACCCTTCGTGATGCTGAACCTATCTCTTTAGCTTTACCGCTGACAGGCTCTGTTCTTTATAGTGGCCTGTATCTTAACGAACTCTTATCTCGTGTTTTGGAAAATGGCACTTCTTACAGTGTGCTTTTTTTTGAATATCTTTCTTGCTTACAAATTCTTGCAGCTAGCGACACTACACCAGAAGCAGCCTTAAGACGCTTTGAACTGGCGCTATTAACCCAACTTGGTTATGGACTGGATTTTTTGCATTGCGCAGGAAGTGGAGAGCCTGTTTCAGATTCGATGACTTATCGTTATCGAGAAGAAAAAGGTTTTATTGCGAGTTTAGTGGTTGATCATAATAGTTTTACTGGATTTGAATTAAAATCCTTAGCCAGTCGCGAATTTCCTACTGTTGAAACATTAAAAGCGGCAAAAAGGTTTACTAGAATGGCATTAAAGCCTTATTTAGGTGGAAAACCATTAAAAAGTAGAGAACTTTTTAGACAATTTGCCATTAAAAAAGCCCCAAAGAAAAGAGCATTGATGGTAGAACAGTAATATTGTCTTTTTCTTCTCTATGGAATGTGTAAACTAAGGTAATGCAACGTTATTTTTCAGGAGAAGAGCATGTCTGATATTCTACTTGGCGTTAATATTGACCATATCGCCACCCTTCGTAATGCCCGTGGCACAACGTATCCCGATCCTGTTCAAGCGGCTTTTGTTGCAGAACAAGCGGGCGCTGATGGTATCACTATTCATTTACGTGAAGATAGACGTCATATCACTGATCGTGACTTAATGCTGATAAGCCAAACAGTTCAGACAAGATTAAATCTGGAAATGGCTGTCACTGAAGAAATGATCGAGATCGCGTGCCAAACACAACCTGATTTTTGTTGTTTAGTGCCTGAAAAACGCCAAGAAGTAACAACAGAAGGTGGTTTAGATGTTGTTGCTAATGAAGAAAAGATAGCTGATGCCATTAAACGCTTATCTTTGGCGGGTATTAAAGTTTCTCTGTTTATTGACCCTGACCATGAACAAATTAACGCGGCGGATCGTGTTGGCGCACCTTTTATTGAGATCCACACTGGCGCTTATGCTGACGCTGAAGATGAAATGGCTCAAGAAAAAGAATTTGTACGTATTCGTGATGCAGTGACTTATGCCGCCTCTAAAGGCTTAAAAGTAAATGCAGGGCATGGTTTGCATTATCACAACGTACAACGTATTGCTGCCTTACCTGAATTGTATGAACTGAATATAGGTCATGCCATTATTGGTAGAGCCGTATTTAGTGGTTTAGCGCCAGCAGTTGAAGAAATGAAACGTTTAATGCGAGAAGCGCGCCGCTAATGGCTATTGTTGGTTTAGGTATGGATATTGTTGAAATATCGCGTATCGAAGAAATTATAGGGCGTACTGGTGAACGCCTTGCTCGTCGCATTCTCACTAATGCAGAATGGGAAATTTACCAATCCCATAAACAGCCAATACGTTTTTTAGCTAAGCGGTTTGCAGTAAAAGAGGCCGCTGCAAAAGCATTAGGAACAGGTATTCGTTTAGGATTGGCTTTTAATCATTTTGAAGTACGTAATGATGAGTTAGGTAAACCCACATTGCATTTTTTAGCGGTTGCAAAAGAAATGGCAGAGAAAGCGGGGATAAACTCTATTCACGTGACACTTGCTGATGAACAGCGCTATGCTTGTGCGACAGTTATTTTAGAAAAATAGCTCTCTTAGATTTATCACCCACAAAATCATGGATATAAGGTTTAGATCTTATCTGCGTGGTGGATCAACACGAATTTTTCCCATAACTCATCTTGAGATTCAGTATGAGTAGGATCAATGATGATCGTGTTAGTAATCGGACAAACCGATTGGCAAGTTGGTTTATCGTAATGTCCTACACATTCAGTGCAAAGATCAGGATTAATTTCATAAATATCATCCCCCATTGAAATAGCATCATTTGGACACTCTGGTTCACACATATCGCAGTTGATACATTTCTTCGTAATTAGTAAAGCCATATCAGTCACTTAATATATAAATTATTAAATTTCAGTAACTTATATCTTGCACTTATATGTTACCATCTATCAGTTTTGTGTCGCTATATCCGATAAAGTAGTGTTTTATCATTCAAATAGGAATATTACCCCAATCTTTTTGCTTAATAGGCACTATAAGTATAGGGGGGAGTAAGGTTACCATTTATAGTGAGTTTCCTAAAGTAGCATCGCTCAAATGCTTTATTAGAATGTATAAATAAAAGATTAAATATTTGCTAATGAAGAGAAATGAAAGCCAGTTGCACTAATAACATTACGTAATGTTTTTAATGTTGGGTTTCCTGTTGGTGATAATGTTCGATAAAGCGTTTCTCGAGATACTCCTGCTTTTTTGGCAATTTTTGCCATACCGCCCCGAGCTTCTACGACATGGCGTAATGCCATAAGAAAAGCTTCTTGCCCACCATCTTCATCAATATCAAGAAAAGCTTGGTGTAAATATACTTTTGCAAAACTAGGATCTTCACGCAAAAGCTCAATCATTGCGTCATTGTGTAAACGAGATTTTGGCATAATCTACCTCTTTAAATAATCTTCAGACATAGGATGGCTTTATTGATGTCAGCATCCTGAGTTCGTTTATCTCCTGCTAGAAGTAGCAATATAATTTCGCCATTGATTAAACTATAGTAGACGCGATAATCCACATCTTGATCAATTCGTAGCTCCCAAATGCTTTCACGACAAGGTTTATGATCGCCAAAACATTCACTTGCCATTCTATTTACTCGCGATGCAATTTTGGCTTTAGCAACAGGATCACGTATCTTTCTGAAATAGTCGGCATATAAGTCTTTGCCATCTATTGTTAGATAATGTTTGATAGTTTTTATTGGCAAAATGTAGCTTATAAGCTACTAAAATATATCAGTAATATATATTTAAAGCAAAACTATCTAAATAGAAAAATGAAAACAAATAACAAAAAATAGTATTTTTTGTGGTATCCCGCACACCTAACACTCTGTTATTGATGTTAAATAATGCAATAAATAAGGGGTGTATTATGCCAACACTGTTTAATATGTGGACATTTGCGCTTTTGTCCTTGGGTTTGGTATTAACACCAGGCCCTAATATGATTTACCTGATTTCACGCTCAATCTCTCAAGGGAAAAAGGCTGGATTTATTTCATTAATCGGTGTGGCTGTTGGCTATATTTTTTATATGTTATTAGCTGCATTTGGTATTACGGCTATTTTTATGGCGGTACCTTATGCTTACGATACATTAAAAATTTGTGGTGCTATTTATCTGTTTTATATTGCTTGGCAGTCGATTAAACCTGGTGGACGCTCTATCTTTCATCCGAAAAAACTCCTTTCAGGTAATACGACAAAGCTTTTTGTAATGGGATTTGTCACTAATCTTCTCAATCCTAAAATCGCATTGATGTACCTTTCACTTCTACCTCAATTTATAACTATTGGGAATGGTAGTGTATTAAATCAGTCATTAGTCCTTGGTAGTATCCAAATTATTATTAGTATTACAGTGAATGCCTTGATTGTTATTGCTGCGGGATCAATCGCTGGATTCTTTATGCAAAGACCACGCTGGGCATTAATTCAACGTTGGTTTATGGCGACAATCTTAGGGGCTTTAGCTATAAAATTAGCCACAGAAGCGCGCGTAAACTAAAGTTTTATCTTGCTATCTTTGTCATAAACAATTCAAGACAATCTCTTTAGTTATCAATAGAAAACAGGGTACAATATCCCGCTATATGATAATGAAGAGATATCCTTGTGAATAAAGTTAAAGATGATATTTATTGGATGCATAAAGCGATTGAGCAAGCGCAAAAAGCACAAGAAATCGGTGAAATACCGGTGGGCGCTGTATTAGTCGTTGATAATAAAATCATTGCTAAAGGATGGAATCATTCAATTATTGATAACGATCCCACGGCACACGCAGAGATTATGGCGTTACGCAAAGGGGGAAAGCATTTACAAAATTATCGTCTCCTTGATGCTACTCTCTATATTACTCTCGAGCCTTGTGTGATGTGTGCTGGAGCGATTGTACATAGCCGTGTAAAACGCGTGGTTTATGGTGCATCCGATCTAAAAACAGGTGCTGCTGGCTCATTTATTGATATCTTACAGCATCCGGGAATGAACCATAAAGTTGAGATAACGTCAGGTGTATTAGGTGAAGAGTGTTCACAGCTTTTAAGCCAATTTTTTAAGATGAGAAGGGCTGAAAAGAAACAACTTAAAAAGCAAAAGAATAGCCCTGTTTTAGTCAATACAGAACAAGCTACAAAAGAATAAATATCTGTTTACTGATAATTAAGGGTATAGGTTGCTTGTGCTTGGAAAGGGCCTGTTAGCAATGTTTGATTTTTCAGTGCAGAGGGTGATGCCTCAACATACGTCATAAAATTAAACTGAATACGTTTATTATTAAGAAGTCGAGTTGTGCTCGGCTTTTTTAATTGAATAACATTGCGTTGCACATCAGTAAATACAATCCCGATACTTTTAGGATCTTCAGATCCTGTACCAACAACGGCAAGATGATTCGACATAGTTGGATGCTCTTTCCCATCAAGTGTAATTGTGACACTTTTATAAATATCTTGGCTGCAATTTTCTAAACTAATACTAAAAGCAACGGGTTCACTTTTTTGAAAGGTATAGAGATCTTTGGCGGATATCTGCTTAAAATCGATTACCTTATTTTCATCACCAGCAACTATGGTACAACCATGTGTAACCACAACGCCTTTAAACTCCATATCACCACCAATCAGCTCTGTCGCAGCAAAGGTAGAAGGTGATAGTAACAATAAAAGAAAAATAGCAGATTTTATTATTGGATTTTCCATTACATAAACTCCGCAACTAATGTGGCATGTGCTGAAAACTCACCTTCTGTGATTTTGCTCCCTGCCTTTGCAATCGGAGCAGCAGTGACTTCCCAATTACCTTTAAAATTATTCAGCTTCCCGACAGAAAAATATTTATTAGGTGGCACAATCGTTCCTGATTTATCTCTTAAAACAATACCTAAATTTGTTCTATCTACAGGTCCTGTTGTACCAAGATAATTAGGATTAAAGCTGGCAACACCTGAGCTTCCTGTTTGAATTTTAAACATAATTCGACTGTTAGGGTTAGTAAAACTACCACCTTCACATTTTATTGGAATATTGCGTGTGATTTTATAGTTTTGGCCATTTAAATAGTCAGAAGTATTACCAACATTGCCAAAATCAAAGGTAATTGGAGAGCCATTATTAAATATGCATCTATCTTCAGTGGTTAAGATCCCTGAACTAATCACTAATTTTGAAATTGGTTCAGGGCCATACTCTTGATATAAGCCATTACCTACACGGGCATACATTTGCGCTACAGCTTGCCCTGTTAATGAAACCCCATTAATAATCGGTTTTTTCAGACGAAATACTAATACACCGCTACTTCCGGATGACATGTTGGGTTTTGGTGATTCAGGAACGCGACAACCTTGTTGCCCATTTCGATTGTTCGGCTTTTCAATAAAAGGAACTGTAGGAAGTGTTTCTGGGCCCCAAATAGAAAACTTGATCTGAACATCGACGTATTCATTAAGTTCATAGTAATTATTGCCTAAATAGCGTAGATCAGAATTCGCCATATAATAAGTGCGAGAATTCGGAACTAAGGGATCTTTAGGACAATAAACCGTTGCTAAATATCTATCAGGTAAAGAAAAATTTACTGTGGCAGTTTCACCGGGTCTGTTATTAGGAAATGTTGCGTTATTTAACTCAACTCTAAAAATATTAGGTCCTCCGACAGTGCGAACTTCACCATGAATATAAGCAGATGCCACAATCGGAGTACATAATATTGCGCCAGTAAAAAATAATTTTAGCGTATTGAAATAAAAATTTGCTGTTGTTGGTTTCATTTTATTCCTACCGGCGTCAAGTTGATTAATATTTTGGTTGTTGTTCTTTCGGTGCCACTTTGCAGCTGTTTTGTTGGCAAACAAATTTCAATTCAGGATGTCCACCATAATCATTTACATACATCATATAAAATTGATTGACGCCATTGGTTTTAACTGGAATTTCCAGTGATGATTTAGGTGCAACCATTAAACCAGGGAAAGTGGTTAACTTATCGCTATCTTCACCATTTAATTTATTCGAAAGACCAATAATAGTGATGTAGTAAGGTGTTGGATTTTCTGCGATAAATTGATTATTTTGTTTCTTAAATACCAACTGATCTTGCCAAACCATGCCCGGTTTTTCAGGAATAATAGCCGTAGGTCGATAGAATAATTTGATTCGTGACTGCATTGCCATTTGCAACACATTCGCTTGTTTTGGTGCTGGTGGAATTTCACGAACGTTTAAATAAAACAATGATTCTCTATCTTGTGGCAAAAGCCCAATCTCTGCAGTTTTAGTTATTCTTACAACCCCTTTTTGGTCACCATCAAGACGTTGTAAAGGAGGAAGCGCCACTAAAGGAGAGGCAATTTTTTGCCCATGTTCATTTTCAACCCATGATTGAGCCAAAAATGGAATATCAGGGCTAGTATTTTTTAAATTTACGCTGGCTGAATTTTCACTACCAGTTAACACGATCCGTGTTCTATCTAATGACACACCAGCTTGTGTTGTATTCACCATGCTTAATGCAAGTAGTGAACCGCAAAAAAGTGTTTTAAGTGTGTTGAATGAGTTCATACATTTATCTCTAGTAATTCATTTTGTTCATTAAAATCACTGACATAATAACAATTCACGTTTTAGTGGATCGTTAATGGTTGCCGGGATCGTAATCGTACATTGGGTTTTACCACCCCAGATCACGTTTAATGATTCATTGAGGTTAACACCCGCAATATAAACTAGGCCTTCTTCCATCACCATTCCCATATTTTCACCATCTTTATTAGTGACGTCAGCACCAAACGGCGGATATTTTTGATCAGCTGTTTGTAAGATAGCCATTAGACGTTCACCTTGACGCACTGGGAATGTGTAGTAACCAATAGCCCCTTCAGTTAATGTTGTGGAGGTGATGGCTTTATGTGTTTCAATATTTGAATCCATTTTATCAACATCAATACGCGCATCAACGTTGTTATAGCTGGTTAAGTCAGTAATTACCCCAATACCAAATAGATTTGTTGTCGTACTTTGGTTATTAAACGGCACACCTGGGACGCCATCTGTATCAACCATCATTCGAGCTGTACTGGATGTCATGCTGCTACTATGTAATGCAGCTCCATGACGAGTAGCTGTAAATCCGCCTTTTACTGTCGCACCTACAGCAACATAATTATCTTGTTGATAGCTTGCATTAGCGTTAATTTCAGCATATTGCGAACGGTGTTGATAATAACCATCAGTATTGGCTTTATGGTCTGAACTTAACCCCGCACGGACACGCCACAAATTATTATAATTGCTGTTATCGGAATAAGAGGCCATTTGGTTCACTTTTCCGTTACTGTCTTGCAGGCTATAACCTATATTTTTGCCACTACCTAATGGAACTGAAATATTGAAAGAAATACTGTCATCAGTATTTCCTTTATGCTGAGTACGGAATGCAGACAAGTTAGTGTTAATCTGCTCTATACCCATAATCGAAAAGTTACGGCTTACCGTTACACCATATTGTTCTTGTGTATTTTTATCCCAATAATTTTGATGACGATAAGAAAGATAAAGTGTTGTTGATTTTTCAGTATCATCAGCCCAGAAAGTTTTGTTACCAGTAATGGTATACATCTCTTTTTCATAACCATTGTTATTGATAGCGTTGTAACGCTCATCAATATATTGAGAAAAAGAACGGAATGTTTTCTCTGAAAAACGATAGCCTGCAAAAGTAATTGTACTATGGTATTCATCGAATGTTTTCGCATAGTTCAGTTTGAATGACATTCCGTTGATATTTTCATTATCATAGGTTTGGCTATAAGATTGAGTTACATCACCAGAAAGCGTACCTAGGCGCCCCATATCGTGACCTAAACCTAATGACCACGCATTGTAATCTTTAGCTGTTAATAAAACACCACCATACAGTGACCATGTGTTATTCATTCCCCATGAAAAATCACCTTGATAAAAAATAGGGCCTTGCATTTTATGGTTGTTGAGTGATGGCTGACCGATTGATGTGTTATAACGCACTGAACCAGGGCGTGTCATATACGGTAAATTAGCTGTTTGCACTTGAAATTCGTTTACTTTGCCGTTTTGTTCTTCCACTCGAACATCTAATTGACCTTGTACCGTATCTTGTAAATGTTTAATAACAAAAGGGCCAGCAGGAACAGTGGTTTCATAAATTAAGCGACCATTTTGAGTGACGGTAACTTTAGCATTAGTATTTGCAATACCATGAATTTCTGGTGCATAACCTTGCAAAGATGGTGGCAACATTCTTTCATCACTTTGGATATTGGCGCCAGTAAAACGAAAACTATCAAAAACTTGGGAATTTAAATACGTTTCACCTAACGTTAATTTAGCTGCTTGAGTGGGCAGTGGTTTGTAGGCGTAGATCTGATTCCAATCAAAGCTATTGTTTGATGAGTATTCAGATGAATAATTTCCTTGGTATTCAGCGCGTAAACGCCATTCACCAAAGTTAATACCCGCTTGCCCATAGCCTGTCAGCGAGTTGTTATTGTTACCTTTATTAGGACGTGTTGATGTTCCTGTTAAGGTATAGTCAAGTAACACCCCTGATACACCTGGGTCCCATAATTCGGGAGGAGTCCAGTCTGCATCTTCGTATTTCATTAATGAACGAGGAATAACAATATCAAGAATACCGCCATCATTTTTGATGGAGATACCAGGTAATTGATTGATATTGAAGCAATCAGGGGAAATTTCTTCGATAAATTTTTGATTTTCTTCGTTAATGGTTAATTTTTTTAGAAGAGAAGGGTCAATACAAGCAACAGAATAATTAGGTTTTACTTCAACATAATTAATGTTTTGGCGAGGGAAATCACGTCCATTTATACGGATATCCAAATAGTACATACCAGGAATAATGTAATTAGAAGTTGCAAAGCGAGACAGATCGACATTATCTCTATCTTCAGCATCTAACATGTGAATGTTAAATTCCACAGAATCATCTTGCTCGGCTTGAGCGAAAAACGCTAAGCACAATAGCAAAATGGCACAAATGTTTTTCCATATTGTGCTGTGAAAATAAGAAATTAACATGAATAAACGCCTAATTATTAATTAAATAGAAACTAATTAATTAAATAATGAATATTTATTTAATTACTTTTTATTTTTATTTTTATTTTTTATTAAATTGAAGTGTTTTATCAAATTTAACGCAGAGGAAATCCCCTGCGTTAATGCAGTAATTAATTTATTATTTAATTAATTTAAATAAATAAAACGATTACTGATAATCAACTTGGAAGTTGATAACGGCTTGGAATTCACCCGGAGTTACAGTTGCGTCTGCTGATTCAGCTTGAACGTAAGCAACGAATGGAATTTTTGAAACACCATTAACTAATTGTACTGGCGTTGTTGCTGTATTCCATTTAACTGATTTGCTACCAGCATCCATTAAACCGATACCCGCACCAGAAGCTGAGCCAGAAACGAAAGATGCTAAATCTTTGTTTGTTGCATTAACAACGCTTGGTGTATAGCTAACAGTTGCTGTTTTTGCTACGGTAGTATCACAGTCTTGTAATTCGATATCTTTTTTAACGTTACCCGCTTTTTGCATATTTGCTAATGCAGATGTTGGGATTTCGCTGAAATCAACAATAACTGGACTTGAAGAAGCTGCTAATCCACAAGCTGAATTAACAATTTCACCTTTTAATTGAATTTCGCCTTTAGTTGCGCCAACTTTTGGTGTAGAAGTTTCAGCAGTTGCAACAGAATTAATACCAAATACTAAAGCAGCAGCTAAAGCAATTTTACTCAGTTTCATTATAGATAATCCCTTGAAGATCGTGCGTATTATTATTTATGAAAAAATAATATTAATGTCGGAATATAAAAATTGATTTGCATTATATTTCGAGTTGTTTCGAATAATGACTGGTTTATATGATATCAACAAAGGCATTCTATTTGATATAACGTTTTGTCAGTTTCCGCAAATTTCAGATTTAATCTGGCCTATTCCACATTAATAGAATTTTATATAGATTTATTCTTTTTATTACTCAATTTATGGGTAAAAAAGTTTATCAGGCAGATAAATTTAATAGACAATATAATTAACATTGTTTTAACTTTATAGAAATTGATATTATTAACATTACTTTAAGAAAATTAATAAAATCAATTATAGATTATCATAATGCATACAATTCAAAGGGTTATATGTTAATAACATAGATATTAGGTTAATTTTTATCGAAAAAAAAGTTTTCCAAAAAGAATAATCATAAAATGAACAATAACTAATGAGATAATTCCTACGTATTTAAGTTAATTTTTTCTTATATTTCACCTATTCTGATAGTCAAAAAAAGACTTGTTGGGCTATTTTTGATACATTTTACTCATCGAGTGAGTGATTTAACTAATGAGTGTTACCATTCATTAACACGATTTTTTTCCAACTTTGGTTAAATAAAGGTAGGGGAAAATGTAACAATTTTTAATATTAAGAAAATATTAAGGAGATATTGAGAGGGAAAATCTGCTATGGGATATCAGGAATGGCAGGGTAAATGTGTTAAGCCTAGAATAAGCCTCTATAAAAGAGGCTGAACGGTATGTAGTACATCATTAATAACGAGATGATTCTTGCGTTAATGTTAATGATGATGTCTCTTGATCCGCACCTTCAGTGCTTTCTTTGTCTTTAGATAGGATCTTGTTTTTACTCTCTTTAGCTTGGAGATAGCCTACAAGGCTCAGTTGATATCGACGAATATTCTCAACGTAGCGATAAGCTTCATGTCCTCTTGCGTAGCCATAAGGGAGGTCAACATAATATTTTTTCTGACTAAGTAGCGGTAATCTTGATTTCACATCTAACCAACTGTCAGGATCTGCGCCTTGTTGTTCGGTCAGCCTTCTGGCGTCAAGCATATGACCAAAGCCCATGTTGTAGGCGGCTAATGCAAACCAAATTTTCTCATCTTCAGGGATAGACTCAGGTAAACGAGAAAGAAGATGTTTAAGATATTGAGCACCACCACGAATACTTTCTTCAGGATCAAGCCTATCAGTGACTCCCATACTTGATGCTGTAGGGCGTGTTAGCATCATAAGCCCCCTAACGCCTGTTGGTGACGTTGCATGAGGATCCCAATGTGATTCTTGCCATGCCATTGCTGCTAATAATCGCCAATCAAAGGTATCCGCATATTTCTCAAAAAGAGGTTGATAGTTTGGCAAAATGGAATCAATTGCAGTAATAAAAGAGATAGTGTCGAAGTAATCAAATGAACCTACATGACCAAAATACTTTTCTTCTAATCGTGCTAATACATCTTCTTGAGATAATTGGTTAAAGTAATCTAGCATAGCGGCATACAAACTATTATCTTCACTATCAGGTAAATACCATGTCAGAGGACGACTTTCAGTGACTTCAAATCCTACGGCAACATTAGGGTGAATACGTTGTTGTACCGCAACACTGATTGAGTCGGCTAAAACATAGGTAATTTTACCTTCTGATAGCGCTTCAAGTAGTTGAGAGGTTGTTTGATTGTCTGATTCTTCCCACTCAAGCTCAGGGTATTGCGTTTCTTTTAGTGTACGCAATAAGCTTGCATGGGCTGATCCTGCTGTGACGACAAGGCGTCCATCTAAAGCATCAAAGCTACGTGGCCTTAATGTTCCTTTACGGTAAATTAATTGCTGAGACACTGAAAAGTAAGCAGGTCCACTACGTGTCGTATCTAATCTCTCTTTGTTGTAAAGTAATCCAGCTGCGATAAAGTCTGCTTTATTGTTCTCCAGATCATCAAACATTTGGTTGATATTTGTCCGCATATTAACGACAAGCTTCACGCCCAGATAATCAGCAAAGCGTTTCACTAATTCATAATCGAAACCTACGGGGTCCTTTTTATCGTTCATCGTTATCAATGGTGACGGCATCGTACTAATTCTTAACTCACCACGAGATAAAATCTTATTTATCTGCGCTTTTTGCCTATCGGGCCAAGTAATATTCAACGCAATAATTGCCGCTGAAAAGAGCGCTATGATAACGATAACGAAATAGTTTATCCTTATATTATTCAATAGGTTATTTCTCGTTAACGTTGTTTGTTGTTGTGTGTAAAGTCGTTATCTTAACATGGATAAATTTCCAGTAATCGAGCATTTTGCTTAACATATTGGTAATACGCAACTTGATTACACCAATTAATCATTAAAACACACTAAGTCAAATGCCGTTATTTTGTTCACGCAAACGGTTTCGTCTGAGCGGTTATTCTATTATACTAGGCGCGTTTCCCCTGAATGATTGATCAGGCTAGCTGCTAAAAGAGAGAACTCAATACTATGGAAATCCTGCGTGGCTCCCCCGCTTTATCCGCGTTTCGTATTAATAAATTACTCACTCAATGTCAGGAAAATGACCTTCCTGTGCAAGGTATATATGCGGAATTTGTTCATTTCGCAAAAGTGGAAGGGCAGTTATCTGAAGATGACCAGATTAAATTAAGCCAATTATTACATTACGGGCCTTCATTAACAGAGCATGAGCCTGTTGGGGAAATGCGAGTGGTGACACCTCGCCCTGGAACGATTTCACCTTGGTCTTCTAAAGCAACAGATATTGCACATAACTGTGGTTTATCCAAGGTGGTCAGAATTGAACGTGGTATCGCTTACTTTATTGAAGGCGATACGATGACAGAAACTCAATGGCAACAGCTTTATGGTTTGATTCATGACCGAATGATGGAAACCATTTTCTTAAATCATCAAGATGTGAATGCACTGTTTGCAGAGCAAACGCCAGCACCATTAAAAACGATAGATGTGCTTGCTAAAGGTAAAGATGCGCTTGTTAAAGCAAACATTGAAATGGGATTAGCACTTGCTGATGATGAAGTTGATTATTTAGTCGATGCTTTTAATCGTTTAGCGCGTAATCCAACTGATGTTGAGCTTTATATGTTTGCACAAGCCAACTCTGAACATTGTCGCCATAAAATATTTAATGCAGATTGGATTATTGATGGCAAAGCGCAAGATAAGTCATTATTTAAAATGATTAAAAATACGTTTGAGCAAACTCCTGATTATGTCATGTCAGCATATAAAGATAATGCGGCTGTTATGGAAGGGTCGGTTGCTGGACGTTTTTATCCAGATGCTGAAAAAGGGCATTACCATTATCATCAAGAACCCGTACATATCTTGATGAAAGTAGAAACACACAACCACCCAACAGCGATTTCACCTTGGCCGGGAGCTGCAACAGGCTCTGGTGGTGAAATTCGAGATGAAGGTGCAACGGGGCGTGGTGCTAAGCCTAAAGCGGGTTTAGTAGGATTTTCAGTATCTAACCTGCGTATTCCAGGATTTGAACAGCCTTGGGAAGAAGATTTTGGCAAACCAGAGCGTATTGTTAATGCATTAGACATCATGACAGAAGGTCCACTGGGTGGTGCCGCATTTAATAACGAGTTCGGTCGTCCTGCATTACTAGGCTATTTCAGAACTTATGAAGAACAAGTTAATAGCCATAATGGTGTTGAAATTCGCGGTTATCATAAACCAATTATGCTAGCTGGTGGCATTGGTAATATTCGTGAAGACCATGTTCAAAAAGGGGAGATCACTGTTGGCGCTAAGTTGATCGTATTAGGTGGCCCATCTATGAACATCGGTCTGGGCGGCGGTGCGGCTTCTTCTATGACTTCAGGGCAATCTGATGCGGACTTAGATTTTGCTTCTGTTCAACGTGACAATCCAGAAATGGAGCGACGTTGCCAAGAAGTTATCGATCGTTGCTGGCAGTTGGGTGATGATAACCCTATCTTATTTATTCATGATGTAGGGGCTGGTGGTCTTTCTAATGCGATGCCTGAATTAGTCAATGATGGTGGTCGTGGTGGTCGTTTTGAACTGCGTGATGTTTTAAATGATGAGCCGGGGATGAGCCCACTTGAAATCTGGTGTAATGAATCTCAAGAACGTTATGTGTTGGCAGTATCACCAGAAAAAATGCCTCTGTTTGATGCGTTATGCCAACGTGAAAGAGCACCTTATGCTGTAATTGGTGAAGCAACGCAAGAGCGTGAATTAGTATTAAACGATACACACTTTGATAATAAGCCCATTGATATGCCATTGGACATATTATTAGGTAAAGCGCCTAAAATGTTACGTGATGTGAAATCACAAAAAACAGAAGGTGAGTATCTAGATCGTAAAGATATTGATTTAAAAGATGCAGTTTATCGAGTGCTTCATTTACCTACTGTGGCAGAAAAAACCTTCTTAATTACCATTGGTGACCGCACTGTAACAGGCATGGTTGCTCGTGATCAAATGGTTGGTCCTTGGCAAATACCTGTTGCTAACTGTGCTGTTACCACAGCAACATTAGATAGCTATTATGGTGAGGCAATGTCGATTGGTGAACGGGCGCCAATCGCACTATTAGATTTTGCCGCATCTGCACGTATGGCTGTCGGCGAAGCGTTAACAAATATGGCTGGCTGTGATGTAGAAGCACTTAATCGCATTAAGCTTTCGGCTAATTGGATGTCGGCAGCGGGGCATCCTGGTGAAGATGCAGGTTTGTATGATGCAGTGAAAGCTATTGGTGAGGAGTTATGCCCAGAGTTAGGTATCACTATTCCTGTTGGTAAAGACTCTATGTCAATGAAAACACGTTGGCAGGATAAAGATGGAAAAAACAAAGAAGTTACCTCTCCGCTTTCTTTAGTTATTACAGCATTCTCTCGCGTTGAAGATGTACGTAAAACGGTAACGCCTGAATTATCGACACAATCAGGTAACCGTTTATATCTGATTGATCTGGGTAATGGACATAACGCATTAGGTGCGACAGCTTTAGCACAAGTTTATCGCCAGTTAGGTCAAAAAGCCGCAGACCTTCGTAATGTAGAACAGCTAAAACAATTCTTTAATGTGATGCAACAATTGGTCAATGAAGGCAAATTGTTGGCTTATCATGATCGCTCTGATGGCGGTTTATTTGTCACTCTTGCAGAAATGGCGTTTGCTGGTCACTGTGGGTTAAATGTTGATATTAGTGCTTATGATGAAGATATCTTAGCGGGACTCTTTAATGAGGAGCTAGGTGGCGTGATCCAAATTAGTGCTCAACATCAAGATGCAGTTGAATCATTATTTACCCAATGCGGTTTAGCCGATTGCTTACACTATTTAGGTCAAGCAACACAAGATGATGCCGTTATAATTCAAAGTCGTGAAACTGAAGTTTATAATGAAAAACGCAGTACGCTACGTCTTTGGTGGGCTGAAACAACATGGCAAATGCAACGTTTACGCGATAACCCTGAGTGTGCTGATGAAGAACATCAGGCAAAACAGGACATCAATGATCCGGGATTAAACGTGCATTTAACCTTTGACCCAAGCGAAGATATTGCAGCTCCTTATATTGCAACAGGAAGCCGCCCTCGTATTGCTGTACTAAGAGAGCAAGGCGTTAACTCTCATGTTGAAATGGCGGCAGCTTTTGACCGAGCTGGTTTTGATGCTATTGACGTTCATATGAGTGACCTACATTCGTCACGACGTTCATTAAGTGATTTTGATGTGCTGGTGGCGTGCGGAGGATTCTCTTACGGTGACGTATTAGGTGCAGGTGAAGGTTGGGCTAAATCTATTCTATTTAATTCTCGTTTACGTGATGAATTTACTCAATTCTTTGAACGCCAAGATACCTTATCGCTTGGTGTCTGTAATGGTTGTCAAATGATGTCAACATTATCTGAACTTATTCCGGGGGCGGATTTATGGCCTCGTTTTGTTCGTAACCGTTCTGAGCGTTTTGAAGCTCGCTTTAGTTTGGTCAAAGTGACAGAAAGCCCATCATTATTGCTACAGGGCATGGTGGGTTCACAAATGCCTATCGCTGTTTCTCATGGGGAAGGTTTTGCGGAATTTCGTCATGCTGAACAATTAGCACAATTAGAGGCACAAAATTTAGTGGGATTACGTTTTGTTGATAATTATGGTCAACCAACAGAACAATACCCATTAAATCCTAATGGTTCAGTAAAAGGGATCACGGCTGTTACAACAAAGGATGGACGTTCAACTATTATGATGCCTCATCCTGAGCGTGTATTTAGAACGGTCAGTAACTCTTGGCATCCTGATAACTGGGGTGAAGATAGCCCTTGGATGCGACTATTCCGTAATGCAAGGAAGCAGTTTGATTAATTAGAAGTAAATTATCTTAGTAGTAAATACATAAAGCCTCTACTTAGCGAGAGGCTTTATTGTATTGATAATAAAGGCATTATTTTTTATTGTGTAAAAACAACGACACTTAGTCATTAGCTTGTCTCTTTTTGGCGACACTTAATTTATTGAAATATAAGCGTTTATAAAATATGGGGTAACTCTGTCTGGATATGGAGACAGCTTGGTTACTTTATAACTAGATAAAAGAGAGACGTAATTAAAATATCATAGAGGTGTTTTTATTTCTTGTTTTCTTTCAATTACTTAATGTTATTCTTGAAAAGTTGGCACGCGTTGTGCATTATATAAATCAGTTGCTCATTCAACTTTTTATGTCGGTCCACAATATGGGTGGGAACATACCACATAAGCCAGGAATGACGCCAGAGTAAGGTGCCTACCGTCCAACATCATGATACTCGTCTTCGGACCTTATCAAACACAGGGCGACACGTGGAGTGAGGCACCACCTTCATCCTCTTTTAGAGAGAAAAGAGATGAAATTTTGACGGGCGGAATATCTCAGTAAGATATTCCGCTCTCCCACTTCTAGAGCCTGTCATATTTTCTCGCTTGTGTTTGTTATCCTCACCTGATTTTCTAATGTCGGACTTTTTTCTTGTTATCAAGTCATGTAGCATCGCATTACTCTAATAGGTGTTGAGATGATTTCATTGAAAAAGTGGCGTATTTTTCCTCGTTCTTTAAGACAGCTCGTGATAATGGCATTTTGGATGGTGCTATTACCTTTACTTGTCCTTGCTTATCAAGCTTATCAAAGTCTCGATCAATTAAGTAATCAAGCAGCAATTACTAATAAAAATGCATTAGCTGATACTGAACGCAGTGAAGTTATGCGAAATTTAGCTATTGAGATGGAAGGAAACTATCGTCGTTATTGTGTTTTACGTGATAAGACTGATGATGATATGTACCAACAACGCTATCAGCAATACACCAAACTCTTCTCAACATTACAACAAACCATAATTCCACTTTCTTCATCTAAAGAAGCCGACGTGCTTAATTCTTCACTTGAAAAGCTAAAGTCTATTCAGTGTGAAAGCAGTGAACCTACGAAAGATATGCAACAAGCTCTTGAGCAGTTCTCTTATGCCAATAATCGTATAGTAATGCTAACAAAAGAGATTATCTTTAGCCGTGGCGAACAGTTACAAATGGCAATTGCTGAGAAAGGACGTTATTTCGGCTGGCAAAGTCTTATTGTGTTCGTATTCAGTTTGATCCTCATCGCACTATTTACACGAATGATCATCGGCCCAGTTAAGGGAATTGAAAAGATGATCAATCGATTGGGAGAAGGGCGAACGCTTAGTAACAATTTGGATTCTTTTCAAGGGCCTAGAGAGCTTCGATCGTTAGCTCAACGTATTATTTGGTTAAGTGAACGATTAGCATGGCTTGAATCACAACGTCATGAGTTTTTACGTCATATTTCTCATGAGTTAAAAACGCCACTTGCTAGTATGCGAGAAGGTACAGAATTATTAGCTGATGAAGTTGCGGGTCCTTTAACGCTCGATCAAAAAGAAGTGGTTTCTATTCTTGATAATAGTAGTAAACAGTTACAGTTATTGATTGAACAACTACTTGATTATAATCGTAAACTTTCTGAGGTTCCTCAGCAAATTGAAGAGGTCGATTTAACTCATTTAGTGAATGATGTGGTATTAGCACACAGCTTACCTGCTAGAGCAAAAGAGATTAAAACGATAATTTCACTTAATCTGACAAAATGTCGAGCAGAAGCGACATTATTATCACGAGTTATCGACAATCTCTATTCGAATGCGGTGCACTATGGTGCTGAATCAGGTAATATCTGGATCTCTAGTTATCAAGTTGAACAGAAGATAGTGATTGATATAGCCAATAAAGGAACGCCTATCCCTGAATCTGAACAAAAAATGATTTTTGAGCCCTTTTTTCAAGGTTCTTTACTACGCAAAGGTGCTGTAAAAGGAAGTGGTTTAGGTTTAAGCATTGCTCATGACTGTATCAAAAGAATGGAAGGTGAATTAAGTGTTGTTCCTTCTGACTATGCCGATGTCTGTTTTCGTATTGAATTACCGCTACTTTCTGAGAATAAATAATGCAAATCAGGTCACAAATACAAGCATCTCCTCATCATGAGTATAAAAAAATAAATAAACAGATGCTTGGTACTGAACCGTTATCTATGGCTCCTGCATCAACTAGAAAGATCGCATTAAATTGGAAACAGTGTGTCTTGTTTATTATGCTTCCACTGGTTCTTTCGGGCTGTACACCAAAGTCGCTCACTGCGTCGTTAGAACCCGAGCCTGATGTACCCGTTGTTAAACAAAGAACAATTGATTACCGTTGGGCTGAATGTAAAACATTAAGTGCTTTTTATGATGAAGGCATTAATAATGCACTTTATTGGTTACGCACAATTGAATGTACGAATCGCATTATGACTACAGAAGCACAACGCCAAGCAAATAGTGTTGTCGTTACAGGTTGGGATGATGCATTTTATAAAAGCATTTTATTAGAGCGTGCTGGTATGACGATTGCTGATCGTCGAACACAATTAGTGTTACTAGAAAGCTATAAGCTACAATTTCCAAGTTCTATGCGTGTTTTATTATCAACATGGATTGAAAATCAAACACTCATTCTCTCTTTAGCAGAAGAAAAAAATCGTTATCGTCGTTTAACCACAGAAACAGATAATAGAATAGATACCCTAAGAAAAGAGAATAATGCATTACAGCATGAACTGAATATCACACTGAAGAAGCTTGAAAGCCTTACCCAAATTGAAAGGCAGTTATCGAATAGAAAACAAAGTGGCTCTGTTGATTCGTTATCACAAAATGAAGACTTAACGGAGAGTGTGGCAACCACATCCCCTGAAACAGAAAAGACAGTTGTTGAAAAGCCAGTCGTTGAAAAACCGACTGAAAAGTCTACTTCTACACATACACAATCGATAACAGAAAAAACAAAGGGTGAGGAAAAAACACCTTCTGCAACAGCGGTTAAACCTGAACCTTCAAAACCAGAATCTGCAAAACCTGAAGTGGTTAAACCTGAGCCTGTTAAAACTGAAATAGAAAAACAGGATGCTAAACCGACTGAAGCAGGATCTAAATAAGGAGAATGTGCATGGCTGGCCATAAATCAGCAAATCTTTTACTTGTCGATGACGATCCTGGGCTATTAAAGTTACTTGGTATGCGGTTAACAAGTGAAGGTTTTCATATCTTCACCGCTGAAAGTGGGCAAGAAGCACTAAAACTTCTCTTAAAAGAAAAAATAGACCTTGTTATTAGCGATCTGCGCATGGATGAAATGGATGGTATGGCATTGTTTGCTGAAATACAGCGCCAGCAACCCGGAATGCCAGTCATTATTCTAACTGCTCATGGCTCTATTCCTGATGCCGTTGCAGCAACACAACAAGGTGTATTTAGCTTTTTAACTAAACCCGTTGATCGAGATGCACTTTATAAGGCAATTGATGAAGCGCTGGAATTAGTGACCACGGTTTCAGATGAAGAGTGGTCAAAAGATATCGTGACGCGTAGCCCACAAATGCTACGTTTATTAGAGCAAGCAAAGTTAGTCGCACAATCTGATGTCAGTGTACTTATTAATGGCCAAAGTGGTACAGGTAAAGAAGTTCTTGCTCAAGCTATTCATCGTGCAAGTCCTAGAGCCAAAAAGCCTTTTATAGCCATTAACTGTGGCGCCTTACCAGAACAACTTTTAGAATCTGAACTATTCGGTCATGCGAAAGGTGCTTTTACAGGAGCAGTAAGTAGTCGTGAAGGTCTATTTCAGGCGGCTGAAGGCGGTACACTGTTTTTAGATGAAATTGGCGATATGCCAATGGCATTACAAGTTAAATTATTACGTGTTTTGCAAGAGCGAAAAGTTCGCCCATTAGGAAGCAACCGTGATATTGATATTGATGTCCGTATCCTTTCTGCCACACATCGTGATTTACCTAAAGCGATGGAACGTAATGAATTCCGTGAAGATTTGTTCTATCGTTTAAATGTGGTGAATCTACGAATTCCTACATTAAGTGAGAGAGCTGAAGACATTCCTGTGCTTGCAAATCACCTATTACGCGAATCAGCTAAACGCCATAAGCCTTTTGTCCGAAGTTTTTCCACTGATGCGATGAAATGCTTGATGACAGCAAGTTGGCCCGGAAATGTGCGTCAATTAGTTAACGTGATTGAACAATGCGTCGCTTTAACGACAGCTCCAGTTATTAGTGAAGCTTTAGTGACACAAGCCTTACAGGGTGAAAATACCGCTTTACCCACATTTGCTGAAGCAAGAGGGCATTTTGAAATGACTTATTTGAGAAAGCTACTGCAAATGACGAAAGGCAACGTGACTCAAGCGGCACGCATGGCAGGACGCAATCGAACTGAGTTTTACAAATTGTTATCCCGTCATGAGCTAGATGCGAATGATTTTAAAGAATAACCTTTTCAGATAACGAATATATTTTTAAACTAGCTTTCTTTTAATGCGAAAGATAGCGGAGAGACTAATTTTTATGAGTCGTAAATTAAAACTCGCAATGGCTCAACTCAATTGGGTTGTTGGCGATATAGAAGGTAACTGTGAACGCATGTTATCTACCGTTAAAGCGCAAGAAGAGGCCGATTTGGTCATGTTTTCTGAGCTGGCGTTATGCGGTTACTCTCCTGAAGATCTGCTATTTCGTCCTGATTTCCAGCAACGCTGTGAAACACAACTTACGCGTTTAGAACAAGCAAGTAAAAAAACAGCAATTGTTGTTGGACATCCTTGGTGGCAAAACGGCAAAATTTATAACGCACTCTCATTTTTCTATAAAGGTGAGTTACAAGCACGTTATTTCAAACAACAATTACCTAATTACGGTGTGTTTGACGAAAAACGATATTTCCAACAAGGAAATGAACGTTGTGTTGTGCCATTTAAAGGTTACCACTTAGGTTTGTTAATTTGTGAGGATATCTGGATTAATGAGCCTATCGATGCATTAAAACAAGCAGGGGCAGATCTTGTTTTATCTATTAACGCCTCGCCATATAACCGTGAAAAACCCCATGTCCGTACACAGTTAATTAAAGAGCATTGTCAAAGAACGCATCTTCCAGTGATCTATCTTAATCAAATTGGCGGTCAAGATGAGCTGGTCTTTGATGGTTGTTCTAAAGTATTTGATGAAAGAGGCACGATCACTCATCGTTTAGCTGCATTTGATGAGCAAACCGCAGTTGTAGAGCTTGATGAATTAACGATTATCCCAATGGTAGATCCCGCACCAGAACTTTCACCTTTAGCGCAAGTGTATCAAGCATTAGTGCTTGCAACGCGTGATTATGTCACTAAAAACGGTTTTAAAGGGGCAATTCTCGGATTATCTGGAGGGATTGATTCTGGATTAACGGTTGCTATTGCTGCTGATGCATTAGGAAAAGAGAGTGTTCAAGCGGTTATGATGCCTTTTCGTTATACTTCTGAAATGAGTATTCATGATGCCAAAGAACAAGCAGATTTATTAGGTATCGAATTCGATACGGTATCTATTGAACCCATGTTTGATGCCTTTATGGCACAGTTAGCACCTATGTTTAAAGATACTGCCGCTGATACTACAGAAGAAAATCTACAGGCTCGCTGTCGCGCGGTGATCTTGATGGCGATGTCAAATAAACGCCGTCGTTTAGTGCTCACCACAAGCAATAAAAGTGAATCCGCAGTGGGATACTCGACATTGTATGGTGATATGGCAGGGGGCTTTGATGTGTTAAAAGATGTCCCTAAAACATTAGTTTTTGAACTATCTAAATATCGTAATACACTTTCACCGGCTATTCCTCAACGTGTGATTGATAGACCACCATCAGCAGAGTTAGCGCCGGGGCAAACTGACCAAGATAATTTACCACCTTATGATATTCTTGATGCTATTCTTGAAGGTTATGTTGAACAGGATAAATCTGTTTCTGATTTAGTTGCCGCTGGATTTGATGAAGCAACGGTCCGTAAAGTGATAAAATTAGTCGATATTAATGAATACAAGCGACGTCAAGCCCCTGTCGGGCCACGTATTACAAGTCGTAATTTTGGTAAAGATCGCAGATACCCAATAACAAGCGGTTTTGGTCGCCACAACTGGTAATAGCAGGATAATACGATGAAAAAAATTGAAGCGATAATTAAGCCGTTTAAGTTAGATGATGTAAGAGAAGCGCTTGGTGAAGTGGGTATCACTGGAATGACCGTAACTGAAGTGAAAGGTTTTGGTCGTCAAAAAGGGCATACTGAACTTTACCGTGGTGCGGAATACATGGTCGATTTTTTACCTAAAGTAAAAATTGAAATTGTTGTTGCTGACGAAATTGTTGAAACCTGTGTAGATACAATTATGACAACAGCACAAACAGGTAAAATTGGTGACGGTAAGATTTTTGTTTTTGATGTGAATCGTGTTATTCGTATTCGTACTGGCGAGCAAGACGAAGAAGCTATTTAATTATTGTTCAAACTTAAGCTAAATAGTTACATTATTTATTTTTATTAAAGCCTGATATTTTTTAATCAAAATATCGGGTTTTTTCATTTTCTTGCGCATAATTAATTTTTTTATGTTTTACCTAAAATGCTATTTATATCTTATGCAAGTCTATTGATGATTATTAACAATTTATTTTACTATTTTTTATAAATTCTAAGGCACAAAATGTTATTCAATAACTTTTAAGTAAAGCTATTATCATCGACATTAAAAATCATTAAGGTATGGGCAAAATAATGTTTAATTATTTATTAAAGCGTCTTGCTTTATTTTTATGTGCAGCAGTGTTAATCGCTATCACTACGGGATTTATATTTCTTGATATTTTTGTTTTTGATAATGGTATTTCAGAAACGTCAGTAACTGAATTAGGCCAAGAAACTATTGTCGCAATGATTTGCTTATTCTTTTTTGTTAAAGCCTATCAAGACAGTGAACAACGGGGAGCGTTCACTCTAATTATGGGCTTTTTCTTGTGTATTTTAATTCGTGAGTTAGATGGTGTTTTTGATCAGATTGCACACGGCTCTTGGGTTTGGTTTGCTCTAACGGTGACGTTTATTAGTATTGCTATTGCGATCAGAGAAGGTAAGAGAACATTAAAAGGCTTAATTCACTTTATTACTCATCCAAGCCATGGAATGTTAGTTGCAGGCCTATTATGTATTTTGTTGTTCTCTCGTCTATTTGGTATGGGAATATTATGGTCTAAATTATTAGGTGAGGATTATAACCGCACTGTTAAAAACATGGTGGAAGAGGGATCTGAATTATTTGGTTATACACTCTGTCTAATTAGTGTTATTTGGTACGGTTTTTCTGCTAAAGATCATGTTATTCCTGCTACGATTGAAAATAAATATCAACCATAAAAATAGTATGATCTAAATAACAAAAGCGCTGATAAATATGATGCTATCAGCGCTTTTTCATTATTCTATTTTAAAGCTTTGTTTTAATGGTTTGATTATTTATTGATTATAAATCTTGCATAATAACAGCATGAGGGCCAAAACATTCATAATGAAATTTTTCACGATTAATACCTAATTCAATAAGTTGTTTTGCAACAGACTGCATAAAAGGTAATGGTCCGCAAAAATAGAAATGCATATCAGGAATGCTTATCCAATCCTCAACTTGTTTTAATGTCATTAGACCTTCAAATTGATATTCTTGATTTTGTACATCTTCAGGTCGTGGTGTGCGATACCAAACTGCTTGTTGATAATGTGGAAGTTTACTACCGACTTGATGAACTTCACTTTTAAAGGCATGAACACCTCCATGTTCAGCAGCATGTAACCAATTAACATTGGCTTGATGAGCAGAAAGTGTGTGTAACATTGATAACATGGGGGTTAAACCCACACCCGCTGAAATTAATGTAACAGGTGTTGTTGGTGATACCTCTAAATAAAAATCCCCCCCTGGTGCGGCGACTTGTACAGTATCCCCTTCTTGAATATGGTCATGAAGAAAATTCGATAAAATACCTTTCTCTTCGCGTTTGACTGCGATGCGGTATGTTTTATTATTTGAAGATTGAGTTAATGAATATTGACGTATTTCTTGGTTTTCAAGACGTTCATCACGGATATAAAGACTTAAATATTGCCCAGCTTGATAAGGTGTAATATCAAGGCCGTCTTCAGGCGCTAATTCAAAGCTGGTAATAACATCACTTCGTTTTACTTTATGTGTGACTTTAAAAGCTCGTAATCCTCTCCAACCACCGCTTGTTTGTTCTTTTTGTTGATAAATTTGCTCTTCACGATTAATAAAAACATCTGCTAACACTTGATAAGCGGCGCCCCAAGCGTCTAACACTTCTTGCCCGGGATTAAACATTTCATCAATTGTAGCCAATAAATTTTCACCTACGATGGGATAATGCTCAGGAAGAATATTTAAACTGACGTGTTTTTGTGCGATTTTTTCAACTGCCGGTAAAATTGTAGGTAAGTTTTCAATATTAATTGCATAAGCGCATATCGCATTAAATAAGGCTTCACGTTGAGCGCCACTACTTTGGTGACTCATGGTGAAGATATCTTTTAATTCAGGATGACGAGAGAACATTCGATCATAAAAATGTGCGGTTAATGCAGGGCCTGTTTTAGCAATAAGAGGAATTGTTGATTTAATTGTCGCGATAGTTTGTGCATCTAACATAATTGCTCCTGAAAAATTTTCAGTTTATTGTGAATTTTTATAAATTGCATTTTATATGCAACTTATCGCTTTTTGATTATTTTGTAAATAACTGTTTTTATTTTTTAACAAAAAATATCAAATCTTAGAGAATGATGCGGGGTGTTTGCATAATAAGGCGAGATGTGCCTCAAAAAGAGGAATAAGCACAGGATAAAATGAGGTTGTTAAAAAGTAATAAGGTGCTGTTATAATTGAATGGCAAACGATTGCGTATTTTTTCATTAGGGGCTATCTCAATGAAGAAAAAGAGTTTACACTGTATGCCATTCTTTCTCCCGTATGGGAGTTTGTCTTTAGTGAAGTTAGCTGAGTCAGGAGATCTGAATGTTAAAACGTGAAATGAATATTGCTGATTACGATCCAGAATTATGGAATGCAATGGAAGGTGAAGTGACTCGTCAAGAAGAGCACATCGAACTTATTGCTTCTGAAAACTATACCAGTCCTCGTGTTATGCAGGCGCAAGGATCTCAGCTGACAAATAAATATGCTGAAGGCTATCCGGGTAAACGTTACTACGGTGGTTGTGAGTATGTGGATGTTGTAGAGCAACTGGCAATCGATCGTGCAAAAGCATTATTTGGTGCTGACTATGCTAACGTACAGCCTCACTCAGGTTCACAAGCGAATGCGGCTGTTTATATGGCATTGTTAAAACCGGGTGATACTGTTTTAGGTATGAACTTAGCACAAGGCGGTCACTTGACTCATGGTTCACCAGTTAACTTCTCTGGTAAACTATATAATATCGTACCTTATGGTATTGATGAATCAGGTAAAATTGATTACGAAGATATCGCTATTCAAGCTAAAAAACATCAACCAAAAATGATTATTGGTGGTTTCTCTGCCTATTCTGGTTTGGTTGATTGGGCAAAAATGCGTGAAATCGCAGATAGCATTGGTGCCTACCTGTTTGTTGATATGGCGCACGTTGCAGGTATGATTGCTGCGGGTGTTTATCCTAACCCAGTTCCTCATGCACATGTTGTTACAACAACAACGCATAAAACATTAGCTGGCCCACGTGGTGGCCTTATCCTTGCTAAAGGCGGAGATGAAGAGTTCTACAAAAAACTGAACTCAGCAGTGTTCCCTGGCTCTCAAGGTGGCCCTTTAATGCACGTTATCGCGGGTAAAGCGGTTGCATTAAAAGAAGCTATGGAACCTGAATTTAAAGTTTATCAGCAACAAGTTGCTAAAAACGCGAAAGCAATGGTAGACGTTTTCTTAGAACGCGGTTATAAAGTAGTGTCTGGCGGAACTGAAAACCACCTGTTTTTATTAGACTTAGTTGATAAAGATATTACAGGTAAAGATGCAGATGCAGCGCTCGGTCGTGCAAATATCACTGTTAACAAAAACAGTGTACCAAATGATCCACGTAGCCCATTTGTCACTTCTGGTGTTCGTATCGGTTCTCCTGCAATTACACGTCGTGGTTTTAAAGAAGCGGAAGCTCGTGAATTAGCCGGTTGGATGTGTGATGTCCTTGATAATATCAATGATGAAGCGAACATTGAAAAAGTGAAACAAAAAGTCTTGGATATCTGCGCTAAATTTCCAGTTTACGCATAAGTTTGTAACGATATAATAAAACCCGTTGTACAAGCCCGCTTCGAGAACTTGTTCTTGGCGGGTTTTTTTGCATCTTAAAAATGGGGGATTGGATGGTTATTCCATCAACACTGTGGCTTGCCTTAGATTATTTTACGTATTTTTTCTCATACGGTATCTTTTTACCTTTTTGGTCAATATGGCTAAAAGGAGAGGGTGTCGATCCTGCGATGATAGGTCTGTTATTAGGTGTAGGTTTAACTGCACGTTTTGTCGGTAGCCTTATCTTAACGCCTGCAGTAAAAGATCCATCAAAACTTATCACAGCATTACGACTATTCGCCTTTCTCTCATTACTCTTTACTGTTGCATTTATGATGGGCAGCCATTGGGCATGGCTATTCTTTGTGATGACTGGATTTAACGTATTCTTTTCACCTATGGTGCCTTTAGGGGATTCCTTGGCTGGAACTTGGCAAAAACAGTTCCCCTTTGATTATGGAAAAATCCGTGTTTGGGGCTCTATTGCTTTTATTATTAGTTCATCATTGTTGGGGATTTTAATTGATGCTTTTGGGCATCCCATCATTCTTTATGGGTTGATTGCCAGTACCCTCGCATTATTTCTTACATCGATGCTTCGTCCTAAAGTCATGCCTCAAGGAAAGGTCAAAAAAGCAAAACAGAGTAATGTGTCTTTTATGAAACTCATTTCTGATGGGCCTGTTTGGCGCTTTTTGTTATGTGTTTCTCTACTACAAGGCGCACATGCAGCCTATTATGGTTTTAGCGCGCTTTATTGGGAAAAGGCTGGGTATGACACTGCAACAATTGGCTATCTTTGGTCATTAGGTGTGGTTTCTGAAGTTATCGTTTTTATGCTCAGTCACCGTTTATTCCGCCGGTGGAGTGCAAGAGATCTACTGCTACTTTCTGCTTTTGCAGGGCTTTTACGTTGGGGATTAATGGGAAGTTTTACCGCATTACCCGCACTTATTGTCGTTCAAATCTTACATAGTGGTACGTTCACAGTATGTCATTTAGCTGCAATGCGTTTTATTAGCGCCCGCCAAGAACACGAAATTATTCGTCTGCAAGCAGTGTATTCCGCTTTAGCAATGGGAGGAAGTATAGCCATTATGACGATTATATCGGGCTGGCTATATGAAAAACTCCCAAATCAAGAATCGTTGATCTTTTGGTTAATGGCAGCATTAACGATCCCAGCGATGTTTATCAGACCCAAAGTACAACCTCAAAATACCTAATTCTTTTATTTCATAAAAATTAAGATCTGTAATGTTTCTGATATTGCAGATCTTTTTTTTCTCCTTTTAAAAGCGCATTTTTTGATCAAAAGAATAATTGACCATTTCAAATATTAGGTTTAAATTTAATTCATTCAAATGAATTAATGCAGAGAGAGTATTATTATGAACAATAAATCGGTGATCCCAGCGAGTTTTTCTTTACAAGAAAGAGACAGACGCTGGCAATTAGCTAGAGATATTATGAAAGATAATCAGTTAGATACATTGATTATCTATGGTGATAGAGAATCCGCAGCACCTGCACCATTTTGTATTGATCACTATTTTACAAATGATCGACTAGGCTCAGTTGTTATTTTTCATGAAGATAAAAAACCCTTAATTGCCACTTTTGCTCCAATGATGATCGCTGATCATATGCAGGCAAAATTACGCGGTGATTTGCAATGGATAGATGAAGATAATCTTGTTGTAGGAAAAACAGGGCGTAATATTGCTCAATTTCTGAAAGAAATGGGTGTACAGCAAAATGCACATATTGGTGTTATTGGTTTAGAGCCTTATCCTCCATTCTATTTTGATGGTGCAATGCCATTTAATACTCTAAACGGTATTAAAGATGCATTCCCTCATGCGAAATTTAGCTGTGTGTATCGTGATTTCTTTAAGCGCGCATCGGTTAAAAGTGAAGAAGAACTGACACATGTAAGATATGCAGCCGCTATTGGTGAAGCAATGAGTGAAGCAATGCGAGTCACCACTAGACCTGGAGCGACAGAAGCCGATCTTGCTGCCGCCATTACTGCAACTTGCTTATCAAGAGGTGGATTTACGGCTGAAATTCTAATGGGATCAGGTTCTGAATATATCGGTTGGGGGCCTCCAGCTTGGCAATATCGTTCACAAGCACCTCGTGAAATTCAAATTGGTGATATTGTGTTATCAGAAATTTTTGCTTTATATGGAATGTATGAAACACAACATCAGGCTGCTGTTGCCGTAGGTAAAATTCACGAAAACTTAGAAAAAGCCGCTTTGGTTGCTCGTGAATGCTATGAAATAGGTGTTGAACATTTAAAGGCGGGGATTACTTTTGGTGAAGTGGTTGATTTAATGGAAAAACCATTATTAAAATCAGGAGGATGGCATGTGCATCCACTTATCCATAGTATCAATCCATACGGACCTATTGGGTTTGGTACTGCTCCAGGTATCGAATCATTGCCATTAGCGAGTCGCTATAAACAAATTGAACGATTACCAAATCCGGGACGAGAGCTTGTATTACAAGAAGGCATGACGTTTGCGTTTGAGCCTAACTGTGGCTTCGGTCATCACTTATGTAACTTAGGTGGTACGGTTGTTGTTGGTAAAAGTAAAGGGATTGAGTTAAATTCAAACTCAACACAATTAATGCGTGCTGATCTATAAGCCAAATATAAAATAGTTAACAAATAATGAAAAACACCAGTAAAACCGCGATAAGTACAGAACAGACTCAAGAAAAGTTAATACAAGAAGGGATTAAACTTTTTGCGCTACATGGAATTAGCGGGTTGAGAACGCGACAACTTGCGCAGGATGCTGGTGTTAATCAGTCAGCAATTCCTTATCATTTTGGTGGGAAACTTGGCGTGTATACTGCTGTTATTCAATATATTGCGACAGAATTAGCCTCAGAAATTCATTTTGACCAATTTGATAATAAACTTCAGCGTATATTAAAAGAAGATAAACTTAATTATGAATTATTTGCTGAGTTAATTCCTTTATTGATGACGGGATTAGCGCGAGCGTTATTAGCACCAGAGCGCCATTATTATAGTCAATTGATTTTACGGGAACAGTTAGAACCGACTGAAAATTATGAATTAATTTATCATAATCTCATAGAACCTTTTCATATAAGACTTTCCCATCTTATTGAATTAATAGATAAAGATTGCGATAAATTAACCACTACTATTCGTGCTCATGCGATGATTGGGCAAATACTAGGATTTGTGATAGCCCGAAAAGCATTTTTATTACGTATTGATAAGCAAGAAATAACATCGCAATTACTGGACAAGATAGCGCTAGAAATCAGCAAATTATCAGTAAATGCATTATTAATATAATAAGAAATGGATAGGTGAGAAAAAAGGCCATTACATTTCAGTGATGGCCTTTTTCGTTATATTTTTATCGCTATTTGTACTGACAAATTAACGTTTTAACGCATCTGTGAGTTCGCTACGAATTTCAGCTAATAATGCTCTAACAACACGAGGGTTACCAGCAACAATGTTACCTGTTTGGAGATAGCCATGATTACCAGTAAAGTCAGAAACGATAGCACCTGCTTCACGAGCAATTAACTCACCACCTAAGAAATCCCAAGGTTTTAAGCCAATTTCAAAGAAGCCATCAACACGGCCAGCGGCAACATAAGCTAAATCTAATGCAGCTGAACCTGTACGACGGAAATCAGCACAAGGAACAAACAGTTTACTTAACATGTTCATATAAGCGGCTGAATGTTGTTTGCTTTTGAATGGGAAACCAGTTGCAAGAACAGCACCATCTAAATCACGGGCATTAGAGCCACGCAGACGATAACCATTTAATTGAGCGCCTTGACCACGAACGGCTGAGAATAATTCGTTACGCATAGGATCATAAACAACAGCCACTTCAGTACGGCCTTTAATGCGTACAGCAATAGAAACAGAGAAGTGTGGAAGACGTTTAATGAAGTTAGTCGTGCCATCAAGTGGATCAATAACCCATTGTATGTCGTGATCTTCACCGAGTAACTCGCCACTTTCTTCCGTAATAATGGTGTGTTTTGGATAAGATTTACGGATGATTTCAATGATTGCTTGTTCTGCGTCACGGTCAACGTTAGTGACAAAATCATTGGTACCTTTCTGATTAGTTTCTACAGATTCAGGATTTTCGTAATTTTTGGCGATTAAATTACCAGCCTTACGTGCGGCACGTATGGCAATATTCAGCATCGGATGCATGGTTATCTTCCACAAGATGTTAAAGAACGGGGATAAAAAACGTGCGAGAGTATAACAGGCATTCGTGTTTCTGGCTACATTTGTGATAAAATAGATGGATCACAAAGCAATTAACAAGAAATCAATGTTAGAAAATATTCGCATCATCCTTGTAGAGACCTCACATACAGGCAATATGGGCTCTACAGCTCGAGCTATGAAAACCATGGGATTGACCAACCTTTATTTTGTTAATCCGAAAGAAAAACCAGATTCACACTCTATTGCCCTATCAGCAGGTGCAAGTGATGTTATTGGCAATGCACGTATTGTTAATAGTATCGATGAAGCGATTGAAGGTTGTGGTTTAGTGATTGGAACAAGTGCTCGCAGTCGTACGCTTTCTTGGCCCATGCTTGCTCCCCGTGAATGTGGTGAGCGTTGTGTTATGGAAGCTAAAAATAAGCCAGTTGCGGTTATTTTTGGTCGTGAACGCACAGGTTTAACCAATGAAGAATTACAAAAATGTGACTTTCATCTATATGTTCCGACTAATCCAGAATATGGTTCTTTAAATTTAGCGATGGCAGTTCAGCTTGTTTGTTATGAAATTCGTATGGCAGCACTTGCCCAAGAAGAAAAACAAGAGGAAAATAACCCATCAGAGATTGATTATCCACCAGCAGATGATATTGAACGTTTTTATGTTCACTTAGAACAGGTGCTTAACGAGTCTGGCTTTATTCGCCCTAAACATCCAGGACAGGTCATGAGCCGTTTACGTCGTCTATTTACGCGTGCACGCCCGGAAACACAAGAGCTCCATATCTTACGTGGTATTCTAACGTCAGTTGAGAAATGGGCTAAGAAATAGAGGGCAAAGTTGATTAACTTAAGTCAATTTTGGGCTGAGTATAATACTTGACTAAAACACTCGGATAAATAGTTGACTAAATTACTCGGGAATGACACAATTTGATTATTGTTCACCACGGAGTATTTGTTATGAGACTGACATCAAAAGGGCGTTACGCAGTTACTGCAATGCTTGATGTTGCATTGCATTCACAGCAAGGCCCTGTTCCCCTCGCCGATATTTCAGAGCGTCAAGGGATTTCCCTTTCTTATCTTGAGCAGCTTTTCTCGCGTTTGCGTAAAAATGAATTAGTTGCAAGTGTTCGTGGTCCTGGCGGCGGCTATTTATTAGGCCGTGATGCTGGGCAAATTTTTGTTGCTCAAGTTATTTCTGCGGTTGATGAATCTGTCGATGCTACCCGCTGTCAGGGTAACAAAGAAGGTTGTCAAGGTGGCGATCGTTGCCTGACTCATACTTTGTGGCGTGATTTAAGTGATCGTATAACCAGTTTCCTAAGCAGTATCAGCCTTGAAGAGTTAGTGAATAACGAAGAGGTTATGGATGTCGCCGATCGTCAAGACAATGAAAAACGCCATGCTATCAATGGTCGTTTACAAGAAACCATTGTTAATATGCGAGTTTAACGGCGATCTCTAGGTAGGCAAAAACAAAATTATTAAAGAAGATCCGTCGTCTTTGGAGTTAGTGAGCAATGAAATTACCCATTTATCTAGATTATTCAGCAACCACTCCTGTTGATCCACGAGTTGCTGAAAAAATGATGCAATGCCTAACTATTGATGGCATTTTTGGTAACCCAGCCTCTCGTTCACATCGTTTTGGTTGGCAAGCAGAAGAAGCTATTGATATTGCACGTAATCAGATTGCTGATTTAATCGGTGCTGATCCTCGTGAAATTGTATTCACATCAGGTGCAACTGAAGCTGATAACCTCGCACTAAAAGGTGTTGCTAACTTTTACCAGAAAAAAGGTAAGCACATCATCACTTCAAAAACCGAACATAAAGCGATTTTAGATACTTGTCGCCAACTTGAGCGTGAAGGTTTTGAAGTCACTTATTTAGCACCAAAAAGTGATGGTCTGATTGACCTGAAAGAACTTGAAGAAGCAATGCGTGAAGACACTATTTTAGTTTCTATCATGCATGTAAATAACGAAATTGGTGTTGTACAAGACATTGCTGCTATCGGTGAACTATGCCGTAGCAAAGGGATTATTTACCACGTAGATGCAACGCAAAGCGTTGGTAAATTACCTATTGATCTTTCTAAGTTAAAAGTTGATTTACTTTCTCTTTCTGCGCATAAAGTTTACGGTCCTATGGGGATCGGTGCACTTTATGTTCGCCGTAAACCACGCATTCGTTTAGAAGCACAAATGCATGGCGGTGGACATGAACGTGGTATGCGTTCAGGTACATTAGCCGTTCACCAAATTGTAGGTATGGGCGAAGCTTACCGTATTTTGAAAGAAGAAATGGCTGATGAAACTAAACGCTTAAACGAATTACGTTTACGTTTATGGAATGGCATTAAAGATATTGAAGAAGTTTATATCAACGGTTCTTTAGAACACACTGCGCCAAATATTCTTAATGTAAGTTTCAACTATGTTGAAGGCGAATCATTAATGATGGCACTGAAAGATCTTGCTGTTTCTTCAGGCTCTGCCTGTACTTCAGCAAGTTTAGAACCTTCTTATGTACTGCGTGCTTTAGGGTTAACTGATGAACTTGCACACAGTTCTATTCGCTTCTCTCTGGGTCGTTTCACAACAGAAGAAGAAATAGATTATGCAATTAAACAAATCCACAGTGCTATTGGTCGCCTACGTGATCTTTCGCCTCTTTGGGATATGCATAAACAAGGTGTTGATATCAACAGTATCGAATGGTCTCACCATTAATCAGACGTTTTCAGGAGTTAAATCATGGCTTATAGCGATAAAGTAATTGATCATTATGAAAACCCTCGTAACGTGGGCTCATTTGATAACAACGACCCTTCTGTAGGAAGTGGTATGGTAGGCGCACCTGCTTGTGGTGACGTCATGAAATTGCAAATCAAAGTTGATGATAACGGCGTAATTGAAGATGCGCGTTTTAAAACTTATGGTTGTGGTTCAGCGATTGCATCAAGTTCACTGGTTACAGAATGGATGAAAGGCAAAACATTAGATGAAGCCGAATCCATCAAGAACACTGCAATTGCAGAAGAATTAGAATTACCACCAGTGAAAATTCACTGTTCAATTCTTGCAGAAGATGCAATAAAAGCAGCGATTGCAGACTATAAAAGCAAACGCCAAGGCAAGTAATTGTCTTTTATAATAAAAAAATAAAATATTGGCGGATGCTGAAACTTTTTTTCAGTATCCGCTTTCGTTCTTTATGAGTGAGGTGTGCCATGTCAATTTCCCTTACAGAATCCGCCGCTAATCGTGTTCGCTCTTTCCTGTCTAATCGCGGTAAAGGTGAAGGTTTGCGTTTAGGCGTAAGAACATCTGGTTGTTCTGGAATGGCTTATGTTCTTGAATTTGCTGATGTCATCAATGACGAAGATACTGTTTTTGAAGACAAAGGTGTGAAAGTTATCATTGATGGTAAAAGCATGGTCTATTTAGATGGAACTGAGCTTGATTTCGTCAAAGAAGGATTAAACGAAGGCTTCAAATTTAACAACCCCAATGTATCCAATGAGTGTGGTTGTGGTGAAAGCTTCACCGTGTAATTTGTGTTAAAACACGGTATTAACGTTAATTAATCCAAGAGTAGATGTATGGACTATTTCACACTATTAGGCATGCCTAATCGTTTTGATATTGATAAACAGCAGCTTGCTACACGTTATCAAGATATGCAACGTCAGTATCACCCAGATCGCTTTGCTGGTAAATCTGATAAAGAACAGGTTCAAGCTATCTCGTTTGCCTCGACTATCAATCAGGCTTATCAAACCTTAAAAAATCCACTCTCTAGAGCTGAATACATGCTCTCATTACACGGTATCGACATTGCCAATGAGCAACAAACAATGCACGATACTGCATTTTTAATGGAGCAACTCTCATTACGTGAAGAGCTGGATAACATTGAGCACAGTGCTGATGCCGAAAGTTTGTTAGCTGATTTTTCTGCGCGTTTAGAGAAAATGTACACTTTACGCCATGATGAAATGGTTAAAATGCTAGATAACCAAACTTGGGATATTGCTGCGGATAATGTGAGAAAATTACGTTTTCTTGCAAAATTAAAAGAGCAAGTAGAGCAACTTGAAGAACGCTTGTTTGATGGTTTTTAAGGGAAATTGTTATGTCATTATTACAAATTAGTGAACCAGGTCAAACACCTGCACCACATCAGCGTAGACTTGCCGCAGGTATTGATTTAGGAACGACACACTCATTAGTTGCCACTGTACGTAGTGGGCAAGCCGAAGCGCTTTCAGACAACGAAGGTCGCTATTTATTGCCATCTGTTGTGCAGTATCAAGTTGATAATATCAACGTTGGTTGGAATGCTAAAAAAGACGCAGAAAAAGATCCTGCTAACACGATAAGTTCAATTAAAAGAATGGTGGGTCGCTCACTAAGTGATGTGACAAGCCGTTATCCAAATCTTCCTTATCACTTTCATGAAAATGACAATGGTTTACCGTTAATTAAAACAGCAGCGGGTATTGTCGATCCTATTCAAGTCTCTTCTGACATCTTAAAAACATTGGCAGAACGTGCAACGCAATCATTAGGTGGTGAACTTGATGGTGTTGTGGTCACTGTTCCTGCTTATTTTGACGATGCTCAACGCCAAGGTACAAAAGAAGCGGCTCGCCGTGCAGGGTTGCATGTTTTACGTTTATTAAACGAACCAACAGCCGCTGCTATTGCTTATGGTTTAGATTCAGGAAAAGAAGGCACCATTGTTGTTTATGACTTGGGCGGTGGTACCTTTGATATTTCCGTTTTACGTTTAACCAAGGGTGTTTTTGAAGTCTTGGCAACCGGCGGTGATACCGCTTTAGGTGGCGATGATTTTGATATGATGTTGGCGGATTGGATAAGAGAGCGCGCAGGTTTTGGCCATCAAAAAGATGCGATATTACAACGCCAACTGCTGGATGTAGCATCAGAAACTAAAATTGCATTAAGTGATAATGATGTTGTTGATATCAATATTAATGGTTGGAAAGGTGAAATTACTCGTGCTGAGTTTGAATCATTAATTCAATCATTGGTGAAGCGTACATTGTTGTCTGTCCGTCGTGCTTTAAAAGATGCAGATATTGACGTTGATGAAGTTTTAGAAGTGGTTATGGTTGGGGGTTCAACACGAGTTCCATTAGTTCGTCAAATGGTTGGCGACTATTTTAAACGTGAACCACTAACCTCTATCGATCCTGACAAAGTTGTCGCTATTGGCGCTTCAATTCAGGCTGATATTTTAGTGGGTAATAAACCTGATAGTGAAATGCTATTGCTAGATGTTATTCCACTTTCTCTTGGTCTTGAAACGATGGGCGGATTAGTTGAGAAAGTGATCCCTCGTAATACCACGATCCCTGTTGCGAGAGCGCAAGAATTTACGACATTCAAAGATGGTCAAACGGCAATGAGCGTTCATGTTGTTCAAGGTGAGCGTGAATTGGTTAGTGATTGTCGTTCTCTAGCACGTTTTACATTACGTGGTATTCCGCCGATGGCTGCAGGTGGTGCTCATATTCGTGTGACATTCCAAGTTGATGCTGATGGTTTACTTAGTGTCAGTGCGATGGAAAAATCAACGGGTGTTGAAGCTTCAGTACAAGTCAAACCCTCTTATGGTCTTAGTGATACTGAAATCGCTAAGATGATCCAATCTTCGATGGAAAATGCCCAAGAAGATTTACAAGCTCGTCGCCTAGCCGAGCAAAAAGTCGAAGCAGCACGTGTGTTAGAAAGTTTAACCGCGGCATTAGAAGAAGATGCTCATCTGCTAAATGAAGATGAGAAAACCGCTATCGACAAAGTTGTAGATACCTTAATAGAGAGCGTTGAAGGAACAGATCCTGTTGCCATTGAAAACGCGATTAAACTACTGGATAAGCAAACTCAGGATTTTGCAGCGCGTCGAATGGATTCATCTATTCGTCAAGCGTTGGCAGGTCATTCTGTGGACGAGATATAACTATGCCTAAAATTGTATTTTTACCCCATAGCACACTGTGCCCTGAAGGTGCTGTTGTTGACGCAACAGAAGGTGAGTCTATTCTAGATGTTGCATTACGCAATGGTATTGAGATTGAACATGCTTGTGAAATGTCTTGTGCATGTACAACTTGTCACTGTGTAGTGCGTGAAGGTTTTGATTCACTGGAAGAGAGCTCTGAGCTTGAAGACGACATGTTAGATAAAGCATGGGGTTTAGAGCCTGAAAGTCGCTTAAGTTGCCAAGCTAAAGTGACTGACGAAGATTTAGTCGTTGAGATCCCTAAATATTCGATTAACCATGCAAGAGAGCACTAATTTTAGGAGCCAAGTATGAAATGGAGTGATACTCGTGAAATAGGGGAAGCGTTATTTGATCTTTACCCTGACACTGATCCTAAAACTGTGCGCTTTACAGATATGCATCAATGGATCTGTAATTTAGACGGTTTTGATGATGATCCACAAAAATCTAATGAAAAAATTCTTGAAGCCATTTTGCTTGTTTGGCTTGATGAATTTGAATAATTGATTGCATTATAAATTGAAAAGACTGGCTAATTGCTGGTCTTTTTGCATTATGGCGTCTGCATTGAATAGATTAATCACGTTATAAATAACTCTAAAGAGGGATGCCTTGGGTTTTTGTTATGAGAGATATTCCGAAGAAGACAATGCAAGAGCCTAATATAAATTGATGATGATAGTGGTCTCTGGATTTTTGCAGTAAATTGATCACGCTAAAAGGTAAATATCTGGTAGTCTGAATAGGTTAACTGTCACCAGTAATAATAAGTGAGATAATAAATGAATAAACAAATTATGCCTATCATGCTGTCTAATGAACCTGCAGCAGCATGTTGGGGTGATAAAGCACTAATTAGCACTAGCGAAACAGGCATGACAATCCATTTAACGGAAGAAAACCGTTTAGGCGCGATTCAGCGTGGTGGACGTAAAGTTGATAGCCAAGGTATTCGTAATGTTGCTCTTGTTGGTGAAGGCTGGGATATAGAGCGTAGCTGGGCTTTTTGGTTAGGTTTTAGAGCACCTAAAGGCGCTCGTTCTATCGAATGGCCACAATTAAGCGAAGCGGATAAACACGAATTAGAATCACGTATTCGTATCGTTGATTGGGTTAGAGACACAATTAATACGCCGGCTGAAGAATTAGGCCCAGAGCAACTGGCACAGCGTACTGTTGATCTTTTCTGTGGTCTTGGCAAAGAAGACATCAGCTATAAGATCACTAAAGGCGCCGATCTGCGCGATCAAAACTATGCCGGAATTTATACTGTAGGTCGCGGTTCTTCTCGTGATCCTGTCTATTTAGCATTAGATTTTAATCCGACTCAAGATAGCAATGCTCCTGTATTTGCATGTCTAGTAGGTAAAGGTATCACCTTCGATTCAGGCGGTTATAGCATCAAACCCTCATCATCTATGAATTCAATGAAAGCAGACATGGGTGGTGCAGCAACGTTAGCGGGTGCTTTAGCATTAGCAATTACTCGTGGTTTAAATAAACGTGTGAAACTACTGCTATGTATCGCAGATAACATGGTTAGCGGTAATGCCTTTAAGCTGGGTGATATCATTCGTTACCGTAATGGTAAATCAGTCGAAATCATGAATACAGATGCGGAAGGCCGTTTAGTGCTAGCTGATGGCTTAATTGATGCAAGTAATATTGCTCCAGAACTGATCATTGATGCTGCAACATTAACAGGCGCAGCTAAAGTTGCTGTGGGTAATGACTATCATTCAGTATTAAGTTTCGATGATAAATTAGCGGCTGAATTACTGACAAGTGCTGAACAAGAAAATGAGTTGTTCTGGCGTTTACCATTAGCTGATTTTCACCGTAGCCAATTGCCTTCAAGCTTTGCTGATCTGAATAATATTGCAGCGCCTTCGCATACTGCGGGAGCAAGTACAGCCGCGGCTTTCTTATCGCATTTTGTCACTAACTATAAAAAAGGTTGGGTACATATCGACTGTTCAGCAACTTACAGAAAATCGTCTGTAGAACAATGGGCTGCCGGTGCGACAGGTTATGGCGTGCGTTCTATCGCAAATCTGTTATTAGCAAAAGCAAAATAATAAACGTTATTGGATTTGGAGTTTGTAATGGGTGTATCTGAACAATTTGAGACACAAGAAATTGTTTCTGTTGAAGGTTCTTCGTTGAAGTTAAGTGTTTTAGAACCACAACCTGAAAAATTAACAACCGCACTTAGCGAATTTTTTGGTGAACATAAACCAATCCGCCGTGCCTTTATTGTTAATGCTCAGGAGCTAGATAATGAAGAGGAATTTTATCTTATTGGTTTAGAGATAACTGGCGAAGAAGATGTGATTGCGCAGATACTCCCACAAGCGGCTGAATCAGCTTTTGAATATTTAGAAGAAGGGCAATCCTTAGATTTTTGTTTTGTGAATAAAGAGGAAAAAGGTGTGAGCCATTTTATGATCCATCACGTATCACCTTTTTATCAACGCAAACTTGGGGGATTTTTAAGAAAAGGCATCCCGATAGTGAATTTGGATAGTTAATTTTGCCCTTTAAATTTAGGCGATATCTCATCAGATATCGCTTTTTTTTATCCTATAATAGAAAGTTGACTAATTTAGCAAATTGTTTGCATTTTTATGTAACGCATTGTTTTATCAGATCTTTATTTTTAATGTAAAAATAGGGCGACTTTTGCCTGTAAAGAACTTCATTATTTTCGATAAAATATAGTCAATATTGTTATTTTTTATCTTATTAGAACAAAGAAAAATCTATATTATCTCTGCCCGGCCTGCATAAAACATCGCATTATTCAGGGGTTGAATTTAAAGGAAATGGATATGAATCAAAACCAATTTAGACAATATACAGAAAAGAGAGGCTATCGTTGGTGCTCACTTGCTGTGGTATTGGCGTCTGCGTTGGCACTGAGTGGGTGTGATGACAAAGCTGATGAAAGCTCGTCATCAACAGACAAAGCGCAAAACGTACAAACAACTGAGCAAAAAAATACAGCTCAAAATGCACCAGATACTGCCACTCAAACTAGCGAAAAATCAGCAGTTACAACAAAAACGAATAATGAAACTGCATTAAAAAGTAAAGAAGTTCGTGATGAATTGGCTATGCGTTTTGCAGGAAAAGATGTCACTGTATTAGATGCATCAGAACTGCAACGTGATGGTGCAAGTACTATGGTGGTGACTTTCTCTGTACCACTTGATCCAGACCAAAAGTTTGATAACGTTATTCATCTTGTTGATACCAAAAAAGGAAAACTGGAAGGTGCGTGGGAGTTATCAGACAACTTGATGGAGTTGCGTTTTCGTCATTTACCACCATCAACAGAATTGAATTTGACCATTGATGAAAAAATCAAAGGTATTAATGAGCGTACATTAACAACGCCTTTTAGCCAGAAATTAACCACAGAAGAAATTTTCCCTTCAGTTGGATTTACCAGTAAAGGATCGTTATTACCATTTGATGCTGCTGAAGGCTTACCTATTATTGCCTTAAATGTAGATCAAGTGGATGTTAACTTTTTCCGTGTAAAGGACGAGCAATTGGCTCAATTCTTAACGCAATGGGAAAGTCGTTCCAACATTAACTATTGGGAATCTGATGAATTTTTATCTCAAGCTGATTTGGTTTATACCGGTCGTTTTGAGTTAAATACAGAAAAAAATACCCGTGAAAACGTATTATTACCGTTAAAATCAATAGATGCCCTGAAAAAAGAAGGCGCCTATATTGCTGTAATGCAACAAGCCGGTAAATACTCTTATACGGTGCCGGCTACGGTATTCACTTTTAGTGATATCGGATTGTCGATGCACAGCTACCTTGATTCGTTAGATGTTTTCACCCAATCACTTAAAAATGGTTCTGCGTTAAATAAAGTAGAAATCCGCTTATTAGATGAAAAAGGTGGTTTAATCTCCAAAGCACAAACAGATAGCCAAGGACATGCCACACTTGAGAAAAGTGATAAAGCGCGTTTATTAATGGCTATTCGTGATGGTCAAACTAGTATGATTGATTTGCGTAAACCTGCGCTTGATCTTTCTGAGTTTGATATCGGTGGCCCTCAAGGTTATAGCAAACAGTTTTTTGCTTTTGGCCCTCGTGATCTTTATCGTCCAGGTGAAACTTTAATTGTTAATGCATTACTGCGTGATGGCGACGGTAATCCAATTAAAGAGCAGCCCGTTAAAGTGGATTTACTCAAAACAGATGGCCAAGTGTCACGTAGTTTTGTATGGCAACCTGAAAATGGGCTTTACCAGTTAAAATTAGCTATTCCTGCTGATGAAAATACCGGTACACGTACCTTACGTTTTGATGTAGGCGATGGTACTCCTCGGTTCTATGAATTTCAGGTCGAAGATTTTATGCCAGAACGTATGGCATTAGTTATTACGGGTAAAAAAGGCATTTTACTTAGTGGCAATGATGCTTATTTTGATCTTGAAGGGCGTTATCTCTATGGCGCGCCAGCGGCCGATAATCGCTTACAAGGGCAAGTATTCTTAAAAGCCTCTCGTGAAGCGGTCAGTAAATTACCTGGCTATGAATTTGGTGCCGTAAAAGATGAAAACTTCAGTCGCTTATTGGATGAGTTTGAACTTAATTTAGACTCTGATGGACAAGGTGAATTAAGTGTTGATAGTGATCGCTATGCTGAACTGAAATCACCAATTAATATTATTTTACAAGCAAGCTTGCTCGAAGCAGGTGGCCGTCCGGTTACTCGCCGTTATCAACAAGCTGTTTGGCCAGCCACTCATCTTGCTGGCATTCGTCCAGTCTTCCCTAAAAAAGAAGTTTATGACTACCGTACAGACAAATATAAATCAGGTTACAGCGTTGATGAAAATTCAATGGCTGAATTTGAAATTGTCTATACGGACCAAGACGGTAAAAAGCTACCTGCTAACGATCTCAAAGTGAAGTTTATCTATGAACGTCATGATTATTACTGGCGTTGGTCTAGTTCGAATGGCTGGGAATCTGGCTATAACGAAAAAGATCTGCAAATGGATGAGCAAACAATCAAGATTGCAAAAGATGGCACTGCAAAAGTGGCCTTCCCGGTTGAATGGGGTTCTTATCGTATTGAAGTGGTCGATCCTAAAACAGAATTAGTCAGTAGCCTACGTTTTTGGGCAGGTTATTCTTGGATGGATAACACTGGTGGAACAGGTGCTGTAAGACCAGACCAAGTTAAACTAAAACTGGATAAAGACGGTTATTTACCGGGCGAGAAAGTGAAGTTAAATATTGTTGCTCCTCATCCGGGTAAAGGTTATATCTTATTAGAATCAAGTAATGGGCCTTTATGGTGGCAAGAAATTGATGTGCCAGAAAAAGGACTCGATGTTGAAGTGCCGATTAATAAAGAGTGGGCAAGACACGATCTCTATCTGACATCTGTTGTTGTAAGACCTGGTGATACGTCAAAACAAGCGACTGTAAAACGTGCTGTTGGTATTTTACATTTACCATTACAGGATAAAAATCGCCGTATTGATATTTCACTTGATGCACCTGAAAAAATTCGTCCAAATCAAGATTTAAAAATCCGCATTAAAGCGAATCCAGTTGCAGGTCAGCCATTACCTGAAAATATTAATGTATTGGTTTCTGCGGTAGATACGGGCGTATTAAATATTACAGAGTATAAAACACCTGATCCTTACGATGCTTTCTTTGGTCGTAAACGTTACAGCATCGATCAATATGATGTTTATGGACAATTAATTGAAGGGCAGGGTCGTTTAGCGAACTTACGCTTTGGTGGTGATGGTGGTGAAGCTGCCGCGCTATCTCGTGGTGGTAAAAAACCATTAACTGATGTGCAAATCATTGCTCAACAAACAGCACCTGTAAAATTAAATGCCCAAGGTGAGGGTGAAGTTTCTTTACCTATTCCTGAATTTAATGGCGAAGTTCGTTTAATGGCGCAAGCTTGGACAGCTGATAAATTCGGTAGTCAAGAAGGTAAAGTGGTTATTGCGGCACCTTTAGTGACTCAACTTTCATTACCTCGATTTATGGCGGGTGGTGATAATGCGCTGTTATCTTTAGATTTAACCAATCTAACGGATGATGCACAATCTATTACGTTAAATTACACCGCTTCTGGTCTGGTAGGATTAGGTGGTGCAGAAAGTAAAACAGTATCGCTGACGAAAGGTGAACGTACCCAAGTTCAGATCCCAGTAAAAGCAAAACATGGCTTTGGTCAAGGCGAATTCTCACTATCTATTTATGGTATTAAAGTACCCGGTGAAGAAATTAAGCCTTACCACAACACATGGAATATAGGCGTTCGTCCTGCTTATCCGGCAGAAACACTTCATTATGCAAGTACGTTACAAGATGGTGAGACGTGGCGCTTGCCAACAGACGTTTTAAATCGTTTTAATAACTCAACGCTTGAAGGTGAATTATTACTGACAAGTCGTCCTCCATTACAAATTTCACGTTATGTAAGAGAGTTGTTTGCTTACCCTTATGGTTGCTTAGAACAAACCGTCAGTGGGCTTTATCCTTCTTTATATTCAACAGAAAAAGAGTTGAAGCAATTAGGAATTAAAACGCAAACTGATGCGGATAGAAAATTGGCAATTGAAAAAGGTATTGCGCACCTGCTGACAATGCAAAAAGCAGAGGGCGGATTCTCTTTATGGAGCCAAGATGGGCGTGAAGAGTATTGGTTAACAGCCTATGCTACTGACTTCTTATTCCGCGCTTCACAACAAGGTTATGCTGTTCCGGCGGAACCATTAAAACGTGCTAATGATCGCTTATTACGCTATTTACAAGATAAAAGCTTAGTTAACTATGAATATGCGGTTAACCAAGATGCTGCCCGTTTCTCTGCCAGAGCATATGCAGCACTTGTATTAGCGAATCAGCAAAAAGCACCTTTAGGTGAATTACGTCGTCTTTACCTTGAACGAAATGATGCCGGTAGTGGTTTGGCGTTAGTTCAGTTAGGTATTGCGTTGAAACTGATGGGTGATAACAGCCGTGCAGAAGGTTTAATTGCAGAAGGTGTGACAACAACTCGTAAATATAATTATGGGTTAGGTGATTACGGTAGTGTTATTCGTGACCAAGCGTTAATTATTGCTTTATTAAGTGAAAATAATCTTGAAACACAATCTCGTGATGCAAGTATGATTACGTTATCAGATAACTTAATGAGTCGTGAATGGTTCTCAACACAAGAAAGCAACTCTTTATATCTTGCGGGTCGCTTCTTTATTAATATGTCTGAGCAACCTTGGGAAGTCGCTGTAAATCGTCAAGTCCCTGCAATCAGTAGCGATCGCGCGGTGAATGAAACATTAACATCAACGCAATTACAAGAAGGGTTGGAATTAAACAACCGTGGTGGTGCTGCGATTTATTCTCGCATGAATATCGTAGGCTATCCAAAAGTAGCTCCAGCACCTTATAGTAATGTGTTAAATGTTCATCGTAGTTACTACGATTTAAAAGGAAATCGCGTTCATCCAAATCGTTTACAAAGTGGTGAAATGCTGGTGGTGAAACTAGAGGTTTCAGCAGATAGAGATGTACCTGATGCTTTGGTTGTTGATTTATTACCAGCAGGTCTTGAAATCGAAAACCAAAACTTAGCATCAAGCAGTGCAAGCTTGAGTGATAGTGCTGCCGACTTACAGGAGTTTATCGACGATATGGGGCAAGCGAATATTAAGCACCTTGAATATCGTGATGATCGCTTTGTTGCCGCAGTTTCTGTAGATAGATATCGTCCGACAACATTACTCTATTTAGCAAGAGCAGTTACACCGGGTAGCTATCAAGTACCACCTCCACAAGTTGAATCAATGTATGTGCCTTATTGGCGAGCAATAGGTTCAACAGAAACCAAGATTGATATTGTTCCTTAAATCTTGTAGCCCTTTCTTCGGAAAGGGCTTTTTCCTTTGAGTGATTGAATGAAACTAGGATATAAACGGCTTATTGCTGTTATCATTATTTTTCTGTTTGTGACCCCCATTTTAGTCTGGATGGCAGACAAAATTTGGCCTCTCCCTGATCCTGAACCTCAAATAGCAACTATTGTCACGGCACAAGATGGTACACCTCTTTGGCGTTTTGCTGATAAAGAGGGGGTGTGGCGTTATCATGTCAAACTTGCAGATGTTTCTCCTGAATATTTAGATGCTCTTATCACCTATGAAGACCGTTGGTTTTATCAACACCCAGGTGTTAACCCAATGGCAATATTACGAGCCGCATGGCAAGACTTGAGCTCAGGAAGGATTGTCTCAGGGGGAAGTACATTATCAATGCAAGTGGCTAGACTGATTGATCCACATTCTCGAACTTTGAGTGGAAAAATCAAACAGCTTTGGCGTACCTTGCAATTAGAATGGTATTACTCAAAAGACGAAATTTTGGAGATTTACCTCAATAGAGCACCTTTTGGCGGTACTTTAGAAGGTATTGGTGCGGCAAGTTGGGCTTATTTAGGTAAATCGCCCGCTGATTTGTCTGCAGGTGAAGCAACATTAATGGCGGTATTACCGCAAGCACCAAGTCGTTTGCGACCTGATAGATACCCTGAACGAGCTCAAGCTGCTCGCGATAAAGTGCTAGATAGGCTGGCAGAATATCAGATATGGTCACAAGAAAAAGTTGATGAAATAAAAGAAGAACAGGTTTTATTAGCACCAAGACAGACGCCACAATTGGCACCATTGCTTGCTCGTCGTATGTATAACGAAAAGCGAGAGCCTGTTATTACAACAACGATTGATATTAATATTCAACGACAACTTGAAGATATTGCCAATCAATGGAAGTATCAATTAGCCGATAAAACATCCTTGGCCATCTTAGTGGTTGATCATACGGATATGAGTGTGAAAGGGTATGTTGGCTCTGCGGATTTTAATGATAATTCGCGCTTTGGTCATGTTGATATGATCAGCGCATGGCGCTCGCCAGGTTCAACATTAAAACCTTTTATTTATGCACTTGCATTAGATGAAGGGCTTATTCATGCGGAATCACTCTTACAAGATGTACCTCGTCGATTTGATAATTATCGCCCCGGTAATTTTGACTCTGGTTTCAATGGTGCAGTCAGTGCCAGCGAAGCCTTAAGTCGTTCTTTGAATCTACCAGCAGTACAACTTATTGAGGTGTATGGTGCCAAGAAATTTGCAGCAAAATTGCGGCATAATCATCTTGAAATGCGCTTTCCTTATGGTTCAGAACCTAATTTAGCTCTGATTTTAGGGGGAACAGCAACACGTATGGATGAACTTGTTTCCGCCTTTAGTGCGTTGGCAAGGCAAGGAAAAACAGCACCTTTACGTTTTAAACCAGAGCAGATAATCGAAAATCGGGTATTAATGTCACCGGGCTCTGCGTGGATCACAAGGCGTATTTTGGCTGGAGAAGCCAGACCTCGTCCAGATAGTACTATTTCCCCCGTTGTTCCTTTGGCTTGGAAAACTGGTACCAGTTATGGCTATCGTGATGCATGGTCTATTGGAGTAAATGCACGTTATACCATTGGAGTCTGGGTGGGGAGGCCAGATGGCACTCCGGTTGCAGGACAATTTGGTTTTGCAACAGCGGTACCTATTATGAATCAAGTCAATAACTTACTCACAGGCTATTTCTATCAAAATAAACAGCGTCCACCGACAGATCTACGTCCTAGTAGTGTAACGGCGGCAACCATTTGTTGGCCAACAGGTAAGGCACTACCAAAAGAAGATAGCAATTGTAGAGTCAGTCGTCGAAGTTGGATCTTAGATAACACCATTCCACCAACTTTATTAAATGATAACCAAGAAGGTATTTTGGGGATCAACGAAAAAATTTGGTTAGATAATGAAGGTAAACGCACAGGGCCTAATTGCCCTAATGCAGAGTTAAAAGATATCGCCTTATGGCCGATAGCATTAGAAGCATGGTTGCCTGAAAAAGAGCATAGAGCAAAACGACTACCACTGATTTCTGAAACTTGTCCACCAATTAAAGAGGACATTATTCCCTTGTTTATTTCGGGTATTCGTGCGGGTGATTTACTAAGACCATTACCTGGTGAAACTAATCTTGAAATAACCGTTTCTACGCAAGGTGGAAGTGGTATGCAATGGTGGTTTTTAAATGGTGAACAAATAGGGAAGACTGAAAATGGTGAAACGTTCTCTTATTTACTAGAGAAACAAGGTAAATACCAATTATCGGTGCTTGATTTAAGTGGTCAAACGGATATGGTTAATTTTATATTCCGTTAAACTGAAACGATGAGATAAACGAGAACCGAGTGATTTTTAACTAAAATACGCTTTTTAATAAAGATAAAAGGATGATTAATAGCGTTTCATTACGGTTCTTTTTTATTATCATTTTTCAGTTTGAGCATGGGAAACGTTAAAAATGTGATTAGATCGATAATTTATAACTTTTTTGCCACAGTTTTTTAAAAAAAAAGGCTATTCAATCTGTGCAATTCATTTTTATCCTCCTATAATCGAGCCCTTATTTTTTGCAGGGAATGCGGTTTTTGATTCGTTTTTCCATGATCTGCGATAAAAGAGATAACAAAAGTTATCATTAATAAAATAATTTAGAGGTAAGACATGGCTATTCAGCGCACATTTTCTATTATCAAACCAAACGCAGTGAAAAAAAATGTTATCGGTGCTATCTACCACCGTTTTGAAAGTGCAGGTTTTAGCATCATTGGCGCTAAAATGTTGCATTTAACTCGCGAACAAGCTGAAGGCTTTTATGAAGAGCACAAAGGCCGTCCATTCTTTGATGGCTTAGTTGAATTTATGACTTCTGGCCCAATTATGGTTCAAGTGTTAGAAGGTGAAAATGCGATCCAACGTCACCGTGATCTGATGGGCGCAACTAATCCAGACAATGCATTAGCAGGCACATTACGTGCTGATTACGCTGACAGCTTTACTGAAAATGCGGTACATGGCTCAGATTCAGAAGCTTCTGCTGCTCGTGAAATCGCCTACTTCTTCACTGAAAACGAAGTTTGCGCGCGCTAATTTATTAGCATCTCTACGCGAAAAACAGTACAATGCGACGCCCTGTTTGATTATTAACAGGGCGTTTTTATTTATTGTTTAATTATACAAATATATAAGTATCCCATTAGCATCCATGCTAATGCAGGCCGCATAGTGTAACAACGAGGCAATGTCATGACCCAATCTACCACCCCAGCGCCAAGCGCTTCTGTCGCTGTTTCTAAAGAAAATACTGTGAATCAAAAAACTAAAATTAATCTGTTGGATTTAAATCGTAAACAGATGCGAGAGCTTTTTGTCTCTATGGGCGAAAAACCTTTCCGTGCTGACCAAATTATGAAGTGGATGTATCACTACTGTTATGACGATTTTGATCAAATGACAGATATCAACAAGGTGTTACGCAATAAATTAAAAGAAATTGCTGAAATTAAAGCACCTGAAGTTTCTGAAGAACAACGTTCAACTGATGGCACGATTAAATGGGCAATTAAAGTTGGCGATCAACAAGTCGAAACTGTGTATATCCCAGAAGATGATCGTGCAACGTTATGTGTTTCCTCCCAAGTCGGTTGCGCTTTAGAGTGTAAATTCTGCTCAACTGCACAGCAAGGTTTTAACCGTAACCTAAAAGTGTCTGAAATCATTGGGCAAGTGTGGCGTGCTGCTAAAATTATTGGTTCATTAAAAGAGACAGGGCGTCGTCCTATTACTAACGTTGTTATGATGGGAATGGGCGAGCCATTACTGAATTTAAATAATGTTATTCCAGCTCTTGAAATCATGATGGATGATTTTGGTTTTGGTTTATCTAAACGTCGTGTCACTGTATCTACATCAGGTGTTGTACCTGCATTAGATAAATTAGGTGATGCTGTTGATGTAGCGTTAGCTATTTCATTACATGCGCCAACCGATGATATTCGTGATGAAATCGTACCAATTAACAAGAAATATAATATTGAAATGTTTCTTGAAGGTGTTCGCCGTTATATTGCTAAATCAAATGCGAACCAGGGACGTGTTACTATTGAATATGTCATGCTTGATCATATTAATGATAGCACAGAACAAGCTCACCAATTAGCTGAGCTTTTAAAAGATACACCATGTAAAATTAACTTAATTCCATGGAACCCGTTCCCAGGCGCGCCATATGGACGTAGCTCTAATAGCCGTATTGATCGTTTCTCTAAAGTATTAATGGAGTATGGTTTCACAACGATTGTACGCAAAACGCGTGGTGATGATATTGATGCAGCGTGTGGACAATTAGCGGGTGATGTTATTGACCGCACAAAACGTACGCTGAAAAAACGCCAACAAGGTGAACTAATTTCAGTAAAAGCAGTCTGATACAGTTGGATATCTCTTTCTTTGTGAAGTGTATTACATAATTGCAAAGTAGAGAGAACAAGGATGAATATATTTAAGGAATATGACGATGATAAGGATATCATCAGTAATTATAACTATTGGCTTGATGTTATTGACACTAGGTTGTCAATCATCAGCCAATCAAGAACGTGTTGCAGTATTGACACGTTTACAATTAGGTGATGCTTACTTAGCTGAAAGGCAATACCAAGCCGCACAATATCATTTCCAAAAAGTGTTATCGGTGATGCCAAATCACCCTGAAGCTAATTTAGGAATGGCATTAACATCGCAGTTACTAGGGAATTCTATTCAAGCGTTAGATTATTACAAATTAGCGATGAAGTCGAAGCCAGTAAATGTTAATGTATTAAGGCTTTATGGTAATTTCCTTTGTGAACAAAAACTATTAAACAATAATAGTGTGTTAATTGAGGATATACCGCCAGATTATTTGGTCTGTCAGCAAAGTTTTCATAAAATATCAAAAAATTCGCGGTGATACGCTAAAGTACTTTGTGCTTTTGCGAGTTCATCAATGTTAAACATCCAATAGCCACAGTGCCTAGATTGCTAATGAATACTGAAAACAAAACCGAAGAAGTGAAATTAACAGCAGGTCAACTTTTACGTCAGGCACGAGAAAAAGTAGGGCTAACACAACAAACTGTTGCTGATCGACTTTGTTTGAAGTTATCAACAGTTCGCGAAATTGAAACAGATTCCGTTTCTTCTGATATTGCACCAACCTTCTTACGCGGATATATGCGTTCTTACGCCAAATTAGTTGGCGTTCCTGAAAAAGACATCCTTGGTTTTATCGACCAACAAGCGCCTGTGAAACAAATTAGGATGACAACCACACAAAATTATTCATTAGGTAAGCGTCACAAAAAACGTGAGGGTTGGCTGATGAAAATCACATGGGTGATTGTCATTGTAATGGTCGCACTCGTTGGTGTTTGGTGGTGGCAAGGTCATCAGGCGGATCAACAAGAATTAGTCTCTATGGCATCACAAGACATAGGGCAAAATAGTACACAAGAAAACACCAATACGGTAGATTCTCCATTAGCAACCTTAGATAATACGTCAACATCTGAAGGTGATAATTTACAAGTACCTGCATCGCCATTAGTCGATACTCAGGGGAGTAATGTTGCTACGTCACCAACAATTGAAACGACAACACCAGCACCTATAGAAGTTAGAACAGTTCCATTACCGGTATCGCCGTTAACAACATCAACAACTTCTCGTGCAAATTCAACACAAGAATCAACATCATCACAAGCGCCAGAGATAGCAAACCAATTAGTGTTAATGTTTGATGGTGAGTGTTGGTTAGAAATTCGTAATGCTCAAAATAAAATCTTATTTAATGGTATTAAGAAAGCGGGTGATCGTTTGGAATTTGATGGTGAGCAACCTTATAAACTAAAAATAGGCGCACCTTCTGTTACTCGCTTACAGTTTAATGGTGAATCAATTGATTTAAGTCGTTTTACTGGAAAAATAGCAAAAATAACAGTACCGAGCGCTTAATCTGACTACACATTTGAGCAAGCATGGAAGCATGGGAGAATTAATCAATGCATAAAGAATCACCTATTATTCGTCGCAAATCGACCCGAATTAATGTAGGTAATGTTCCTGTTGGCGATGGCGCACCTATCGCTGTACAGTCGATGACGAATACACGAACAACAGACGTAGAAGCGACTGTTCGCCAGATAAAATCTCTGGAACGTGTTGGGGTGGATATTGTTCGTGTTTCTGTACCTACAATGGATGCTGCTGAAGCATTCAAATTAATTAAGCAACAGGTTAATGTGCCTTTAGTAGCTGATATTCATTTTGACTATCGTATTGCATTAAAAGTCGCTGAATATGGCGTTGATTGCTTGCGTATCAACCCAGGTAATATTGGTAGTGAAGAGCGTATTCGTCAAGTTGTTGACTGTGCTCGCCATTATAATATTCCTATTCGTATTGGTGTAAACGGAGGCTCACTTGAAAAAGACATTCAAGAGAAATACGGAGAGCCTACACCTGAAGCGTTAGTTGAATCAGCAATGCGTCATGTCGATATTCTCGATCGACTGAACTTTGAACAATTTAAAGTTAGTGTAAAAGCCTCTGATGTTTTCCTTGCCGTAGATTCTTATCGCTTATTAGCGAAAAAAATTGATCAACCTTTACATCTTGGGATCACTGAAGCCGGTGGAGCAAGAGCAGGATCAGTTAAATCGGCTATTGGTTTAGGGATCTTATTATCAGAAGGTATTGGCGACACATTAAGAATTTCATTAGCGGCTGATCCTGTTGAAGAGGTTAAAGTCGGTTTTGATATTCTAAAATCATTACGTATTCGTTCTCGTGGTATTAACTTTATTGCGTGTCCGACATGTTCCCGTCAAGAATTTGATGTTATTGGAACAGTTAATGAATTAGAACAACGTCTAGAAGATATTATCACTCCAATGGATGTCTCTATTATCGGTTGTGTTGTTAATGGCCCTGGTGAAGCTGAGGTATCAACTTTAGGCGTTACTGGTGCTAAAACACGCAGTGGTTTTTATGAAGATGGCGTAAGACAAAAAGAACGTCTTGATAATGGTAATATGATTGATTTATTAGAAGCGAAGATCCGCGCTAAAGCGTCAATGCTTGATGACAGCATGCGTATAAATATAAATCAATTGGATAAATAACACTCAAAAAACTGGCTCATTAATCAATGAGCCAGTTTTACTATTGATTTCACGTTGAATACTGATTGATTTCGCTTCTATAATCAGCCTAACAATCAACTAATAACTATTAGAGAAGAAAAGTGGCACAAAAAATCCAAGCCATTCGTGGTATGAACGACTATCTACCTGCTGACACTCGTGTATGGCAGAAAATCGAAAATACGCTAAAACAAATTTTAGCGGGTTATGGTTTTAGTGAAATCAGAACACCTATCGTAGAGCATACCCCTCTATTTCAGCGAGCAATTGGTGAAGTCACTGATGTTGTTGAAAAAGAAATGTATACTTTTACCGATCGTGGTGAAGATGCGCAAAGCCTGACGTTACGCCCAGAAAATACTGCGGGCTGTGTACGTGCAGGTATCGAACATGGTTTGCTTTATAACCAAGAACAACGTTTATGGTATTTAGGGCCAATGTTCCGCTATGAGCGCCCTCAAAAAGGTCGTTATCGTCAATTCCACCAGTTAGGTGCAGAAGTCTTTGGTCTACAAGGCCCAGATATTGATGCGGAATTAATTATGTTAACTGCGCGCTGGTGGAAAGCGTTAGGTATTGCAGAACATGTAACATTAGAACTTAACTCGATTGGTTCATTAGAAGCGCGTGCTAAATACCGTGAAGCGTTAGTTGCTTTCTTAGAGCAGCATGTAGATAAGCTAGATGAAGACTGCAAACGTCGTATGTATTCTAACCCATTACGCGTTTTAGACTCAAAAAATCCAGAAATTCAGACTTTATTGAATGATGCGCCTGAACTTTTCGATTATCTTGATGACGAATCAAGAGCGCACTTTGATGGTCTTTGTGCATTACTAGATGCTGTGGGTATTACCTACCGCGTTAATCAGCGCTTAGTGCGAGGTTTAGATTATTATAACCGTACTGTTTTTGAGTGGGTTACCAGCGCATTAGGATCACAAGGCACAGTTTGTGCCGGTGGGCGTTACGATGGTCTAGTGAAGCAACTTGGCGGACATCCAACACCAGCGGTGGGTTTTGCAATGGGTATGGAGCGCATGATTTTATTAGTTCAAGCGGTTAACCCTGAATTTGTTGCAGACACTAATGTGGCTGATGTTTACCTTGCTTCTTTTGGTGAGAAGAGCCAAAGCTCAGCATTAATGCTTGCTGAAGAAATTCGTGACCAATTACCAACCTTACGTCTAATGACGAATCACGGTAACGGTAACTTTAAAAAGCAATTAGGACGTGCCGATAAACAAGGCGCTAAAATTGCATTGATTTTAGGCGAAGATGAAATTAATGCTGGCACCGTTGCAGTGAAAGATTTGCGTTCAGGAGAACAAACAATCGTTGCTCGTAATGAGCTAGCTCAGCAATTGACTCTGTTATTAGGTTAAGGAGAGACTTGTGGAAGTTTATAGCACCGAAAACGAACAAGTTGATGCAATTAAACAGTTTATAAAAAATTACGGTTTAACCATTGTTTTAGCTGCAGTTATTGGTTTTGGTGGTGTGTTTGGTTGGAAATATTGGCAATCACATCAAACAAATCGCCTGCAAGAAAGTGCAGGGGCTTTTGCAACAGTGAGTGAAGCACTCGCTAAACCGACTCCTGAAAATATTGCGTTAGCCGAAAAATTTGTTACAGATACAAATGATATTTATGGCGCATTAGCGTCATTAGAACTTGCACAGATTGCTATTGATGCTAATGACTTAGTTAATGGTGAGCGTCATCTGACAACCGCTGTTGCAAAAGTAAAAAATGATGCATTTGCAGATATGCTTAATCTTCGTTTAGCTCGCGTACAATTAGCATTAGATAAAACTGATGCAGCTTTGATTTCGTTAGAGCAAGTGAAAGGCAAAGCATGGAATGGAATGAAAAATTATATCCGTGGTGATGTATTAGCGAAAAAAGGCGATAATGCAGGTGCAGCAACGGCTTATCGTAGCGCATTAACAGATGAAAATGCGGGTGCTATTCGCTCACTGGTTGAACTTAAACTCAATAATTTATCCAATTAAAGGGATCTTCAGACATGCAACTGCGTAAAACTCTCCTGGTTGGTCTACTAGCATCTGCTTTATTGGCAGGGTGTTCTAGTGAACAGGATAATGTGACAATGTCTCCATTACCTGAGGTGCAGAGCCAATTTACACCTAGAGCTGTTTGGGACAAATCAGTTGGAAATGGTATTGGTAAATACTATTCTCACTTGTCACCAACATGGGATGGCCCAGTTGTCTATGTCGCTGATCGCCATGGTTTAGTTAAAGCGTTAGATTTGGAAACAGGTAAAGAGCTTTGGTCACAAGATCTCTCTATTAAAACCGGTTTTCTTTCATCTAATGAATCCGCATTACTTTCTGGTGGGCTGACTGTTTCAGGTACTCGTGTTTTTGTGGGAACTGAAAAAGCCAAAGTCTATGCGCTAAATACTGATAATGGTTCTATTGATTGGGAAACCGATGTTGCAGGGGAAGCCATTTCAAAACCTGTTGTTAGTGATGGATTAGTGCTTATTCATACCAGCAATGGCTTATTGCAAGGATTGGATTTATTAACTGGCGAAATATCATGGACAGTTAATTTAGATACCCCATCATTATCTCTTCGTGGTGAATCTGCGCCAGCTGTCGCTTATGGTGCTGCAATTATTGGTGCAGATAATGGCCGTGTCAGTGCAGTTATCCTTTCTCAAGGACAGCTGATTTGGCAACAAAATATTTCACAAATTAAAGGCTCAACAGAAATTAGCCGATTAAATGATGTGGATATGACACCTATTATTGATGAAAATACAGTATATGCAATGGCATATAACGGTAGCTTAGTTAGCCTTGATATGCGTTCTGGACAAATTCTTTGGAAACGCGATTTAGGTTCAGTCAATGATATGGTGCTATTAGGTGATAATCTTTACCTTGTTGACCAAAATGACCGAGTTTTATCTGTTCGTAAATCTGATGGTGTGACATTATGGACACAAGAAGATTTATTGCATCGTAATTTAACCGCACCTGCTATTTTTGATGGCTATTTAGTGGTTGGTGATGCAGAAGGTTATCTCCATTGGATTGATACTTCGACAGGTAAATTCATTGCACAAAACGAAGTGAATAGCTCTGGTTTATTAAGTCGTCCTCAAGCGGTAAATGATAAACTGATGATCCAAGCTCGTGACGGTAAGCTTTATCTTTATAGTCGGTAATTAATTACTGACAAATCTATTTATTTTACGGCTCCTTTAAAGGAGCCGTTTCGTCTTTTTAGTAATTACATGTAAAATACAATCAGAATTATGATTGTATTTTTATGAGGCATCAAAAAATGATACCCGTTATTGCCTTAGTAGGGCGCCCTAACGTGGGTAAATCCACGTTATTTAATCGACTAACACGCACCAGAGACGCATTAGTTGCCGATTTTCCAGGCCTCACTCGTGACCGTAAATACGGTCGTGCAGAGTTAGAGGGCGAAGAGTTTATTATTATTGATACTGGTGGTATTGATGGTGCTGAAGAGGGTGTTGAAACCCATATGGCATCACAATCATTACAGGCAATTCAAGAAGCCGACGTTGTACTCTTTTTAGTGGATGCACGTGCCGGTTTAATGCCAGCAGACCAAGGCATTGCCAAACATCTTCGTGGTGTTGAGAAAAAAACATATCTAGTTGCGAATAAAACAGACGGTATTGATACTGATACAGCATTAGCTGATTTCTATTCTTTAGGTTTAGGTGAAATTTTCCCAATTGCGGCTTCTCATGGTCGTGGTGTGGCTCAATTAATTGAACAAGCATTATTACCGATTACAGGAAAAGTGGTTGAAGAAGAAAAAGAGCTGACTGAAGAAGAAGAGAATGCAGCATATTGGGCTGCATTAGAAGCTGAGCAAGAAGCACAAGCATTAGAAGAGGAAGAAGATGACTTCGATCCTTCTACATTACCTGTAAAATTGGCGATTGTTGGTCGCCCTAATGTAGGTAAATCGACGCTGACAAATCGTATGCTTGGTGAAGATCGTGTTGTTGTTTACGATATGCCCGGTACAACCCGCGATAGTATCTACATTCCTATGGAACGAGATGATAAAGAATATATCATCATCGATACAGCAGGCGTTCGTAAGCGCGGCAAAGTGAAAGAAACTGTAGAAAAATTCTCTGTTATCAAAACGCTGCAAGCGATTGAAGATTCTAATGTTGCATTGTTAGTTATTGATGCGCGTGAAGGTATCTCAGACCAAGATCTTTCATTACTAGGTTATATCTTGAATGCGGGTCGTTCATTAGTGATTGCTGTTAATAAATGGGATGGCATGACACAAGACGATCGTGAACAAGTAAAAGCCATGCTTGATCTTAAACTGGGCTTTGTTGACTTTGCGCGAGTTCACTTTATTTCTGCATTACATGGTAGTGGTGTAGGTAATCTTTTTGAATCTATTCAAGAAGCTTATGTCTGTGCAACGCGTCGCGTAGGTACATCAATGCTCACTCGTATCATGAAGATGGCTGAAGATGATCACCAGCCACCAATTGTTCGTGGACGCCGTGTAAAAATGAAATATGCACACGCTGGTGGTTATAATCCACCTGTTGTAGTTATTCATGGTAATCAGGTAACTGATTTACCAGATAGCTATAAGCGTTATTTGATGAACTATTTCCGTCGTACTCTGCAAGTTATGGGGACGCCAATCCGTATTCAATTTAAAGAGGGTGAAAACCCTTATGCGGATAAGAAAAATAAATTAACACAATCTCAGTTGCGTAAACGTAAGCGTTTAATGTCACATTTGAAGAAATCAAAATAAGTTAATTTAGTACCAAAATAAAAACTGAGTTCAATTTATAATGAACTCAGTTTTTTTATCTCTAAGCATTATTTTTGGCTGCTTTCTTTCTATTATTGACGTGCTAACATCGCTAAGATAATTTAGTCTCTATTATTTATAAAAATAGTTATCACTGCCAGCTATAAAACTGGTGTTCCTTTCTTATTTTTGAGAAATATCTATGCTTAGAGTTATTCTTCTTTTTATTCTTTTGGGATATCAACATGTTGCTTTTAGTAGCAATGGTTCGGATGATTTTTCTATTGGACTCGTTTCCAATAAAGAAGATGGACTTTTTTTATACACCGATAAAGCGATACTTACAGGGCAATCTGTTTATACTTGCTTTAATGATCTCACAGATAAAAACAACGATCGTTGCTTATCATTAAAAGGTGAAGATTTTACCATTTCAGACAAACACAATGTGGTTTATGATCCTGTTGACGATAAAATAACTTATACATTTATTTATAATAAAAAAACGATGCAACTTGCACATTTTATGGATGAGTTGTCAGTATCTGTTATTTACCCTAATAACCCTAAGCAAGAAAATACAGTTAAAATCACAGGTGTTTTAAAGCAAGTTGAAATTACCTTTAATGAAAACAAAGTGAATATAACGAATTGCTATAGCTCTGAGGGAATACATATTTATAATAAAGATAATCTGAAAAAATATCACTTATATTATTATTTAGGCTTTGATGTTATTTCAGATTGCCCTGATGAGTTATTTGAAGAATAAAAAAAGCATCATTTAAACAAGGTGTTACTCCTCATTTGATATTGATTTCATTAATTTTTTTAATTTAATTATCATATAATGATATGGTTTTCATAAAAACTTAATTTAATTTTTCAAATAATAATTTAAAATGTAATTGATTCCTATTCGTCTTAATGAGCTATTATTTTGAAAAAAACAATTATCATTGCATCAATTTTTATGCTTTCTGCTTGTGCAACACCTGAAAAATGGGAAGCAAACACCAGCACACCATCTCCTTTAGATATCGCTAAAAATATGTGTATGCAAGAAGCCAATGCACGATATCCTGCGAGATATGTGGCTTCAAGTCAGCCTTCTTTTGCTCCAATGAAAATAAATGGTAAAGATATTCCAACTTCAGGGGCCGGGACATCTTTTCCTTCAGATGCGAATGAATGGCAGCGTAGGGATTATTTTAATACCTGTATGAGAGGAGAAGGCTGGGAAAATAAAAATAAAGTTACAGGATTACTGGCCTTTTTGTTTAATTGACTTTTAGTTAGTTAAACAAAACAAGTTAAAAATGAATTAAATACCCTGAATTTATAATAAATTCAGGGTTGTTTTTTCAGCATTAAGTAATGTGATATCAATGGTAAGCATACTACCTATCGCATCAATATAACGTTTAAGTATTAATAGTTTAAGGTCATTATCAGCACGTTACATTGTGGCGGTCGCGTGTGGCTGTACCTTTAATGATTTATTTTCTTTATACCCACTCTTTTTGGATCAAAAAGTCACTGTATAGCTTTGCTTCTGGAGTATCTGGCTCAGGCGAATAATCATATTCAAAACGGACCAAAGGTGGCATAGACATTAAAATAGACTCTGTTCTTCCACCACTTTGCAAGCCAAATAAAGTTCCTCTATCCCACACTAAATTAAACTCAACATAGCGACCACGGCGATAGAGTTGGAATTGGCGCTCACGCTCTCCCCAAGGCATTGATTTGCGTTTTTCAACTATAGGTAAGTAAGCATCAATATAACCAAGGCCGACACATTGAACAAACTCGAAACAATGGTCAAAATCTGGTGTATTTAAATCATCAAAGAAAAGCCCACCGACACCACGGGGTTCGTTGCGGTGTTTAATATAAAAGTAATCATCACACCATTTTTTATAACGTGGATAATAATCTTCACTAAAAGGGGTACAAACAGATTTAGCAACCTTATGCCAATGAATAACGTCTTCTTCAAATCCATAATAAGGTGTTAAATCAAAACCACCGCCAAACCACCAAATGGGATCTTCACCTTCTTTTTCAGCAATAAAAAAACGCACATTAGCATGAGAGGTAGGAATATAAGGATTAAGTGGGTGAATAACTAATGAAACACCCATTGCTTGGAAACGGCGTCCGGCTAATTCAGGACGATGTGCTGTTGCCGATTTAGGGAGTGACTCACCATAGACATGTGAAAAATTAACACCTGCTTGTTCGAAAAGTGCGCCATGAGTTAATACACGAGTACGGCCACCACCACCTTCTTTTCTTTCCCAATTATCTTGCTGAAAAGTAGCTTTTTGGTCTATGTTTTCAAGAGAGTGACAAATCGTATCTTGTAGTGATAAGAAAAATTCTTTAACGCGATGAATATCAGGTAAATTCATAATAACCTACAATTTTTATCATATTTATTAAAAATAGAACTCCATATTGTCTATGTTCTCATTTTCAAGTTGATTCATAAACCAAACAAGCGATAATAAATTCAGATTTGTATGAACAATAACAGGCAAAACCATGGAAATACGTGTATTTCGCCAAGATGATTTTGAGGCAATTATTACACTTTGGGAACGTTGCGATTTAATTTCGCCAGAGAACGATCCCGAAATTGATATTGAAAGAAAAATAAACCATTCACCTGATTTATTTCTGATTGCAGAAGTGGCCGGTGAACTAGTGGGGAGTGTAATGGGGGGCTACGATGGTCATCGTGGATCTTTATACTATTTAGGGGTTCACCCAGACTTTCGTGGCAGAGGCATTGCGAATGCATTGATCTCTCGATTAGAAAAAAAACTGATCGCGAAAGGATGCCCACAAATTACATTAGTTGTACCAGAAGAAAATGATGCAACGATTTTTATGTTTGAAAAGCTGTTGTATGAAGATCAAAACCAAGAAAGTACAACTTATACTAAACGATTAATTGTCGATCAGGATTTTGATCTCTAACATGACATAAGCCCTCAATATTTTGAGGGTTACTCTTACTTTTGTGTTTGCCTTTTCTGTTTCTCTATTTTTATCCCACACTTTATTCCCTTATTTTATACGTAAAATCTGATATTGCTTTTTCTGTGGAACAAACCGTGATGTAAAGGGTCGTAACTAGGCTTTCTTTTTCATGAGATTATTCGACGTTAAATTAGGTAATACTTTGTTATGCTAATTTATTGTGGGTGTTTTAGTCTGATGATTGAGGTGCGGTAAAGAGTAAGATAAGGTGTGCCTAATGACATCAATATCTATTTTAATGAGTGATGAAAAAGTTTAACGGAGAAATAAATGATGCCTAAATTTTGGTTACCCTTGTGTTTAAGCACAAGCGTTTTGTTATTAAGTGGCTGTTCATCCATGGGAGGAATGTCTTTTTCTGCACTAAATCCGATGAATTGGTTCTCAAATGATACGCTAACCGTTTCCGCTAATGGATTAGGTAATATTACAAACTCAACAAAAATTACAGAAAATGATATTAAGAATGAGTTAGGAAGTCGCTTTCATTATCGTGAAGGTATGGAAATGCAAGGCAATGATATTATCGTCGTTGTTCAGGGCCTAGATGATAATAAAATTCAAGTGGCTTTCTACGGCAAAGAAAAAGGCACAGTAGAGAAAATAGAAGTCTTTGATGCCAAGGCAACGACAGATTGGGGTACAACTATTGGTACACCATTTAAAGATATCTATAAAAAAGCCTTTGGTGCATGCAGCAAAGGCCCTAAGGATGAAAAACAGAGAACAATTTTATGTCAATCCACAGAAGCTAAATCGGTGAGTTATGTCTTTAGTGGACAATGGGATGGTCCTGATGGATTGATGCCACCGGATGAAGTTTTATCAAATTGGACGTTAACGCAAATTATTTGGCAGAACAAAACGCCTACACGCTATTCTCTATAATATATGGAAGATTTTATAATCAGACTGTCTGATATTTGTTAAAAGGCAAATCTTCGGAAAAAAATATTCGATATAATTAACATTATTCCGAGCGTTTTGATTATTGATTAGGGAAGCAATATGTCTCATGCACAAAGTGGCATTTTAGTCGCACATAGTAAATTTGGTCTTTTTATCGAAGCAATGGTCGTGGGTGAATTAGAATTTCTGCGTCAAGGATGTCAGAAATTTATGCAATCATTATCTGATTTACAAAAGCAATTTCCTGATGCGTCATTAGGCGCAGTTGTTGCATTTGGCTCTGATCTTTGGAAAAAATTATCAGATGAAAACAGTGCTCCTGAGCTAAAACCTTTTCGCCCATTAGGTAAAGGTTTAGCACCAGCGACACAACGTGATCTGCTTATTCACATTCAATCTATGCGCCATGATGTGAACTTTTCATTGGCACAAGCGGCAATTGCAGCTTTTGGGGATGTGATTAAAGTTGAAGAAGAAATTCATGGTTTCCGTTGGATAGAAGAGCGTGATTTAAGTGGTTTTATTGATGGTACTGAAAACCCACAAGATGATGAACGCTACGGTGTTGCATTGATTAATGATGGTGTAGATGCTGGTGGTAGTTATGTTTTAGTTCAGCGTTATGAGCATAACCTAAAAAAATGGGCTCGTTTTAGTGAATCAGATCAAGAAAAAATGATCGGTCGAACTAAAAAAGACAGTGTTGAACTTGATGAATCAGAACGTAATGTCACATCTCATGTTTCTCGTGTTGTGATTGAAGAAGATGGCGAAGAGTTAGCAATTTTACGTCACAGCCTCCCTTACGGTACTGCAAGTGGTAAACATGGTTTATATTTCTTAGCTTATTGTGGTCGTTTATATAATATTGAACAGCAATTACTAAGTATGTTTGGTGAATTAGATGGTAAACACGATGACTTATTACGTATGAGTAAGCCTGTTACAGGAAGTTATTACTTTGCTCCATCTTATGAAGTCTTAAAAGCACTATAAATTGCCAAGCATTAAATAATTTTTTATTGATAAAATGCCTGCTTTAATCGCAGGCATTTTTGTCTGAATTTTTTTCACATTAATTCCAATTGATGTAAATTTAATTAATTAGCTTGCGTTTTACTCAATTTTAATAGCTTTCAGTTATATCAAATAACAAAAGCTAACTACACTGTTATAAATAAAGCCGATAAAGTAACCATTAGAATAAAACTTACAATGATGGGTACTTTTGATGAAGAAAAACACAATCAGAACCTTTGCATTACAAGCAACTACAGCATTGTCTTTGGTTGTCAGCAGTTATGCAGGGGCTGCTCAATTACTTAATAGCTCTTATGACATTGCGCGAGAGTTATTCACACAGCTAAATAGTGATTTTAAAACTCAGTGGGATGCACAGCATCCTGATGACAAAGTGACTATCAAACAATCTCATGCGGGTTCTTCTAAGCAAGCACTTGCGATATTGCAAGGGCTACCTGCTGATGTAGTGACATATAACCAAGTGACCGATGTGCAAATTCTGCATGATAAAGGCAAGCTTATTCCTGCGGATTGGCAACAACGTCTTCCTAATAATAGCTCACCTTATTATTCCACTATGGCGTATTTAGTGCGCAAAGGTAATCCTAAAAATATTACGACATGGGAGGATTTAATTCGCGAAGATGTCAAAGTGGTTTTCCCTAATCCAAAAACATCAGGTAATGGGCGCTATACCTATTTAGCTGCTTGGGGAGCTTTTGAAAAAGCCTATGGTAATGATGAGAAAACCCAAGAAGCAATGAAAAAGTTCCTTAAAAATGTTGAAGTGTTTGATACAGGAGGGCGTGGCGCTACAACCTCTTTTATTGAGCGTGGTCTTGGGGATGTGCTGATCAGTTTTGAATCCGAAGTTAATAATATTCGCCAGCAATATGGTGAAGATGAATATCAAGTTATTGTGCCACCCGTAGATATTCTAGCTGAGTTTCCAGTCGCTTGGATTGATAAAAATGTGCAACGTAATGACACAGAAACATTGGCAAAAGCTTACCTCAATTATTTATACAGTCCTAAAGCACAAGAGATCATCACGCAATTTAACTATCGCGTGAATGATAAAGCTGTTATGGCTCAAAAAGCAGCACAATTTCCAGCAACATCTTTATTTACCGTTGAAGAGATATTTGGTGACTGGAATAACGTGATGAAAACGCATTTCACAACTGATGGCATGCTTGACAAGTTATTAGCGCAAGGACGTCAATAATGTTTACCACAACCAGTAAACGAGTATTACCGGGATTTGGATTAAGCTTAGGCGGAACACTGTTTTATACCTGCTTGATCTTACTATTACCAATGAGTGCGCTGGTTGTGCAACTTTCTGATATGAGCTGGGCGCAATATTGGGCCGTCATAACGCATCCCCAAATTGTTGCCGCGTATAAAGTCACACTACTTGCGGCTGCGGTTGCCAGTATTTTTAATGCTATTTTTGGCATGTTGCTTGCGTGGATCATTACACGTTACCGTTTTCCAGGTAGACAACTACTTGATGGTTTAATGGACTTGCCTTTTGCTTTACCTACTGCGGTTGCAGGATTGACGCTCGCTACTCTGTTTTCAACGCAAGGTTGGTATGGCTTTGTGTTAGATAAATTTGATATCAAAGTAATTAACACATGGATTGGTATCGCTGTTGCGATGGCTTTTACCAGTTTACCTTTTGTAGTAAGAACGGTTCAGCCAGTGCTTGAAGAGTTAGGCCCAGAGTATGAAGAGGCCGCTGAAACGCTAGGAGCGAGCCGTTGGCAAACATTTCGTAAAGTTGTATTACCTGAATTATCACCCGCGCTAATTGCTGGAACCGCGCTCTCTTTTACACGCAGTTTGGGGGAGTTTGGTGCCGTTATTTTTATTGCCGGTAATATTGCATGGCAAACAGAAGTGGTTTCCTTGATGATTTTTATTCGATTACAAGAGTTTGATTATCCTGCAGCTAGTGCTGTGGCTTCTGTGATTTTACTTGTTTCTTTAGTCTTACTGTTTTCAATTAATGGATTGCAAAGCCGATTTGGACAACGGTTGAGGGGGCATTGATGTCAGATATTATACAGCAACGCTCTATTTATCGTCGCCAGATTGATTGGATAAAATGGGGATTAATCCTTACAGGCGTTGTGTTATCCATTTTATTTTTAGTTGTGCCTATAGCGTGGATCTTTATGACCGCGTTTTCAAAAGGTATTGAAATATTTACTGAAAACTTATTAGACGGCGATATGTTACATGCTGTCTGGTTAACGGTATTAATCGCGTTAATCACCGTACCTGTCAATATGTTGTTTGGTGTCAGTATGGCATGGCTGGTTACTCGCTTTCGTTTCCCAGGACGCCAACTATTAATGACACTAATTGATATTCCTTTTGCGGTATCGCCCGTTGTCGCTGGACTGCTCTACTTACTTTTTTACGGTAGTAATGGATGGGCAGGGCAATGGTTATCTCAGTTTGATATTCAGCTTATGTTTTCATGGCCGGGAATGGTATTAGTTACGGTGTTTGTCACTTGCCCTTTTGTGGTTAGAGAACTGGTGCCGGTGATGATGAGTCAAGGTAGCCAAGAAGATGAAGCCGCTGTGTTATTAGGAGCGAGTGGATGGAAAATGTTTTGGCGTGTGACATTACCGAATATTCGCTGGGCATTGTTATATGGTGTGATATTAACCAATGCCAGAGCCATTGGTGAGTTCGGAGCTGTTTCAGTGGTATCTGGTGCTATTCGTGGTGAAACCTATTCACTGCCGTTACAAGTTGAATTGCTACATCAAGATTACAATACCGTTGGTGCCTTTACGGCCGCCGCATTACTCGCCATGATGGCGATATTCACCTTAATGTTTAAAAGTGCATTGCAATGGCACTTAGCGCGTCAGCAATGACATCATTATTGACACAAAAGTAGAGGCAAAATATGAGTATTGAAATTAATAACGTCACAAAATATTTTGATCGCACCGAAGTGTTGCATGATGTCAGTCTTGATGTCGCTTCAGGTGAAATGGTGGCATTGTTAGGGCCTTCAGGATCAGGAAAAACAACACTTTTACGTATTATTGCGGGATTAGAACATCAAACCCAAGGGAAAATCTGTTTTGAAGGACAAGATGTTAGTCGATTACATGCTCGTTCACGTAAAGTCGGTTTTGTTTTTCAGCATTATGCGCTGTTTCGCCATATGACCGTATTTGAGAATATTGCATTTGGCTTAACCGTATTACCACGTCGTGAAAGACCAAGCAAAGATGCTATTCATAAAAAAGTGACTCAACTATTGGAGATGATCCAATTGCCTCACTTAGCTCAACGTTATCCTGCACAATTATCGGGTGGGCAAAAACAGCGGGTGGCTTTAGCAAGGGCTTTGGCTGTTGAACCTCAAATTTTACTACTCGATGAGCCTTTTGGCGCTTTAGACGCAAAAGTAAGAACAGAATTACGCCGTTGGTTACGTGAGTTGCATGAAGAACTTAAATTTACTAGCGTTTTTGTGACTCATGATCAACAAGAAGCAATGGAAGTGGCTGATCGCATTGTGATAATGGGGAATGGAAAAATAGAACAAGTAGGTACACCACAAGGAGTGTGGCAATCACCTTCAAGCCGTTTTGTACTCGAATTTCTAGGTGATGTTAATCATCTACAAGGTGAGATTAATGGCGCACAATTACATATTGGGGGCTATCACTTGCCATTATCGGTGACACCGCTTTATCAAGGTGAAGTAGATGTATTTTTACGTCCTTGGGAAATAGCATTAAGTACACATGAAAATAGTGTCTGTCGATTACCGGTTAAAGTCATTGAGGTTTCACCTAAAGGACATTATTGGCAATTGATTTTACAACCCATTGGATGGAGTAAAACGCCAATTACGGCAGTATGGAATGAGATGTCTTTAACGCCAGCAAAAGGAAACACCTATTATATGGGAGGTGCCCAAGCCCGTTTATATTCGGGTGATACTCCCTTAAAAACCGTGTCGTTGGCGTATACCGCGTAATTATATTTCTCATTGTACTTTCTAATTATCACCCATGCCTATTTTTAAGCATGGGTGTTTTGGTTTTGACAATAGCCTAAAGTTATCTAAATACGTTAATGCTATTGCGTTAATAAGTTAAATGTGATTTCTTCATTAATACAGACAAATAAATGAGCAGGGACTTATTGTGGCAGGGTTAGAACAATTTATTGGTAATACACCATTAGTAAAACTACAACGACTTACGCAAGAAGTAGACGCTGAAATCTGGGTTAAACTTGAAGGTAATAACCCAGCAGGTTCAGTGAAAGACAGAGCCGCATTATCTATGATTGAACAAGCAGAATTACGTGGTGAAATAAAGCCAGGTGATACGCTTATTGAGGCAACTAGTGGTAATACTGGGATTGCCTTAGCCATGATTGCAGCGGTAAAAGGTTACCGTTTAAAGCTGTTAATGCCTGAGAATATGAGTAAAGAACGTCAAGCATCAATGCAAGCTTATGGCGCAGAATTGATTTTAGTGAGTCGTGAAGTCGGTATGGAAGGTGCACGAGATCTCGCACAACAAATGGAACAGCAGGGAGAGGGAAAAGTATTAGATCAATTTAATAACCCAGATAATCCAAGAGCCCATTTTTTGTCAACAGGCCCCGAAATTTGGCAACAGACGCAAGGTCGTATTACACATTTTGTTTCGAGTATGGGAACAACGGGGACGATCACCGGTGTGGGTAGTTACTTAAAAACACAATCTGATAGCGTGCAAATTATTGGACTTCAGCCAGAAGAAAAAAGCCAAATTCCAGGTATTCGTCGCTGGTCGCCCGCTTATTTGCCGGGAATTTTTAAAAAAGAGCTGGTGGATAGTGTGATTGATATGTCTCAAACCGAAGCAGAATCAACGATGCGCCTTTTAGCAAGTCAAGAGGGTATCTTCTGTGGTGTGAGTTCTGGAGGCGCTGTTGCTGGCGCTCTGCGCGTTGCAAAAGAAAATCCAGGGGCAGTGATTGTGGCCATTGTGTGTGATAGAGGGGATCGTTATTTATCAACAGGCGTTTACTCGTCATAATTCAAGTTGTAGCGTTGTTGACTGCGCTCATTCGCACTAGTCACATACTTGTGTATGTTCCTAGCGACTTATTCCCTTGTCGCCTAGCTACACCTTGAATTATTTAGAGTATTTACTCGTTATACTTCAAGTTGTAGCGTTGTTGACTGCGCTCATTCGCACTAGTCACATACTTGTGTATGTTCCTAGCGACTTATTCCCTTGTCGCCTAGCTACACCTTGAATTATTTAGAGTATTTACTCGTTATACTTCAAGTTGTAGCGTTGTTGACTGCGCTCATTCGCACTAGTCACATACTTGTGTATGCTCCTAGCGACTCATTTACTTATCTCCTAGCTACACCTTGAATTATTTAGAATATTTACTCGTTATACTTCAAGTTGTAGCAGTTGTTAACTGCGTTCATTCACACTAGTCACATACTTATGTATGTTCTTAGCGACTTATTCCCTTGTCGCCTAACTGCATCTTGAATTATTTAGAGTAATAATATCGTCGAATGAGTTAGAGTATTTTTTGGGTTTTGAATATAAAAAAACCGCCACATTATTGGTGGCGGTTTAAATAGAGAACATCTCAGAAGATTATTTTTTAATCTGAATAATAACGGTTTCACCAACAGTAACTGGGCCTGTCATTTTGGTTAAACCTTGAATTTCATCCATATTAGAAATGACAACTGGCGTTAGAACTGATTTTGCTTTTTCTTCTAATACAGCCAAGTCAAATTCTAAAATAGTATCACCAACTTTTACTTGCTGACCTTCTTCAGCGATACGTTTAAACCCTTCACCTTTCAGTTCAACAGTGTCGATACCGAAGTGGACAAATAACTCGATACCGTTGTCAGACTCAATAGAGAAAGCATGGTTAGTCTCGAAAATTTTACCGATAGTACCATCGACTGGTGCAACAATTTTATTACCAGCAGGTTTGATAGCAATACCGTCACCTACGATTTTTTCAGCGAAAACAACATCAGGAACATCTTCGATATTGACGATTTCACCTGAAAGTGGTGCAACAATATCAATCGTGCCACTGCCTTTCTTTTCCTCTGAAACCAGTGATTTTAATTTATCAAACAGACCCATGAATCTTCTCCTAATTATTGTAGTTGGGACCGGGCTCTGGCTAATGCGATTAGCACAGTGTCTTTTCTTTAGTAAAAGTTTCTACTAAGTCCATCAATTCTTTTGCAGTTGGCTGAGCAAGTGCTTGCTCTGCTAGTGCTCTTGCATCATCGTAATTCGCATTGCGGATCACTTTTTTGATGCGAGGAATTGAAATAGCACTCATACTAAACTCATCTAATCCCATGCCTAGAAGGAGCAGTGTTGCTCGTTCATCTCCAGCAAGTTCACCACACATTCCAGTCCATTTACCTTCAGCATGTGATGCATCAATCACCTGTTTTATCAGGTTGAGTACTGCAGGTGACATTGGATTATATAGATGAGATATCAGCTCATTTCCACGGTCTACAGCCAGAGTATATTGTGTTAGATCGTTAGTCCCAATACTGAAAAAGTCAACTTCTTTTGCCATATGGCGAGCCATTACTGCAGCTGCTGGTGTTTCTACCATCACACCGACTTCAATAGACTCATCAAAAGCTTTATTTTCTTCACGAAGTTGGCTTTTCAATATTTCAAGTTCTGCTTTCAATGCGCGGATCTCTTCAACAGAGATAATCATTGGAAACATAATACGCAGTTTACCAAAAGCAGATGCTCTTAAGATAGCACGTAATTGTGAATGAAGGATCTCTTTACGGTCAAGACAAATACGAATTGCACGCCAACCTAAGAATGGGTTCTCTTCTTTGGGTAGATTCATGTAAGGTAAGTCTTTATCACCGCCAATATCCATAGTACGAATAATGACCGCAGGACTTCCAACCGCTTCTGCTACCGCTTTATAGGCTTGGAATTGCTCATCTTCTGTTGGTAAAGAGTCTCTATCCATAAATAAAAATTCAGTACGATACAGACCAACACCTTCAGCACCGTTACGTTCAGCACCAGCAACATCACGAACTGTACCAATATTAGCGCAAACTTCGACTTGGTGCCCATCAAGTGTAATGGCAGGTAAATCTTTGAGTTTTGCTAATTCTTCTTTTTCGTGCAGATACTCTTCTTTGATGGCTTTTAATGCTTCGAGTTCTTCGTCAGATGGATTAATAATGATTTTGTTATTAATCGCATCAAGAACCAGATAATCGTCTTTTTTAATGGTTTGTGTCGCATTAGATGTGCCCACAATAGCAGGGATTTCTAATGAACGAGCCATAATAGAAGTGTGAGATGTTCTGCCCCCTAAGTCAGTAATAAAGCCTAATACGTTATCTAGGCTTAATTGAGCTGTTTCAGAAGGGGTGAGGTCAGTTGCCACTAGAATAACTTTTTCTGAAATAGCACTTAAATCGATAATTGGCATTTCTAAAATATTACGCATCAAGCGTTTACCAATATCACGAACGTCAGCAGCACGCTCTTTTAAATACTCGTCATCTAATGCTTCTAATGCGGTGGCTTGATCTTCAATAACAGATTGAACAGCAGCTTCGGCAGTTTTTTTGTCGCTTTTGATAAGAGTAACAATTTCTTGTTCCAACTCTTCATCTTCTAACAACATGATATGGCCTTCAAAGATTTCGGCTTTATCTGCACCGAGATTCTTTTCAGCACGCTCTTTAATGATTTCTAGTTGTTGTGCAGATTTATTACGGCCATCTTTAAAGCGCTCGATTTGATTCTCAATTTCATCACTTTGGATCTTACGTTGGCTAATGATGATTGGTTCTTCTTTGAGGAGAAGGGTTTGACCAAATGCGATACCGGGTGATGCTAAAATTCCTGAAATCATAATTTATCCTACGACTTGCTGGTGATAATCTTAAAAGAATAGGATTGCAAAATACTGTTGTTTTAAAATCATCATTAGAGGTTAACTCCCCTGAATGGTTTCAGGGGAATAAATACTGTGCTAATGCTTAATCGCGAATTATTCTAATTCCGCCATTAATTTTACCAGTGCTTCAACGGCTTGCTTTTCGTCTTCGCCTTCAGCAGAGATAGTCACTACAGTACCTTGGGTCAAACCTAAGGTTTGTAATTTGAAAAGGCTCTTAGCACTAGCAGATTTACCACTAGAGATAAGGGTGATATCAGAAGAGAACGTTTTGGCTTCTTTTACAAATTGTGCCGCAGGACGAGTATGTAAGCCGTTTGGTGCTGTAATAGTAACTTCTTGCTGGTACATAGGATTTTTTTCCTTTTATAACTCAATTGTTCACATTAAGTCAGGACTTAGTAAGTGTAGATGAAATTGTCCTGCTTTGCGTAGCTATATCAGATAATATTAAGTCGTAAAGCGTCATCTGATAAAAATAGTGTTCAGGAAAATAAAAGAGGGTGATTTTATCATCTCGGTTATTTTCTGATTAATTTCGACCTTCGAAATAATTAATTGATTAAATACTAAACTCGAAGGAATAAATCACCTGTCTGGATGACAAAGTTTGATCTCTACCACAAAAAAAGCACCTTTAAGGTGCTTTTTTAATAAATATTTTACAATTGAGATGATGCGATTTAGCTATCAGAAATGTCAGCAAAAAGTGGTGTGCTTAAATAACGTTCACCTGAAGAAGGTAAAATTACCACAATTTCTTTGTTTGCAAATTCGGGTTCTTTTGACAGTTTTACGGCGGCTGCAATCGCTGCTCCAGAAGAAATCCCCGCTAAAATACCTTCTTTGGTCATTAATTCTCGCGCAGTATCAAAAGCTTCTTCGTTGGTGATCTGAATAACGCGATCCAGTAATGATAAATCTAGGTTTTCAGGGATAAAACCAGCACCAATACCTTGGATTTTATGAGGACCTGGTTTAATCTCTTCACCAGCTAAGGCTTGTGTAATAACAGGGGAACCAGTTGGTTCAACCGCAACCATTGTTACTGCTTTACCTTGAGTCTTTTTCAAGTAACGACCAATACCCGTAATAGTACCGCCTGTGCCAACACCTGCAATTACAGCACCGACTTCACCATCAGTGTCGTTCCAAATTTCAGGGCCTGTGGTTTTTTCATGAATTTCAGGGTTAGCTGGATTACTAAATTGTTGTAGTAGGAGATAACGGCTAGGATCGCTATCACGAATTTCATTGGCTTTATCGATAGCCCCTTTCATGCCTTTCGCGCCATCAGTTAGCACTAAGTTGGCGCCTAATGCTTTGAGTAGTTTTCGGCGTTCAACGCTCATGGTGTCAGGCATGGTTAGCGTCAATTTGTATCCGCGTGCAGCTGCAACATAGGCAAGTGCAATCCCTGTATTACCACTTGTCGGCTCTACAAGTTCAACACCTTCTTTTAGGATACCTTTCTTTTCAGCATCCCAAATCATGTTGGCACCGATACGGCATTTCACACTAAAGCTTGGGTTACGAGATTCCACTTTAGCTAGAATGTTTCCATTTCCGAAATGCTTTAAGCGAATTAAGGGAGTGTGTCCAATAGTTTGCGAGTTGTCTTCGAAAATCTTGCTCATTTTTATCCTCGGTACATGATTTTTTATAAGGTCAGATGAAATTACCATACGCCATCAAGACAAAGATGGAAATAAGCTTTATGAATAACCTTATAACTTTTTCTTCTTTTTATTCCAAAAGGTTCTAATCAAGAGTGAGTGAGAAGATTCACAAATTAATAAATCAAGAGATGTGCAGTATATTGATGGCTGATAATCTATTTTTAACTACGTTTATTGTAAATACAGGGGTCATAATGGAAACTATTGAAGAGTTGATTAGCGCACTGGAACTCGCTGTACCTGAATTAGACGCGCAAGCTTTGCGTGAAAATTTACCTGAGTCTGATGCTCAAGAAGATGTACTTAATTGGCTATACGAATCACTCTCTGCTCAAGGATTAATGGATTATGTGGAATGGACAGAATATTTTGGTGATATTCCTGATTTGAAATCCTTAGAACAAATTTCTTTGTCTGAATCACCTAGCGCATTGATTTTATCTCAAGTTGAAAATATTGATTGGGATGAGGTGAGTGTTGATCCTTATATGTTGCCTTATGAATTACCTTATCTGGAATATATTAACCACTTTTTGACAGAAAAAGGGTTACGGTTAGTGGATCTCACACCGTTTGAAAATGCGTATATTTTCTGTATTCGAGACGATGAAGAGCTGATTGAAAAATTAGATGGTGCTTTAAATATCTTTGAAATGGGCATCAATGAACGTGAGCCGATGGATAGAGAAGAAACGAAAGATTATATTCGTTCACTCATTGAGTAATATGTTCAATTGCTAAATAAACACAATTAGCATTTTAAATATAACCTATAAAATAAAACCCCGTTTTAATAAAACGGGGTTTTTCAACATGATCGATAAGCGACGAGATAATGCTTACCACTGCCCTTGTTGTGTATGTTGTTTGCGATAACGATCGCACCACATTGCTGTTGCACCACAAATAGCGACAGGCATGATGACTAAATTTAGAATAGGGATCATGGTAAAAATATTAATAATCATACCAAATTGAAGATTATTCCATTTGTCCTGTTTGAGTGAGGATTTCATCGCTGCAAATGAAATTTTATGGTTATCAAATGGGAAGTCATTATATTGAATTGCCATCATCCAAGCACCAAAAGCAAACCATAAAATAGGAGCAACAGTTTGTCCGACAACAGGGATAAAATAAAGTAATAACAAGACAATAGCTCGAGGTAAATAATAAGCTATTTTGGTTAATTCACGTTTTAGAATACGTGGAATATCTTTTAATATACCCGTAACTCCCGTATCTGGTGGTGCAATACCGGTTATTTGACCTTCTAATTTTTCAGCCAACAGACCATTAAAAGGAGAGGCAATAATATTAGCTAAGGTGCTAAAGAAATAAGTGAACACCAATAAAATAAAAATAACGGATAATGGCCAAATTAAATAGCTTAGCCATTGTAACCAATCAGGGACTTTTTCCATCATCCAATTGACCATATCGCCAATTTGACCATATAACCACCAAAAGGCACTTCCGAGAATAATAATATTGGCAAGTAACGGCAAGATAACAAAACGTTTTAGCCCTTTGCGTGTAATTAAACGCCAACCAAGAGCAAAATAATGAAATCCATTTAAATTTTTATTCGTTTCTGTCAAATTTGTCATACTTCCTATTCTCTCCAATGAGGGCAAGCTAGTATCATATAGGGAGATAATCAGCCTTACTAGTCATGAATTGTCTAAAAAATGCGCATAAGAGATTGAAGTGTGTATCTTTGTGACAAGAAAATTAAGTATTGGCTTGCACTTATGAGCATTGGCAAATACTCTTAGTAAAAAGTAATATTCGCCAACGTGGCTATTAAACCTCAAGACAACAGAGATAGAAATGATGCAGCAAAATTTGCGTCTGATATTAATCGTTGTTGGTGCGATTTTAATCATAGCTTTGTTATTACACGGCTTATGGATTGGTCGAAAAGAGCGTTCTAAGCTTTTCCGTAATCGCCCAGTAAAACGTCAGAAACAGAATTATCAGTCAGATGAGAACGATGACGAACCACAATATGCTGAGACTAGTCATCAGACATCAACTTTATCCTCTACTGAAAAGCGGGAGAGTGAGCTACCGATAAAATCGGAGTCTCTACATGAACCTGAATTTTCGGTGGCAGATAGAGATCCATTAATGTCTGAGAACCAAGCAAAAGGGCATTCTAATGAAACATCACTACAACAAGAGCCAAGCCTTGGAGTATTTGATGTTATTGAAAAAGAATCTGCACCTGTTGTTAGGGATGAGCCAAGACAAGCTCCAGTGGTCAATGTAGCGGGTGAAATAAAATCACACGTTAATGCAAGCTCATCGGTGAGCTCAGAGCCTTCGATTTCAGAGACAACGGCTCATGTGACTCCTGCTGAAACTGAATCTTCGCATCATGCTCCGGCTGAAGAGCCAAAAACGGGATCTGCGCCAGTTGTAGAACCTGTAGAAGAAGCAGAGAAAGAGCTGGTTATTGTCTTAAACGTAAGTGCGCACCATGGTCAAATGTTGGATGGTGAAATATTGATGCAAAGTATTATTCAAGCTGGATTCCAGTTTGGAGAAATGAATATTTTCCATCGTCATCTAAATCCAACGGCTAATGGTCCTGTTTTGTTTAGCTTAGCCAACATGGTGAAGCCGGGAACCTTTGATATAGATACCATGGCTGAATTAACCACACCAGGTGTCTCTATGTTTATGATGGTGCCATCTTATGGTGATGCTAACCAAAACTTTAAATTGATGTTGCTTGCAGCTCAACGTATTGCATCTGATGTGGGAGGAGTTGTACTTGATGATGAGCGCAAACTCTTAACACCACAAAAAATCGAGCTTTATAAATCTAGAATTCGCAGGACGCTGGATTTAAATCAATAGTTTCTATCTGTAAAAAAGCCCCCGCTTGCGGGGGTTTTTCTTCTTTGGTGATAAATCATGAATAAAAATACTCAACAAAAAATTGATAAACTTCGCGTTACCTTACGTCACCATGAATATCTTTATCATGTCATGGACGCGCCTGAAATACCTGATGCTGAATACGACCGCTTAATGAATGAGCTAAAAGCATTAGAAGCCCAACATCCTGAATTAATTACCTCGGATTCACCTACACAACGTGTTGGTGCATTACCACTCACTGCATTTGAGCAAGTGAGACATGAAATTCCAATGTTGTCTTTAGATAATGCTTTTGATGAAACCAGTTATCAGGCATTTGATAAGCGTTTGCGAGATCGTTTAAAAAATAGTGAAGAAATCACTTTTTGCTGTGAATTAAAACTTGATGGACTTGCAGTTAGCTTACTTTATGAAAATGGAGTTTTAGTACAAGCTGCAACGCGAGGGGATGGTACAACAGGAGAGAACATCACTGAAAACGTAAGAACCATTAAAGCTATTCCATTGCGTTTATATGGTGAAAATATTCCTGCACGTATTGAGATCCGTGGTGAAGTCTTTATGAATGAAAAAGGCTTTGAATATTTAAACGAAGAAGCTCGTCGCACAGGGGGAAAAGTATTTGCTAACCCTCGTAACGCAGCTGCGGGATCTTTACGACAACTTGATCCGCGTATCACAGCGAAACGCCCATTAACCTTTTTCTGTTATGGCGTTGGTGTACTCGAAGGTGGTGAGTTACCTACAAGCCACTATGCCCGTTTACAACTATTTAAAGAATGGGGATTACCTGTCAGTGATGCAGTAAAACTGTGTACTGGTAGTAAAGCCGTTCTTGAGTTTTATCATCATGTAGAAGAAATTCGCCCTAACTTAGGCTTTGATATCGATGGTGTCGTTATTAAGGTGGATGATATTGCGCTGCAAGAAGAGCTGGGTTTTGTCTCAAGGGCACCACGTTGGGCTATTGCTTATAAGTTCCAAGCTCAAGAGCAAATGACGATTATCAAAGATGTTGAATTCCAAGTAGGGCGTACTGGTGCAATTACCCCGGTTGCCCGTTTAGAGCCTGTGCAAGTTGCTGGTGTTGTCGTGAGTAATGCTACATTACACAATGCTGATGAAATCGAACGCTTGGGATTGCGTATTGGCGATACTGTGGTTATTCGTCGTGCGGGTGATGTTATTCCTCAGGTTGTTAGTGTGATTGAAGAGAAACGTCCTGCTGATGCACAAGAGATTATTTTTCCAACGCAATGCCCAATTTGCCAATCTGATATAGAGCGTATTGAAGGCGAAGCGGTAGCGCGTTGTACTGGGGGATTAATTTGTGGTGCACAACGTAAAGAAGCGCTTAAGCATTTTGTTTCTCGTCGTGCGATGGATGTTGATGGTATGGGCGATAAAATTATCGACCAATTGGTTGAAAAAGAGTATGTCAAAACACCAGCAGATCTTTTTCGTTTAGATGAGAAAATCTTGTCTGGTTTAGAGCGAATGGGTGAAAAATCAGCAAAAAAATTAATTGCTGCATTAGATAAATCAAAATCAACAACATTTGCGCGTTTTATTTATGCTCTTGGAATTAGAGAAGTTGGTGAAGCAACGGCAAGTGGATTAACCGCTCATTTTTCTACGCTTGAAGCATTACGAAATGCAGATGTTGAAGCACTAAAATCAGTCCCAGATGTGGGAGATATTGTGGCTAAGCACGTTGTGAATTTCTTCCAAGAAGAACACAATAAAATGGTTATTGATCAGCTAATTAATGACGCAGGCATTACATGGCAAGCACCAGTAATAGTCACTCATGAAGCGGGTGATAATCCTTTTGCTGGTAAAACCGTAGTGTTAACAGGCTCACTATCACAATTAACACGCGATGAAGCAAAAGATAGATTAGTGGCTTTAGGGGCAAAAGTGAGTGGAAGTGTCTCTAAAAAAACTGATATGGTGATTGCAGGTGAAGCGGCAGGTTCTAAGTTAGTGAAAGCTAACGAGTTAGGGATAGACGTTATTGATGAAGATGAAATGATAAGATTACTTGATCAATCTAAATAATCACTCTATTATTTAGTAAATGCTACTGAGAAACGCTCTCAGTAGCATTTTTCACTTAAGTGAAATTTACATTTAATGTTTCTTTAGTAACTTATAAAGTGTGATCAACCTATCTTATTTAATAAATAGTGTGTATGCGGTTTCATGATATTGTGACAATAGTCACATCCTAATGTTACGCGTTACATAAAATGCTCCTCAAGATTTATTTTTATTTTTGGAGCATGCATGTCTTCTATCATTCACTTCGTTTTAGCACTCGCCGTTATTGGCGCATTAGCATTCATTGCGAGTAATAATCGCAAAGGGATCCGTCTGCGTTATATCGTGCAGTTATTAGTTATTGAAATCGCATTAGCATGGTTCTTCCTCAACTCTGATGTTGGTGAAGGTTTTGTTCGTGGTTTTGCTGGATTATTTGATCACTTATTAGGTTACGCTGCCCAAGGTACTGAATTTGTATTCGGTGGCATGATGAAAGGTGGTTTAGCATTCTTCTTCCTGAATGTATTATGTCCAATTATCTTTATTTCTGCATTAATTGGTATTCTTCAACATATCAAAGTATTACCTTTCGTGATCCGCATTATCGGTACTGTGCTTTCTAAAGTGAATGGTATGGGGAAACTGGAATCATTCAACGCAGTTAGCTCATTAGTTCTTGGTCAATCAGAGAACTTTATTGCCTATAAAGATGTTTTAGGCAAAATGTCTCAGCGTCGTATGTACACCATGGCTGCAACAGCAATGTCGACAGTATCAATGTCAATTGTTGGTGCATACATGACAATGTTAGATCCAAAATACGTTGTTGCTGCTCTAGTACTGAATATGTTCAGTACCTTTATCGTCCTTTCTGTGATTAACCCATATTCTGTTGAGAATGAAGAAGATATTCAAATGGGTAATCTTCATGAAGGTCAAAGCTTCTTTGAAATGTTAGGGGAATACATTCTAGCTGGTTTCAAAGTTGCATTAATCGTAGCTGCAATGCTGATTGGTTTCATTGCTTTAATTGCTGCAGTGAATGCAATTTTCAGCATGATTTTTGGTATTAGCTTCCAAGATTGCTTAGGTTACGTTTTCTATCCATTAGCATGGGTAATTGGTGTACCAGAACAAGATGCATTACGTGTTGGTAGTGTGATGGCAACGAAATTAGTGTCTAACGAATTCGTTGCAATGGGTAGCTTACAAGATATCGCAGCCGATATTTCACCACGCTCAGTGGGTATTTTATCAGTATTCTTAGTTTCATTTGCTAACTTCTCTTCAATCGGAATTGTAGCAGGTGCGATTAAAGGTCTAAATGAAATGCAAGGTAACGTTGTTTCTCGTTTCGGTCTGAAATTACTGTTCGGTTCTACATTAGTGAGCTTCTTATCAGCGGCTATCGCAGGTTTGTTTGTTTAATCGCTCAAGATAAAACAGATAGCATGTGAATAAAATAACAATGTAAACCACATTACTTGTTCATCAGGTAATAAAAAATCAAGCAGTACCTTCGGGTACTGCTTTTTTTATCTTTAAATTACCCTATAATTGATCCTTTCCTTCGATAACAACGGTATAGAATATGCTAGAAAAACAGCATCTTATTGATATAGCAAACACACAAATGCCATTTGGTAAGTACAAGGGGCGAATGTTGGTTGATTTACCTGAAGAGTATTTATTATGGTTTGCTAAGAAAGGAGAGTTCCCTGAAGGAAAACTAGGGCAACTCATGGAGATGACCCTTGCAATTAAAATTGAAGGCTTAGAAGGACTATTAAAGCCCTTAAAGCGGTGATATTAATTATTATCTAGACCTGATTTTTCAGGTGCTAATGCGTTAATAATTTTCTGACTTAATTCAATAAATAATGTTTGTTCTCCCAATGTCAAACACTCACTTATTTTTTCAGCATTTTGTTTACGACCTAATGCTGCTCTTGCTAAAAAAGCGTGGCCATCATCAGTTAAATGGGTAATAAACTCACGTTTATCTTTTTCTGAACGATACTGTGCAATAAATCCTAAGGTTTTTAACCCTCGCATAAACTTCGATAAATTTTGTCTTGAAATCGCTAACGAATGACTTAATTGGGATGGGGTTAAATCACCTCGTAAGCGCAATAATTCTAAAACATCATATTGACCCCAAGTGACTTGTTCTGGGGTATAACGAGTGCGTTGCGCGACTAATGTGCATTGTAATAATGATAATGCATTTTCTAATTCACATTTTTCCATAAATACGTCATCTCATGAATAATATTAACTAAAGTTAATTTTATCAGGTCATCCCGCGTGAAGAAACTTTATATTGATTAACTAAAGTTAATCAAATATCATGATGTATAGTTAACTTTAGTTAATTACCTTCCGATTGTACGATAAAACGAGATGTCATTGTTAATAGGTGAAATAAAAATGAAAGATTATTTTAAGGATAAAGTGATTTTAGTCACTGGTGCAAGTACAGGTGTAGGTGAAGGTATTGCACAATTGCTATTTCAACGTGGTGCGACGGTTTTCATTACCGGTAGGCATTTAGATCAAGTAATAAAAACAGCGTGTTCTATTGATATAACGGGTAAAAAAGTCATTGCTTTGCAGGCTGATATGACCTCACCTTCTCAGGTCGAAAAAATGATTGAGGCTGTTATGTCGCAAGCTGGAGCATTACATGGCTTAGTTAACAATGCAGGGATCACGGGGCCTCATAATACATCTATTGTGGATTATGAGATTGAAGATTGGAAAGCAGTAATCGATACCGATATTAATAGCGTATTTTATGGCTTGAAATATGGTATACCCGCAATATTAAAAAGTGGGGGAGGGAGTATTGTTAATCTTTCTTCATCTAATGGCGTTGTCGGTATTGCAGGTATTTCAGCATATACGGCAGCTAAACATGCCGTATTAGGGATCACTCGTTCAGCTGCACTTGAATTTGCAGATAAAGGAATAAGGATCAATGCAATAGGTCCTGGTTATGTCGATACACCAAGGATGCAAATGCTACCCAACGAAGTACGTGAATGGATGGCAGATACACACCCAATGAAACGTATGGCAACCAGAGAAGAAGTCGCTAAAACCGTTGCTTTTTTACTTTCAGATGAAAGTAGTTTCACAACAGGTGCATTTTATGCCGTTGATGGGGGTTACACTGCACAATAGAAATGAATAAGGAGTAGAAAACAAAAAATCCCGAAGATTTCTCTTCAGGATCTTGAAATTCTGGTGGAGCTAAACGGGATCGAACCGTTGACCTCTTGCATGCCATGCAAGCGCTCTCCCAACTGAGCTATAACCCCACATATTGGATTGTTCTAGAGTATATTGGTGGAGCTAAGCGGGATCGAACCGCTGACCTCTTGCATGCCATGCAAGCGCTCTCCCAACTGAGCTATAGCCCCAACATACTGGAACGGGCTTGATAATAGGCAACAAGCACAATACTGTCAATCAGTTAATCTCACATTATTTGTTGATTGCTGAAAAAGAATACAAAAAAAAGATACATTCCGTAATTTAGGAATGTATCTCTCTTAGTCAGCAAGTTTAATGTGTAAATTAAGCTTGATTTTCTCTTTCTGTAATAAAGTCTAATGCTTTATTAATACGCGCAATACTACGTGTTTTACCAATAGCATGAACAGTAACATCTAAGCCAGGAGATTGGCCTGCACCCGTTACAGCAACACGTAATGGCATACCAACTTTACCCATACCGATTTCTAATTCATCAGCGGTATCTTGAATAGCTTGGTGAACATTTTCAGCAGTCCAATCAGTAATAGCAGATAATTTATCACGAACCACTTCTAATGGTTGGCGAGCGACTGGGCGTAAATGTTTTTTCGCAGCTGTTTCTTCAAAGGTTTCGAAATCAATATAGAAGTAATGACAACTTTCAGCCATTTCTTTTAATGTTTTACAGCGTTCACCTAATAATTTGATCAGCTCAACTAATGATGGACCATTGCTGGTATCAATATTTTGTTGTTTGATATGCCAATCTAAATGAACAGCGACTTTTTCTGCTGGCAACGTATTGATGTAATGATGATTTAACCAAAGTAATTTATCAGTATTAAATGCACTGGCTGATTTGCTGATAGCTTCTAAAGTGAAGTGCTCAATCATTTCATCAATAGTAAAGATCTCTTGGTCACCATGAGACCAGCCTAAACGTACTAAGTAGTTTAATAGTGCTTCTGGCAAATAGCCGTCATCGCGGTATTGCATCACACTTACAGCATTATAACGTTTAGACAGTTTTTTACCGTCATCACCTAAGATCATTGATACGTGAGCATATTCAGGTACAGGTGCACCCAATGCTTTGAGAATATTGATTTGGCGAGGAGTGTTATTGATATGATCTTCACCACGGATCACGTGAGTAATTTCCATATCCCAGTCATCAATAACAACACAGAAGTTATAAGTTGGAGAGCCATCAGTACGACGAATAATGAGGTCATCCAATTCTTGGTTGCTAAATTCAATCGGGCCACGGATTTTATCATCAAAAATCACAGAGCCTTCTTGTGGGTTTAAGAAACGCACAACATGGGGTTCATCAGCACTGTGATTATGATTACCACCACGGCAACAACCATCGTAACGAGGTTTTTCACCTTTCGCCATTTGATCTTCGCGTAACTGTTCTAAACGTTCTTTAGAGCAGTAGCAACGGTACGCAGTGCCCGCAGATAACATCTGATCGATAACTTGGTTATAGCGATCGAAGCGTTTAGTCTGATAATAAGGACCTTCATCCCAATTCAGATTTAACCAATTCATACCGTCCATGATTGCATCGATGGCTGGCTGAGTAGAACGTTCTAAGTCGGTGTCTTCAATACGCAGTACAAACTCGCCCTTATTGTGACGGCTATATAACCAGGAATAAAGTGCGGTGCGCGCACCACCAACATGTAGATAGCCAGTAGGACTTGGTGCAAAACGGGTTTTTATTTTACTCATTGGGATTGCCTTAGTACGTCTTACTTATATAGATAAGTAATCGTGATTATCAAAAAAACGAAATGGTTGCCTTATTTTATCACTGGATGCTAATTCCTCAATGACATTAAGCTTTTAACAGAGATAAAAATTTCAAATTGATGATGTTTTGTTTGACGAAGGCTACTCATAAGATTATTTTGGTTAATTGCTGTGTCACTTATGGTGCTAAAAAAAGCATCTTGACTAAAAATAAAACGAACAGTCATTTTCACGATAAAAATCTGATAAAAATCGTTGACTCATAGCGCAGTATCCCTATAATGCACCCCATCACGACGGGCGGTTAGCTCAGTTGGTAGAGCATCTCCCTTACAAGGAGGAGGTCGTTGGTTCGAGCCCAATACCGCCCACCATTATTTTCGTTGTGATACGTTGTATGATTTGATGTAATTGGGCGGTTAGCTCAGTTGGTAGAGCATCTCCCTTACAAGGAGGAGGTCGTTGGTTCGAGCCCAATACCGCCCACCAATTACATTAAAGCGTGGTAGTGAGAATTTAGTCATCATGAAGTGGGCGGTTAGCTCAGTTGGTAGAGCATCTCCCTTACAAGGAGGAGGTCGTTGGTTCGAGCCCAATACCGCCCACCACTTCATTCGGTTATTTCGCGCAATATCACATAATTAGGTATGGGTCGTTAGCTCAGTCGGTAGAGCAGTTGACTTTTAATCAATTGGTCGGGCGTTCGAATCGCCCACGACCCACCATTCCTAAAAATACAACATAAAGTAGTGAACATTGTGACGGGTCGTTAGCTCAGTCGGTAGAGCAGTTGACTTTTAATCAATTGGTCGGGCGTTCGAATCGCCCACGACCCACCATTCACAAAGCTACTTACAGATTTACGCAAAATTATTAAATGGGTCGTTAGCTCAGTCGGTAGAGCAGTTGACTTTTAATCAATTGGTCGGGCGTTCGAATCGCCCACGACCCACCATTTAATAATCAAGCGGGCGGTTAGCTCAGTTGGTAGAGCATCTCCCTTACAAGGAGGAGGTCGTTGGTTCGAGCCCAATACCGCCCACCACTTCTTTTTATCCTCTCTCATTACTTTCTTATTTACTTCCTATATTCTCTTTAAATAATCATGATCAGTGATTTAACGTTTTATTTTTATATGTTGTTCTACAACCTAACTAATTGATTTTTAAATTAGCTTTTCATAAGTTATCGCATCGTTTTAGCTATTACACTAACTTCAAGTGTATGCGCTTTCTAAGTCATCCTAATGGCTTCATTCATTTTCATGTACCACAGCTCGTTTCATTTTCTTTGATTCTTTCCTCTTATTCACTCTGTTTCTATATGGTTGTTTTAGCCTATTCAGACATTAAGCCTTCTACATGATGCAAAAGTTAAAAGGCGGTTTTTCAAAACGTTTTTTACATTTTGTTATGTTTATCCGGAAAATAGAGGTGTTTCCAAAGAGAAAATAAGGGCTTTCATATCTTAATTGGCATTCTATATTTAAAACAAAGATGAGTAACTCTTTGAATACCTTCTACGTATTAGCCTGAAATATTCAAAAAACGATATTAATATTAAAAGAAAGATCTGCTCTTTTTTTGATGATTTATAGGTTTTTTCGGTTTATTTATAAAATTAAATAACCTTAAAAACAGTATATTGAATGACTCTAACGTATTTAGTGAGCCAAAAACTCCATAAAATGAGTGGGTTAAAACATTTTTCATAACTATAAATAAACGTACATTTGATTATTTCTAATGAGGAAATTGAAGGAATAAAGATAAAAAATACAATTTTATAGTTAATCTTTCTTAATTATCATCCATTTATTACTAACGTGATGAAATTAAATGATTAAATATAATAATATTTAATTTTTTTCATTCTTCTTTTAAAGAAACTTTAAGTTAAAAATATCTACATAACTAAATGATTATTATGTTATTTTTATAAAAAATTGATATTTGTCAAAATTTGCACCATAATGAACTACGTAGTAAATGATATGAAGCAAAAAGAACTTATTTCATCATTAATTGATTTGCCATTAAGTGGTTAATTTCATTTTTTACTGAAAATGGAGAAAATTGTGCATTTGACAGGAATATAAATTATATAAAAATATTAATGTTTATTTGGGCCTAAGAATAACTCTTATATAGAATGAGTATAAATACTTAGGACATAAAAAGAATATTTCTTATGTTTTTTAACAAAATTAGATCATACCAAAATGGATATTTAACAGCTTATTCATTTTTAAATTTAATTTAAGTTGTAATAAAGATTCTGTTTTTACGCTATCCAAATGCGCGTATTTGAGTGAAAAAGAAAGAATAGAACAATGTGATGATAAAATGTTCAATTTTTATTGTGGTGAGCTCAAGTGTCGAATAACTTACTGATAAAGCAAAAAATATTTATATCAATGATTATGTTTTTTTATTGTAAAAATGAGATTTTTAATCTTATTAAAAATAAAAGGTAATTATTCATTAATAAAAATTCAAAAAAAATGATTAATTAAATGTATTGCCTATTTATGCCAATGTAATAAAGATTTATTACATCTTAAATATATTTAGCTGAAACGCTAAGGGTTTATGCTTATATAAATTAATTAACAAATGTTTAAAAGGTGATCTATATCTTAATCCTAATGTAATAATTGTAATTTGTTGATTTTAAATAATAATTTATATGAAATTATTAATTCATCAGATTTCATTGACATTACTTAAGCTATTTTAGAAAAATAGGAAAATTACCTTCTTTATGAGGTTAATTTATTATTTTAAATAAATTAGACTAATACAACTTGATTTATTTTTGCACAATTCGGGTTATCACGCTTTAAATTAAGAAGATGATAGATAATTATTCTGATTAATGAGTAAAGTTTAAGAAAAAAAAAGCGCTATTTTATAAATAAAATATTTTAACTATATGAAAACAAAGAATATATAGTGCTATCCTAGGTATTGTTTACTAGTATGAGTAAAGTACCAAGCCTTGATTGTCTTTTTTCGACTAGTTGAAAGTGTTTAAATGCGTAGTATATTATTTACATATGATAAGTCATGTTATGAATTGTAATATTTCTTATCTACTAAAAATAATATTTTATTAAAACAAAAAGGTGTCCTCGATAATATATAATTTTATATATTATTGCGCGATAACACACCATTATAAATTAGATATCAATCAAAGTGAAAAGCGAGAACATATTATGAGTAGCAAGTATCCAGTCGCTTATGCAGTTGGACAAAAAATTAAGTCATTAAGAAAATCTCAGGGTTATACTGTATTTCAGTTAGCAAAAGAGATTGATATTAGTGAGCAACAATTATTCCGTTATGAGCGTGGTGTAAACCGTATTGATATTGATTGCTTAGTTAGAGTGCTTGAAGTACTAGGCGTTAATATTGGTAGCTTCTTTGAAGAAGTAACAAGTGGAATGACTCAAGAAATTGAGCATAATGAACAACATATTCCAGCTCATTTCGATAGTAAGGCTCTTTCTATTTTCTAAAAATATCTTTAAATTAGAAGATAACTCATTTTAGAATAACTAAATTGAGTAGGATAATTCTTATATATGTATATCTTTAAGATTAGTAAATAATAAGAATTTTCTTAATTATAGAAATAAAGCCTCTATATAATATTAATGCCCTTATTAGGGCATTTTACGTTTTTATGGGAATGAAATTTTTTAATTCTCTTCAAGAAAAAGAAAAATATTATCGCAGAATATCCGAGATTTACATATCTGTAGAAATATACTCTCATACCTATTGTTATGTGTAAATTAACAGGGGATAGATACCTATAAATATAAATCTATTACTAATCAGCTCTTATATTACCTGCTATGATTTTACTTTTTGGTAACATTTTTAAAGCTATTAATGTATAACTTGTGTGCTTTATACCAAGGAATTTAAAAAGCATAAACGTTGATACGATAAAACTTGAAAAAGAGAACTGGGTCAGAAATTAGGATTAGATCAAATTTTCAAATTTAAGCATTTAATAGCAATGTAGAAATGGCAACAGATAGTCTTTATACAAGAGGAGAGCTTACAGCCTCTTCACCTTCATGATGAAAAGGCTGTTAGTTTAGTCTTGGAGTGGCGGTGTCAAAATATATTCGACCTGTTGATCGCTCAGGGAGATATTAAAAAATGTTTGGTAAAACTGTTTTGTCTCTTTGATGATATCAAAGTGCTGTGTTTGCTCTGGGTATAAAATTGTTGCAAGCCATAAAAATTGTAGCGCTTCTTCTGTCGTTTCTCTGCACCACCAAAATAGACCTTTGGGATTTGTGTAGACACGACCTTCACGTACCGCAGTAATTGATTGCCATTCAGGTGAATTCTTGATGATTTCCGTATCTCTTGCATACATAGTGACAATGACATCAGGATTAGCATGAATAACTTGTTCTAAGGAAACTTCACCTGCTCGACTAGGTACATTGTCAAACCAATGTTCTGCAACATTGACTCCTCCAGCAAGTGTTATCCAATCATGATTTAGCGAAGGCGCGCCAGATGTTCTTAATGGCGACCCAAAAGCATGATAAACCTTTATTGGTTTCTTGATGCTTATCTCGCTTACAGCACTGTTTACAAGCGCCGTATTACGCTGAAAGTAAGCTAAATAATCTTTTGCTAATTGGTGGCTACTTGAGCCTAAAATTTCACCCGTGATCACGGTTCTTTCTAACAAGGCATCCATTGAGCCTGACTTTAATAATGCAACACTGATCCCTGCATTTTCTAGCGTCGTCATTTGTGCATCAGATAGCTTTCCTGTTGCAAAAAAGATTTGAGGCTGGCTAACAATTAATGTTTCGATATTCAGTGTGTCATTATTACCTTTACTGGAAATTGAAGCCGTTTTTATAGCTGGAACAATCTCAGTAAAAAAGGGAATAGTTTTGACTAAATCGGTTGTAGAAACAATTTTATCTCCAGCACCAAGCATCGCAAGGATTGCATTTTGTGCATTCCAACTCGTGGCGACTCGTTCTGGGGTATCAGGAACAGTAATTGATTGATCTTGATAATATTGAATAACTCTTTGTGCCTGTACATTGGAAGAGGTACTGAGGGCCGAAACCCCCAGTAATGCAATGCACAGGGTTTTAAAAAACCCTTTATACATTTAACTATCCCCTTAGAGTTCAATACTGACAGATGCGGAAATTTGGCGAGGTGTACCTAAGAAAGCATTAGCACCACCAATTGCACCATTTTGGTTACCAGAGAAGATAGACGCCCAATAATGTTCATTAGTCACATTATCTAAATTGAGGCGGAAAGTTGTTTTCTTATCCCAATATTGTGTTTGATAACGAGCCCCTAAATCGAGCGTGGTATAGGCTTTTGCCCACATTGTATTAGTAGTATTTGCTGCACGCTTACCTGTGTAGTGAACATTAGCACTGTAGATAACATTTGGCACGGTAGGGTAATGGTATTCGGCTAATAGATTTGCTTGGTATTTTGGTACACCCACAACATCTTTATCCTGGGTTTTCGCATTACCTGTATTAGTTAATGTTGGATCTAACCATGTCATGCTACTGAATACGAAAAGTTCATCAGTCACTTGTCCATTAGCAATCAGCTCCAATCCTCGATTACGTTGTTTGCCTTGTTCTTTAAAGATATTGTCATTTCCTACGTAAGCAAAAGGACGTTCTAATTGAAAAATTGCAGCATTTAAATTGAGATCGCCAATTTGTGATTTAACCCCCATTTCCCACTGCTCACTGCGGTAAGGTTTTAGCACTTCACCTTTGTTATCTGCAGTATCGGGCGCTGAATCACCTTCTTCTAATGAATCAGCATAAGAAACATAAGTCATTACTTCTGGAATAGGTTTAAACATTAATGCGACAGCAGGGCTTAAACCATTTTCGGTGTGATTCTCACCACCAGCACGATAGGAAGTTTCTTTGATCCAGTTTTGGCTTAGCGATCCCATCACTGACCATTGCGGATTAAAGGTAACTGTATCACCGAAAGTAACGGATTGAACTTGTGAGCGACTGTTTTTGGTGCGAGCGCTGCCAGTATAGAAGCCTTCATTAGATGGATCATCATAACGATGCGGATTATTAATATCTTGAGTTGGTAATGTAAATTTCAGATCGTTGCCGTTTGCTCCGTAAATATCCCAACGATAACCGCTAGTAGCGAGCACTAAATCATGAGAAAGTGCGCCTGTCATCACATGACCATTAACATTGACAGAATGACTTAAAACAGTAAAACGACCATAAGTAGAAGGAACGGATAACGTTGGTGTAAATTGCTTACCATCATTACTTAGCTGGTTAGAAACAGAACGGAATCCGCGATCAGCCGTTTGATAGCCAATTGCTGCACTGATTTGCCAATCTTCGTTAAAATCATGTTTTAGTCGGCTACTTACTGTTCTGGTATGAAGATCAACGCCCGCAAAAGCTTGACCATAGCCCGCTTTAGTTGGATCTGGTGCATCAGGTAATGCGGTGACTTTTGGTCCATACGAAAATGCACCCGGATAACCCATTTTTTTAAACCAATAATCACTAAAATTCACTTCTAAGACAGTATCAGACGAGATATTCCAATCAAATGCGGTACTGATTAGCTGGCGACGTGTTTTGCTACCTGCGACATAACCTTTACCTTCATCATGCATTAGATTAATGCGATAACCAAAAGTGTTGTTATCATCAATAAAACCGCCTAAATCAAGATGGCCTTTAAATTGGTTATCATTGATATAAGTAGCATTCAGTGAAGTTAAGCGTTTTAAGGTTGGGCGTTTTTGTGTGAAATTAAATTGCCCACTTGGACTTGCTGGTCCATAAAGTGAACCTGTTAGGCCATTTATAATATCTACGCGTTCAAGCATTTCGACAGGAAATGCAGTGGTAGAAATAATATTCACACCATCTAAACGAGAGTTAGCGACAACATTACCCTGCATTCCACGGTTTTGAGGACGACCAACATCCATACCACCACGTGCTTGCATTTGAGAGGAGGCATTATATTTTAAAATATCCGCAACACTGGTAACTTGTTGATTTTCAATCATGGATTGAGTGAAGGTATTTGTTGTGTAAGGTGTATCTAACCATTTTTTTTCACCTAATGGCCCCATATCAACTTCACGAGTAACAAATCCCGCACCGGCTTCACTATTATTCACTGGCTGTGCAGTAACGACGATTTTTTTAGCATTTTCAGCGGCTACACTTGCTGATACAGCGAATGTTTGCGCTATAGCACAAGCTATTGTCGAAATGATAAATTTCTTCACGATAGACTCCCAAAATATATTTTTTAGTTATTTAACTCCATCGATATTAAAAAATTTATACAACGATGCTCATCGCAAATGTGATGCAATGTATATCATTGTATAGGTTTTTATATAGCGAGGATGGGCGCTGACTATACACCGAATAACATGTAAATAAAATGATATATTTGCTAATAATAAGATTATGAAATTGTTTCTGAATTAAGATCAAAAAAATGCCCGTTTACACGGGCATTTTAGATAATGATCTTTCTGTAAGGAGTAACCAGAGGGAATTAATGCTCTGCTTTTTTAGTTACTGAACCATGAGTATCATGCTTTTGGTGGCGATGATGACCATCAACCATACTGCGGAATGTCTGTGTAAAAGTGTCTCCTAATGTACATAAATAGAAGTGAGCACAAATAAACATTAATGCCACAATACCCAAAACTAAGTGTGCTTTTAACATCCAATAGCCATAACCAAGTACTTCTGGGTATAAACATAATAATCCAGTAACAAGTAACAGTGGCACTAAACCAAACATCACACCTAAGTAAGCAAGTTGTTGAAGAGGGTTAAACTTATCAGTTTCAGTTGCAGCAAAAGGATGTGGTTCACCTTTCATTATGCCATAGAGGTAAAAGCGAGCTTGTTTGATACAACGGCCAATTAACCCATTAAATCTTACTTTGTAATGTACACCGTTACTGGTTGTTAGATTAATCAGAATAAAACCAATCCAGAACGCGATAAGTACAAAACCACAGATTTTATGTAATAGCACCATTGAAGTGACATTTCCGATAGAGAAATGCCCTAAAAAGCCACTTAGTAATAATAGGATAAAAAGTAAAGCATTACCCCAGTGCCAAAAACGGATCGCTTTAGAATATAAATAAACACGCTCTTCTTCGTAATGGCCTGAATGTTTTGGTGCAAGGGCATAGCGTAGCAAGCCATGAATAACTAAAATGGCTATCATGGCAACAATTAATAAACCTGCCGCCATTAACCATACAGGCCAATAATCTGGCGTATAATGGAGTTCTGCTCCCCAGATACTAGTCATGCTTTATCCCCCTGATGGATTTCTTTACGACGGAATAAACTTGGTTTTCCGACATTATCTAATTGGTATTGATAAACGGATTTTTGTTTGATCCAAGCCTGAATTTCAGGTGAGTCGATACGACCAAAAGCAAGTGCATCCGTTGGGCATACCGATACACACGCAGGTAATTCACCCTCAGCTAATCGAGTATCTGAGCAGAAATTACATTTATCTGCGATATGCGTCATTGGGTTGATATAACGAACATGGTAAGGACAGGCACCAACACAATAATCACAGCCAATACACAACTCTTTTTTTACCTGTACGATGTCATTTTCATCAATAAAAGAGGCGCCAGTTGGGCAAACAGAAACACAAGGTGCATCTTCACAGTGCTGACATGAAACACGGAAAAATTGATAATGTGGATCACCCGCTTCATCGTTGTGTGGGCCTTGAATTTGAACTTGAAGTCGGCTGAAACCTTCAGGAATGTCATTGATGACTTTACACGCAACAGTACAGGCCTGACACCCAATGCAACGTTTTTCATCATGTAGCATGACAAATTGTTTATCATTATTGTTCATCGTTATTTTTTTCCTTAAGCACGACTAATTCTGACACCTGATGTATGCACATCAGTACCCGATACAGGACTAATTTCATGAGGTAATAAGTTGCCACAGTGAACACCTGTTGTAGTCGCTGCTGTTTTTGCACCCGCTTTTGCACCCGAACCCATATAAACAAATACGGTGTCAGGGCGAATGCCTTCAGTGATTAAAGCGTGTGCTTTTTCTTTGCCTATATTGTTTTCCAGAATGATTTCATCACCATGTTTAATACCATGGTTTTTTGCTGTTTCTGGATGAAGCCAAACTGGGTTTTCCCACATTAATTCAGCTAATAACGGTACATATTGTGTTGCACCATTAGTATGAACGGCGACTTTGCCTTGAATAAAATAAAGCTCGTCTTTTTCTTTTAATGGGAAGTTGTGGAAGCGAGGAATACCGTAATTTTCTAAACGGCTTTCTAATTCTTCAGAGTAGATTTCAATTAAGCCACTTGGTGATTTAAATGAGAGCGCTTTTTCCATTGTGTTATTGCTATCAACATGTTTGATGGCTTCTGGATATTGCTCAACAAAAGCTTTTACATAAGAAGGTTCGCGTAACAATAATGGAATACCATAAGAGACATAGCCTTTTTTATGCATCTCTTTGTATAGCGCTTCGCTACCATTAACTTGATAAAGCTGTCTTACCCCCATGTTTTCCCAAGGGAAATAAGCTTCTAATCCCAACGCTTTACCTAATTCCATCCAAATTAACCAACTTGGTTTGGTATCACCAATAGGTTCGACAACTTGCTGGCGTAATGCATAAGCGGGATTTAAACCTGAAACATCAGCAACTTCTTCATCACGTTCTAAATAGGTGCATTCAGGTAAAAGGTAATCGGCATAAGCGGCACTTTCGCTTAAATACACGTCACAACTAACAATTAAGTCCAACTTCTGCGCTGCTTTTTCTAGCTCAGGACGGCAACTGACTGTTTGGAATGGGTTATGACGAGACATAATCCATGCTTTTGTTTGATATGGTACGCCTTCTAATGTTGAGTCGATAATCGATTGAACAATACCGCCACCTTTATTGATATATTTAAATTGAGGCGCTGTCGCATCAATGCGTTTTGCGGTAATTTCAGGCATACCTTTAACACTTGGTTTTGCCAATTCAGGAGCAATATTAATACCTGCTAATTTATTGTATTTTGCTGCTGCCTTTTTCTGATACATACCACCTTCACGTTCAATGTTGCCTAGTAAAGCATTGAAGGTGAAGATCATTCTGCGCATATTGATCTCTTCTTTATTAAAGGTCGCGCGGTGGCCTGGCATAATCAGTGCATGAGGAGCTTTTGCTGCAATTTCTCTGGCGATACGAGCAATATCTTTAGCAGGAACATCTGAGTGTGCTTGAGCCCATTCAGGAGTTGTATCTTGTAGAACTTCTTTTAATTGTGGGAAACCTACCGTAAATTTCTCAACAAACTCTTTATCGTAGAGATCTTCTTTAATTAAGATATGGCACATTGCCATTAGAACAGGTAAATCGCCACCAGGGCGGATTGCGAACCACTCGTCTGCTTTACTTGAAACGACAGATAAACGAGGATCAAAACTGACTAATTTTGCACCACGTTCTTGTGCTGTCATTAATTCATGCGTTTCAGCAACTTCAATGCCCTCATAAAGGTTATGACCAAAAGAGAGAATATATTTAGAGTTTGCTAAATCCATTGCAAGATCACCACCCATCATAACGGATGCTGCAATGGCTTTACCTGCTGGGCAAGTAGTTGCGTGTGTAAATGTATTTGGAGAACCAAATGCGGCGGCTAAATGGAAAAGGTGAGAAGAAAGCGATCCTGACTTAGATGAAAAAGAGATGCTTTCAGCTCCATAGCTTTGTTTTATTGCATTCATCTTTTCAGCTATTTCTTTATAGGCTTGTTCCCAGCTTATGACTTCCCATTCACCTGCACCTCTAGGGCCTTTGTGTTTCATGGGTTTGACAATACGGTTTGGATCGTTAACCAGACTAACGCCACTTCCACCTCTGGCGCAAATACGGCTACTTTGATGCTCTGCGTTTCTGTTTCCTTGGATAAATACAGTTTTATTGTTAACAACCTGAGCTTCTATAGGACAACGATAAGAACACATCTCACATAGACTAGGTGTTAATGTTGACTGACCCTTAAGAGAATCTACAGGATTAAATGCAAGTGCACCCGGTGGTAAACTACTCACAGTACAACCCACACATCCTATCCCCATCCCCTTAATGAAAGAACGACGACTAATACTCATATAACCTCCAGTTTCTTCTTATAGCTAAATATTATATACAGACGATTAAATAAATATTTGAAGGCGTCTCCAGTTTATTAATCCATAAGTGATGAGTTAGTTGTAAATAATAAATAATAGAGAATAAGACGTTAATAAATGTCACAAAATAAATTAACTAAAATAGACAAAATCAAATGATAATTATTTTCTTCTATTAACTCGTGTTATAAAGATTTTGAGGAGAAAGAGAGGATCTTAGAGGCTGAGGCATTTATGCTTACTTCTTTTAAATTCACTTACTTACGACATTAATTTGTTTTATTAAAGTGTATTTTAAATATATGATTAAATACAATAAATAATTGACAAAAAAGCCTATCGATATATAATTATTTATATATCGAAGTTCAACGTTATTGTAATTAATTTGTTATTTAAAAATCAAATTAAATAATATTTTTTAGCGTTATTTAAATCCAGTTTCTTCTTAAAATATATTTTGTAAAAAATAGCTAACTTATTATTTTGATGATAAATACGAATAAAAGAGAAAAATAAAGAGATGATATTTTGTGCAGAAAATGCTCAGTGAAACGTAATCAAACTGATACTAAAAATGAGACAATCTATAAATTATTATTCATTATGTTTAAATATTAATTAATAAAGCTAATAGTTATGGGGCTGTATATTGATTGTCAAAAAGAGCTGTTTTTTGTTTTATACATCTTAATAATATTAACGCCAAGTAAATATGCGTAGGAAAAGGTTTAAAGCAAATGTTAAAAATAAAGTGGCTCATTAAATATTGAAAGCCACTTTGTTTGCGTGTTGTCAAAATTGTTTTTCTGTTTATCTTTTTTATATAAAAGAAAGGATTTAAAACAACATAACGATTAAGACAAGGCTCAGTAATAAGGGATAAACTCTTGCATGCCATTTATCGGGAATACGAGATAAAAAGCGCTCAGAGATCTTTAACCCTATCCATGTGCTACAAATCAGAATAAAGGCTGCCTTTAGCCAAATATAACCAATAAAGCCAGATTCACTATTTAAAGGTGATGCAAAGGAAAGTGTGACATAAGTGAATGTTGCAGTGAGAGCTAAAGGTAAGGTTAAGGCATTTGCCATTGCTGCAGATTGTGCCATTGGTGTACCTCTACGACGTAATAGAGGAACTGTCATTACACTTCCGCCAACCCCTAAAAAAGCGGCAATAATACCAATCACAGTGCCATTAATGCTTTCTTGTGCTTTGGTCACCTTTTTTGCGTTGTGAGTCGGTGCCATAAAACCAGGGCGAAAATAGCAATCTAAAATAGTGACAAAGAGATAACCAATAAAGATCCATTTGATCCAAGTACCTTCAACTGTTAATGCGAGAAGGGCACCAAAGATCCCCCCAAACGCAATCCCAATAAAAAGGATGAACATGATATGCCAATCAAGCCTTTTTGCCTTATGGTGTTTAATGGTTGTGACTGTTGCAGAAAACAACATAATTAATGCAGAGGTGGCAACTGCGATTTGCATAGCATGTTCGGCAGGTAAACTGTCTATTCCCCAGAGCGTCAGAATAAGTGTATAGAGTAAGGGAACCGTGACAAAACCACCGCCAAAGCCAAATAGCCATGTTGTGATGCCCGAAATTAAACCAAAAGAAATCAGCCAGAGTGTCATTTCAAATCTCCTGTTGAGTCAGGAGATTAACAATATAGAATAAAACGATGGCTTACCCACGCGATAATGACAAGTTTATATGAATTTAGGACAATTTTAATATTATGCGTAATATCGATATTAACAGTGTGGATCATCTTCCTCGTGATATTTTAGCATTAGGCTCTGATTATCCTTATGACACATTACTTGAAGCACATCATCATCGGCGAGCCCAATTTTTATATGCACCCAATGGCGTAATGAAAGTCAAAACAGAAGATGGCCAATGGATTGTATTACCTTACAGTGGTGTGTGGATCCCAGCTGAAAAAACACATCAAGTATTAATGTTGGGTAGCAGCACTTATAGTCTCTATATTGAGCCGAATAAAGTACCTCGTTATTCGGAATATTGTGAGGTTTTACACGTTTCGCCTTTGCTTCATCAGCTATTACTTTGTGCAAATCAACTTCCTTTACTTTATGATTTAGGTGGGAGAGATAGCGCTTTATTAACGTTACTTTGTCATGAACTAGCTGAGGCCAAACCATTACCTTATTTTACTCCTTTGCCCCAACATGCTTTATTAGATGGGTTGTGTACTGAATTTATGTCACAACCGAATATTCGTACTACGCCAGAAATGTGGGCTGAAAAGTTAAATAAGAGTCTACGCACTTTTACGCGTTTATTTCATAAGGAAACAGGGCTTTCTTTTCGAGAATGGCGTCAAAAAGCATGTTTAATGTATGCATTAACGGCGTTAAAGAAAGGTCATTCAGTTACCGAAATTGCTTTAGAATTAGGATATGAGAATCCGAGTGCCTTTAGTGCAATGTTTAATAAAGAGATGGGATACTCACCGAAATTATTTTTGAAGCAATTGAAAGAATTTTAGTAAAACTGTTATATATAAGAATAAACACAATCATTGATGATGGTATTTATTATTCCTTTTTTAAGGTAAATTTCACTGTTCAAAAAAGAAACAAAAAAATTCCTTCCAATATCAGTGCGTTAAAACTTGATTAATAGAGAGTGAGGGAGGTAAAATACAGCCCATCCATTAGTCATACATTACCTCGTTACGTACGTTCCCTTAGTTAAATGGATATAACAAGCCCCTCCTAAGGGCTAGTTACAGGTTCGATTCCTGTAGGGAACGCCATCTATACATCTCATGATGTTCAGTAATATCTAAAATAATAATTTAAACAATAAGTTATTTAAAAATAGTGTTCAGTAATGTTCTAAGATGTTTACTGGAATCCAGCCACTAATGTGTATAAAATTGAGTGTACTTCTAGGTTCAATGGAAAAACTATACACATTATGCCATTAACAGATATTCAAATCCGCAAAGCTAATCCCAAAGAAAAGCCGTATACATTGAATGATGGTAACGGATTATCTCTATTGATTGAACCTAATGGCTCTAAGGGATGGCGTTTCCGTTATCGTTTTGCGGGCAAACCTAAAATGATTTCGTTGGGCGTATATGGGCAAGTCACACTAGCTGAAGCAAGAAAGAAACGTGATGAAGCTAAAAAGCAGTTAGCTGAGAATATTAATCCAAGCGATGCCCGTAAATCAGAAAAGATAGCGTTAAGATACGCAACAGAAAATACGTTTTATGCAGTAGCGATGGAGTGGCATAGCTCTAAATGCTCTACATGGAGTGATGGTTATGCAAGCGAGATATTGCGTTGTTTTGAAAATGATATTTTTCCCTATATAGGAAAGCGACCTATCGACCAAATTGCTCCCTTAGAATTATTAGCTGTTCTTCAAAAAATTGAGAAAAGAGGTGCATTAGAACAAGCAAATAAAATCCGTAGGCGCTGTGGTGAAGTTTTTCGTTATGCAGTCATAACGGGTAGGGTAAAATATAATCCTGCACCTGATTTAGCGGGAGCAATAAATAAACCTGAAACTAAACACTTCCCATTTTTACGTGAAGATGAGATCCCTGATTTTGTTAAAGCGTTAAATAACTATCAAGGCAGTAAAATAACGAAGTATGCCACCCAGCTGTTAATGCTGACAGGTGTTAGGACTGTTGAATTGAGACTAGCTGAATGGTCAGAATTTGATTTCGATAATGTTATTTGGGAAATACCCAAAGAGAGAATGAAAAAGCGCCGTCCTCATTTAGTACCATTATCCCCACAAGTTATTGCGATACTCAATGAGTTAAAAGTAATTACAGGATATTACCCATTATTATTTCCTGGTCGAAATGATGTAAGAAAACCAATCAGCGAAGCTAGTATTAATAAAGTTATTGAAAAGATAGGTTATAAAGGCAGATTAACAGGGCATGGATTTCGCCATATGATGAGTACTATTTTACATGAAAACGGTTTTGATAGCGCATGGATAGAGTTACAGCTTGCTCATGTTGATAAAAATTCCATCCGTGGAATTTATAATCATGCTTTGTACCTTGAAAACAGAAAAAACATGCTCAAATGGTATTCATCTAATATTATGCGTTGATATAATACACTTTTGTTTTTTCTTTGTATAAATGATCATTGTCTTAACTATCAACTGATTCAGCAATCAGCGCATCTTTAGCGATGCTATCATAGTAAAACTGAGTTAATTGAGATGTTAAAAAATCATCCATCAATACTTTAATAAATAAATCCTTTGAAACTTTTGTATCCAAAGTGATCATTGTGTCATCTTCATTAAATCTAATACGCCCTTTTAGAGTTGGATAAGATTTACAAAATGAAATAATGCTTGAATTATTAATACCAGCCTGAATTACTGGGGAAGATTTAGCGACGCGAGTCAATTTCCTTGCGTATTTAACGTCATCAATTAATTCTTGTATAACATCGATATTTGAGATTAAATTCATATTACGAATAGACCGTATTCCCTGGTTGGCCTCTTTTTTTATAACATCATGAAAACCAAACATTTTTTCGACCAAACTCAAATCTATAACGTAAAGTTCTCCATTTACTTTAATTAGTTGAAAATTTCCGCTAACTCTGAAAAAATCCTGCTTGATCTCTTTAAATCTGGTATCAGATTTTACAAGAAAGAAACTATCTCGTGAAAATATATTTACAGTAGCCATTGTTTTATAAATAATAATATTATTTTCTGCATTACCTATACAGATTAGTAAAGCTTTTATTTCATCTATATTATGCGTATTAAAATCAAATTCTTGCTCGTTCTCGTTCTCTAAAATAGTATTTATGCACACTAACTCCTGAGGGAGCTCAATATCATAATGATATAATACATTATTTCGTTCATCTGCTGACGATAGAGGTAATATAGTTAACTCACTATTTTTAATAATCTCATTATCTATAAAGTTTAAAAATAAAGATTTAAGTCCAGATTGAGCTGGAGATTCTATATCCATTCTTAAAGGTACATTATTACCCTTAATAATAGCATAAACTACTACGGCAATGTCATTAATATTATTAACATAATATTGTAGATCAATATCTAAGCTCTCTTTAGTCGGTATATTTACAGCCATAACTAATCCTTAATCACCAGAATAATAAACCCTATCATCAAGTACTATATAACTAATTTTATCTTTTATTTTTAATTTTTTACGAGTTATAACTATTACACATTCCTTTATATCATTCTTACCTATCTTTATATTAACTTTATAGATATTAAAACCTAATAATGCTAAAGAAGGGTTAGCATAAAAAAGATCTGTTTTTATATAAATAATACCCATAATTATTAATAATGCAGCTAAAACTAGAATATAGCGTTCTTTTTCAAAGTCAAAAGTTATCAACGGTATTATATATGTCGCCAAAAAAGTTAAATGTTCATAGTTGATTTTATCTATCTTTATAATTTCGACAGGAAGTTCAACAGATCGTTTTGTATCATATTTAAACCTTAAATATGCGTAGGATGCATACATCAATAAAAGTATGCAAACAATAGGGACGACATTAATTTTTAATAATTCTAAAAAACCAATAAACTCACATTGTGATGAGAAGCATATAGGTATTTTACCTGTAATAAAAATAAAAAAAACAAACAAAATAGCAAGAGATAAGATATATAAATCTATTTTTCTTCTTGTTCTCTCCTTATTTTTTTTTGATTCATCACTCATTTTTCATTCCTTAATGAGGTCAAAAAACACCTCACCTTTTAAAATACTTATAACCCAGCATAGTACAATAACTATGAACATCATATATGTAGCTGATCACATCCTTTTATATGAAAAAGATAACTTATTGATAAATTTTCAGTACAATAAGAAACCTTATCAAGCTTAAGTATGGCTAAAAATTATAAAACTACAAATCTAAATTATTTAGAAATGTTATCCAGTGATGAATATCATATTTTTAAAAACATTTTATGTTAGCGCAAGTTCATTTGTACCTTTTTGCTAATATCATATTTAGTTAATACTTAGCAGAATAAGTTCTAAACCAAAATAAAACAGTAGTCTATCCATTCCGCATAACTATTTAGAATTCATTATAAAGCTCAGGAGTTTACAAAGATAAAATAAAACTCCACGTAAAATGCACTACTCCGCACCCGCCTGCACAATTTGGATCTAAAAATTATTTCAGTTTGAATTTTTTACAAAACATATCGCGAGAGCGCATGGTAACTGGGTTCTTTGCATCAGCGTCAAACTGAAATGATTGAAAAAGATTTCAGGTTATTTCAGTTTGACGAAAAAAAGAGAGAATCAAGCAGGCTTGTAATATCATGAAAGTAAAAGAGTTTTCATACTTTACGTGAGAATTGTTTATAATGTAAACCCCACATGAAAAACTGAAATGCCCAATTCATGCGGGTTCACAGAAAATTCAAACTGAAATCAAATGAAAAAATAAATCAGGAGTGGGGCGGTAACAATGGATGTTTTACTTGTTCTGATACGAGAGCCTGAATAATTTTTATTGAATCTTCAGCACCAAATCCAGATAAATTAATCACCATTGAATTTTGATTTACTTCGACAGAAATAGACGGTGTTGTTTTAAATAACATGACTATTTTCTCCTTGTTCAATGGAAGGACTAGATTGTGTTAATTTACTGGGATTCAATGTGTGTGAAAAAGTGACATCTAAAACAAACGTCATGCCACACTCCAAGTCATTACAAGCACAATACAATTCAGGGTCATTATTTTCGCCTTTCATTTTAATGTAATGGATCTTCGCTTTTGCTGAACATGCAGGACAAAGCACTTTTATTAATTTCACCTTGTTTTTCCTTAATCGTTTTTTATGCCCGCCAGAAAAAAGCCAATTAAATACATCTCTTGCTATTTTGATGGGTAACACGGGTAACATGGGTTACAGCGTTGAATATAAAGAAATTATTCTGTTACCTAATTAAAAAATAAAAGGGTAACAAGGGTAACAAAGCGGGTATGTTACCCATTGTTACCCATAAAAAAGTTAAATGGGTAACAACTAAAACCTTTTAAAATCAATCTTGTAACCCAAGTTACCCTTGTTACATTAAAAAGATAAGAGGGTCAGTTTTTCTTACTCTATTTCGGAACAACCTAAAACTTCGCTATTAAAGATATAAACCCGTTTAACGCCTATTTCTGGCAGGCGAATACTGGTCTGTGGTTTGCCGTCTTTACCCGTTTCAAGCCACCCTTTTTCAACACACAAACGCACTACTTTACGGGCATCAAATCCTTTACATATTTCTTTCCATGCAGTGGGTAACACATAAAAGGTGATACTGCTTTCACCATTACCCGTGTCTTTCTCAACACGCCTAAAACCCATCATGCTTGCAGGTCGGCTGTATTCATCGTACCAATCCGCAAAACGGCTAAATTGATGACGAGAAATAAAATCACTGACTTGCTCCAATGCGGTCATATCTTCCTGATTTGCCGTGTGCCCGCGCTCTTTCATCCATGCGGATAAGCATTTCTTCGCCGATATAAACGCTTCGCCTTCTTTCCAGCCTGTAATACCTGCACGCGTGGCCATTTCTCCCGCCATAGCTACTAACGCAAAGCGTGTAATGGCACGACCCACTTGATTTCCTGCATTTTCAGGCATCAATCTTGTGGTGTACTCTTTCAATAAGGCTTTAGCGGTATTCGACACATCAGATAAATTGTTAGTGATGTATTTGAGCCAATCACGAAAGGGCGTTCCGTGATAGCGTGTGACGGCATGTTCAAGGTATTCGGCAATCGCTTTACCACTGGTAAAGTGGTGTAAGTCTTCAAAAACACCGTATTTACCTGAGTCACTCGGAATTTGTATCATCCGCACTTCAACCCCCGCATAAGTGCGTTCACCTGCGTTTGAGGCGTGTTCAACAAGCGAGAGTTCCCCTGTTGATAGGAATAAGAGATTCCAACGGTTGGTCTCACGGACACTGCCGTCTGTTTTGGCGCGGGCTTTTCCTTGTCCGTTTGCCAGCATATAAGCAATGTTACCCGCTTCGCGTCCGTCTACTTCCCTAATTTCATCTAACATCAACGTGGCATCATTACGACGGCAAGCCGTTCCTTCAAGGGCATTCCCCGTAGCACGCCATGTATACCAATAATCCGTACCGCCACACACTGACGATGCCACTTTCATTGTGGTTGTTTTACCGTCTGTGGATTCACCTTTTAAGTGATAACCGCCACCGCCTACACCTGCTAACCGTAATAAAGGGGAAGCAAAGGCAAGGCTCACCGAAAAGGTAAGGCGGGCATTACCGACACAATATTTACCAATATGCTCACGCCATTGTTCGCTTGTGCCTGAGACTCTAAAGTCTTTACCCTGAACGCTAGACGTTTGTAAAATTACCGAGTCCGCCCCGTTGCCGACCACTTCATCTTGCAGAACGTACACATTGCCATGCCAACCCGTTTTATTTACACAGGTGACTTTTCTTTCTGGGCGACAAAGGGAGATATACTCCATTAAATGGGCGCGCGCCTGTCCTGAGATATTGATATAAGATAATCCGTTCACCAAAAGTACACGGCGTAACTCTTCCCCACTTCCACTTAACATCTCCATCGGCATTGCCCATTTACGACAGTTACCGTAAGTGTCTTCCCATTCCAATAAGCGTCCGTAGTTACTCCCATCGGCATCACACGTAATCGCAGTAACTTTTATTGGACTGCTGATTTTGATGTTTCTGACTTCGATATCACCGTCTGATTTAGTGATTTGTTTATCAAACCACAGATATTCTTGCGTGAGACGAAAACCTTGCGGTAAACGGGTACGGTCTTTGCCGTAATACGTCATTTCCTCAAAGAACGCTTCTTTGAGCTTTTCAAGACTATTTTCTTGTCGGAAATCATCCCAATCGGCTTTATAGTGCGTTGGCGGTAATGTCACCCATCCGTCAACCGCTTTCCCTGCACGCTCCGCCCACATTTTTCCCGTGTTGTCTTTACCATCCACAAAGTCATTATCCCCTGCGATAATTATCTTCGCGTCAGGGTATTGCGCCCGTAGCTGTTGAGCGACTTTCACTAAGTTAGTCGCGGAAACACTCGCCACAATCAACGCATCAAGGCATTTTGAGAGACTTAATCCCGTGGCAAAGCCTTCTGTGATAACGATTTGCTCTAAAGGCTTCTTCTCTGGCTGGCGAACGATAATAAAAGAGCCTGAAAGGGTTGAGCCTGATAACAGACTTTTTTCACCGTTTAGGCTAATCAGTTGCCCGCCTTTAATCACCGAATCGGTATCAACCAACGGAAGCAATAAAGAGCCTACTGGAAAGCTAAACTCACCCTGTGTATACTGTTGGCGAGTTATTAAGCATTGATGGTTTGATAACCCTTTATTGATTAAATATTGGCTTTCGCCCAAAGAACAAAAGGCTTTTATTTTTTCATAATGTTCAATGCCTTTCTTAGCGCTAACGTTCTTCACGGGAGTTGGCGCTATTTCTTTAAATGCGGGTAATAAAATAATTTTATTCACTTCCTGACACGCTGTTTTCGTCTCTTTCCCTGTTACTAATTTGACTAAATCTAACCCATCACCGTGTCCGCATTGGTTACAAAACCATGTGCCTTTGCCGTTCTTATCATCAAAACGAAATCGGTCTTTACCTCCACATTTAGGACAAGCACCGTGTTTATGGTTATCAGGTACGGTAATACCGAGATTCGCTAGGATATAGAGCCAGCGCCCTTGTGACGCTTTCACAATATCGGTGACAGAGGAGGTTTCTGCTGAAAAATGAGTCTGAGTCATGACTTGATCTCCTCCGTCATTAAACTGCTTTCTTGAATAATGGATTCCATTTGCTCAGAAAGGCATTCCATCAGTGCGCCCATACCTTCACAAGATACGACTTCGCTTCCTGTCATGCTGTGGCTGACTAAAAGTTCAGAAATAAATGCGGTAACTTGTGCCATGCGAATGAGTTGCTTTTCACCCACAGAAGACAGCGTAGTCAATTGAGATAAGCCATTTTTCATTGTGCATTCCCTCTTGTGTGCAGAGGAATTTGCCCCGCAAATGACAAAACATAATCACGAGAGAGAGACAAACGGGCATCATGTTCATTAGATGCTGTTACTTCCAAACGACAAGGTTTAGCCGTGGTATCTGCGCGTTTAACGCTCAAAAAGAGGAATTTAAATTGAGTTAGGGTAGGGATAGCCATCATGATGATGATCTCCTTGTACTTGGTAAAGGAGTCACCGCAAGAGTTTCCACGCTCAATAGGGGCGGTGACGTTATCAGAGGTGGAAATACTGGTGTACAAGGTAACCAGCCACCCTTTCGGGTGCTCCAATAACGCCACCATAGAATCTGTATAGGCGCAATTCGCCATAAGGTAGGCATTATCAACGACATAAAAAAAGACGCATGTGGCGTCTATTGTCGCCTTGTACATTTTCAGGTTTCCACGCCTGACGTTAGATTTTGCTAACGCGTCAACAATATAGCCTATCCATTTAAAGGTATGCAACACTTTTATTATCCTTAAAAAAGTTGAATAGGGGGATGACATGAAAAGCCCAGCCGAAACTGGGCATCGTATTAACCCGCAGAGATAGCGGAAAACCAGAGATTTTTGGATTGCTTCAAACCTTTATCTAAATGAAAAACGGAAGGTGAACTTAAACTCAACTTACGTTTTCTTCGGGAAAAATGTGCCCGATTGATACTAAATTGAAGCCTATCCGTTCCTACACTGGCGGGGCTATCAGTGACGGCAAGTCCACCTAAATAAAAAATCCCTCTGCCTTGAAAATCGTCTTCTACTTCGATTGAACAAAATAGCTTTTGTCCTTTTTCGTTGTAATTCAGTAGTTTTCCATTTGGTCTTAAACGAACATAGAGTTTTGTTTCACCGTCAACGATATCCACTTTGGCATCGAGCACTTCGCCTAGATTATCCAGATTACGGTTATGCTCTTCCCAAATTAACGCGGTGTAATAACTGGGATCGTAATACTCGGCAATATCAGTTAGCCATTCCGCCTCAATTTCACGGTCATCCATACTCGTGAGTCCCGCTGTTGCGACACAAATCCAACCGGTTGTTAATTGTGATGTGCTTTTATCACTCATAAGGAATAGACTCCTTCCTCAATCTCAATGGCACTTTCATCAATCGAAGCATACAAATTGATATCACCTAAGCCATAACCCTCGTTACGTAAATAGCTATGCTCATAGGCTGAACGGTCATCAACAAACTCAGCTCTAAAGCGACGGCTTCCTGTTTGTGTGTAGATATGCAAATTATCAAGACGAGTAACAACAATGCGTCGCCCAGGCATAAAGGGGGGAACAATAGCAAGACGACCTGCAACGGTACTGAGCATTTTTTGACTGGCATTTAAATCGGATGGGCTGTTAGCACCATTAAATAAGGATGTGCGATACATGCCTGCTAATTCAGCGCCCACAAGTACCACTAAGCGAGGGTCTTCGCGGTATTCTTCGGGAATTTTTTGCATAATGAGGTAATTCACCAACGCATCTAAATTAGGAAATTTTCCATCCTTACCTAAGGTAATTTTGTCAGTAATAATTTGAGCACCATCATTCGTGGTTTTGGCGATTTCATGCCAACCGATATTAACATCTTGCCCTTTAGGGAATTTTTGCGGATTGGTCGGATAGTTACAAAAGTGACCATTAAAGCCAATGCGTAACATATCTAAAGCAACCGCTTTTGACATATAATCGGACATGGATTTATTGATATGGTCATCATCTCCACTACCACTATTGCAAATTAAAGATAATTGTTGATACGTGAGCGAACAGCAAGTGTCTACTTCCTCTAGTGCAAAAGGTGTTCCTGCAAAGGCAACATTTTTATAGAAACGGCTTTCAACTTCTCGCCCAGTATGCAGTGAATTGTCCCCTAAATTAACGGTATCCCCTTTAGCTTCATCAACATCAGCAAGCGTTAATTGATTAATCAACCAATTAGAATCCATCAACGCAACACGAATTAAATTTGTTGACGGTTCTGATAATGAAAAATAACGACGCGCTGAAGATAAATACTTTACGCCATGGGTGAAATTCTCGTGAAAAACCCTTGCGCCCTGAGGTGCAATATAAGACATAATTAATTTCCTTATTATTAAATAAATGATTTAGTCATTAAGTATTTTTTATCGTGAACTTCTTTCTCTTGAGTTAGAATATAATTCACATAATCATCTGCACTCAAAATAGTTTTTATAATACAATCTGTCTGACTGTAATAATATTGATATAACTCTACACCTCGTTGGTGCTCCCACATTCGCAGTTTGTATCTATCATTAGATGGTGTGCAGGAATTAAGAATGCGTAAGATATTTTCATTCAGTTTTTCAAAAGATGATTCAATATATTGATACGCATCTTTATATTTCATCGGTTTTCCATAATATACATTTATACGAAATTTATTCCCTTTATATATTTCATCAGGAATGACATTCATCTGTTTTTTGTTAATGTTTTTTATGTTTTCTTGTGGAAGATATTGAATGATTATTCTCAACAACCCAAAAATGCCATTAAAATCATTTAATTGCTCTTTAGCAATAAGTAAATTACTTTCATGCTGACTTACTCTAGCAGAAAGACTTTCTTTCCAAGCCTTTACTGATGGGGCGCTATCAGGTTTTTTAAGTCCACCTTCTTCGGCTTTTTCTTTTATATTTTTTGCCAAATCATAATTCTTTGATAATTCAGTAACGATTTCTTCATTCTGCTTTGAAATAGCTTTCCCTCGTTCAATTAATGCAATAACTTCTTCTATTGATGGTTCGATATTATCTAACGTTAACCCTGTAAGCTTTTGCAATTGTATTAATTGATTTTTAATTTGAGTAAACTTAAATAGCTCAATAATACGAATAATAAAACCATTGTCCTCGTGTTTTTCATTAAATGGAATGGCTTTATAATTTGCAATGGCGTGTAAGTTTTCATCTTTATAAAACTTTATTTCATTTATCATTATTTTTTCCTTTTGTTAATTTGTCATTAATCCATTCATATATATCTGCTTCAAGCCAAGCGATAGAGCGTTCACCTATTTGTATTTTGGGTGGAAATTCTTTCTTCTTCATTTTGAAATAAATGGAAGAACGAGATAAGCCTGTTAGTGAAATAACATCTGGCATCCTTATTAGCCTACTTTTTTTAGGGCGAAGGCTACCCTCAGATAATAAGCTCATGGCTTTTCCTTGATATAAATTAGACGTTATTGTATTTTGTTGAATATTATTGCATCTCATTGAATGAGACAATAATTGCATATAATTACTCATAGGTAAAACAGTAGAAAATATTAAAATTTATTTAATTTAAAAATATAAAACTTATAAATATATAAATTGTAAAACTTTAAATTTTAAGTGTTAGCCTTTATTAACCCTTGTTAATGCTTGTTAACTAAAAAGCACAAAAAACACCCAATAAATATTTGTAATAAATTGTAATAAAATGTAACAAATTATTTCCTCTTGAGTATTTTGGATGTTTTTTATTATAAAACAATATGTTAATTTATTATTGGTTAATACTTTAAATAATAAAAATTATTCTTAAGTAATAAATGCATAGAATTTCACTTGTTATTAAATTAGATGTCATAGTGTTTTATTGGATGTCGTTGTATCTCCTTGGATGCGACAATCTTTGCATATAATTCCAATAAGGTAAATTAGTTTGAAGTGTTTTAAAAATAACATTTTATAGATTATTATTCTGATATTTTAATATTATTTCTTTCTTTATACTTTCTACACGATTGTCCACTAATCATCACCAATCCTCGCCAATTAACACGATGTATTTTTTAGTGTAAATATATGTAAATATTCACATTCTATATATATTAACTTTAATGGTAAGAGATTAGGCTAGAAACTTTGTGTGTAGTTTTGTGTGTAGATATGTTTTTTTATTTTTAAATAATGTTTTAATTCAATGTGTTATTTGTTTTTTTAGATTCCTGTAGGGAACGCCATCTATTGCCCATTCGGTCATTTTAGAAATTATTCTTAGAGCCACGCTTATCAATTCAGGCTATTATCGCTATTGTTTTACTTCCTCATTCAATAACCAACAATAAATTTAGGTTTTTATATGGATATAAAATCAACTAATGATATTCGCTATTTAAAATTTTTATTTATTGTTTGTTTTTTTCTGCTGGTGGGATGTAATTCAAGGCCAACTGATATTCTTGTGCCGCCTGAAAACTTTTACCAAGTTTCAGAAAAAGTTTATCGTTCAGGGCAACCAACGCCGGGTGAGATGAAATGGTTGGAAACCCAAGGCATAAAGACGATTATTAATTTACGTGAATATCATAGTGATAATGATGATGTAAAGAACACGCAACTAGAAGCTTTTCAAGTAAAAATGAACGCAGGTAGAATAACGGATGAGGATATTATTGCGGTATTGCGCAAAATAAAAAGTACGTCTGGGGCAGTCGTGGTGCATTGTTGGCATGGTAGTGATCGTACAGGAACTATCATAGCAATGTATCGGTTAATCTTCAAAAATTGGACAAAAGAGCAAGCAATTACTGAATTAAGAAAAAAAGAGTATGGCTATCATGAGCTTTTTTTCCCTAATATTGTTCAGTATTTAGAAGAAGTGGATATTTCAGCAATAAAACAACAAGTATTCGATTAATAAGTGATGGATAAATAAACAATTTATTGATTTTATATGCTATTGAAAAATAAAAAGAGCGTATTCTAAACAACAAAGATGATGTTTATAAATTTATGTGGAAATAAAATGTCAAATAATCAGATTAACTTGATGTCAGAAATCACTTGCCCGCATTGTCATACGAAAAAAATGGAAACAATGCCAACGGATGCTTGCCAATGGTTTTATGAATGCACACATTGTCATGCTTTATTAAAACCCCTTGAAGGAGACTGTTGTGTATTTTGTTCTTATGGAACAGTACCTTGCCCACCTATTCAAGAAGCCAAATTATCTGGGAAAACATCATGTTGTTGCCAACATGAGAGCAAATAATTATTTATCTATAACAGTTAAATAAAACAGTTTTATATTCAAAGGTAAATTAAACATCAATTAATTTATTGGTTTGATTTTAAAAATATATTCTTGTTTAAAAAATAAATTACTGCTAGATTTTGTTTAGTCTATTTATAAGGTTTATTTTTATGTCATATTTTACAACCTCTCCAGCAATTATTATTACCATCACTTAGTGGTGGGGATTGGTTGTATTAAGAACCCGCCAGATAAGCGGGTTTTTTTATTTTAAACTCCTTATCTGGTACAAAGAAAAGATAAGGATAAAAAATGTTTACTCCACAAGAAGTTGAACAACATACCCAATCGCTAACACAACTAATTGCAAATGCAGATCAAGCTATTACTGACGAAAACTTTGAGTATTTAATGAACTTTTATACTGAAAATGGCACGTTGGTGGTTAAAGATGATTTGCATGTTTCTGGTAAGCCTTCACTGAAAAAAGCATTTATGGCGATTGCCGAATTTTTTAATCACTCACTGCAAGTTTCTCAAGGTAAAGTAAAAGTTATTTTTGGTGAAGATTGTGCGCTTGTTTTAGCACAAACACTTTTAAGTGCAAATATGCCAAATGAAGGAAAGTTTAATACGGTAAGAGAAGCTACTTATGTTTTTAAACTTATTAATGACCAATGGCTTTGTGTTATCGATAACTCTTATGGTACTGATTTATTAAAATTATCTTCTGATGCTCGTTTGCATTTTTTCTGTGGAAAAATTGCTTCTGGTAAATCAACGTTAGCAAAATCATTTGCTAAATCACCCAGAACGGTATTAATCAATGAAGATGAATGGTTATCGCGACTTTATCCAAATCAAATAAAGACAGTAACTGACTATATTGAAAAAAGTGAGTTAGTGAAGAGTGTATTAAGCGAACATATTGCAGTTCTTCTTAAAGCTGGAAATACCGTTATTATGGATTTTCCGGCGAATACAGCGAAGCAACGACAATGGTTAAAATCATTAGCTGATAATACGGGAATGCCCTATTTATTTCATGTTTTGAAAGTAGAAAGTGCTGAGTGTAAAAAACGATTATCTTTACGTAATCAATCAGATGAGAACCCGTTTAAAACCACAGAAGTAGAGTTTGATTTTATCACAGAGCATTTTTCGTACCCTGTTCCAGAAGAGCGATTAGTGATAAAAGAATATAATTAAATAACATCATAGATTTTTATATTAGCCCATAATATTGGGCTAATATTGTAAATTAGCTCAATGGGATAATCCTAAAAACTGAATTATCTTATAAGATCAACGCCTAATAAAAGTACCACTTGTTACGCATTGACAGTATTATATATAGAGTTTATGAATATGCGAACTATGATGCTGCTCATCATAAGATAATTAGCGGAGAACATTATGAAGTATCGCCTGTGCGGTGTTGCTCTTTCAGTCGCCTTACTTTCAGGATGTGCAAGTACCCCTAATAATGGGGAGGGGCGCTCTGACCCATTGGAAGGGTTTAACCGCCAGATGTTTGATTTTAACTACTATGTTTTAGACCCTTATATCCTACGCCCCGTTGCTGTTGTTTGGCGTGACTATGTACCGCCACCAGCAAGAAATGGCTTATCTAATTTTCTCGGTAACTTAGAAGAGCCCGCTAGTATGTTAAATAGTGTATTGCGTGGCGATTTTGAAAAAGGAGCAAAACATTTTGGTCGTTTTTGGATCAATACAGTCTTTGGTATGGGTGGCTTAATTGATGTTGCTGGTATGTCCAAAGAAACGATGGAAAAAGAAGTTCCAATGCGATTTGGTAGTACATTAGGTCATTATGGTATGGATTATGGCCCTTATGTGGTTGTACCGGGCTATGGTAGCTTTACTGTCCGTGAAGAGGGTGGTGACTGGGCTGACTTAACGTATCCTATGCTGAGTTATTTAACGTTTTGGATGTCAGCCGGTAAGTGGGCATTAGAAGGCATTGAAACACGGGCACAATTGCTCGATTCTGATGCTATTTTGCAAAATTCGTCTGATCCTTACTTAATGATGCGTGAAGCTTACTTCCAGAGTAATGACTTCAAAGCTGGTACGGTAAAAGAGAACCCTAATGCGAAAGCGATTGAAGATGATTTAGATTCAATTGACTAATTTTTGTGGTTAGTTTTATGTATAAATAAAAAATGGTCTTAAAAAAGACCATTTTTTGTATAAAAAGCACAGTGAGAAATTAGAAACGGTAATTAAAGTTCATACCGTATAACCATGCTTTACCTGATGACTCGAATTCATAAGCAGGCAATGGCAGATCTTCAGATAATTTCTCTTTGATTGTGACTTTTTTACCATGCATATATGCTAAGCCAACATCAATAGACATATCTTTGTTAAATGCGTAGGTTGTACCCGCACTTAACCAGAAACGATCTTGGTCTGGAATGGAGATAGAACGTTTATCAGCAGGGACTGGGCTATCATCGAAAGCGATACCGGTACGGAATGTCCAGTTATCATCGTGATAATAGGTTGTACCTAAAGCCACACGCCATGCATCACGGAAGCCTTCTTCTTTCCTGAACAGTTGTTGACCATCACTCTTACGTGTGGCCTTTAACTCTTCGAAAGCACTCCAGCTTGTATAAGCAAAGTTATAGTGAACCGCCCATTTTGGCGCTACACGATGATAAGCGGCAAACTCCCAAATTTCTGGTAAGTTAAGATCAAGTTTACCTTTAATGGTTTCGCCGTTAGTACCTACAATTCCCATTCCTTCGAGTTGTGGAATTGAACGTAAGTCACTTTGGTATTCACCGTCTTTAAATTTCACTTTAACTTTAGAACGGTAAGTAAAGCTTATACGGTTGCCTTCGTCGAATTCATATAATAGACCGGCGTTCCAGCCAAAGCCCCATGCATCACCTTTCAATTGAGCAAAGCGATCACTTGGCGATAGGCTTGATAAATAACTGCCTAATTGTCCCATGCCCGGTTTTTGTGATACAGCACTACCTAAAACTTTACCCGCTTCACCAACATGGCGGGTAATTTCAGCATCAGCATAAAGGGCATTTAAGCCTAAGCCGACACTGAATTGATTATTTACTCGATAACCTGCACTTAAGTTTAAGTTCATGGTTTTTAAATCGGTTTTACCACCAATAAGGCCTGCAGCATAATCCTTTTTAAAATCAGTCGCTAAGCCAAAGTTTGTTGTGCCCGAGGCACCAATCGCCCATTTATCATTAATAGGGGCAACAAAGTGGATATTAGGGACTAATGCACTTGGTGCGATATCACCAGCAGTAGTGCTAGTTCCTGTAAGTGGAGATTTACCTTTAATGTCGACGCTTGGATTAATATGGATAGCACCAACAGAGAATTCAGGACGATCAAACATAGTGAGTGCAGCTGGGTTACGGCTACCTACGCTTGCGTCATCGGCAATAACGCCTTCTCCTGAAAATGCACGCCCTAGTGCTGAAGTAGAATATTCATTTAACTGAAAACCGGCAGCACCTGCTTGAGAGGAGATAACACCTACCAAGGTAGCTAGTGCTGTGCGGGTAAACAGGTTTTTACGGTTCATGACCTAAACCCTCATAATTTTTTTAAGTTGTTACTTCTGATTAGAAGCGCTGGATTTTAGGTGCGGTTGTCGCTATGACAAATCAGACCAGTTGTTTAAGTATAAAGTTGAACACCCCAAATGTTGCAAGTATGTTTTGCAAATATTGCTGTTTTGATTTAATAATTGGGATTTACTTAACATTATTTTCACAAAACATCCCAATAAAGATATTTTTGATTGTTAAATAAACAGAATAATCAATTATTTTTGTAAAATTGTAAGATAATTTGAGCTAAAGCAGTTTATTTTATTTTTTTGCAATTATGATAGATAATTAACATTTCTTTCGTTGGGAGACTAAAATGGCAGACGCAATTAATCGTTGTAGTGCAGAAGAAACCGCTGCTTGCTGTTGTGTAGATGTGGGTACTATTATTGACAATAAAAATTGCACTGCGTCATATCAGCATGCCTTCGCTGATAAAGTAGAAGCGCAAGCAATGTTGGATCAACTCAGTGCAAAAGCACAATCTATCGCTTCAGAGCCTTGCAAAATTAATCAACAATTTGCTGATGTAGATGGTGGTGTTCAACTTACTGCTGATTTTACATTTTCGTGTGAAGCAGAAAACCTGATCTTCCAGTTAGGATTACGTTAATCCGCTGAAAATAAATAGATTTAAGGCTGTTGAAATTCAACAGCCTTTTTTATTGCCCACCATTGTGTTTTTACCCTTTCTATCGTTATTGTTGGGTTTCAGACATTCTATCGAAATAATGCGCGCTAACTCCCACTTCTCATAAAATGATGTTTCTGATAGGTGAAATTTTTGTTAACACTATTGTCAGGTCAGACCTCTTTGGTGTTAGGAACTCATTTTGTCAGGAGCCGTTATGAAGTCATCAACGAACAGTGCTATGAAAGATCGCATCGCCATTGTCAGCGGGCTACGCTTACCTTTTGCTAAACAAGCGACTGCGTATCGAGGAATACCTGCGGTTGAATTAGGGCGTTCAGTGGTTCAAGAATTAGTGACTCGCAATGAAATTCCTCCCGAAATTATCGATCAACTTGTTTTCGGACAAGTGGTTCAAATGCCAGAAGCACCGAATATTGCCAGAGAAATTGTACTCGGTGCTGGCTTAAGTGTAAAAACAGACGCTTACAGCGTTACAAGAGCATGTGCAACGAGTTTTCAAGCGATTGCAAATGTTGCTGAAAGCATGATGGCAGGGCATGTTTCTGTCGGTATTGCGGGTGGCGCAGATTCATCATCAGTTTTACCAATTGGTGTCAGTAAAAAATTAGCGGATGTCTTATTAAGTCTTAATAAAGCAAAATCATTAGGCCAGCGTTTAAGTTATTTAAGTCAATTGCGGTTTCGTGATCTTCTCCCTGTTGCTCCTGCTGTGGCTGAGTATTCAACGGGATTACGTATGGGAGATACCGCTGAGCAAATGGCAAAGACTTATCATATTTCTAGAGTTGCTCAAGATGAATTAGCACATCGTTCTCATCAATTAGCCACTAAAGCATGGGAAATGGGAAAACTAGATAATGAGGTAATGACCGCTTTTTTCCCGCCTTACAAAGAAGGTTTTCATCAAGATAACAATATTCGTAAAAACTCCGTTCTTGATTCTTACGCCAAGTTAAAACCGGCTTTTGATCGTCGCCATGGTAGTGTTACTGCTGCAAACAGTACGCCATTAACGGACGGCGCAGCCGCAGTATTAATGATGAAAGAGTCAGTTGCAAAAAGCTTAGGCTATCAACCGATTGGTTATCTACGTAGTTATGCGTTTACTGCAACAGATGTCTGGAAAGATATGTTATTAGGACCATCTTATGCCACGCCACTTGCGCTTTCGCGCGCAGGCCTCTCTTTGAGTGATCTAACATTAATTGATATGCATGAAGCTTTTGCTGCGCAAACGTTGAGTAATTTGACGTTATTTGCGAGTGAACGATTTGCTAAAGAGCAATTAGGATTATCTAAGGCAATTGGAGAGGTGGATATGGATAAATTTAATGTGCTAGGTGGTTCTATTGCTTATGGACACCCATTTGCAGCAACTGGGGCAAGAATGGTGACACAGACGCTCCATGAGCTTAAACGCCGAGGTGGTGGGTTTGGGTTAACGACTGCATGTGCGGCTGGTGGATTAGGTGCAGCTATGATTTTGGAGGTGGAATAATGGAACAACAACAAACAACACTAGAAAAACCTTCCGTTTTCCAATTTTCAGTTCGTAACGATAAAGTCGGCGTTATAACAATTGATGTTATCGGCGAAAAAGTGAATACCTTAAAAGCTGAATTTGTACAGCAGTTCCAAGATGTTTTGAAACAAGCGCAACAACATTCTGGTGTAAAAGGATTAATTATCACATCAGGTAAGGCAGATAGTTTTATTGCTGGCGCTGATATCTCAATGATTGCAGGTTGCAAAACAAAAGAAGAAGCAAGTGCACTCGCAAAAGCAGGACAAGACCTTTTTACCCAACTTGAAAATTACCCATTACCCGTTGTTGCAGCTATCAATGGTGCATGTCTTGGTGGGGGACTTGAATTAGCATTGGCCTGCCACGGACGAATTTGTTCGGATAATAACAAAACACGTTTAGGGCTTCCTGAGGTGCAACTTGGGTTATTGCCCGGCTCAGGGGGAACTCAGCGTTTACCTCGTCTTATTGGTGTGACGTCGGCGTTAGATTTAATTTTAACAGGTAAACAAATCAATGCTAAACGAGCGTTGAAATTAGGTCTTGTTAATGATGTTGTTTCACAAGATATTTTATTAGATGTTGCAGCAAAATGGATTTTGTCGGGTAAAAAAGAGCAGAAAAAACATTCAATCATGGATCGTTTCTGGGCAAATACCACATTAGGGAGAAATATACTTTTTGGGCAAGCGAAAAAACGCGCATTAGCTAAGACAAAAGGGCATTATCCTGCAGTTGAACGTATTTTGCATGTAATAGAGCGTGGACTCGAAAAAGATATTCAAACAGGGTTTAAAGAAGAGGCAACTGCTTTTGGTGAGTTAGCGATGACACCAGTTTCATCGTCGTTAAGACATCTCTTTTTTGCTTCAACAACACTTAAAAATGAGACAGGTTCATCTCAAAAACCTGATGGTTTGCATCATATCGGTATTTTAGGTGGGGGATTAATGGGGGGCGGTATTGCTTTTGTTACTGCCACAAAGGGCAATTTACCTGCAAGGATCAAAGATATTAGCGATAAGGGAATTGCTCAAGCCTTAAATTATAGTTGGAAAGCGCTTTCGTCCAAGGTCAGTAAAAAAAGATTATCTGCACGTGAACGTCAACGCCAAATGAGCTTACTTTCTGGTTCATTGGATTACAGCGGTTTTCATCAATCCAACATTATTGTTGAAGCGGTGTTTGAAGATCTTGCTTTAAAACAGAAAATGGTGGCAGATATTGAAGATGTGGGGAAAGGTAAAATTATTTTTGCATCTAACACCTCTTCATTACCTATTCATGAAATTGCAAAAACAGCGAAATATCCAGAAAAAGTGATTGGGCTTCACTATTTTAGCCCTGTAGAAAAAATGCCATTAGTTGAAGTTATTCCACATGATAATACTAACGAAAAAACTATTGCAACAACGGTGGCTTTCGCTAAAAAGCAAGGTAAGGTTGCGATAGTTGTAGGTGATAAACCCGGATTCTATGTTAATCGTATTCTAGCTCCTTATATTAGTGAAGCATTGACCTGTTTAGTACAGGGTGAACCGATTGAAAATATTGATAAAGCACTCGTTCAATTTGGCTTCCCTGTAGGGCCTATTCAGTTATTGGATGAAGTTGGTATCGATATTGGTACAAAAATAACACCAATATTAGTGAATGCATTTGGTGAACGATTTGCTTCTCCACCTGCTGTTGATGCCATTATTGCTGATGATAGAAAAGGGCGTAAAAATGGCAGAGGTTTTTACCTTTATACAAAACATGTTCTGCCTTTTTCATTTGGAAAAAATAAAAAACAGCCCGATCCTACTATTTATCGTCTTTTACAAATTAAACCCAAAAGCCAATTGTCTTACTCTGAAATCACAGAACGTTGTTTGTTATTGATGCTAAATGAAGCAGTTCGTTGCTTAGATGAAAATATTATAAAACAACCTCGTGATGGTGATATTGGTGCTGTTTTTGGTATCGGTTTCCCTCCTTTCTTTGGTGGCCCTTTCCGTTATATGGATAGTATGGGAACAACAAAAGTAGTAGAAAAACTTAATCAACTTGCTGATAAATATGGTGAAAGATATCGTCCTTGTGAACGGTTAGTTGAAATGGCTAAACGAAATGAACGTTTTTATGACTAATTAAACCTCTATACCATTGCATTTTCCTTTTGTGACACTTGTTTAGATTGAGGCGCTTAGGCGCCTTTTTTCTTGTACTTTTTGCGTCAGATTAATAATTGATGAATTTTTAATGGAAAAAAGGGTCGAAAGTGTTAATGATAGCCAGATATGGCAATATAGTTATTTGAAAATAAATTTAAAAATGAAGTTTTTTAAAATAAAATCCTGAAAAATGACATGAAATTTGTAAGACAATGGCATGATTTTAAATAGGTGAATTATGCAATTGCAATTAGGACATTGGCGATTTGATATAAGAATATATTCATTTTATCTTGATTAGATTAATTATCTTAAAAACGTTAATGCCAGTAATTACAAAAAATAAAATAGGTTTAATAATTTACTATGCAAATTTTTATTATGCGCCATGGAGAAGCAGCGCTTGATGCTGCAAGCGACGCACTACGACCACTGACTGAGCGTGGAAGAAGTGAATCAATAAAGATGGCTGAATGGATGACAACGCAAGGGCATCCTATCGATTATGTTTTAGTTAGCCCTTATTTACGAGCTCAACAAACATTAGAGGCTGTAAAAACAGATTTAGCGCTACCAAGCAAAATAGAAACCGACGAAGGGCTTATTCCTGGTGGTAATCCTTCACATATTGCACATTATTTACGTGCTTTAGGAGATACAGGATATCAAAATATCTTGGTTATATCCCATTTGCCTTTAGTCGGCTATGTTGTGGCTGAATTGTGCCCTGCAGTGTGTGCGCCTATGTTTTCAACATCAACGATTGCTTGTGTTGATTTTGATTTGTCAAAAGGTGCAGGGGAGTTGCTATGGCAAGTCTCACCTTCAACATTGAAATAAATTAATTCAATAAAAATAATTAACGCCTTATTTCACCATTCGGGTGATTTAAGGGTTAATGCTTGAGATAACTGATATATCAACGACGGGCAATATCATCATTTTCGACTAACACTAATAACGCGGCATCACCTCCCCATTCTTTTGGGGCTTGATGGAACGCAATGACATCTGGGTGCTGCGCTAACCAAAGTGGTGTTTGTTGTTTTAAAATATGTTTGCCATGTCCATGCATAATACAAGCACAGTAAACGTGCTCTCGCCTACAGGCTGCAATCAAAGCACCAATCTCTTGTTTGGCAATTAGTTGTGTTAAACCATGTAAATCTAGAAAAAAATCAGGAACATAATCGCCACGACGTAGTTTTTTCAACTCATAAGCATTTGCGCCTTCTCTTAGGTAGCGCATAGGGCCTTCTGTCGCTAAATTAGGTTGAAATTCATCAGAAAAATAATATGAAGCATCAACTTGTTCTTGTTGCAAACGTTCAATAGCGTAGTGTGTCACTTTTTTACGTTTTGGCGAGTGAAGTATTTTATCTTGAGGTAATTTCTTTGTACCTTTTATCATTTCCTGAAATAACTCAATTTCAGAAGGTGGCAGTGAAAATTTTTTATTCATTTTTTATGATTCTTCATAGTGTTACTGTTTTTATAAGGCAATAGTACATGAAATAGTGTCAGAGATAAAAAAGTATAGGTTATAAATTTGGCATAAAAAAAGGCAGGGTATCTACCCTGCCGAAATAGTCACATAGCTAGCAAATACGAGGTGATTAACAAGTTGCTTTGCTCAGAATATCTGTGGAACATAAACTTTTTTATATCTTAAGCTTGCGGTAAAACTAAGATAAAAAGATATCAAAAAGAGTTTTCAAAAATTATGTATTTGTTATCAAGTGACTGCACATTGAATGAAAAACATCTCTAGGCGCATATTGGTATACAGTTAATTCTTTCATGTATTAAGTATGGTTCATTTTTAATTTCTTGCTAATGAAAGTTAAATTAAAAGTATAAAATATCAAATTTTAATTTTAAATAGTTTGTATGTTTTGCTTTTTATTCTATGACTGAAGTATAAAACCATAATAAGTGTGTTGATATAATCCGTAGTGATAACGTTGTTATGTTTTTTTACGGTTTCCCGCTGATTTATCACCATCTTCATGGCAAACTACAGACTTTCTATTTCTTCAGAGGACAACCATTTTGGATATAACACTAAAAGAGGAAGCAGTTGCTGATTTAAGCACTATCCTAGATATGCTACGTTGGGCTATGAGTCAGTTTAATTCATCTGACATTTATTATGGTCATGGCACAGATAACGCATGGGATGAAGCATTACAGCTTGTATTACCAACTATTGCACTTCCTTTAGATATTCCAGATGCGCTGTTATCGACTAAATTAACAACCTCTGAAAAAATGGAAATTATTACTCTGATTGAAAGTCGAATTGAGGAAAAGATCCCTGTTCCTTATTTAACTCATCGAGCTTGGTTCTGCGGTCATGAATTTTATGTTGATGAACGTGTGCTTATTCCTCGTTCCCCTATTGGTGAATTAATCAATAACCATTTTGATGGTTTAATCCAGCAAGAGCCAACACGTATTCTTGATTTATGTACCGGAAGTGGTTGTATCGCCATTGCATGTGCTCATGAATTTGAAGATGCGGAAGTGGATGCGGTTGATATTTCTGTAGATGCTCTGGAAGTGGCAGAATTTAATATTGAAAACCACGGTCTGGCTCATCGTGTTTACCCAATGCAATCTGATTTATTTAACGCTATTGTTCCAACGCCTTACGATATTATTGTGACGAATCCGCCTTATGTTGATGTTGAAGATATGGGTGATTTACCAGATGAATACCAAGTTGAACCAGAATTAGCATTGGCATCAGGTATTGATGGTCTTGATATTACACGCCAAATTTTACTAAAAGCGCCTGAATATTTAAGTGAAAAAGGTGTTCTTGTGTGTGAAGTAGGAAACAGCATGGTTCATCTTATCGAACAATTCCCAGACGTTCCGTTTACATGGCTTGAGTTTGATAATGGTGGGCTTGGTGTCTTTATGTTAACTCGCGAACAGCTTGTCGAATATTCAGCGTGTTTTTCTACTGATAAACGTTGATGTAACAGCAATGAGACGGTAGATTGTTATTTATTGCAAATAACATATTGATAACATCACACAGTAAAAGATAGGAATAAAGGGATGGCAGGAAACAGTATCGGACAATTATTCAGAGTGACGACTTTCGGTGAGTCTCATGGTGTTGCATTAGGTTGTATTGTTGATGGTGTGCCTCCTGGATTACCTTTAACAGAAGCCGATTTACAAGTTGATTTAGATAGACGTAGACCCGGAACTTCACGCTATACCACACAACGTCGTGAGCCTGATCAAGTTCGTATTTTGTCGGGTGTATTTAATGGTGTCACTACAGGAACTAGCATCGGTTTGTTGATTGAAAACACTGACCAACGCTCTCAAGATTACAGTGAAATCAAAGATGTTTTTCGTCCTGGTCATGCTGATTATACCTACGAACAAAAATATGGTTTACGTGATTATCGTGGTGGTGGACGCTCTTCTGCTCGTGAGACAGCTATGCGTGTTGCCGCAGGTGCAATTGCAAAAAAATACCTAAAAGAGAAATTAGGTATCGAAGTTCGAGGTTACCTATCTCAATTAGGGCCAATTACGTGTGATCTTGTTGATTGGTCTATTGTCGAAAGTAATCCATTTTTCTGTCCTGATCCTTCGCGTTTAGATGCACTTGATGAATATATGCGCGCACTTAAAAAAGAAGGCAATTCTATTGGTGCAAAAGTCACCGTTGTTGCTCAAGGCGTACCTGCTGGATTTGGTGAACCTGTCTTTGATCGACTAGATGCTGATTTAGCACATGCTTTGATGAGTATTAATGCCGTTAAAGGTATTGAAATTGGTGATGGTTTTGGTGTTGTAACATTAAAAGGTACAGAGAACCGAGATGAAATCACCAAGAATGGTTTTACCAGTAATCATGCTGGTGGGATTTTAGGGGGAATTAGCAGTGGTCAGCCTATTGTTGCACATATCGCATTAAAACCGACCTCTAGTATCACGATTGCAGGCAAAACAATTAATCGTGACGGTGAGGAAGTCGATATGATAACTAAGGGGCGTCACGATCCTTGTGTGGGAATACGCGCTATTCCAATTGCAGAAGCGATGATGGCAATTGTATTACTCGATCATGCATTGCGTCAGCGTGGTCAGTGTGGTGATGTTGTGCCACCTTTAATGCAGTGGTAATCATTCTACATCAATAACGTGATTGATAAGCTGTAGTAAGTTTGATGTTAGCTTTAAAGGTGTGAGCGCCTAATTTTATTATGCTCAGACTGTGTTGCTGTTACTCTCTTCAAAATAAATAAACGAAAGAGACAGCAACACGTCCTTTCATTTCTGATAATTCGGATAGATAAATGGATTGGCTCTTTTCAGATGGCATCTACCTTCTTCTCTTCTTTGTCGCTTTAATTGCGGGTTTTATCGATTCAATTGCTGGTGGCGGCGGTTTAATTACTATTCCTGCTTTACTTTCGGTCGGTATTTCACCAGTACAAGCGCTTGCAACCAATAAACTGCAGTCTGTTGGTGGTTCATTTTCTGCAACACTCTATTTTATACGTCGCAGGGTTATTGATTTAAAATCCCAACGATTTGCGATTTTAATGACCTTTATTGGTGCGGTTTCTGGCGCTATGTTGGTGCAATTTATTAATCCAGAGGTTCTGAAACAAGCACTTCCTATTCTCACTATTGCTATTGGTCTTTATTTTCTTCTTACTCCGTCAATTGGTGCTCAAGACAGTAAACAACGTATTGGTTACTATACATTTGGCGCAATATTAGGCGGAGGTGTGGGTTTTTATGATGGTATTTTTGGACCTGGTACAGGTTCTTTTTTCGCTTTAGGTTATGTCATGTTACTTGGATATAATCTCTCAAAAGCGACTGCCCATGCTAAGTTACTCAATTTCACCTCTAATTTTGGATCCCTACTATTTTTTATTATTGGTGGGCAAGTTATTTGGACTCTTGGTTTAGTTATGCTTTGTGGGCAATTTATTGGTGCTCGCTTAGGTGCAGGCTTGGTTTTAACGAAAGGGCAAAAATTAATAAGGCCTATGCTGGTCATTATCTCCTTCTTGATGAGCATCAAACTCATTAATGACAATCATGGCGATACTATTGCACTTTGGTTCTCTGCACTTTTTAATTAGGAATAAATGGTTTTTTAAATGTCAGCACATCATTACCAACAGTTAATTGATATCTTTAATCAATGTTTTAGCGAAAGTTTTCAAACCCGTTTAATCAAAGGGGATGATGAGCCGATTTATTTGCCAGCAAATGAAGAGACACCTTATCACCAAATCATTTTTGCTCATGGCTTTTATGCGAGTGCATTACATGAAATATCACACTGGTGTATTGCAGGCGCGGCTCGTCGTCAACAAGTTGATTATGGTTACTGGTATTGCCCCGATGGACGCGACGAAACGACGCAAGGGCAGTTTGAGGCGGTAGAAATTAAACCTCAAGCACTGGATTGGTTATTTTGCCAAGCTGCGGGTTATCCTTTTAATGTCAGTTGTGACAATCTAGAAGGTAACTTTGAGCCTGATCGCTATGAGTTTAGAAACAAGGTCAGAGAACAAGTGCTTGCTTATTTACGAGATAAAAACACGCCACCTCGTGCTCAGCTATTTATTAATGCGTTACATTTGTTTTACAATACCCCTGAGCTAACGGAAGAGATGTTTCCTTATCAGGAAAACCCTTTAGTTAATTAAGGATTGCGAGAATAACTATCGCTTATCCACTGTGAAGGTTTTACCCGATAGGGTGGAGTCTGATGTAGTAAGGTTGCTGTATCATACGTTTTCTGCATTGATAATGCAGTGTAGATACTGAATACAGCAACATTATATATTGAGGATAAATAATGCTTTCTGAGTATGAAACGTACTTGTTAGATAGAATTGATAGCCGTGTTGAACATGCCACTGACGATGAGTTATTTGCTGGTGGATATTTACAAGGCCATATAACACTGGCTATTGCTGAGCTTGAGCAAGAAAACAACACACAATTAGAAGCGCTAAGAGCGCGTGTGGAAGAGAGCATTCAAAAGGCAATAAAAGCAGGTGAGCTATCGCCACCTGATCAAGTATTAGTATTATCTACGTGGCACGATTTAGTTAATTCAATTAATTAATTCTATATGTCTACCTAAGAGAACAACCGGCACAATCGGTTGTTTTTTCTTTCTTAAAATCTTATTAAAATAATGACACTTAAGTCATATTTAGGATATTTGCTGTTGAAAAAAGTGAGTGTTTAGTCAAAAATCAATCCTCACTATTTATCAATTGTTTTTATTTGATTTTTCAAAGTCGATGTATCTCTCATTGATTAAGCATAATAGTGCTATCTTTTGTAACACCTTGCCATTTCTGTAAAATTACTTTTAAATGTTTTTTAGGAATGTTTCTCGGGATGCAAATGATTTGCATAGAATATTTATGATAAGGATAACGATACGATGAAAAATTTCTTTAAAATAAGCCTACTTACAAGCGCCATTTTATTTTTGTCTGCTTGTGATCAAGTTGATTTAGATAATAAAAAAAATAAATTTTATTACAGTAATCCAAGCGAAAATATGATCAGCTTTAGTGTTGATGGTAAAGAATATCAGGTTGAACCTGGTAAAAATGGCTATATTACATTGTCGCCTGGTGAGCATAACTTAAAAGACAGTGCAGGCAATAATGCCCTTTTTATGATTTATGACAACAATAATGGTGGCATATTAAACCCTGATAATTTCATGTACTACACCCTTTCTGAAGTGTATGCCGTGAAAGGAAAAACAGACCAATTTAAAACGGTTGACTACCCACTGATTATTAATGGTTACGAGTTTGAACTCCCCGTACGTAGCACTAATGCTACATTAATTGATGGTAATACCTTTCAATGTACCTACCCTCTAGGCGAGCCATTTCCTAATGAAATTCGTACACGCAATAAAAATAATGACGGTGGTATAAAAAATAAGTGTTTTGATAAACCAGAATTTATTAAATACATTTCTGCTGAGTACGCTAAAGATTTAAATCCATTTACACAAGAAGATGAGTATAACGATTCGGTGAATCTCAATTTAGATTACATGCTACCGACGGCAGAATTTACTGATCCCGATATTCAAGCAGAAGCAGAAGAGCTTGTGTCGCTTTTAAATCAAATTCAGGAAAGTGAAGATCCAAAGATCCACAACGCATTAAAAGATAAACTTTATAAGGCGACATTGGCAGTCTCTAATGCGTATGCTAATAGGGCTGTAAAGGACTCGGTAGAAGATAATAAATATTACACACGTTTTATTGAGGCGAGTGGTCAGTTTCAATCTTATGGTATTTTACCGAAAGATTAAAATAGCTGAAAAAGTAGTCATCAATTTAGTGTTAATGTAAGCCATCCAATAGGATGGCTTTTTAATAAGTTTAACTATCAAAGTATTAAAGTATAGAACTGGAAATAGATATGACGATCACACAAAATAAAATAAAAAATAATGGTATTACACTTCGCCAAACACAAATTGATGATGCCATTAAATTACCTACGATTGAGCAATCTGCAGGGCAACTTTTTAGCATATTAGAAGACTTAAAGTGGATCAGCGAAAGTGATGTCCAAGGGGTTGAAACACATCTAGAATTTATTAACCAACATGAACATTGGGTTGCGGTTAATCACGACAATGAACCTGTGGGATTTATTATGACGCAAGCATTGACTGATAGTTTATTTATTCATGAACTCTCTGTCAGCCAAGATTGGCAAAATAACGGAATTGGTAAATTACTTATTCAAAAAGTCAAAGATGAAGCAACGGCGCGCCAATTCAGTACCGTTACATTGACAACATTTCGTCATGTTCCTTGGAATGCACCGTATTATCAACGCTTAGGTTTTTCTATTTTGCCAGAAAATGAAGTTCCACACTCTTTGCAAGAAATCTTAGACGATGAAGTTGAAAGAGGGGGGTTCGTGAAAGAAACGCGCTGTGCAATGAAATGTAAGGTTTATTAGTTCATAACATTAAAAAATAATAACGTTAAAATAAGCAACCTAAAGCGGTTGCTTATTCACTAACGGGAGAAGCTACTTTTACTTTTTTACTTCAATCGGTTTTCCGCGTAGTAAAGGCCTTACCCAAAAACGATTAGGGTGTAAGGCATTCAACACACTATCTTCGACAGGGAAGGGTTCATCAAAAATTTGGCTTGCGAGAATTTCGGCTGATAACGGTGCTGAACATAATCCACGAGAGCCTAATGCACTGATGATATAAAGCTGATGATAAGCAGGCGCTAAAACGGGCGTTTGTCTTCTCCGCTTAAACCTATCTAAATGGGTATATGCTAATAGCAAGTTTTCAAAGTTGGGTACTTCACCTAATAGCGGTAGATGATCGCGTATCGTACAACGAATACCGACTCGTGCATTGTTTTGGCTAAAATCAACATCAAAGCACCAAGGTGTTTTGGCTAAACAGTGCGTAAGATGATATTGATTGTCTTCTTGCTCCTCACTGGAAACCGTCAAATCTAACCTATCTCTGCGAAAGCTTGCGCCAACACAATGCAAATTATCTTGATTATCAACTGGCGTAAAATAGCCATCATAACAAAGCACTGTTTTTAATTTTGATAGTGTATTTGTTGTTGGAATATGACTAACTTGGCCTCTAACCGCACTAATCGGTAACTTGGCACTTTGGGTAAAGTCGGTAATTCGATGTCCATTTGCCAAAATTACGCAATCATGTTGTGATTGAATTTGTGTCACATGATTATCGTTATGATGAACGATATTTAAGCTCCAAGATGAGTCATGTTGCATTATCTGCGTAACTTGATGATTAAAATGCAGTGTTAAACCCAATTGTTGAGCATGTTTTAGTGCTTGAGTGGTTAATTCAGTGGGAGAAAGCCAGCCAGCTTGCGGGTAAAAAAGCCCTTCGTAATTAATATCTAACCCGCACTGGGTATTTATCTCATCTTGAGAAAGGTAACAAGCTATTTCATGAAAAGATGCAGAATGATTAATTATTCGTTCTGCTTTTTTTCGCACTCTATCATTATAAATAAGTTGAGCAACACCAGACCATTGGTGAGAAAACATAATGCCAGCTTGGCTTAGATTGTCATAAGCACGTCGAGCAAATAAGAATGCGGTTGTAAAAAATTGCTCTATTTCGTCTGACTTACCATTTAACAAAGGGTATAAAACACCTTGTCGATTACCTGATGCATTTGTTGCGGGCTGTTTACCTTCACAATATAAGGTGACTTTAGCGCCTCTTCTTAAGCAAGAAAGTGCGATAAAGGTGCTAGCAATACCACCACCTATGATAGCGATATCTTGTGCTTGTGTTGCATGAGGTCGTGCATAATAAGGTAGGTATTCGGGGGAGGATGAATGAGGGAATACACCTGTCAACATCTCTCTTTTTTGCCCAAATCCTTTGATTTTTTTTATCTCAAACCCAACACTTTGCAAACCTCGTTTTACAATACCGGCAGCAGTAAATGTCGAAAATGTACCATTTTCTCTCATTGAATCTGCCATGGATTGAAAGAGTGTTTCACTCCACATTTGTGGATTTTTAGAAGGGGCAAAGCCATCGAGAAACCATGCATCTACTTTATTGCGTAGTGCTTGGCGAGTTTGCGGTAACAAGGTGTTGATATCACCAAACCATAAATCTAGTGTGATTGCCCCATCTGCGAGAATAATACGGTGGCAACCAGCGATAGGTAATGGCCATTGAGAACAAAGTGCTTTTGAATATTTTTCAAGTTCAGGCCAATGGCAATGAGCGGATTGTAAATCATTTTTTGTGAGAGGGAATTTTTCAAAGCTAACATAGTGAAGGCGCTTTAAACATGCGTTGGGTGATGTTTGTCTAAATTGCTCAAACGCTTGCCACAGTGTTAAAAAATTCAGTCCAGTACCAAACCCTGTTTCTGCAATAACACATTCAGAGCGTACATGTGTACCAAAACGTAATGGAAAATGATTTCCCTGTAAGAATACGTGTCTTGTTTCTTCTAGGCCGTCTTGGTTTGAAAAGTAAATATCGCCAAATTGTTCTGAGATAGGCGTACCAAGTTCATTCCAACTTAAAGATGCGGTATTTATCGGGCTATTATTCACGGAACTGCCTGTATTTCTCCAAAAAATTGTCTAATATCTTAGCGCTGTTAGCTAGGTTGTACCAGCCTTTAAGGGGAAACTGTTTTATCAGCTTATCTGCATTTTTGTAAAAAAGATCCTGATCGGACTTGTTCAGCGTACAACTGTACGCTAGAGTGCTACTCAGAAATCCCGCAGCTACAACTATTATTGTAAAGAGGTATGAATGAAGCGCGCAGTGATCACGGGTCTGGGTATTGTTTCGAGCATTGGTAATAACCAGAAAGAAGTGCTGGATTCTTTAAAGGAAGGCCGTTCCGGGATAACTTTCTCAGAAGAATTTAAAGAGATGGGGCTTCGTAGCCACATTTGGGGCAACGTTAAGCTTGATACTGAAGGTCTTATTGACCGTAAAATCCGCCGTTTTATGAGCGACGCATCGGTTTATGCCTATTTATCTATGCAAGAAGCGATAGCAGATTCAGGTCTGAGTGAAGACCAAGTTTCTAATATTCGTTCAGGTTTAGTCGTAGGATCTGGTGGTGGTTCTCCACGTAACCAAGTCCAAGGTTCTGATGGCATGAGAGCAAAAGGTCTACGTGGCGTAGGTCCTTATATGGTGACTCGTGCAATGGCATCGGGTGTTTCAGCGTGTTTAGCAACACCTTTTAAAATTAAAGGCGTTAACTATTCAATCAGTTCTGCTTGTTCAACATCAGCACACTGTATTGGCCACGCCGTTGAGCTTATCCAATTAGGCAAACAAGATGTTGTGTTTGCAGGTGGTGGCGAAGAATTAAGTTGGGAAATGACCTGCGAATTTGACGCTATGGGCGCACTTTCAACGAAATATAACGAAACACCAAGTAAAGCTTCCCGTACTTACGATAAAAACCGTGATGGTTTTGTTATCGCTGGTGGTGGCGGTATTGTGGTTGTTGAAGAGTTAGAACACGCATTAGCGCGTGGTGCACATATTTATGCTGAAGTTGTAGGCTATGGTGCAACTTCCGATGGCGCAGATATGGTTGCTCCTTCTGGTGAAGGTGCTGTGCGTTGTATGCAAATGGCAATGCAAGATGTTGAGAAAGTTGATTACATCAATACACATGGTACTTCAACGCCAGTTGGTGATTTAAAAGAACTTGAAGCTATCACTGAAGTATTTGGTACACATACACCAGCTATTTCAGCCACTAAAGCGATGACCGGTCACTCATTAGGTGCGGCTGGTGTACATGAAGCAATTTATAGCTTATTGATGTTAGAGCATGGTTTTATTGCACCAAGCATTAATATTGAAGAATTAGATGATAAAGCACTGGGTATGAATATTATTACTCAGCCAACAGAACAAAAGTTAAACACTGTAATGTCAAATAGCTTTGGTTTTGGTGGTACTAATGCTTCATTAGTAATGAGCAAATATAAAAACTAGTTAGTTATACTTATATTTTCTTATTAAAAAAGGCAGGCTTCATTTTAATGGAGACTGCCTTTTTATTTTAAATTCACAAGTTAAAATAAATTATTATTCTAATAAAGATACTTTTTGAATAAAAACTATTTAAAAAAGATTATATAAATAATCTTTAAAAATACCCCTTCTAATAGTTACCTGTTTTATTATTCTAATAAAATAGACGGTTTTTTATAACTAATTGTTTTAAATAATTAAATGAAATTAATCGTGTTTTATTTCAATCGTTTAATTTAATTGTAACTAAAATCATTAAATGTTTTGTTTTATATGGAGTTAGGTTAATAGAAAGGACTAATAGGACAAAAAGAGCTGAAAAAAATTGATCTGGATTATTTTATTACAAATAAGTAGAAGCTATTTAATATAAAAGTTGGTAATGTTTGCCACGGATACTTGTATTACTTTATATTTTATACTTTGATTTCTTATGTCAGTTTTATTTATAAAACCTAACATCATGATGTGACCGGCTAAGAATTTAGCCGGTATTTTTTATTGTTGTCTTTTTGACATTGACTCACATCTCCTGATGACAATCTGCTTTTTTCGTTGCAGACTGACGTCGGAAATTCAGTGGTGTTCTCAGTTGTTGCACTAAGAGCACACCCAATAACACAATACCACCACCCACTAAATGATAACTATGCATTTCTTCACCAAGAAGTGTGATAGCAATCATTGCTGTAAATAATGGCATTAGGTTCATAAAAATAGAGGTTGTATTCGCACCTAATTTCATCACACCTAAGATCCACAGGTAAGGAGCAAGAATAGAAGCACCAATCCCCGCGAAAATCACTAATCCAATATTGTCTTTCGTTAATGCCACGCTTTCGGCAAGAAAGAAGTTTGGTAATAATAACAGAACACCAAACCCAATTTGAACATAAAGTGATTGCCAATTAGGTAGTGCGATAGACCACCGTTTTGTTAAAACGCCATAAAGTGCGTATGATGCCGAAGCAATAAACATCATTAGCTCGCCATATCCCAATCCTTGAGAAAGTAACTGGGTCGGTTCTCCACGACTAATTAGCCAGACCAAACCACTAATTGAAAGCACAGTACCGAGTACTATTCCGACAGTAGGCACAACGCGTAAAACAAAAATACTGATAATAACCGTCAGTAATGGGATCAACGAGTTCAAGATGCCCATAAATGTGGCGCTAACATAATGTGCAGCATAATAAGCCAAACTCTGGTACATCACCATTCCTAATGCACCAAGAATAAATAATTTCCACCAATATTGTTTGACGGTTTTACGATGATGCCAAACAGGCATGATCAAAAAAGGCGTCATAATTAAAAAGGCGAGAAACCAACGATAAAAAGAGATAGCCGCAGGATCGATAACAGACGCAGCTGCTTTATTGACGACGGCATTAATGGACCAGATCAGTACTGCTAAAAGCGGAAATATTGCGTTTTTCATTGTTCTCACATCTATTTTTAAACCAGGTTGCTATTGTAAGCTTGTCTGATTAGATATATATAATGAAAACCAGACAACAGATAGGCCAATAAAGACAACATGACAAGAGAACAACATAAAGATGACAATTGAACAACAAAAAATGCAATGGTTATTGTCTGATCCAGATACAGTGCGATTTCGTGATGAGCAGCTATTAGCTGAAACCGAGTTTGTTTATCATCAACATGACTTTGGTCAGTTGCTTTATGTGATTTCTGGTGTCATGGATTTAGAAGCTGGAGGACAGCGGTTTTTAGCACCCCCTGAATTTAGTGTGTGGATCCCTAAAAATGTAGGGCATGCTAGTTATAATAAAAAGACACTCTCTTTTAAGGTGCTAGATATCGCACCAAGTTGGTGTGAAGGTTTGTTAGATAAACCGTGTTTAATTCAATTAAGTGCTATTTTTTCAACTATATTTTCTGATTTCTTTCATCGTGGAGTCTGTAAACCACAAACAGAAGAAGATTTTCGCTTAGCGCAAGTGTTGATAGATCAACTTAAAGCTTCACCGATTCATCATACATACTTACCTTCTTCTAAAGATAAATTACTTGCCCCAATACTTTCTGCATTAGAGCAGGACCCAGCTGATAATACTTCGTTAGAAGAATGGGCTAAAAAACGTTATACCTCAGAGAGAACACTTTCTCGTCGTTGCCAACAAGAATTAGGCATGTCTTTTAGTGAATGGCGTAAGCGCTTACGTTTTTTACATGCAATTTCTTTATTAGAACAAGGAAAAAGTGTGAATGAAATTGCGTTTGATGTGGGATACAGCTCTTCGTCTACATTTATTGCAATGTTTCAACAATTTGCTGGCACAACGCCAGAACGTTTTCGTCGATTACCCAATTGCTAAGTCTTCTTTTCATATATTTACTTAAAATCTAGGCAGATTTTACTGTCAATAATAGGCTTTGTTGTTAATAAGTGGCAAAATAGACCGCTTAAATTTATTTTTTGATTGATTGTTTACACACATAAATACCAAATCAGTGAGATAACACAGTGAAAATTCTGGTTGATGAAAACATGCCTTATGCGGAACAGCTTTTCCGCCAATTAGGTGAGGTAAAAGCGGTTTCTGGTCGTCCTTTACCTATTGATGAACTTAATGATTCTGATGCCTTAATGGTGAGATCGATTACTAAAGTCAATGAATCCTTATTATCAGGCAAGCCAGTGAGATTTGTTGGAACGGCAACGGCCGGTTTTGACCATGTGGATATTGCATGGTTAGAGCAACAACAAATTGGTTTTTCATCAGCACCAGGTTGTAATGCTATTGCTGTTGTAGAATATGTATTTTCTGCACTGATGATGCTCGCAGAGCAAGATGGCTTTCAATTAGTCGATAAAGTTGTTGGTATTGTGGGCGTGGGTAATGTCGGAGGGCGATTAGCGACACGTTTACGTGCATTGGGTGTCAATGTATTACTTTGCGATCCACCTAGAGCAGATAACGGTGATAATGAAGAATTTTATTCATTGGAAACGCTATTAGAAAAAGCGGACATTCTGACTTTCCATACACCTCTCAATAAATCAGGTCCATACAAAAGTTATCATTTGATAAATGAGAACAACCTCGAAAAATTACCTGAAGGACGTATTTTAATTAATGCGAGCCGTGGTGAGGTTGTTGATAATCAAGCACTATTATCTGTACTTGAGAAAGGTAAATCCTTACGTGTGGTATTAGATGTTTGGGAGCCAGAGCCTGATCTCTCTATTGAATTATTAAATAAAGTCGATATAGGCACTCCACATATTGCGGGTTATACCTTAGAAGGTAAAGCGCGCGGTACAACACAAGTATTTGAAGCTTACTGTGATTTTATTGGACAGCCTCAACAAGTTGAATTATCAACCTTGTTGCCAGCACCGACTATTTCAACAATTTCAGTACAAGGTGAGCTAACACAAACGTTATTAAAACAACTGATCCACCTTGTTTATGATGTGCGTCGAGATGATGCACCATTACGAAAAGTGGCCGGTGTAAAAGGAGAGTTTGATAAATTACGCAAACTTTATCCTGTACGCCGTGAATGGTCTTCACTACATGTAATTTGTGATAACCAAACCACGGCCAATACATTAAGTGCGATTGGTTTTAGTGCTACATACAAAAGTGCTACACGCAAATAAAGCACAACATTATTTTTAAAATTTTATGGTATTGGAGGATATCTTATGGGAGAAGGTTGGAATATTGCTGTTGTTGGTGCAACAGGTGCTGTTGGTGAAGCTATTTTAGAGCTGTTGCAAGAGCGTGAATTTCCCATTGGTGAACTGACCGCAATCGCAAGTGAAGACAGTATTGGAAAATCTGTGCGTGTAAACAGCAAAAGTGTTGCTGTTCAAGGTGTTCACAATATCGAATGGGCAGATATTCAATTAGCTTTCTTTGCTGCTCCGACAGAAATTAGTGCGCAATATGCACAGCAAGCAGCAGATTCAGGCTGCATCGTCATTGATTGTAGTGGCATATTTGCTATGGATTGGGATGTACCACTGATAGTCCCTGGCGTGAATAGCTCAATGCTTGCAGAATATCGCACCCGTAATATCGTTTCTATTGCTGATAGTATGGTAAGCCAATTGTTACGTGCGATTAATCCATTAACAGAAGCTGCTGGTTTGACTCGTCTTAGTGTGACCAATTTAATGTCAGTCTCCCGTTTTGGAAAACAAGCAGTTGATGAACTTGCTGGACAAAGTGCTCGTTTACTTAATGGTGTTCCACCTGAATTAGGCCGTTTTAATAAGCAACTGGCCTTTAATATTCTACCTCTTATGGTTGATGACGAAGGCTCAGTACAAGAAGAGCGTCGCATGGTTGACCAAATTCGTAAAATCTTACAAGACGAAGGTCTTCCAATTTCAGTCACTACATTACAAGCTCCAGTTTTCTATGGTAATGCGCAATCAGTGCAATTAGAAACATCACGCCCGATGGGCAGTGATGAAGCGCGTGAAACATTGCAAGAAAATGAAGGCCTGAGTATCAGTGATGAAAATGATTTTCCAACACAAGTGACCGATGCTTCGGGGAATGTGAGCCTAAATTTAGGTTGCTTCCGTAATGATTATGGTATGCCAGAAGCCTTACAATTTTGGTCAGTGGCAGATAATGTGCGCTTTGGTGGGGCATTAATGGCTGTTGAAGTGGCAGAACAATTAATGCAGGAGCAGTTTTACTAATGAATGCGCCAGTGAGTGCTGAAGTAACAGAACAACCTTTGACTGAGTCAACGGTTATTTCTGAAAGCACAACAATCAAAATCGCGTTAGGCGTTGAGTATGATGGTAGTCGTTATTATGGCTGGCAACGCCAAAATGAAGTGCGCAGTGTACAAGAACGGTTAGAAAAAGCCCTTTCACAAGTGGCTAATGAACCTATATCAGTTTTTTGTGCCGGAAGAACAGATGCTGGAGTGCATGCAACGGGGCAAGTTGTCCATTTTGAAACAACGGCGCACCGTAAAGATCCCGCATGGACAATGGGTGTTAATACCCATTTACCTGCGGATATCGCTGTACGTTGGGTAAAAACGGTTTCTGATGATTTCCATGCACGTTTTAGTGCAACGGCAAGACGTTATCGCTATGTGATTTTTAATCATCGCTATCGTCCCGCTATATTATCATCTGGAGTGACGCATTTTCATTACCCTTTAGATGCTGAGCGTATGCATCAGGCTGCACAATGTTTATTGGGTGAAAATGATTTTACCTCTTTTAGAGCCGTTCAATGTCAATCACGAACGCCATGGCGTAACGTTATGCATGTTAACGTTTCTCGATATGGTGATTATGTTGTGGTGGATATTAAAGCGAATGCTTTTGTACACCATATGGTGCGAAATATTGTCGGTAGCCTTTTAGAAATAGGGTGTGGCAATCAGGACATTACTTGGATGGCTGAATTATTAGCCTTAAAAGACAGAACCAAGGCTGCTGCAACAGCTAAAGCAAATGGCTTGTATTTGGTGGCAGTGGATTATCCTGAGCATTTTGAATTACCAAAACCTGCAATGGGCCCACTATTTTTAGCGGATAACCCTATTGAAATATCTCAATCATAAAAACACCCAGTTCTCTGAGGATTTATGGAAATATTAACGCAATTTGTTGATTTGATAAAATTTCTAATTGATTTTATTTTACATATTGATGCGCATTTAGCAGAGCTTGTCGCGCAATATGGTACATGGGTCTATGCCATTTTGTTTCTGATTGTTTTTTGTGAAACAGGGCTGGTGGTAACGCCATTTTTACCTGGTGATTCATTGCTGTTTGTTGCTGGTGCTTTAGCTTCTTTAGATACCAATGATGTGAATGTCCATATTATTGTCTTACTGTTGCTTTGCGCCGCGATTTTAGGTGATGCAGTGAACTATTCTATAGGGCGACTTTTTGGCGAAAAGCTATTTAGTAAGCCTAATTCACGTATTTTCCGTCGTGAATATCTGGACAAAACCCATGCTTTTTATGAAAAACATGGTGGTAAAGCGATTATTTTGGCAAGATTCGTGCCGATTATCCGAACTTTTGCGCCATTCGTTGCAGGAATGGGAAAAATGTCATATCGTCATTTTGCCTTTTATAATGTTACTGGGGCAATTGCATGGGTACTGTTATTTACTTATGCGGGATACTTTTTTGGTGACTTAGATATAGTTCAAAAGAACTTAAAATTGCTAATTGTTGCCATTATTGTTATTTCTATTTTACCGGGCGTCATTGAGATCATACGCCATCGCAGAGCGAGTGCAAAAGCGAAGAAAGAAAGTGATAGCAAAGAGGTTTGAGCAGTTATCATTAGTTTTTGCCGTAGAATAGCCATAATAAAGAGATGCGCTGAAATTCAGTAAGCGGTATCATCATAAACTTTGCTAACCACACAGCCAGTGCATTGTGGTTGATACGCTCACAATAATTTTACTGGCGAAGGTCAGATTCAGACGAAAAGGTCCGTTAATGAGCTGGATTGAAAAAATTCTAAATAAAAGCACTATCACAAGTTCACGTAAAGCCAATATCCCAGAAGGAGTTTGGACTAAATGTGATAGCTGTGGACAGGTACTCTATCGCGCAGAATTAGAGCGTAATTTGGAGGTTTGTCCTAAATGTGATCACCATATGCGCATTTCAGCGCGCCGTCGCCTTGAGACTTTCCTTGATACAGGAAGTACCACAGAATTAGGTAGTGAATTAGAGCCTAAAGATATTCTGAAATTCCGCGACTCCAAAAAATATAAAGACAGAATTAGCGCTGCTCAAAAGCAAACTCAGGAAAAAGACGCATTAGTCGTCATGAAAGGAACATTGAAAAAGATGCCAGTTGTTGCTGCTTCTTTTGAGTTTGCGTTTATGGGCGGCTCTATGGCTTCTGTTGTGGGGGCGCGCTTTGTTCGTGCTGTTGAACAAGCACTAGAAGATAATTGTCCTCTGATTTGCTTCTCTGCAAGTGGCGGTGCGCGTATGCAAGAAGCGCTGATGTCATTAATGCAAATGGCAAAAACCAGTGCAGCATTAGCAAAAATGCAAGAACGTGGTTTGCCTTATATCTCAGTGATGACTGATCCTACAATGGGCGGTGTTTCTGCAAGTTTAGCCATGTTAGGCGATATTAACGTTGCGGAGCCTAAAGCACTGATTGGTTTTGCAGGCCCACGCGTTATTGAGCAAACTGTACGTGAGAAACTGCCAGCAGGTTTCCAACGTAGTGAGTTTCTGTTAGAAAAAGGGGCGATTGATATGATTGTTCGTCGTCCAGAAATGCGTGATGAGCTGGCTGAATTACTGGCTAAGCTGACTCAATATGATTTAGTCGAAGATGAAGATGAAATTATTGGCGAAGAAATGATTGCTGATGAAATCGAATCTGCTGATAACGAGCCAGAAATTAACATCGAAACGAATAAAAAAGAAGATGTCTAATATCATAACTGCTCCTAAAGCCACATCGCCTCTGTCGGTGTGGCTTTCTTATCTTGAACACTTACATTCAAGCGCCATTGATATGGGGTTAGAACGTGTAGGCGAGGTAGGAAAAATATTAAATGTGTTACGCCCTGCACCTAAAGTCATTACTGTTTCAGGTACAAATGGAAAAGGCACAACCTGTCATATGCTAGAGTCAATCTTGATGGCATCAGGATTGAAAGTCGGCGTTTATAGCTCACCTCATCTTGTTCGCTACACAGAACGTGTACGTATTCAAGGCAAAGAACTTTCCGAAGATGCTTTTTGTGAAGTTTTTGCAGAAATTGAACAAGCTAGAGGCGATATTTCGCTGACCTTTTTTGAATATGGCACTCTGGCTGCGCTGAAGTTATTTCAACAAGCACAACTTGATGTTGTTATTCTTGAAGTAGGATTAGGCGGTCGATTAGATGCGACGAATATCGTTGATGCAGATATTGCTGCTATCACAAGTATTGCACTCGATCATACTGATTGGTTAGGTGCAGATAGAGAGCATATTGGTCACGAGAAAGCCGGTATTTTCCGTGCTAATCACTACGCTGTTGTGGGTGAGCCAGATATGCCTCATTCCATTGCTGAAGTTGCCAATGGAAAACAGGCTAAGCTTTTCCGTCGAGAAACGGATTGGTCTTTTGTTATTGTAGGTGATCATTGGCATTGGCGTTGTGCTGATTGTGAATTTGATGCGTTGCCTATCCCTAATATTCCGCTAGCCAATGCGGCGACAGCGATGGGGGTCATCCGTTGCTTGCTCAAATCTGATGATAAGGTCAGTCAAGCAATAACACAGCAAAGCATTGTTGAAGGAATGTCTCGAGCACAATTACCTGGACGTTTTCAGGTAATTTCACAACATCCTCTAGTTATCTTTGATGTGGCACATAATCCTCATGCAGCAGGATATTTAGCTGAAAAATTATCACAATTACCGCGTAAGTCTGATACCAAAGTGCGTATTGTTGTTGGTATGCTAGGTGATAAAGATATTGCGGGAACATTAGCGTGCTTAATGCCATTGGCGGATAGTTGGTATGTTGCGCCACTTAATGAATTTCGTGGCGCTTCAGCGGATGTACTTGCTCAACATCTTGAAAACCCATCGGTATTTGAGAGTGTAGAGGCGGCATGGAAACAAGCTATGTCCGATGCTAATCCTAATGATATCGTCGTGGTGTGTGGCTCATTTCATACAGTCGCACATGTGATGGAACTTTTGGAAAAGGAGAGTGTGGGTGGCGAGTAAATTTCAAAATCGCTTAGTCGGAGCCGTGGTATTAGTGGCAGTAGGGGTTATTTTTTTACCTGCGTTGCTTGACGGCGATAAGAAATATAACGAAGACCAATTTGCCGCTATTCCTTTAGTACCCAAACCAGGCGATGAACAAGAAATTGAATCTATCGCTCCTATAGAGCAAACAACGACGCCTTCAACACCATCAGAAGGCGCTTCTGAAGCAATGCTTTCTGAAGCAGTCACGGGTGTTGAACAATCTACGGCAACAGCACCACAACCACCAACCGTTGTTCCTGTTACGCCACCAGTACAACCAACGCCGACACCTCCTGTACAGCCAACGCCTGTACCACCGGTGGTCACGCCACCTGTACAACCACCAGCACCACCACCAGCACCACCAGTGCAAGAAACCAAACCACCAAAAGGTGAAGCTTGGGTTGTTCAATTAGGTGCATTGAAAAATGCGGCGAAGGTTGAAGAAATTATTGCGAAAATGCATTTCTCAGGTTACCCGGTGTATACCGTACCCGCGCGTCCTGTTGCTGGTCAAATGACTCGAATTTACATTGGGCCAAGTGCATCTAAGTCAGAATTACAGGCTATTTTGCCTCATTTAAAAGAGCTTACAGGCTTACAAGGTGAGGTAAGGGCATATAAGCCTTAATTTTTCTAAATGAGTCATCTGATGAGCGATGTAACAAAGCGTTAACTTATTGCGGCGATTATGATTTTTCATATCGCCGTAAATTATTTTGAAATTAGTGAAAATTAGCATTACGCAAACGTTTTCGTTTTCTGTTAGAATGCTTCCGTATTAATGCGGAGCATCATTTTTGGATAAAGAATTTATGGTCTGGATAGATTACGCCATCATTGCCATTATTGGTTTTTCCGCATTAGTCAGCCTGATCCGTGGCTTTGTTCGTGAAGCATTATCACTCATCACCTGGGGTTGTGGTTTCTTTGTTGCTAGTCAGTTTTATCCTTATCTTGCCGTCTATTTTACCCGGTTTGAAGATGAACTGGTTCGTAACGGGATTGCAATAGTCACTCTGTTTATTGCGACACTGATTGTTGGTGCTGTTGTGAACTATGTGATTAGCTCTCTTGTTCAACGCACAGGGTTATCAGGTACAGATCGAGTTTTGGGGGTCTGTTTCGGGGCATTAAGAGGCGTGCTGATCGTGTCAGCATTATTGTTTGTTTTAGGGGCATTTACGCCTATGGCAGATAGCGCTGATTGGCAACGTTCTGAACTTATTCCTCAATTCAACCATATTATTAGGTGGTTCTTTGACTACCTGCAAAATGCGTCAAGTTTCGTGTCGGAGAGAATATAACCTCTCCGTCTGGCTGATGAGGATCTATTCATGTGCGGTATTGTCGGTATCGCTGGAGCGAATCCAGTAAACCAATCAATTTATGATGCGTTAACGGTGTTACAACACCGAGGTCAAGATGCAGCTGGCATTGCAACGATAGACGGTAACAACGGTTTCCGTCTTCGCAAAGCTAACGGACTGGTTAAAGATGTGTTTGAAACCCGTCATATGTTGCGTTTAAAAGGTACTATCGGGATAGGGCATGTCCGTTATCCAACAGCGGGTAGTTCTAGTGCATCAGAAGCGCAGCCTTTTTATGTGAATTCACCTTTTGGTATTACGTTGGCGCATAATGGTAATTTAACCAATGCGCATTTATTACGTCGACAATTATTTGAAACAGCGCGTCGCCATATCAATACCACCTCTGATTCTGAAATCTTACTTAATGTATTGGCATATGAATTAGACCGTTTTGACCATTTCCCTCTAGAGCCTGATAATATTTTTGCTGCAGTCGCAGCAATGCATAAAAAATTACGTGGTGCTTATGCTTGCGTTGCGTTGATCATCGGCCATGGTTTATTAGCTTTCCGTGATCCCTTTGGTATTCGTCCTTTAGTTCTCGGTAAACGTACATTAGAAGATGGTCGCCATGAATATATGGTCGCATCTGAAAGTGTTGCATTAGATACTTTAGGCTTTGAGTTCTTGCGTGATGTTGCCCCCGGTGAAGCAGTTTATATCACTGAACAAGGACAACTCTTTACCCGCCAATGTGCTGAAAATCCACAATTAATGCCTTGTCTATTTGAGTATGTTTATTTTGCTCGCCCAGATTCCTTTATTGATAAAATTTCTGTTTACAATGCACGTTTGCGTATGGGGCAAAAATTAGGCGCTAAAATTGCGAAAGAGTGGGAAGATTTGCAGATTGATGTGGTCATTCCTATTCCAGAGACCTCGTGTGATATCGCATTAGAAATCGCTCATATTCTTAATAAACCGTATCGCCAAGGCTTTGTAAAAAATCGCTATGTGGGGCGTACTTTTATTATGCCCGGTCAACAAGAACGTCGTAAGTCAGTAAGACGTAAATTGAATGCAAATCGTGCAGAGTTTCGTGATAAAAATGTTCTGTTGATTGATGATTCTATTGTTCGTGGCACAACGTCAGAGCAAATCGTCGAGTTAGCAAGAGAAGCAGGAGCGAAGAAAGTCTATTTTGCTTCAGCTGCGCCAGAAGTTCGCTTCCCTAATGTGTATGGTATTGATATGCCAAACGCTAATGAGCTTATTGCTCATGGACGTGAAGTGGATGAAATTCGTAAATTAATTGGTGCTGATGGGCTTATCTTCCAAGATCTCTCTGATTTAATTGCCGCTGTACAAGAAGAAAATCCTGATATTAGTCAGTTTGAATGTTCTGTATTTGATGGTGTTTATATAACGAAAGATATCGACCAAGATTATCTAGATTATTTAGAAAATCTTCGTCGTGATGATGAACACAAAATTCGTGATCAAAATGAAATAGAAAACTTGGAAATCTATAACGAAGGTTAGTTTTTCGGTAATATAATGCCCTTATAAAGCGTCGATGCTAGCGTGTTCTGCATCGGCGCTTGTTTTTTGAGGGTTAATCATCATAATGATTTATGTTGATATATATTCTGAGGATTATAATGAAAAAGCTGATAGTTGGGCTAACCGGTGCCAGTGGTGCAATTTACGGTATACGTTTATTAGAAATTCTGAAATCTGTACCGTCAGTTGAAACGCATTTAGTGATTAGCCAAGCTGCTCGCCGTACTATTTCATTAGAAACTGATTATTTACTAAAAGATATCCATGCTTTAGCAGATGTGATTTATGACGATCGCGATATTGGTGCGTCAATTTCTTCAGGATCGTTTCGTGTCAGTGGGATGGTAATTTTACCTTGCTCAATTAAAAGTTTATCCGGTATTGTTCATAGTTATACCGATACTTTAGTCACTCGTGCTGCAGATGTTGTGCTGAAAGAAGGGCGTAAATTGGTGTTGTGTGTGCGTGAAACGCCTCTGCATTTAGGTCATTTGCGTTTAATGACACAAGCTTCTGAGTTAGGTGCCGTGATTATGCCACCTGTACCAGCATTCTATTTTCAGCCTAAAACCATTGATGATATTGTCAATCAAACGGTTAATCGTGTACTTGATCAGTTTGAGATTGATTTACCTGATGATTTGTTTCAAAGGTGGGAAGGCGATAAGCCTGCCCGCTAAGTATACTCGTCGTTACTCGTCATACTTCAAGTTGTAGCGTTGTTGACTGCGTTCATTCGCACTAGTCACATACTATTGTATGCTCCTAGTGACTCATTTACTTGTCGTCTAGCTACACCTTGAATTATTTAGAGTATCTATTAGGTAGAATATTTATTCGCACTAGTCACATCGAATTATTGAAAATAGAAAAAGAGATTATTTTCCTGTGGTTATAATATCTTTTAATGCCTCTTCTAAATGTGGGTAGCGAAACTCAAAGCCAGCACTGAGTAATTTTTCAGGAATGGCTTGTTGCCCGCCTAATACTAATGTGGCGCTTTCTCCCATCACTAAACGTAATACACTTTCAGGAACCGTCATTAAGGCAGGGCGATTAAATGCTTTTCCTAATAAGCGAGTAAATTCTTTATTCTGTACAGGGTTAGGTGCAGTTAAGTTAAAAGCGCCTTTAGCATCTTGAGTCTTAAGCAAGAAAATAATCGCACTGACCATATCATCAATATGGATCCACGGCATATACTGTTTTCCGCTTCCTAATTTGCCACCTAATCCTAACTTAAAGGGTTTACTCATTTTAGGTAGTGCGCCACCGAGTGTTGAAAGTACAATTCCTGTACGTAACAAACAAACACGAGTTAATGGTGTTTGTGCTTCAAGAGCAATACGCTCCCACTCAGCACAAAGCTCATGTGTAAACTCAGGGTTTGCTGGCGTCTGTTCAGTGACTTGCAAATCACCTTGGTCACCATAAAAGCCAACCGCAGAACCAGATATGAAAACAGAAGGGGGAGAGTCGCTGGCTTTAATTAACTCAACTAATTTTTGAGTTAAATCACAACGGCTGTTAATGAGTTTGTGTTTTTGAGCAGGTGTCCAACGGTTATCGGCAATGGGTTCTCCAGCAAGATTAATGACCGCATCAAACCCATTAAGATTTTGTTTATCACTGAGTTGAGTCCAACAGGTGATTTCATTACAAAAGTGCGAATAGACTTTTTGAGGAGAACGAGAAAGCACTGTAATATCATTATTAGACAGTGCAAGTTCACACACTAATGCTTTGCCAATTAATCCTGTACCACCTGTGATAAGTATTTTCATCACCATCCTCCTGATCATCTTACCTAATAAAGAATAAATATCATCCTGACATTATGAATTGCTTTTATTCACCAAAGAGTTTTTTAGCTGCTGGGCGTTGGTTGATCTTATTTAGCCATTTTTCTATCGCAGGATAATTAGCCAAATCAATATTGTGGTGAGCATGAAGACGGGCCCATGTATATGTAGCGATATCCGCAATGCTGTATTCTTGGCCACCAAGGTAAGGTGATTGCGCTAATCTTTTTTCCAATACGCTATATAGACGCTGTGTTTCTTCAGTATAACGTTTAATTGCATAAGGGACTTTTTCTGTGGCATAGCGGGTGAAATGATGATTTTGTCCTAACATGGGGCCAAAACCTCCCACTTGCCAAAACAACCATTGTAGTTGTGTTGTTTTTTCGCGTAAATTTTGGCTAATTAATTTGCCACTTTTTTCAGCTAGATAGATAAGAATAGCACCAGACTCAAAAATAGAGAGTGGTTCGCCTCCATCTGCTGGTGAATTATCAACGATGGCAGGAATTTTGTTGTTAGGGGAAATTGCTAAAAACTCAGGCTTAAATTGATCACCTTTACTAATATCAATGCGATGTAACTGATAAGGTAGGCCTGCTTCTTCGAGAAAAAGTGTTATTTTCTGGCCATTTGGGGTATCTGCATAATATAAATCAATCATTGAAAGCTCCAAAGTAAAGTAGGCACGAAATGTTTAGTATATCCACAGTCTGCCTTCTAACATCATAAAAAGCAAAAAAGCGCAAGATGGATAAGACAAGTCTCGTATGATTATTGTAGTGGTGAAAAATAGTGATTTTGGTATATTCAGGATAAAAATTACGATCGTTTAGTATCGGTTAAAAAAGGTTTGTTGAGGATGGAACAAGAAAAGACGGCATTGGTTGAGTGGGTTGATATTGTTGATGATAAAAATGAAGTCGTTGCACAAGCAACACGTCAACAAATGCGAGCTGAAAACCTACGACATAGAGCAACGTATATTGTTGTTCATGATGGGATGGGTAAAATTTTGGCGCAACGTAGAACAGAAACAAAAGATTTTTATCCCGGTTGGTTAGATGCCACAGCAGGTGGTGTTGTCCAACAAGGTGAAAATTTACTGGAAAGCGCGCGTCGTGAAGCAGAAGAAGAACTCGGCATTGCGGGGGTTCCTTTCGCTGAACATGGGCAATTTTATTATGATGATAAAAGCTGTCGTGTCTGGGGAAGTCTATTTAGTTGTGTTTCTCATGGGCCTTTCGCTCTGCAAGCAGAAGAAATAGAGGAAGTGTGCTGGTTAACCCCCTCTGAAATCACAGAGCGTTGTGACGAATTCACGCCAGATTCACTAAAAGCGCTTTCTCTTTGGTTAACACGTAATAACAGTACACGTTTAGAAACCCGAGAAACCGTCGATTAAGGGGTACTTTGCCCTATTTCAAAGCGATAAGCATAGTTGATAACGGTATCTTCGAATATAGCGTTATCATCTTCGTCTTTTAAGCGTTGTAAAAGGGCGATAAGGTGTTTTCCTGCCTCTTTTCCCATTTTGTGATAATCAAAACGAATTGACGTAAGAGATGGTGATATTTGATCACTATTATCAGAGCCTTCCAAACAAGCAATGGCCAGATCTTGAGGGATCTTAATTAATCGCCTTTGGCACTCAAAAATCATTCCTAACGCAATGCTCTCATGACTACAAATAACGGCATCTAATTCAGGTTGCCGCAATAAAATTTCTGTTAAAGCTTGTCTACCATAAGCCATAGATGCGGGATCAGGTGTAGTGACACTTTGCTCAGCATTTAAATAATTTTTCAGTAAGGCTCGTGACCAACCTGTTATTTGCTGGTGGTGTAAACGCTGGCCTTGTAAAGCGCCAATATAACCGATACAACGTCTTCCTTGGGTGATTAAATGACTAGTTAAATCATATGCAGCTTGCTCATAAGAGCAATCAATACTAATGGCGGCTTGTTCATCAGATTGACTTGCAACACTGACAACCGGCACGTTGGCATTACTAATATGTAAAAAATGAGTGGGACTGAGTTGTGATCCAAAGACAACCAATGCGGCAGGATTGCTTTGTAATAGCATATTAATCACATCACTGGCTTTATGTGGTTGATATTCATAACAACCAACGAGAATTTGATATTGATGGCGATTTAATATTTGCTGTAAAGATTGCATAAAATCAGCACTGGCTTTATCTGTGAAAGAGGGTAACAGTACTGCAATAATATGACTTTGAGCCGATGCTAACGCGCCTGCTGAGGCATTAGGAATATAACCAAGTTCCTCTACGGCTTGATTAACTTTCTCTCTTAACTTATCAGAGACCAACTCAGGGGTTCGTAATGCACGCGAAACGGTCATTGAACCGACTCCAGCGTGTTTAGCGACATCTTGTAATGTGACGCGACCTGTATTTCGGCGCTTACGTGTTTTGATCATGTGTGATTATGCTTGCTTAGCCTATTTTATTAACCGCAGATCCTACCTGAAATCTTTCTATTATGCTGAAACAATACAGTGTCAATTGTTGGCATTTTCTGCAATTAACATTTTATTAAAATGATAGCGCTATCACAATTACGAACGATCTATCTAGATAGCGCTACCATTAATGATTACTATCCTTAATAACGAAGCTCAAAGAGAGTCTTATTGAGGTTACAAAGATGCTTAAAACATTATTAACACCTGATGTGGTACAAGTGGTTCCAAGCGTTAGCGATTGGCGAGAAGCCGTTAAAGTGGCGTGTCAGCCATTAGTTGATAAAGGGTGCGTTGAACCTCGTTACATCGATGCTATTTACAAATCACATGAAAAAATAGGGCCATATTATGTTTTAGGTCCGGGTATTGCGATGCCTCATGCTCGTCCTGAAGATGGTGTTAACCAACTTTCTCTTGCATTAACGATTGTTGAGCAAGGAGTGGAATTTGGTGCTGATGAAAACGATCCGGTGAAATTACTGATTGTTTTAGCTGCAACAGATAACGATAGCCATATTAATGCCATTATGAAATTAGCCGAACTTTTTGATAACGATAAAGATATTCAAACGCTATTTAATGCGAAAAGCAAAGCGGATGTATTAGCAGTTATCAACAACTATTAATGACAATTTAAAATTACCAAGGGGAATACCATGAAAATTACAGTTGTGTGTGGAAATGGTTTAGGCAGTAGCTTAATGATGGAAATGAGTATCAAAAGTATTTTAAAAGATCTCGCTGTCAATGCAGAGGTGGATCACGTTGATTTGGGTTCAGCAAAAGGTACGCCAAGTGATATCTATGTTGGAACTCGTGATATTGCAGAACAGCTTAATTCTCAAGCCGTAAATGGAAGAGTAGTTTCACTGGATAATATGATTGATAAAGTTGCGATGAAAGAAAAACTTTCTGTTGCATTACGTGAATTAGGCGCGTTATAAGGAGCCTATCATGGACTTTTTCCGCTTTCTAATGAGTGATGTGCTTTCAGAGCCTTCTATTTTAGTGGGTTTGATCGCATTGATTGGATTAATTGCCCAGAAAAAACCAGTTACGGAATGTATTAAAGGCACGGTAAAAACCATTATGGGTTTTGTGATTTTAGGTGCTGGTGCCGGTCTTGTCATTAACTCACTGGGTGATTTCTCAACGATTTTCCAACATGCATTTGGCATTCAAGGTGTTGTGCCTAATAACGAGGCAATTGTCTCTATTGCACAAAAAAGCTTTGGTAAAGAAATGGCTCTGATTATGTTCTTTGCCATGTTGATTAATATTCTAATTGCTCGTTTAACACCGTGGAAATTTATTTTCTTAACGGGTCACCATACATTATTTATGTCAATGATGGTGGCAGTTATTCTGGCAACAGCAGGCTTAGAAGGCGCTGTATTAGTTGCGGTAGGTTCATTAGTTGTTGGGATTTCAATGGTGTTTTTCCCAGCCATTGCACACCCTTATATGAAAAAAATTACCGGTTCTGATGATGTGGCATTAGGACACTTCTCAACTATTTCTTATGTCGTTGCGGGCTTTATCGGCAGTAAATTTGGTAATAAAGAGCATTCAACAGAAGAGATGAATGTGCCTAAAAGCTTGCTATTTTTACGTGATACGCCAGTCGCAATTGCCTTTACTATGGGCATTATTTTTGTCATCACATGTTTATTTGCGGGCGATACTTTTGTTCGTGAAGTTAGTGGTGGTAAAAACTGGTTTATGTTCTCGTTAATGCAATCTATAACCTTCGCAGCAGGTGTTTATATTATTCTGCAAGGTGTGCGTATGGTTATTGCTGAGATTGTTCCTGCATTTAAAGGTATTTCAGATAAGTTAGTTCCTAATGCAAAACCTGCTTTAGATTGCCCAGTTGTATTCCCTTATGCACCCAATGCGGTATTAGTTGGCTTTTTAAGTAGCTTTGCTGCGGGTGTTATCGGCATGTTTATTCTGTATGCTTTAGATTGGACAGTAATAATTCCTGGTGTGGTTCCTCATTTCTTCGTGGGTGCAACAGCTGGGGTATTTGGTAATGCGACCGGTGGACGTCGTGGTGCGATTTTAGGGGCATTCGTTCAAGGCTTATTAATTACTTTCTTGCCTGTATTCTTATTACCAGTACTTGGAGACATCGGTATTGCTAACACCACATTTAGTGATGCAGACTTCGGTGTTATCGGTATTTTATTAGGTATTATTGTTCGTTGATATTTTTTGAATTTATTAATTAAAAAAACGCCTTGCTGAGTTAAATCAACAAGGCATTTTTTTACAAATATTATTATTCAAGTAAGTATCAGGCTGTTAGCAATGTTTGGATTTTTTTCTATCATTCGTAATAGTTTCAAACTACTTCCTGTCGGAAATCTACGCTTTTGTTCCCATGCTCGAACTAAAGAAGTCGATACACCAAGAGCAGTAGCAAAATCAGTTTGTTTTAATTTTGTCAATTTACGGATTTCTTTCACACAGGCTCTGTAACAGTAAATACTCGAGAAGGCATGACCTGTTTTTTATGTATTTGTACCGTTTCTTTTAAATTATCAAATAATTTACTATTAAAACAATAGGTTAAATTTTATCGTAATTTTTTTAGTGAATAAATAAACGAATTAATTCTAATTAAAACTTGTGAATTAATATCTTTATTTTATGAATAATAATGCTATTATCCTGAGTGAATATTCACTATGTGTATATTTTCGTACCTAATTAATTATAAAAATAGGTTTAACATCACAATCACTAAGGAAAAAGAAGATGTCTTTTGGTATTCGATATCTTGCGTTGTTACCACTTTTTGTTATCACTGCTTGCCAACAACCTGTTAATCACAATCCACCAGTGACTCAAACAGCTCAGGTTCAACCTGCAATCGTGAATAACTCATGGATTGAAATTTCACGTAGTGCGCTCGATTTTAATGTGAAAAAAGTACAATCACTTTTAGGTGATAAATCCTCGCTTTGTGCTGTTTTAAAAGGGGATGCATATGGCCATGATTTATCGTTAGTTGCACCTGTTATGATTGAAAACAATGTGCAATGTATTGGTGTAACGAATAACCAAGAGCTAAAAGAAGTGCGTGATCTAGGATTCCAAGGTCGTTTAATGCGTGTGCGTAATGCCACAGAGCAAGAAATGGCTCAGGCGACAAGCTATAACGTGGAAGAATTGATTGGTAACTTAGATATGGCTAAGAAATTAGATGCCATTGCTAAACAACAAAATAAAGTGATCCCTATTCATCTTGCCTTAAATTCAGGTGGAATGTCTCGTAATGGATTAGAAGTTAATAACAATGCGGGGCTTGAAGAAGCAAAGCAAATTGCTCAATTAGCTAACCTTAAAGTGGTTGGCATTATGTCTCATTATCCTGAAGAAGATGCGGATAAAGTAAGAGAAGATCTCGCTCGTTTTAAACAGCAATCACAAAAGGTATTGGGTGTTACTGGGCTAAACCGTAAAGACGTTACTCTGCATATGGCAAATACTTTTGCCACAATTACCGTACCTGGATCATGGTTAGATATGGTGCGTGTAGGCGGGATTTTTTATGGTGATACCATCGCAAGTACAGATTACAAACGTGTTATGACTTTTAAATCCAATATTGCCTCAATCAATTATTATCCTAAAGGTAATACTGTTGGGTATGATCGCACTTACACACTAAAACGTGATTCAGTATTAGCTAATATCCCTGTTGGCTATGCAGATGGTTATCGTCGAGTTTTTAGTAATGCAGGACATGCTTTAATTGGTGGTCAACGTGTGCCTGTTTTAGGTAAAACATCAATGAATACGGTGATTGTTGATATTACCGATCTTAAAAATATCAATTCAGGGGATGAAGTCGTGTTCTTTGGTAAGCAAGGTAATGCAGAGATCACTGCTGAAGAGGTTGAAGATATTAGTGGTGCACTGTTTACAGAGATGTCGATTTTGTGGGGGGCGACCAATCAGCGTGTACTCGTGGATTAAAGTAGGGTACTTGTGATCACCAATCTCAACAACTTTTGAGAGAAATTGTGGGGGAATTTCCCCCACAAAACTATTTATCGCAAGATAAAATAGCTTGAACTACGGTGTCGCCACTACTGATATTAAAAGAACATAATCTTTCATGTTTCAGTAAAGCAAAACACCAAACTGTAATACATACAGTAATCAGCCCTAATAGGGCAAGCTTAGTCACTTCTCTTGACACTCCTTTATAAAGGAGACAGAATCAAGTTGGTTGGTTTTGAGACTGCCTCGGATTTTAGTAAATTAAAATTCGGGGCTTTCGTCTTTTTGGCTCCTGCAAATGCTTGAACCAAAATGATCCAAGCACCCACCAGCATACTAACAGAAACTCACCTCACTCCTATCTTTTTCTGAATAATAAAGATATAAATAAGTAAGTAAAATCAATGTGTTAATTGTTTTTATGTTGAGTGTTTATATGTGTGATTTTATTTGACACTCTTTTATAAAGGAGACAGAATCAAGTTGTCTAGTTTTGAGACTGCCTCGAATTTTAGTCAAATAAGAAATCTGTAGAATAAAAAACGCCAAATGAAATTAATCATCTGGCGTTGTTTTATTTGAAGCGAACTTCAATAATTATGCGTTTTCTTGTTGGCTTGCTTGAATAGCTGTCAACGCAACGGTGTAGACGATATCGTCTACTAATGCACCACGAGAAAGGTCATTCACTGGTTTACGCATACCTTGTAACATTGGTCCGATTGAAACCAAGTCAGCTGAACGTTGTACCGCTTTATAAGTGGTATTACCGGTGTTCAGATCAGGGAAGATAAACACAGTCGCTTTACCTGCAACTGGTGAGTTTGGTGCTTTAGATTTAGCAACATCAGCCATAACAGCTGCGTCGTATTGTAAAGGACCATCAATCATCAGATCAGGGCGTTTTTCTTGCGCTAAACGTGTCGCTTCACGAACTTTCTCTACATCGCTACCTGCACCAGAGTTACCAGTAGAATAAGAGATCATCGCAACGCGTGGGTCGATACCGAATGCAATTGCAGAGTCTGCAGATTGGATTGCGATTTCAGCCAGTTGTTCCGCTGTTGGATCTGGGTTAATTGCACAGTCACCATAAACATAAACTTGTTCTGGTAACAGCATAAAGAACACAGAAGACACTAATGAGCTACCCGGTGCAGTTTTGATTAACTGTAGTGGTGGACGAATAGTGTTAGCCGTTGTATGAACAGCACCAGAAACAAGGCCATCTACTTCGCCTTTTTCCAGCATTAATGTGCCGAGAACAACGTTATCTTCTAACTGCTCACGAGCAACAACTTCTGTCATACCTTTGCTTTTACGCAGTTCAACTAAGCGAGGTACATAAATTTCACGTACTTCTTTAGGATTGACTAACTCAATGCCTGTGCCTAATTCAACACCTTGTGCGGTTGCTACACGACGAATTTCTTCAGGATCGCCTAACAGTACGCAAGTAGCGATACCACGATCAGCACAAATTGCTGCTGCTTTAACAGTACGTGGCTCATCACCTTCTGGTAAAACGATACGTTTTTTCGCTTTACGTGCTAATTCTGTTAATTGGTAACGGAATGCTGGTGGTGATAAACGGTTAGGGCGTTCAGAGTTAGCGGTCAGTGAATCAATCCATTGTGTATTGATATGTTGAGCAACGTAGTTCTGAATTTTTTCAATACGTTCATGGTCATCAGCAGGCACTTCTAAGCTAAAACTTTGAAGATTTAAAGAAGTCTGCCAAGTGTTTGCATTAACCATAAAGATTGGTAAGCCAGTTTCGAATGCACGTTCACAAAGTTGTTTGATAGGAGCATCGATTTGGTAACCACCTGTTAGTAGGATTGCACCAATTTCAACGCCATTCATTGCTGCAAGGCACGCTGAAACTAATACATCTGGGCGATCCGCAGAAGTTACTAAAAGTGAACCAGGGCGGAAGTGCTCTAACATGTGTGGAATACTACGGGCACAGAAAGTCACAGACTTAATACGACGGGTTTCAATATCGCCTTTATTGACGACAGTCGCATTTAAGTGTTTTGCCATATCTGTTGCACGGGTAGCGATTAAATCGAAGTTCCAAGGAATGCAACCCAGTAAAGGCAGTGGGCTATTCTTTTCAATGGTTTTTAAATCGACATTAGAGATAATCGCTTTACTTGAATCATCAAATATTTCAGATAAGTCAGGGCGAGTACGGCCTTGATCATCAACAGGTGCATTTAGTTTGTTAACAATAACACCGGTGATATTTTGGTTTTTTACACCGCCAAATTCAGCACGCGCAAATTCGATACGCTCTTTTAGCTGTTCAACCGTGTTGTTACCTAATGCAGTAACGAAAACAATTTCAGCACCTAATGTTTTTGCAATTTCATAGTTTAATGATTGTGCAAAAGGGTGCTTACGCATAGGTACCAGACCTTCGATGAGAATAACTTCTGCATCAGCGGTGTTTTCATGGTATCTAGCAACAATTTCTTCCATCAGAACATCTTTTTGGTTTGAGCTGAGCAGAGACTCAACATAATCCATGTTTAAAGGTTCTGATGATTGAATAGTGGAGTGAGAACGGATAATCGCAGTTGTCTGATCTAATGCGCCTTTTACACGAGGTTGTGCAATAGGTTTGAACACGCTAAGGCGAACGCCTTTTTGTTCCATAGAACGGATAACACCCAAGCTGACGCTGGTTAAACCTACGCGTGTATCAGTTGGGACTAACATAATTGTACGGGACACGGAAACCTCTTTAAATATCGGTTGCTCGTTATGTAAAACAGTACTGCCAGCATGACACTGGCAGTACATCAAAGAACTTAAGCGGTCAGGCGACTTGCGTCCTGAGCGATAACTAACTCTTCGTTAGTTGGGATAACAACAGCAAGACGGCTGTTATCGGTAGTGATAGTGCCTGATTTACCGAAACGTGCATCTAAGTTACGTTGATGATCAACTTCAAAACCTAATAGAGCCAGTTTTTTCAGAGATAATTCACGTACCATTGCTGCGTTTTCACCGATGCCACCAGTAAAGATAATAGCATCTAAACGACCTTCCATCAGTGCACAGTAAGAGCCGATGTATTTCGCTAAACGATGGCAATAAACGTCCATTGCACGTTTAGCATCTGCTTTAGTTTCATAGTTATCTTCAACATAACGGCAGTCACTAGTGACTTCAGTTAAACCTAATAAGCCTGATTCTTTAGTTAGCAGTTTATTAATGTCATCAACGCTCATACCTAAAGTATCATGTAAATGGAATACGATAGCAGGGTCGATATCACCACTACGTGTACCCATCACTAAACCTTCTAATGGAGTCAGACCCATAGAAGTATCAACACATTTACCGTTAACGATAGCAGATACAGAACCACCATTGCCTAAGTGGCAAGTGATTACATTCAGTTCATCAACAGGTTTATTTAACATTTTAGCGGCTTCACGGGAAACGAAGAAATGGCTAGTTCCGTGAGCACCGTAACGACGGATGCTGTGATCTTTATATAAGCTGTATGGCAGTGCATACAGATAAGCTTCTTCTGGCATTGTTTGGTGGAATGCAGTGTCAAATACCGCAACCATTTTCTCAATTAAATGAGGGAATGCTTTACGCGCTTCTTCAATACCAATAAGGTGAGCTGGGTTATGTAATGGAGCAAATGGGATAGCAGCTTCAATACCTTTGATAACTTCGTCAGTGATCACGACAGATTTAGTGAACTTCTCACCACCGTGAACAATACGGTGACCAATTGAAGCGATTTGTGCAGACAGTTCTGGTTTTTCAGCCAGAATAGTATTTACGATAAAGTTTAATGCTTCGCTATGAGCAGCACCTGCGCCTAACGCAGCTTCATGTTTTTGGCCATCCATTTTCCACTTCAGGCGGGCTTCAGGAAGGTTGAAGCATTCAGCCAAACCTGAAAGGAATTCTTCACCATTTTCTGGGTTGATAATTGCAAATTTAAGAGAAGAACTACCGCAGTTCAGTACCAGCACCAGCTTACTTGACATGGAATTACCTATTTATCTTGTTGTCGTAGTGTCTTTTATATTATAAAGACGGTGGTTAATAAAACGTCAATCATAAAAGCCTATCGCATTACTATGATGACATTAATGACGCGCATCATGCTTAAAGTAAAAAACTTGATGCTAATTATAGTTGCCAATCATTAATTGGACGATTTTTATTCACCCATTAGCTTTTCGCGTTAAAATCGGCGAAAAGGGTTGAAAATCACGCCGGCAAACAAAATATAGCGCTTTATTGCCACAAACCTTTAGAATGGGCACAGGATACAGAGTAAAGGCAACAAAGACAAAATATACTTAATTCTACTAAAAGATTTTTATTCTTTATAGATATTTTTTAAAAGTTACAGAAGAAATTGATTGAGGTCATTATGAGCGAACCGACAGTGACTCCTCCCGGCTTTTTTAAGAAGCTTCGTTTGGGTAATGAGTATTTAAAAACCTGGCCGGTTGAAAAGCAATTAGCGCCCGTATTCCCTGAAAATCGCATTGTCAAAGCAACACGATTTGGCATTCGCTATATGCCGCCGATCGCCATTTTTACAATGACATGGCAAATTGCTTTAGGGGGAAATTTAGGGCCTGCAATTACAACAGCGTTATTTGCCTGTAGCCTGCCAATGCAAGGGTTATGGTGGTTAGGTAAGCGTGCAGCAACCCCTCTTCCTGGCACATTATTACGCTGGTTTTATGAGATACGCGAGAAATTTGAAGAAGCAGGCATTGCTTTAGCACCTGTGGAACAAACGCCGACTTACCTTTCTCTAGCACATTTATTAAAACGTGCTTTTAAGCAACTTGATCGCTCTTTTCTTGATGATGTGTAGAACATTTGTTCTACCTTCGTCATTTGTCATTATTGTCTTTAGAATTACCCCGTTGAGATCAAAAAACGCGTAGTTAACACTACTCAATACTTTTGATTAATGTCATGCTCTTCTCAATGATTTCTTTGGAGAATTAATGATGGAAATGACACACGCACAACGCTTGATCCTCTCTAATCAATATAAAATGATGACTATGATGGATCCTGATAACGCTGAACGTTATCGTCGCTATCAGACAATCATTGAACGCGGTTACGGATTACAATTACGTGAACTAGACCGTGATTTTGATGAAATGTCAGAGGAGACTTGCCGTACCATTATTAACGTCATGGAAATGTACCATGCACTGCAAGTTTCTCGCGATAACTTAAAAGACCAAGAAATGCCGGATGCTCGTCGTGTTGCATTTATTGGCTTTGATGCGGCGACAGAATCCCGCTATCTTAGTTATGTGCGTTTTATGGTGAATACAGAAGGGCGCTATACGCATTTTGATAGCGGTAGTCATGGTTTCAACTCACAAACACCAATGTGGGAAAAATACCAAAGAATGCTGGCTGTTTGGTTAGCCTGCCCTCGTCAATATCACCTTAGCGCCGTTGAAATCCAACAAATTCTTAATGCGTAATAAGTAACGCATCATTCTAAGGTAGGCATAAATTATGGCGATCACATGTAAAGGCTTTCTGTTTGATTTAGATGGAACATTAGTTGATTCATTACCCGTTGTTGAATATTGTTGGGCGTTATTTGGTGAACGCGTTGGCATATCAACACAAGAGATTAATGACTATATTCATGGAAAGCCAGCCATTGAGTCGATTCGCCATTTTATGCCTAATGCTTCCGAACAAGAGATAACAGATACCTTTCGTTGGTTAGAAAAATTAGAATCAACACAAACAGAAGGTTTAGCACCGCTTCCGGGGGCTATTGAGTTAATTAATCACCTTAATGAATTAGATATTCCGTGGGCAATTGTGACTTCAGGTACCGTACCAATCGCATCAACGCGCCAATCTGTCACTGGTATTCCTGAACCTAAACATTGGGTTACAGCGGAATGTATTAGTAAGGGTAAACCTAATCCTGAGCCTTATCTTTTAGGAGCAAAAAAATTGGGTTTATTGCCTCAAGAATGTGTGGTTTTTGAAGACGCAGCGGCCGGTATTTACTCTGGTTTAGATGCAGGATGTCAAGTCGTTGCTGTTCATGCTCCTTTATCCCTTCCTCGCCGTAATGAGATTCATTTAATTATTGATTCTTTAAATGATATTCAAATCGAGAAGCAAGCTGAAAAAGTGATAATAACGCACAAAAGATAGTCTTTTCTTTGATCATACTAGAAGACTTATCGATGTAAAAATGGTCTACTTATCAATGTAGTGAATTGATGTCTTAACCTGTTTTCACTTATTGCTGATCGAGGCCATTTTGAATAGCGAATTATTATGGGTTTTAAGCCTGCTATTGATAGCTATTGTCCTTTTTACGACCAACAAAATCCGCATGGATGTGGTCGCTTTACTTGTCATCATCGCATTCGTTCTTAGCGGTACACTTACATTAAATGAAGCCACAGTAGGATTTAGTGATCCTAACGTATTACTTATTGCTGCCCTTTTTGTTATTGGCGAAGGGTTAGTGAGAACAGGCGTGGCTTATCAAATGGGTGACTGGCTTGTACGTGTTGCGGGTAGCAGTGAAGTTAAAATGCTTGTGCTATTAATGATATGTGTTGCAAGTTTGGGGGCTTTCATGAGCTCAACGGGCGTGGTAGCTATCTTTATCCCTGTTGTGCTGAGCGTTGCTGCTCGGATGAAAACATCACCAGGTCGTTTAATGATGCCGCTAGGTTTTGCGGGCCTTATCAGTGGATTAATGACCTTAGTGGCGACTCCGCCTAATATGGTTGTTAACAGTGAATTAGTCAGAGAAGGATTGCCAAGTTTTCAATTTTTCTCCATTACACCAATTGGTATTGCTGTATTGTTTGCCGGTATTCTATATATGCTGGTAGTACGTCGTTGGTTAGGAAATAACGATAATGGGAAGCAAAAAGAGGCTTATCGTCGTACTTTCCGTGATCTTATTCGTGATTATCAATTAGCAGGACGTGCTCGTCGTTTAGCCATTCGTAAAGGCTCCCCACTTGTAGGTCATTCACTTGATGAATTGCACCTACGTTCTCGTTATGGTGCAAACGTTGTTGGTATCGAACGCTGGAGGCGGTTTCGGCGTGTGATGGTCAGCGCAACAGGGGGCACTGAATTAAGAGAGCGTGATGTTTTATTGATAGATATGTCTGCCAGTGATGTTGATTTGCGCGAATTTTGCCGTGAACAGATGCTAGAGCCGATGGTATTACGAGGAGAATATTTCTCAGAACAATCCCGCGATGTCGGTCTTGCTGAAGTATCTATGAATCCAGATTCAGAGTTATTAGGCAAATCATTAAGAGAGATAAAATTCCGTACTCGCTACGGGTTAAACGTTGTTGCTATTCGGCGAGAAGGTAATGCGTTACCGGGTAAAATTGTTGATGAGCCATTACGCCTTGGTGATGTGTTGTTGGTTATTGGTGATTGGAAGCTTATTCGGGTTTTATCGACTAAACCACGTAATTTTATCGTGTTAAATTTAGCCGCAGAAATTGAAACGGTTGCGCCAGCTTCATCACAAGCACCTCATGCATTATTTTCGTTAGCATTAATGGTGGCATTAATGGTGACAAATGAAGTGCCTAACTTTATTGCTGCACTTATTGCTTGTTTATTAATGGGTAAATTCCGTTGTATTGATATGGAAAGTGCCTATCGTTCTATCCATTGGCCAAGTATTATCTTGATTGTGGGTATGATGCCATTTGCCGCGGCATTACAAAAAACGGGCGGTATTGAGCTTATTGTAAATGGTTTAATGGATGTCGCTGGTAGTGCAGGGCCTCAAGTGATGTTGGTATGTTTATTTGTACTCTGCGCATCAATTGGGTTGTTTATCTCAAATACGGCAACGGCGGTATTAATGGCTCCCATTGCGATTGCCGCTGCAAACCAAATGAATGTCTCACCGTTACCATTTGCAATGGTGATTGGTGTTGCTGCATCAGCCGCATTTATGACACCTGTATCATCACCAGTTAATACACTTATTCTTGAACCTGGCGGTTATAAATTTGCAGATTTTATTAAGATTGGTGTGCCATTTACGATTATTGTAATGTTTATTAGCGTATTCTTGATCCCGCTATTATTTCCATTCTAATGTTCTGCATTTTTCTGAAACGCCGTTTAGTTATTATAAACGGCGTTTTTTGATCATTTACTCACTAATTTCATCAAGAGATAAACTAAACCCAGGTACAAACACCTTCATAAAATAGTCCATTTCAGGGCTGTGTCTTTCTGCCAATGTTTTTTCTAAGCGATTTTTTGCTAGATTAAATTCACTGTTACCTGCAGCAAGTTCTTCAAGGCATTTTAAATAAGCACATAAACTATCAGCTTGTTTGACAATAAAGGTTTCTTCCTCACTATGTAATTGTTCATCAATAAGAGGACGAAAATCTTCTTGTAATTCTTCGGGTAGCATTTCAATTAATTTTTGCTGTGCGTATTTTTCTATTTTTTTATATTCATGAGCAATCTGTGGATTATGGTACTTAATTGGGGTTGGCATATCGCCAGTGATCACTTCGCTGGCATCATGATACATCGCTTGTAATGCAATACGCTCCGCATTGACATTACCATCAAACTTACGATTTTTAATCACCGCTAAAGCATGGGCGACAAAAGCGACTTGTAAACTGTGCTCAGAAACATTTTCTTGGCGAATATTACGCATTAAAGGCCAACGAGTAATGAGTTTCAAGCGAGAAAGGTGGGCAAAAAAGTAACTCATAATATCTCCCAATTGCGTGATTGATGACATTATTGTGAGTGGATAACTAACAGATGTAAACGTCAATAAAAAAGAAAATAAAAAAACGCAATATAACGGGTTGTTATACTGCGTTTTCTCTAATAGAAGACAATTTTATTGGTGATAACCCACAATAAAGCGCCCAAATTTTTGAATTGCCATATCTAAATCATCTTCACGGGGAAGGGTGACGATACGGAAATGGTCTGGATATGGCCAGTTAAAGGCCGTACCTTGTACCAGTAACACTTTTTCTTGCAGTAATAAATCAAGGATCATTTTCTGATCGTCTTTAATACTGTAGCGATTAAGGTCTATTTTAGGGAACATATACAATGCACCCATAGGTTTAACGCAAGACACACCAGGAATTTGATTGATCAGTTCCCAAGCACGATTGCGTTGTTCGTATAAGCGACCACCCGGTAGAATAAATTCGCTAATACTTTGATAACCACCTAATGCAGTTTGAATGGCGTGTTGCATCGGAACGTTGGCGCATAACCGCATGGAAGCCAGCATATTTAAGCCTTCAATGTAGCTTTTAGCATGCTTTTTAGGGCCGTTTAATACCATCCAACCTTGGCGGAAACCTGCAACGCGATAGGTTTTTGATAAGCCGTTAAAGGTGACTGTTAATAAGTCAGGAGCCATTGCTGCAATAGAGTGGTGTTCGGCATCATCATAGAGAATTTTATCGTAGATTTCGTCGGCGAAGATAATTAGGTCATGCTGACGAGCTATTTCAACGATTTCCATCAAAATATCTTTGCTATATACCGCACCTGTTGGATTGTTTGGATTGATAATGACAATACCACGGGTATTTTTTGTAATTTTGCTACGAATATCATCGAGATCAGGGAACCAGCCTTGCTGTTCATCACACATATAATGAACTGCGTTTCCCCCGGAAAGGGAAACAGCTGCTGTCCATAAAGGATAATCTGGAGCTGGTACCAGCATTTCATCGCCATTATTTAATAAGGCTTGCATCGCTTGTACGATTAATTCAGAAACACCGTTACCAATATAGATGTCTTCAACAGTGACGTCACGCATGTCACGAGCTTGATAATGCTGCATGATTGCTTTGCGCGCAGAGAACAGTCCTTTTGAATCACTATAGCCCTGTGAGCTTGGTAGATTGCGAATAACATCTACTAAAATTTCATCAGGTGCTTCAAAGCCAAAAGGTGCCGGGTTACCAATATTGAGTTTTAAAACTTTATTACCTTCTTCTTCCAGACGTTTTGCTTCTTGCAAAACCGGACCTCTAATGTCGTAACAGACATGTTCGAGTTTGTTTGATTTTTTAATCTGATTCATAGCGCGTTTACCTAATAGGGTCTGACGTGTATCTCTACTGTGGCGACTTAGCGACATTTATCGCCAATTGCTATTCATATAGAAAGATACAAATGAAAAGGCTGTCCCAGCAAATAACTGTTCTATCACTCTACTCTTACGTTACAAACTTTTGAAGATGCTAGGTAATTTTTGGTGTAAAAGGTCAGTTTATTCTTAGAATGTTATTTTGATGACTGATTGTGTGGCTTATGTGAGATTTATATTTCAGTTTCAAGAATAATTCTGGATTATTATTCTGGTGAATAAGGGCTTTTTAGTGTGGTTATCAGAAATAAGTTGATGTGATACATAGATAGATGGAATGTTGCATAATCAATTATTGAATAATTTTATCGGATTTGTATTATCTGACTTAATATATTAAATTTTCAAATAATATGGTTAAATCTACTTTATTCTATAGCAATCAATCAGTTTAAGTATAAATTAAATTTAAATCTTAAATTTAATTTATAGGGGAAGATACTTAAATTGGAATGTATAGTTAAGATAATTTAAATTATTTTCAAAATGTTAAAATTTATGTACGAGAAAGCAATATAGTATGATCCAAGTCTAACTTGTGATGATGGTATGCAGTTCTTTCTTGTGAATGCTTGAAATGATAATAAAATTTAATTTGTTACAAAAAGATGCAATTCCTTTCTATCTAGGAGGTGTAAACGATAAGAAACAAATGTAAAGTATTCGGTATGTCTTTGCTCTCCTTTTCAGAGTAGAGTACTGTCTAATTAGAAGTCTTTTTTAGACTTTTGATAAAAAACACCAGGTATATGTAATTTAAAAATCAAAAATAAGTGAAGAATAAACAATGATTAATGCAAATCGTCCGATAATGAATCTCGACCTCGATCTGCTTAGAACGTTTGTAGCTGTAGCAGATTTAAACACGTTTGCAGCCGCTGCAGCTGCCGTATGTCGAACCCAGTCTGCGGTTAGTCAGCAGATGCAACGTTTAGAGCAATTGGTGGGCAGAGAGCTTTTCGCCCGTCATGGTCGTAATAAGTTACTTACAGAGCATGGCCTTCAATTATTAGGTTATGCACGTCAAATTTTACGTGCGAATGATGATGCAACTGCATCATTAACGTATAGCGATGCGGAAGGGGAACTACGTATTGGTGCCTCTGACGACTCTGTTGATACTTTATTGCCTTTTTTATTAAATCGTATCGCATCAGTATATCCACGTTTAGCGGTTGATGTACGTATTAAACGTTCTCAATATATTGAAACAATGCTAGATAATCATGAAATTGATTTAGCATTAACAACAGCCCGTATTGGTCATCATCCACGTACAGCGTTACGCACTGCACCTGTGTTATGGCACTGTGCACCTGATTTCCAAATACAAATGAATGAGCCGCTCCCTTTAGTTGTGATGGATGAAACAAACCCATTCCGTCAATTAGCAACGAACACACTAGATGATGCGGGCATTCAATGGCGTATTGCTTATGAAGCGGCTTCTTTATCTGCTGTTCGTGCTGCCGTAAATGCAGAAGTGGGTATTACAGCGCGTCCACTTGAAATGCAAAATGCCGATTTACGTATTTTAGGCGAAAGCGAAGGTTTACCGCGTTTACCTGAAACACAATATTGGTTATATCGTAACTTTGATGAACAAAATGAAGCGGTGTTAACAGTATTCAATGCAATTGAAAACAAGAAAACACCTTATACCGTCACTGCACCTGAAGATATTAGCTCTACTGATCTGGAATAATCACATTAATCGTTGTGTAAATATTGAGTGTTAAAACACAAAAATTAAAGATTAAAAAAACAGTCAAATAAGACTGAATAGTGATGAATAATGATAAACGGGAATAGATGCAATTAAGCGCATTTATTTCCGTTTTTTTATTGTCATATTTGTATGTAGTAACATTATGTTAATATTTATGTTGATTTATGTATTTATCTTTGTGACATTTCATTCCATAACCGCCTTAACTGCTTGTTAAAAAAATGTTTAACTTCCTCCTGGGTTAATCAGTTGTAGGATTTGTTAACAAATAAAAAGATTGTCTAGGTTTTTAGAGAATAAAAACGCAAATCAAAACGGATATTTGACCTCCTCCACAATATTGGAAAGTTAATTTGTTAAAATTTGGATAAATTTTAAACTGATTAAGTATTTTTTCGACTATTTTGTGAGTTTGATCAAGAAAATAAGGCACATTTGCCTGTGTTGAGTCAGGTTTTTCCTGAGATACTGGTGTAGTAAAATCGAATTATCGGTTAGACTAAGCGTGTTAGCAAAAATTTTGTAGATTGACTGACACGTTTTAGCATTAGCCAGTAATTGGGTGTTAAAAATGAGTGTTAAATTTGTTAAATCGCGATAGAAAACAGCGTAATTTATTACAAAGTTTTCTAAAAAATAAGAAAGGTATAAATAGACTGTTATTATTTCTTTAATTAGCAAGCCTGTTTAATTCGCCTTTTTTTTCGTAATTAGAAATGTGGTGTAAACCGCCGGATAAGAGTTGGTTAATTGACACCACCTTTGATGAGTAAGCAATGAGTATGTCTACAACCACCGAAGTTATCGCCCATCATTGGGCATTTGCTGTCTTCCTCATAGGCGCATTGGGGTTATGTTCGCTCATGTTGTTGGGTGCCCGCTATTTAGGCGGACGCGCACAGGCAAGGGCAAAGCATGTTCCTTATGAATCTGGTCTTGATTCTGTTGGCAGCGCTCGTCTGCGCATGTCGGCTAAATTCTATTTAGTTGCCATGTTTTTCGTTATTTTCGATGTTGAAGCACTGTTTCTTTATGCCTGGGCTGTTTCCGTTCGTGAAGTCGGCTGGTTAGGCTTTATTGAAGCATCAGTCTTCATCGCTATTTTATTAGCTGGATTATTCTATTTGGTTCGCATAGGTGCATTAGATTGGACGCCTATTCGCTCTCGCCGTGAAACTGCGAGTAAAAGCCATGTTCGATTAACCAGCGGCAAACATCCGCAGCAGTAATAAGCGAGGCATTAGAAATGGATTATACCCTCACCCGCATAGATCCGAACGGTGAGAATGACCGTTATCCCCTGCAATCACAGGAAATTGTCAGTGACCCATTAGATGCTCACGTTCATCGCAGCGTGTATATGGGAAAACTGGAACATGCGTTGCATGACGTTGTGAACTGGGGACGGAAAAACTCTTTATGGCCATATAACTTTGGTCTTTCTTGTTGTTACGTTGAGATGGTGACGTCATTTACAGCTGTGCATGACGTGGCTCGTTTTGGTTCAGAAGTATTACGTGCATCCCCTCGTCAAGCTGACTTTATGGTGGTTGCAGGTACTTGCTTTACGAAAATGGCACCGGTTATTCAGCGTTTATACGATCAGATGTTAGAACCTAAATGGGTTATCTCTATGGGTGCATGTGCTAACTCTGGTGGTATGTATGACATCTATTCCGTAGTGCAAGGTGTGGATAAGTTCATTCCAGTTGATGTGTATATTCCTGGATGTCCGCCACGCCCTGAAGCTTATATGCAAGCATTAATGTTATTACAAGAGTCCATTGGTAAAGAACGTCGCCCATTATCATGGGTTGTCGGCGACCAAGGCGTTTACCGTGCCAATATGCAATCAGAACGAGAAAGAAAACACGGTGAGCGTATCGCAGTCAAAAATCTGCGTACTCCTGACGAAATTTAAAGGCTTTTGCCTAAGACGTAACCAGAGCAATGTGTTGCGATCATAGTAACCCTGATCAAAGTTGTGGTGAATAGAAATGACCGATCAGATAGCGCAAAAAGGCGCTCGGCCAGCGTGGGAAACGACCGATCATATTGATGATCAGGTGGTTAATGAACTGCGTCAGAAATTTGGGCCAGATGCGTTTACGTTCCAGCCTACTCGTACTGGCATGCCAGTTGTTTGGGTTAAGCGGGAACAACTCATTGAGGTAATGCAATACCTCAAATCTTTACCAAAACCTTATGTCATGCTGTTTGATATGCATGGCTTTGATGAGCGCCTTCGTACGCATCGTCAAGGCTTGCCCGCAGCAGACTTTTCCGTTTTCTATCATCTGATATCAATCGATCGTAATAAAGATATTATGTTGAAAGTCGCATTAAGTGAAAATGATCTTAATGTTCCGACAATCACATCTCTCTTTCCTAACTCGAATTGGTATGAGCGTGAAGTCTGGGATATGTTTGGGATTGTCTTTAATGGGCACCCAAATTTACGCCGTATAATGATGCTTCCTGATTGGGAAGGTCATCCACTGCGTAAAGATTATCCTGCTCGTGCGACAGAGTTCGATCCTTATGTGCTGACAAAGCAGAAGCAGGATCTGGAAATGGAATCGCTGACATTTAAACCTGAAGAGTGGGGAATGAAACGCGGTACGGAGAATGAGGACTTTATGTTCTTAAACCTCGGCCCTAACCATCCATCCTCTCACGGTGCATTCCGTATTATTCTTCAGCTTGATGGCGAGGAAATCGTCGACTGTGTGCCTGACGTGGGTTATCACCACCGTGGTGCTGAAAAAATGGGTGAGCGCCAATCTTGGCACAGCTATATCCCATATACAGATCGAATCGAATACCTTGGCGGATGCGTTAACGAAATGCCTTATGTACTTGCAGTGGAAAAACTTGCCGGTATTGAAGTGCCTGAACGCGTTAAAGTCATTCGTGTCATGCTGTCTGAGCTATTTCGTATTAATAGCCACTTACTGTATATCAGTACCTTTATCCAAGACGTTGGTGCAATGACACCGGTGTTCTTCGCCTTTACTGACCGTCAGAAAGTTTACAACATCGTTGAAGCGATTACTGGATTCCGTATGCACCCTGCATGGTTCCGTATCGGTGGTGTTGCTCATGACTTACCACGCGGTTGGGAACGCTTATTACGTGAATTCTTAGATTGGATGCCAAAACGTCTAGATTCTTACGTAAAAGCAGCGTTACAAAACAGTATTTTGAAAGGTCGTACTATCGGTGTCGCCTCATATAACTCGAAAGAAGCGTTAGAGTGGGGTGTCACAGGTGCAGGTCTTCGTTCAACAGGCGTTGAGTTTGACGTGCGTAAATGGCGTCCATATTCAGGTTATGAAAACTTTGAATTTGAAATTCCTGTCGCAAGTAATGGTGACTGTTACGATCGTGTAATGCTGAAAGTAGAAGAGCTACGCCAGAGCTTACGCATCTTGGAACAGTGCTATAAAAACATGCCAGAAGGGCCATTTAAAGCAGATCATCCACTGACAACGCCTCCACCAAAAGAGCGCACATTACAGCATATCGAAACCATGATTAACCACTTCTTACAGGTTTCATGGGGCCCGGTTATGCCTGCTAATGAATCATTCCAGATGGTTGAAGCCACTAAAGGGATTAACAGCTATTACTTAACCAGTGATGGCAGCACAATGAGCTATCGCACACGTATTCGTACGCCTAGCTTTGCTCACTTGCAACAAATCCCAGCGGTTATCCGCGGTAGCTTGGTTTCTGACTTGATTGTGTATCTGGGAAGTATTGATTTTGTAATGTCGGATGTGGATCGTTAATCATGCAAAATGAATTAAACCAAAAAGATGATGCGGTGCAGATTGAAATTGTTGATGTCACGCATTCAAAGAAAGCGACGTTTGTATTAACTGAAGAAGAACGTGCCGAAATTGAACAAGAAAAACATCACTACGAAGATCCGCGAGCAGCATCTATAGAAGCACTGAAAATTGTGCAAAAGAACCGTGGATGGGTGGAAGACGGCGCAATCTATGCGATTGCGGATGTTCTTGGGATCCCTGCTAGCGATGTTGAAGGCGTTGCTACGTTCTATAGCCAAATTTTCCGTCAACCCGTTGGTCGTCACATTATTCGTTTTTGTGACAGCGTGGTTTGTCATATTACAGGTTATCAAGGCATTCAAGCAGCAATTGAAAAGCATCTTAATATCATCCCTGGTCAAACAACACCAGATGGTCGCTTTACATTACTGCCAACCTGCTGTTTAGGTAATTGTGATAAAGGTCCTACCATGATGGTAGATGACGATACTCACAGCTTTGTTAAACCTGAAGAGATTGAAACGTTACTGGAGCAGTATCCATGACAGCAATTTCAGGAGCAAAACCGATTATTCGTAGCGCAGAAACGCACCCGCTAACGTGGCGCTTACGCGATGATCGTCAGCCTGTATGGCTGGATGAATACCGTGCTAAAAACGGTTATAAAGCGGCAGAAAAAGCATTAAAAGGCATGTCACCGACTGAAGTTACGACAGAAGTCAAAGATGCTGGCCTAAAAGGTCGTGGTGGTGCTGGATTCTCAACAGGCTTGAAATGGAGCCTGATGCCAAAAGATGAAAGCATGAATATCCGTTACATCCTTTGTAATGCAGATGAAATGGAGCCGGGAACATATAAAGACCGTCTCTTAATGGAAGAACTTCCACATCTGTTAATTGAAGGGATGATTATCGGTGCTCACGCACTAAAAGCTTATCGTGGTTATATTTTCCTTCGTGGCGAATATATTGAAGCGGCTAAGCATTTACGCCATGCAATCGAGGAAGCAAAAGCAGCGGGTTTCCTTGGTAAAAATATCTTCGGTTCAGGTATTGATTTTGAACTGTTCGTTCATACAGGTGCTGGTCGTTACATCTGTGGTGAAGAAACAGCATTAATCAACTCCTTAGAAGGTCGTCGTGCTAACCCGCGCTCTAAACCACCATTCCCTGCAACATCAGGTGCATGGGGTAAACCAACCTGTGTCAATAACGTTGAAACACTGTGTAATGTGCCCGCGATTATTGAACATGGCAAAGATTGGTATATCGGCTTAAGTGAAGGCAAAAGCCCAGATGCGGGTACTAAATTAATGGGATTCTCAGGTCGCGTGAAATTTCCGGGCTTATGGGAATTACCATTTGGTACAACAGCGCGTGAGATCCTTGAAGATTACGCAGGCGGTATGCGCGATGGTCTTAAGCTGAAAGCATGGCAACCGGGTGGTGCAGGTACTGACTTTCTAACTGAAGATCATCTCGACCTCCCAATGGATTTTGGCACGATTGCAAAAGCAGGTAGCCGTTTAGGCACAGCGCTTGCGATGGCAGTAGATAATGAAATTAATATGGTTTCATTAACTCGCAACTTAGAAGAATTCTTTGCGCGTGAATCTTGCGGCTGGTGTACACCTTGTCGTGATGGCTTGCCATGGAGTGTCGAAATCTTACGTGCGATAGAAAACGGTAAAGGTCGCCCTGGTGATATTGAAACCCTTGAGCATTTATGTCGTTCTTTAAGTCCAGGACACACATTCTGTGCTCACGCACCGGGTGCAGTAGAACCTTTACAAAGCGCCATTAAATATTTCCGTGAAGAATTTGAAGCGGGCATTATTCAAGAAGATTATACCAATGCCAACTTAATCAGAGGTATTCAGCCTAACTTGCTGAAAAGCCGCTGGTAATTTTTTACGACACATTCTAGGTTTAACGCCTGCTGTGCAGGCCTTTGGGAAGCATGCTGACTATGGCTACGATTCATGTAGACGGCAAAGAATATGAAGTTAACGGGGCTGATAACCTGTTAGAAGCCTGTCTTAATTTAGGCTTAGATATTCCTTATTTTTGCTGGCACCCAGCGCTGGGAAGCGTTGGCGCTTGCCGCCAGTGTGCGGTTAAGCAGTATCAAAATGCTGAGGATACCCGCGGTCGTTTAGTGATGTCTTGTATGACACCAGCGACTGATGGCACGTTTATTTCTATTGATGACGAAGAAGCGAAGAAATTCCGTGAAAGCGTTGTTGAATGGTATATGACAAACCATCCTCATGACTGTCCAGTTTGTGAAGAAGGCGGTAACTGCCACCTTCAAGATATGACGGTAATGACAGGTCACACTATGCGTCGCTATCGCTTTACGAAGCGTACACATAGAAACCAAGATCTGGGACCGTTTATTTCTCATGAAATGAACCGTTGTATTGCTTGTTACCGCTGTGTTCGTTACTACAAAGACTATGCTGATGGTACTGATTTAGGTGTCTTTGGTGCACATAACAACGTTTTCTTTGGACGTGTTGAAGATGGCACATTAGAGAGCGAATTCTCGGGTAACTTGGTCGAAATTTGTCCGACGGGTGTATTTACTGATAAAACTCACTCATCACGTTATAACCGTAAGTGGGATATGCAGTTTGCACCAAGTATTTGCCAAGGTTGTAGCATGGGCTGTAATACAAGCCCAGGTGAACGTTATGGTGAATTACGTCGTATTGAAAACCGTTATAACGGGACTGTAAACCGCTATTTCCTCTGTGACCGTGGTCGTTTTGGCTATGGCTATGTGAACTTAGCAAGCAGACCTCGTCAACCTAAAAAACGTTTAGGTAGTAACTGGTTAGAGATCAATGCTGTTCAAGCAACTCAAGCTGCTGCGGATATGCTGAAAAAAAGCCAGCGTATTGTTGGTATTGGCTCACCGCGTGCAAGTATCGAAAGTAACTTTGCATTACGTGAAGTTGTGGGTGCTGAAAACTTCTATAGCGGTATTTCTGCATCAGAGCAGAAACGTTTGACATTAATGCTAGAGATTTTACAAAAAGGTGGTGTTCATACTCCATCTCTACGTGAAATTGAAGATTACGATGCAGTTTTAGTGTTAGGTGAAGATTTAACGCAAACCGGTGCTCGTATGGCATTGTCTGTACGCCAAGCAGTGAAAGGTAAAGCTCGCGAAATGGCAGCAGCTCAAAAAGTGGCTGATTGGCAAATCGCTGCGATTATGAATATCGGGCAACGTGCTAAATACCCACTGTTTGTGACTCATGTTGATGAAACTCGTCTTGATGATGTTGCTGCGTGGAGTTATCGCGCCCCGGTTGTTGATCAAGCACGCTTAGGTTTTGCAATTGCCAATAACATTAATGGTGAAGCACCAGCGGTTGATGGCATTGATGAAGCGCTGAATAAACATATCGAGATGGTTGTTCAAGCACTTTCTCAAGCGAAAAAACCATTAATTATCAGTGGTAGTCATGCAGGTAGCGAAGACGTTATTAAAGCCGCTGCCAACATTGCGTTTGCATTAAAAGCAAAAGGCAATGAAGTGGGACTTTCTTTCGTTGCTGATGATGCAAACAGCATGGGTCTTGCCATGATGAATGCGCAACCTCTTGATGATGCGTTAAAAATCATGCGCAGTGGTCAAGCAGACACCGTTGTTGTTATGGAAAACGATTTATATCGCCATTACGATGCTGATGTGATTGATGATGCGGTTGCGAAAGTGGATAACTTAATTGTTATTGACCACCAGCAAACAGACATTATGGCGAAAGCACATCTGGTTCTCCCTGCTTCTTCATTCGCTGAAAGCGATGGAACAATGGTGAGTCAAGAGGGCAGAGCACAGCGTTACTTCCAAGTTTTCGAACCTTCTTTCTATAACAAAGAAGTCGTGATGCATGAAAGCTGGCGTTGGTTAAGTGCGGTTGATTCACAATGGCATGAAAGAACACTGGATTGGACACAGTTAGACAATGTGATTGAGCATTGTGCAACACGTCTTCCTCAGTTTGCGGGCATTGTTGATGCTGCACCGAATGCGTCATTCCGTATTCGCGGTCAAAAACTGGCACGTGAACCACATCGTTATAGTGGTCGTACATCTATGTTGGCGAATGTGTCTGTTCATGAACAGCGTCAGCCAAAAGATATCGACACACCATTTGCATTCTCAATGGAAGGTAATAACAGCCCAACAGCGCCTCGCCAGCAAATTCCATTTGCATGGGCACCGGGTTGGAACTCACCTCAAGCATGGAATAAATTCCAAGCCGAAGTGGGTGGCAGCTTACGCTTTGGTGATCCAGGCGTGCGTCTAATTGAATGTGGTGATAATACACTAGGCTACTTCACGGATATTCCTGCGCCATTTAATGCACAGAAAAATCAGTGGACTGTCGCACCTTGCTACCGTTTATTTGGTAGTGAAGAATTATCACAACGTGCAGAAGTTATCCAATCTCGTATGGAAACGGCTTATCTAACATTGAGCGAATCTGATGCACAAGCATTAGCGTTAACTCAGGGTCAGCAAGCCATGTTTACTTACGAAGGTCGTGAATTCACCTTACCTGTGAAAATCAGTGCTCACCTGACTCAAGGTCAAATCGGCTTGCCGTTAGGTATGGCAGGTATTTCTCCATCGCTGGTGGGTGTATCGGTTCGTCAACTGCGGGGTATTGCATAATGAGCTGGTTATCTCCTGAAGTTACAGAGATTTTACTCACCGTTCTAAAAGCCGTGGTGATCTTGCTTGTCGTGGTTACCTGTGGTGCTTTTATGAGTATGGGGGAACGCCGTTTACTGGGATTATTCCAAAACCGTTATGGGCCTAACCGTGTAGGTTATGCAGGTTCAGCACAGCTAATTGCGGATATGATCAAAATGTTCTTTAAAGAGGACTGGATCCCAAAATTTGCTGACCGCTTTATCTTCACCATAGCACCAGTAATTGCGTTTTCATCTTTATTACTGTCATTTGCTATTGTACCTGTTAGCTCAACATGGGTTGTTGCTGACTTAAACATCGGTATTTTATTCTTCTTGATGGTTGCGGGTATCGCGGTTTATGCCGTGTTATTTGCGGGTTGGTCAAGTAACAATAAATACTCATTGTTAGGTGCAATGCGTGCATCAGCACAAACCGTAAGTTATGAGGTGTTCTTAGGACTCTCAATCTTAGGGGTTGTTGCTCAAGCAGGCTCTTTTAACTTGACAGATATTGTGAATTCACAAGCGAATATGTGGAATGTCATTCCACAATTCTTCGGCTTTATTACGTTTGCGATTGCTGGCGTTGCTGTTTGTCACCGTCATCCATTTGACCAACCAGAAGCAGAACAAGAACTTGCTGATGGTTATCACATTGAATATTCCGGTATGAAATTCGGTCTGTTCTTTGTCGGTGAATATATCGGGATCGTTGCAGTATCAGGTCTTATCGTGACGTTATTCTTTGGTGGTTGGCAAGGTCCTTTCTTACCATCATTCATTTGGTTTGCACTGAAAACAGGATTCTTCATGATGATGTTCATCCTTATTCGTGCATCGTTACCGCGTCCGCGTTACGACCAAGTGATGTCTTTTGGTTGGAAAATTTGCTTACCGTTAACTCTTATCAATCTGCTGGTAACTGCTGCAGTGATACTTTACAACGCTCAATAAGGGGTGATTGAACCATGACTTTAAAAGAGTTATTGACTGGTTTCGGCACCCAGGTACGAAGCATTTGGATGATTGGCTTACACGCCTTCGCCAAACGTGAAACACAGATGTACCCGGAAGAACCTGTCAATGTTGCACCACGCTACCGTGGACGTATTGTATTGACGCGTGATCCCGATGGTGAAGAGCGCTGTGTTGCTTGTAACTTGTGTGCAGCAGTTTGTCCAGTTGGCTGTATTTCATTACAGAAAGCAGAACATGAAGATGGTCGTTGGTATCCGGAATTTTTCCGTATCAACTTTTCTCGCTGTATTTTCTGCGGTTTATGTGAAGAAGCTTGTCCAACAACGGCGTTACAATTGACGCCTGATTTTGAAATGGGTGAGTTTAAGCGTCAGGATCTGGTTTATGAAAAAGACGATTTGTTGATTTCTGGACCCGGCAAATATCCTGAATATAACTTTTACCGTAAAACAGGTATGGCGATTAACGGCAAAGACAAAGGTGATGCAGATGATGAAGCTAAACCTATCGATGTCAAAAGCCTGTTACCGTAAGGAGCGATATTCATGGAATTTGCATTTTACATCGCGGGGCTGATTGCCATCCTTGCAACATTGAGAGTTATCACTCATACCAATCCAGTACACGCATTGTTGTACTTAGTGATTTCATTGATTGCACTCTCTGTGGTTTTCTTCTCGCTGGGCGCCTATTTCGCAGGTGCATTAGAAATCATCGTTTACGCTGGCGCCATTATGGTGTTGTTCGTTTTCGTGGTGATGATGCTCAACTTAGGTAAATCCGTCGTTGATCAAGAGAGAAAGTGGCTACAACCGAAGTTTTGGATTGGGCCAGCACTTTTATCTCTGATGCTATTAGTCGTGCTTATTTATGCAATTAGTAGTGTTACTCACGGTGAAATTACTGGAGAAATAATTGGCGCGAAAGAGGTCGGTATTAGCTTGTTTGGGCCTTATATTCTGGCTGTTGAGTTAGCATCTGTTCTCTTATTGTCAGGATTAATAGTTGCTTATCACATTGGTCGTGATCAGAGCCATGACGATCTCGTCGAAAACGAAAACGCAGGGGAGCAAAAATGATACCTCTTCAACATGGTTTGATCTTGGCTGCGGTACTGTTTGTGTTAGGTTTTACCTGCTTAGTACTTCGCCGCAACCTGTTGTTTATGTTGATCGGACTAGAAATTATGATTAATGCGGCTGCACTGGCATTTGTTGTCGGTGGTAGCTTTTGGGGTCAAACAGATGGTCAGATTATGTATATTCTGGCAATCAGCTTGGCAGCGGCAGAGGCAAGTATTGGTCTGGCATTGTTGTTACAGCTTCATAGACATCGCCAAAACATCAATATTGATACAGTCAGTGAGATGCGCGGATGAATATACTCTATTTAACCATTCTGCTACCACTGCTGGGATTTTTACTGCTCGCTTTCTCACGTGGTCGTTGGTCTGAAAACGTATCAGCATGGATTGGTACAGGTTCGGTTGGTTTATCGGCTTTAGTTGCACTTTGGGCTGGTATGGATTTCTTTGCCAATGGGCAAGAAACTTATGTTCTGACTTTATGGAACTGGATGTCAGCAGGGAATTTTAATATTCCATTCACTCTGGTTCTTGATGGTCTTTCATTAACCATGCTGGGTGTTATTACCGGTGTTGGCTTCCTTATTCATATGTATGCATCGTGGTATATGCGTGGAGAAGAAGGATATTCTCGCTTCTTTGCTTATACCAACTTATTTATCGCAAGTATGGTTGTTTTAGTACTGGCTGATAACATGATGCTGATGTATATGGGGTGGGAAGGGGTTGGCTTATGTAGCTACCTGTTAATTGGTTTCTATTATAGCAATCCTGCCAATGGCGCAGCGGCGATGAAAGCGTTTATCGTAACGCGTATCGGTGATGTGTTCTTAGCTATCGGTATGTTTATCCTGTTTGACCAATTAGGTACATTAAGCTTCCGTGAAATGGCAGTGCTTGCTCCTGAGCAATTAGCAGTAGGTTCAAGTGTTATTAACTGGGCAATGTTAATGGTATTAGGCGGTGCCGTAGGTAAATCTGCACAGCTTCCATTACAAACTTGGTTAGCCGATGCAATGGCAGGCCCAACACCTGTATCTGCATTAATTCACGCCGCAACCATGGTTACAGCAGGTGTGTACTTAGTGGCACGTAGTAATGCGCTATTCTTAATGGCACCAGAAGTACTGGAGTTAGTTGGTATTATCGGTGCTGTGACATTAGTGTTAGCGGGTTTTGCTGCCTTAGTACAAACAGATATTAAACGTATTCTTGCTTATTCAACCATGAGCCAAATTGGTTATATGTTCTTGGCTTTAGGCGCTCAAGCATGGGATGCCGCAATTTTCCACTTAATGACCCACGCTTTCTTTAAAGCGTTACTGTTCTTATCCGCAGGTTCGGTAATTGTAGCCTGCCACCACGAACAGAATATCTTTAAGATGGGCGGGTTACGTAAGAAGATCCCATTTGTTTATGCATGTTTCTTAATTGGTGGTGGCGCATTAGCGGCATTACCACTGTTAACAGCAGGGTTCTTCAGTAAAGATGAAATCTTATGGGGTGCGTACTCAAACGGGCATTTTAACTTAATGCTAGCAGGGTTAATTGGTGCGTTATTTACGTCACTTTATACCTTCCGTTTGATTTTCATCGTATTCCATGGTGAAACCAAAACCGAAGCACACCAAGTTAAAGGTTTTACACATACTTTCCCATTAGCGGTATTAGCACTGTTATCAACGTTTATCGGTGCATTAATTACTCAATCGTTAGGTGCTGTGTTCCCTGAAGGAAGCGCATCTCATGATGGTAAGTATGTGTTAGAAATACTTTCTGGTGTGGTAGCGATTGTAGGCGTTGCCATTGCAGCATGGTTATACCTGAAACAGCGTCAATGTGTTTCTAAGGTTGCCAATACTCGTACCGGTCGTTTCTTCTCAACATGGTGGTTCCATGCTTGGGGATTCGATGCTCTGTATGAAGTGCTGTTTGTCAAACCTTATAAAGGGGCGGCGTGGCTTATCCAAAATGATCCTGTGAACCAATTCTTTAATTTATTTGGTTGCTTGCTTAAAGGCACCAATAAAGGATTAAGTTTCAGTGAAAATGGATTAGCACGTTGGTATGCGGCTTCTCTCGGTTTAGGTGCAGTGCTGGTTATCGCTCTGCTGCTTCTGGTTTAATTAAGGGACACATTGCGCCATGTTATTACCCTGGCTAATACTTATTCCCTTCATCGGTGGCCTGCTAAGTTGGCAGGCTGAACGAATTGGCTCGCAAGTTCCTCGCTGGGTTGCGTTGCTGACGATGGGATTAACACTCGTTATTTCTGTGCAACTTTGGTTGCAAGGCGATTATCAACTACTCAGTGCTGATGGAGCACCACGCTGGACAGAGTATTTCTTTGTGCCGTGGATCCCTGCGTTAGGGATCAACATCCAGTTCGCACTTGATGGTATGTCATTACTGATGGCTGTATTAACTGCGATTTTAGGTATCTTAGCGGTACTTTCATCGTGGAATGAAAATCAACCATCACAAGGTGCTTTCCATTTTAACCTGCTGTGGATCTTAGCAGGTGTAATGGGGGTATTTTTAGCGACGGATCTGTTCTTATTCTTCTTCTTCTGGGAAATGATGTTGATCCCAATGTATTTCCTGATTTCTTTATGGGGACACAAAGGAAGTAGTGATAAAGCACACGTCAGTGCAGCAACGAAATTCTTTATCTATACACAGGCAAGTGGCCTGTTAATGTTGCTGGCCATTATCGGTTTAGCGGTTGCTTTCTACCGTGAAACAGGTATTTGGACGTTTAGCTATGACACCTTATTACAAGCACACACCGTATTAGGTACTGAGCTACAATTTATCCTGATGCTAGGTTTCTTCGCTGCATTTGCGGTGAAAATGCCAATTGTTCCTGTTCATGGCTGGTTAGCTGATGCGCACGCAGAAGCACCAACAGCGGGTTCTGTTGACTTATCCGGTATTTTGTTAAAAACAGCAGCTTACGGTTTATTGCGTTTTAACTTACCACTGTTCCCAGAAGCATCAGCATTGCTTGCTCCTGTGGCAATGTGGTTAGGTTTAATTACCGTATTTTATGCAGCATTACTGGCATTTCGTCAGACAGATATTAAACGTCTTGCGGCTTACAGTAGTATTTCTCACATGGGCTTTATCGTGATTGCGATTTATGCTGGCTCTGTATTGGCTTATCAAGGTGCTATCATTCAGATGATCACTAACGGTTTGTCAGCTGCAGGTCTATTTATCATGTGTGGCATGCTGTATGAACGCTTAGGTACGCGTGATATGAATCAAATGGGTGGATTGTGGAAAAGCATCCGTTTCTTACCTGCGTTTTCACTGTTCTTTGCAGTTGCCTCTTTAGGTATGCCAGGAACAGGTAACTTCGTTGGTGAGTTTATGATCCTGTTTGGTACTTATGGCAACTTTAAGCTGATCACGATTATTTCGGTCTTTGGTTTAGTCTTTGCATCTGTTTACGCACTATGGATGATGCAACAGGCTTACTACGGTTCACCGAAAACAGCTGAAAGAACCTATAAAGGGTTGGATCTGAGAGAATTCTTTATCCTGATCACCTTGGTGGTTTTACTGGTTATTTTGGGCTTCTTCCCACAACCAGTATTAGACACCTCGGCATCAGCGATGGAAAATCTCCAGACTTGGTATTCCGCTTCTATTTCAACAGTAAGGCCGTAATTCGCCATGACAATAACTCCTGAACAATTGATCGCAATGCTACCGCTATTAATCGTCGGATTGACGGTGGTGGTTGTGATGCTGTCCATTGCGTGGCGACGCGATCATTTCACCATTGCCACTTTGACAGCAACGGGTTTCATTATTGCGTTGGGATCACTCTATTACGTTAATGCATTAGGCGTCGTTGACGTGACCACGCTTTACCATGTTGATGGATACTCTAGCTTCTTTACTGCGCTAGTTATTCTTTCTGGTATTGGTACTATCGCTTTTGCTTATCCTTGGTTAGAAGGCTATCAAGATAACAAAGAAGAGTTTTACTTGCTGATTGCGATTGCAGTAGTGGGGGGGATTTTACTCTCATCTGCTCATCATTTCGCATCGATGTTTATTGGTATTGAATTGCTGACATTGCCACTGTTTGGTCTTATCGGCTATGCATTCCAACAACGTCCATCACTGGAAGCGGGTATTAAATACATGCTGCTTTCAGCAGCTGCGTCTTCTTTCTTACTGTTTGGTATGGCACTGCTCTATGCAGAAGCAGGAAACCTTTCCTTTACTGCTATGGGACAAAGTTTAAGTGATAGCAATATCCATAAACCATTAGTGCTTGCAGGTTTAGGCATGATGTTGGTGGGAATTGGATTTAAATTATCTTTATTCCCATTCCAATTATGGACACCTGATGTTTACCAAGGTGCGCCAGCACCAACGGGGGCATTCTTAGCCACTGCAAGTAAGATTGGTATTTTTGCAGTTGTGATGCGTTTATTCCTTGAAGCGCCTGCAGCAGATAGTGAAACCTTACGGATGATCTTAGGTTTCATGGCAATTGCCTCTATTCTGTTTGGTAACATTATGGCGTTAACGCAAAAAAGCGTGAAGCGCTTACTGGGTTACTCTTCGGTATCACATCTTGGTTATCTGCTAGTGGCATTAATTGTATTGCAATACAGTCCTGTGCTGGCGCAAGAAACGGCCGAAATCTATTTAGCGGGTTACTTGTTTGCAAGCTTAGGTGCATTTGGTGCAATCGCGGTAGCTTCAAGTCCTTATCGCGAAAGCGAAATGGATTCACTAGAAGATTACCGTGGATTATTCTGGCGCCGTCCTGTTGTTGCTGTAGTTATGTCCCTGATGATGTTATCACTGGCTGGTGTACCAATTACCTTAGGATTCATTGGTAAACTATATGTGATTATTGCAGGTATTAACTCAAGCTTATGGTGGTTAACTGGTATGGTCGTGTTAGGTAGTGCGATAGGTTTATTCTACTACCTACGTGCAGCTGCGATTGTTTTCTTACGTAAACCAGACAATGACAATACGCCAGCGGTTGCAACCACATCACAAAATATGGCGACATTTGTTGCATTAATCTGTGCGATTGTTGTGATTGCATTAGGTGTATGGCCACAACCATTAATTGAATTGACGAATTTTGCGATTATTGCACCTGCTGTAAATTAATCGTAAGAACAAAAAATTCAAATAATAAAACGGCTCTTTTTATAGAGCCGTTTTTTATGGTTAATTCTCGGTGTATTTTAATTGTTCTTTATTACTATAATATAAAGTGAAGTCATCTAAGAATGGGAAAAGGGGGATAAGAATTTTTTCCGTTAATGACATATTACTTTTCAAAGTTGTAAATTGTGAATTTATCATTTTCCAAGACTTATTTAACACGATTAATTGTTCAATAAATTCCCTTAAAAAAAGGTCAATATCAATTAACATATAGTAGTGTTTTAATGTAAATGAAGTATTTTGCTTCTCATTTTTTAATTGGCTAAGTTGTTTTATTTGTGAAAGAAAAAGCGTTGTGAGTTGATGACGAGTTTCAACAATTTTAGCATATGAAAAACCATGGCTTAATGTAGAAAATAATTTATCAAGTATTTCTATCAATGAAGATAAAATATTTTTTTCCTTATTTTCAATGTTAAGTGCTTCAATTTCTGATTTTAAAGGAATAGAGCCATTAAAAAGGTCGAAAAAACTCCGTTTGTTTAAAATATCTTCACTTTGGCGTATGATATCGAGTTCTTGTTTTGTCTTTTCATTTTCATGCTCTAATGTTGCAATTTGAGTTGTTAATGTATTGATGAGATTTTCTTTATCAATAATAAAAGGCATGATCCTATCACTAACAAACTGTGTTTTGAGTTGATTTATTTCTGATGAAAGAAATAGACAATGTTCATCAATGATTTTTTTAGTTTCATTGACTTCATTTAGAAATATATCTAGTATCTCTTTCTTTTCCTCTTCTAATTTTATTTTTAATTCGATACTGAGTGAATCTTTTTTTATCTCATTATCAATTTCATTAACTATTTTAAATGTATCATTAAGTAATTTCTGCCTTAATCTTGTTTTTAAAACAAGTGAGAAATAGATAATGTTTTCAATATTTTTATTATTTCTTTCTATGAATAAGGTTAATTCGTTGTTGAAATCATTATTCATGTAACATTTATTATTACTTAAATAAAGAATGTTTCGATAAGCATGAAATAGTTTTGTATGCTCAAATTTTATTTCAGGCGTTACCTGTTTTCTACTATTATTCATAACAATTTCCTTTTGTTAATTTGATGAGTAAAAAGAAGAGAGTGCATTATCAAAAGAAATAAAAATCTCTTTTGAATACCCAATAACCATATACCAAGGTGAAATGATTTTTTCTAAATAGATACTAAATTTAATGAGTTCTAATGCATTGTTTATTTTATTGAAGTTACTTATTGATGCATCTATCTCTGTTATTATGGCCTGCCAGACATATTCAATATGCTCTAATGCTATATTTGTATCTTCGATAAGTTGTTCTACATCGTCCAATTCAATATAAAGAGAATTTAAATAGAGAGATAAGTTAGTATAGATATCTATCTCCTTATTAAGGCTTTTTACTTTTTCTATTGATTCATTTCTCTTTTTGCGTATTTTTTCAGCTTTAGCGCCAAAAATACCTCCTGTAATAATAACGCCAATAATACCTGCCGCAAGTCCTGTAAAAGCAAGACCAACATAGTTTTTATACTCCTCTTTTAATATTTTAATATCCTCAATCAGTAAGTCTCGTTCATCAATGAGAGAGATATTATTACTATTATTGAATTCATTAATGAGTTTTTTTTTGTTAATGACCTCATGATAAATAGATTGATATTGTATATTTCTACTATCTTTCCCACCCATTATTTTACTTCTAAAGGTAGATAAAAGATCTTTTATTTTAAGGGTTTTATCTCGTTCAGTTTCGATATCTTGTTTCATACTTTCTAATATATGAATAAGTTGAGTCGAAATTTGTTTATCCTGATCGGTATATTTAATATTAGCCAATTCTTGATCGGAAAGATCATTGATAACAGTTGAGATTTTGGTTAATAAAGGCATTTGGCTAATAAATAAAATGATGTTTTCACCCGTAGATGTTATTTCCCTTCCCATGATTTCTAAATCAATAGCTTGTTGTTTTATTGCATATTCAATTTTATTCCATTCAAATGCATGTTCTCGGATCCGAACAAAAAGAGACAAGATATTATCAGAGGAGAGTTGTTGTATGCTTATTTCATTGTAACCAATAAAATTGATAACATCTTCTAATTTGTAAGGGAGTGAAAGTGCTTTGTTAATATAAGATTTTATCTTAATTAAATCATGAGAAGTAACAATTCCGGGTAAGCGCCCATTTTCGTTATCTATTCCGAGTATTAAGCTGAGTGCCTCTTTGGGAATATCGGGCGTTTCGATAATTTTATCTATATGTTCATAGGTGGTTGTATCCATATAACCTCTCTTATGTATAATAATTTTTTATCTATACAGCATGTTCTTAGAATGATTTGTTTACTATTTAGGATTTACAGATTAATGCTTCTACTTTGTAACATGAAAAATACAAAACTTTGATAAATGACAAAGGTTATAATTAATCAGCCCTTTGATAATTCTTATAGAGACGTATAATCTCCCTTTTAATTAGTTGTGGGTATTTGGAGTGGAAAAGGTTAATCCTGTGTTTTCGACACTGTACGAAAAAGTTAAAAAAATAAATCTGACAGCACAAGGTAATCTTTTACATTTGAAAGTCGCCTTGCCGTCAGAGGTTTCGTTCCCATTACTCTCATGGCTTGCTGCTCAAGTGTATTATCCGCAATTTTACTGGCAGCATCGCGATGAGAGTGAAGAAGTGGCAGCATGTGGGCAATTATGTTGCTTCAATCATATTCAAGACGCTCGCCAATTTTTAGCAATTCATCAGTCTGATATAAATATTGATGATGTGCGTATTTGGGGCTTAAATGCGTGGGATACCATTATTCCTGGCCGTATAGATGAGATAAATGGGGATGATGCCTATCTTTTTTTACCTAGAATTGAAATTAGGCGCCACCAGCAGCAGCTTTCTGTTCATTTAAATCTACTTGATGACGCTGATAAAAAAGACACCTTAGATTTTCTGCAAACATTAAATCAATCGCTAGATATTGAGCCTCTTTCTGTTTCTGTGACTCAAGTTAATCACTCTTTAACGCAAGAGCAGTGGACTCATTATCTTGATATTGCATTAGATGAAATTAACCAAGGCTTATTTGAAAAAGTAGTGCCAGCAAGGGCTACATGCTTAACATTAGATAATCCACTTAAAGCCATTCAATTTATGAAAGCAAGTCGTGATGTCAATCATCATTGCTATCATTATATGCTGGCATTTTCACCTTCAGATGCCTTTATGGGATCAACTCCTGAAAGATTATATAAACGTGATGAGTTGATGTTGTATACCGAAGCGTTAGCTGGAACTGTAGCGAGTTCGGATAATGAGCAACAAGCGATAGCGTTTGCAGATTGGCTGATGAATGACAAAAAAAACCAGCATGAAAATTTGGTTGTCGTTGATGATATTTGTCAACGATTACAAGGTGGTGTTGACGGTATTGATGTCTCTCCAGCTGATGTTATCCGTTTACGTAAAGTACAACATCTTCGTCGTTATATTCATGGAAAATTAATTAATTCAGATGATATTGATTGTTTAAAACGATTACAGCCAACTGCGGCGGTGTGTGGATTACCAAGAAGTGTTGCGCGCGCTTTTATTCGCAAACATGAGCCTTTTGAACGTCGTTGGTATGCCGGATCTGCAGGGTATTTATCGCTTCCTCATGCCGAATTTGCAGTAAGCTTGCGTTGTGGTGAGTTGCACGATGATACCTTGACGCTGTATGCAGGTGCGGGTGTTGTGGCCGGCTCTGATCCACAGCAAGAGTGGACAGAAATTGAAAATAAAGCGGCGGGTTTACGAACATTGCTAGAGAAAGAGAGTTAATTTTCTACTAAAAGTCTGAGTTAGGATAAATAGCATCAGCAATAATCATCATAATTTGATGAGTGTTTTTTTACAGTCAGTTATTTAGTGCTACTCTTCAAATAACCACTGCTAGTTGTTAACTAATTGATGCTATTCTTTAGCACTGTAGCGTTATTTATTCTTATTCTTAACGATAAAAAAGAGCGCTTTGAAAATAAGGCGGACAACTCGCCTAAATAATGCACTCTTTGAGTGTTTTCTTTAACGATTTATTTAACGAAAACTTCTGTTCATTGAACTAGGCTAAGGAAAAGTATTTAGGAACAGATATTATAATAGCAATTGCAGGTTTTCGTTGTTGGGATGATCAATGTCTAATAGTTCGTTTAATCGCCAATGGGCTAAAGTTATACTCGAAACTTTGACTCGTCATGGTTTACGCCATATCTGTATCGCACCCGGATCACGTTCGACTCCTTTAACACTCGCAGCTGCCGCTAATCAAAAATTAATATGTCATACGCATTTTGATGAACGTGGGCTTGGTCATTTAGCTTTGGGGTTGGCAAAAGCAACCAAAGATCCTGTTGCCGTGATTGTGACATCAGGTACCGCTGTCGCTAATTTGTATCCGGCATTAATTGAAGCGGGATTAACAGGGGAGCGTGTTATCTTTTTAACCGCAGACCGACCGCCCGAATTAATTGATTGCGGTGCAAATCAAGCTATCCGTCAGCAAGGTATTTTTGCAACGCATCCTTCACAAACACTCTCTTTACCACGACCGACAGCGGATATTCCCGCAAACTGGTTAGTTTCTACACTTGATAATGCGATGAATACATTGGTTCATGGCGCGTTACACGTTAATTGTCCTTTTGCTGAACCGTTATATGGTGATGATGTTGAAACATTAACACCATGGACTGAAGCTTTAGGGAATTGGTGGCAAAATGATAAACCGTGGTTACATGAAACTCGCTTTAATGCAGTTTCAACACATCCTCAATGGAATGAGTTACGCCAGAAAAAAGGTGTTGTGATCGCTGGGCGTATTAGCCCAGAAGAAGGTGTTGAAGTCGCAAAATGGGCATCACAATTAGGTTGGCCTTTATTAGGTGATGTATTATCCCAAACAGGGCAACCGTTACCTTGTGCTGATTTATGGTTGAATAACTCACAAGCAAAATCAAAACTCAATAATGCCGAAATCGTTATTCAATTTGGCTCAAGCTTAACAGGTAAACGTTTATTGCAATGGCAAGTGGGATGTTCTCCCAACGCTTATTGGATTGTTGACCTTATTCCGGGACGCTTAGATCCCGGCCATCATCAAGGTGAAAAATTCACATTATCACCCATGCAATGGTTAAGGGCACACCCAGCTGTTGATAATTTATCTTGGGCTAAAGCATTAACAGATATAGCTACACAAACCTATCAAAAGGTAAGTGAAATAACGAATTATTTTGGTGAAGCACAGGTTGCACATCAATTAGATAAATTACTTCCTAGTGATGGACAGTTATTTGTTGGCAATAGTCTGATAGTGAGATTAATTGATGCTTTTGCTCGATTACCACAAGGTTATCCGGTAATGAGTAACCGAGGTGCAAGTGGTATTGATGGTTTAATTTCAACCTCTGCAGGTGTTCACCGCGCGACAAAAAAGCCAACATTAACAATTTTGGGCGATTTATCGGCATTGTATGATTTAAATAGTTTAGCGTTACATCAACAAGTTTATGCACCTAATGTTATTATCGTAGTGAATAATAACGGTGGGCAAATATTTTCTATGTTACCCACGCCAGAGGCAGAACGAGAACGTTTTTACTGTATGCCTCACTCATTAAATTTCAAACATGCAGCCGCAATGTTTGGTTTGCATTATGTATCACCAACAAGTTGGGATGCACTGTTAACGACTGTTCAGGATTGCTGGACAGGGGCGCCAACAACAACATTAATTGAATTAATTGTTGATGATACTGATGGCGCAAAAACATTAAATCAGCTGGTAAAACAGGTAACATCTCATGACTTTAGCATGTCAGCGATATAATACCCATAATGAAGGGCCTTGGTTAGTTTGGTTGCATGGGCTATTAGGTGAAGGTTGTGAATGGGAGCCTGTCATTCAGGCTTGCCATGAATATCCATCACTTGTGATTGATTTGCCTCGTCATGGTGGTTCTGCATCTATCAGCGCGAAAGATTTTGTTGAAGTGAGCACTTTGTTAACAGACACTCTAAAAGAGCAAGGTATTGATCACTATTGGTTAATTGGTTACTCGTTAGGTGGCAGGATCTCGATGTATCATGCATGTTTTGGTGATACGGCAGGATTAATGGGATTGATTGTAGAAGGTGGCAACCCAGGTTTAAATGATGCAACAGAAAGGCAAAATCGCATTGCGCATGATAAATGTTGGGCTGAGCGTTTTCGTAATGAACCTATTTGTGATGTATTAACACAATGGTATCAACAACCTGTATTTGCTGATCTAAGTGATGAAAACCGACAATTATTGATTGAAAAACGTCGCCATAATGCGGGGTTTTGTATTGCAGAAAGTTTAGAGATGCTTTCTTTAGGTCATCAGCCTTGGCTAGTCTCTGAATTGCAGCAACTCACTTTGCCATTTATTTGGCTTTGTGGTGAGAAAGATAAAAAATTTCAAGCGATAGCGCAGCAATATTCGCTACCATTAACGACTATCCCGCAAGCTGGACATAATGCGCATCAGGCACAGCCAGCTGCTTATGCTGCGGTGATAAATCATGTTTTATCCCTCTTTGGTTAAAGGAACCTAATTATGCTTTACCCGAGCGAAGAAAAGTTATATGCACCGATTGAATGGCTAGATTGTTCTGAAGGTTTTGAAGATATTCTCTACCATAAATCAGTCGATGGCATTGCAAAAATTACGATTAACCGCCCGCAAGTGCGTAATGCTTTCCGTCCTTTGACAGTGAAAGAGATGATCCAAGCATTAGCCGATGCACGTTATGATGACACAATTGGTACTATCATTTTAACGGGTGCAGGTGAAAAAGCATTCTGTGCTGGTGGTGACCAAAAAATTCGTGGTGACTACGGCGGATACCGTGATGATAGCGGTACGCATCACCTGAACGTGTTGGATTTCCAACGCCAAATCCGTACTTGCCCGAAACCTGTTGTGGCAATGGTCGCTGGTTATTCTATTGGTGGTGGTCATGTGCTTCATATGATGTGTGACTTAACTATCGCGGCAGAAAACGCTATTTTTGGTCAAACAGGCCCTAAAGTGGGTTCCTTTGATGGTGGTTGGGGTGCTTCTTATATGGCTCGTATTGTTGGCCAAAAGAAAGCGCGCGAAATTTGGTTCTTATGCCGTCAATATGATGCAAAAGAAGCATTAGAGATGGGCTTGGTTAACACTGTTGTACCTTATGCTGATCTTGAAAAAGAAACCGTTCGTTGGTGTCGTGAAATGCTGGAAAACAGCCCAATGGCATTACGTTGCTTGAAAGCAGCATTAAATGCGGATTGTGATGGTCAAGCAGGCCTGCAAGAATTAGCGGGTAATGCAACTATGCTGTTCTATATGACGGATGAAGGTCAAGAAGGCCGCAACGCCTTTAACGAAAAACGTCAACCTGATTTCTCTCGATTTAAACGTAACCCATAATGCGAAACGCCAAACTCTATTCATTCAGCCTACCTGTAGATGCAGGCGTTGTTCTGCGCTATCAAAGGCTAAAAACGCGTGATGGTTTTCTTGTCTGTTTAGAGCAAAATGGCAAACAAGGATGGGGTGAGATTTCACCTCTTCCTGAGTTTAGCCGTGAAACTTTAGAGCAAGCACAAGTATCAGCGCAATCTTGGTTAACTGCGTGGTGTGCGGGTGAAAACCCTGAGCACAGTGAACTGCCAAGCGTGGCTTTTGGCCTAAGTTGTGCATTAGCAGAGCTTGAAGGCACATTGCCACTAGAGGCAAACTATCGCGCAGCTCCTTTATGTAATGGCGACCCTGATGATTTGATTTTAAGCCTTAATGATATGGAAGGTGAAAAAGTCGCTAAAATCAAGGTGGGATTATATGAAGCGGTACGTGATGGGATTGTTGTTAACCTGCTATTAGAAGCCATTCCAGACTTAAAATTAAGGTTGGATGCGAACAGAAGCTGGACACCAGCCAAAGCAGAAGGATTTGCGAAGTATGTAAACCCTGCATGGCGTGATCGTATTGCATTCTTAGAAGAGCCTTGCAAAACACCAGAAGAGTCGCTGGCTTTTTCTCAAGCAACAGGAATTAATATTGCTTGGGATGAAACAGTGCGTGATGACGGTTTTGAAGTAAAACCACAACCTGGCGTCACTACGATTGTGATAAAACCTACGCTGGTGGGAAGCCTTGAACGCTGTCAACTGCTTGTTAAACAAGCGCATGCGTTAGGATTAGATGCCATTATCAGTTCAAGTATTGAAAGTAGCTTCGGGCTGACTCAATTAGCAAGAATTGCACAGTGGTTAACACCTAATAGCATTCCGGGGCTCGATACTGTTGATTTAATCAAACAGCAACTTATTCGTCCTTGGCCAAATGTGGATATTCCACTTATCTCTCTTGAACAGCTAGAGACAGTATGGCAACAGTAGTTCCATTTAAACAATGGCCGTGGCATCACTGGGCACAATTAACCCCAAATGAAACGGCCATCATTTCAGGCAATTCGCCTATTACATGGCAACAATTAAGTTGTCATATTAATCAATTAGCGAACCATTTTATTAAGCAGGGTATTAATACTCAAAGCACAGTATTGTTACGAGGCAAAAATCATATCAATCTTGTTTTTACACTACTCGCTATTTTTCAATGTGGTGCGAAGGTTTTACCTTTAAATCCACAGCTTCCAAAATCTTTACTTGATGAATTATTACCTCACTTAGGTATTGATTTTTATGCTGATTTGAGTGAGATACCGCTAGATTTAAATGCAACATTGCTTGATCTTAGAGGTATTGAGTTAGATAACACGTCACGTCAATATAAAACTCAAACTATAAATGATGTCTTATGGGAGCCATCTCGTATGGCAACACTTATTTTGACATCAGGTTCATCAGGTTTACCCAAAGCTGCGGTGCATACTTTTGATGCGCATCTTTGCAGTGCAACGGGGGTTTTGTCATTAATACCTTTTGAAAAAGGGGATAGTTGGTTACTTTCTTTACCTCTATTTCATGTCTCTGGGCAAGGTGTTTTTTGGCGTTGGTTGTTACGTGGCGCAACTCTAGTGGTACGTGATATGCACCCTTTTGAAAAAGCGTTACAAGGTTGCACTCATGCTTCTTTGGTTCCTACACAATTATGGCGCTTCTTACAAAGTAGAACGCAACAAGATAAGCAACCTATTACCTTAAAGTCGGTTCTATTAGGGGGAGCAATGATCCCTATTGAGCTAACGCAAGAAGCAGAACATTGGGGAGTTCAATGCTGGTGTGGTTATGGTATGACTGAAATGGCATCAACTGTTTGTGCAAAACGTGCAGATGGTAAAGCAGGAGTCGGGTTTCCACTAAAAGGTAAAGAAGTTAGGTTAGTGGATGATGAACTTCAGATAATGTCTGATAGTGTCGCATTAGGTTATTGGTTTGATGGTAAATTAAAACCGCTATCGCTTACGGCTGATGGCTGGTATTCAACGCGAGATAAAGGCTGTTTTAGTGCAGATGAGTGGTGTGTTTTAGGGCGCTTGGATAATCTCTTTTTCAGTGCCGGTGAAGGAATTCAACCAGAAGATATTGAAAAAATCCTTAATACACATCCAAGTATTAGCCAATCTTTTGTGGTCCCTATTGATGATGCTGAATTTGGGCAGCGTCCAGTCGCAGTTGTGGATGCTGATATTGAAATAATCAATCAATTACCACAGTGGTATCACTCTCGATTAGCCGGATTTCAACGACCCGTTGCTTGTTTACAACTTCCTGAAAGCCTTAAGAATGGCGGAATTAAAATCTCTCGTAAACAAGTGCAAGAATGGGTGAGAGGGCAAATGTTGAAGTGATATCTATGCATTTTTCGAACTTCCCCTCAAAAATATATATAAACTTAGTTTGAAGAATGCCTATTTTTGATAATTTATTTTAATAACAGTAAATCATAAAGATTATTAGAGATAATGAAGGCGCCCGAAGGCGCCTTTCTGTTTTGCCGAGTTGCTCACAAGGCTTCTTATTATGCAGTTACTTAGCTTCTGCTTTCGCTAAAGCTTTCATTGCTTTTTCAACGCCTGCGCCATATTCAGGATGGACTTTCTTAAATAAGGCAATTTGGCGTTTTTGTGTATCTTTACTTGCCTGTATTAATTCACCCGCGATACGAGCAAACATACGTTGATGCTCTTCATCACTCAGTAATTCATACAGTGCACGAGGTTGGCTGAAATAATCTTCGTCTTCACGATGGTTCCAGTGATCTGCTGCACCTTCGATAGATAATGGTGGCTCTTTAAAATTAGGCTGTTCTTGGAACATGCCACCATTATTTGGCTCATAAGTAATACCGCTACCACTATTACCATCGACACGCATTGCACCATCACGGTGGTAATTATGGAACGGGCATTTTGGTGCATTAACTGGGATCTGATGATGGTTAACACCTAAACGATAACGGTGAGCATCACCGTAAGAGAATAGGCGACCTTGTAGCATTTTATCTGGAGAGAATCCGATACCAGGAACAATGTTAGCAGGACTAAATGCTGCTTGTTCAACATCAGAAAAATAGTTCTCAGGATTACGGTTTAATTCAAAGTAACCCACATCAATTAATGGATAATCCGCATGAGGCCAAACTTTGGTTAAATCAAAAGGATTATAAGGTACAGTTGATGCTTCTTTTTCTGGCATCACTTGAATTTGTAAATTCCAACGTGGGAAATCACCGCGCTCAATAGCATTAAATAAGTCACGTTGTGAACTTTCTCTATCTTGACCTACGAGTGTTTGTGCTTCGTCATCCATCAGGTTTTTAATGCCTTGTTGGCAACGGAAGTGGAATTTAACCCAAAAACGCTCATTATCTTTATTAATAAAGCTGTAGGTATGGCTACCAAAACCATGAATAAAACGGTAGCTTTGTGGTAAACCACGGTCACTCATATCAATGGTTAATTGGTGTAATGCTTCTGGTAAATGAGAGAAGAAGTCCCATTTGTATGCCATATTACGTAGGTTAGTTTTAGGATCACGTTTTACAACGTGGTTTAAGTCAGGGAATTTCAGCGCATCACGAAGATAGAAAACAGGGGTGTTGTTACCCACCATATCCCAGTTACCTTCTTCAGTGTAAAATTTTAACGCAAAACCACGAATATCACGTTCTGCGTCTGCGGCACCTCTTTCACCAGCAACTGTTGAAAAGCGAGCAAACATTTCTGTTTTTTTACCCACTTTAGAGAAAATTTTAGCGCGAGTATATTGTGTAATATCGTGAGTAACTTTAAATGTACCAAAAGCGCCTGAGCCTTTTGCGTGCATACGTCTTTCAGGAATAACTTCACGATCAAAGTGAGCAAGTTTTTCTAGAAACCAGACATCTTGAAGCAACATTGGGCCACGTGGGCCTGCGGTCATTGAGTTATTATTGTCTACAACAGGTGCGCCAGACGCCGTTGTTAGCTTTTTCTTTTCCATCACATATCTCCAGTTTATGAAATAGTAAACGTTCTAAAAAAATAGCATGTGTGAATAAAACGAAGCGAACAGCCTTATATTTATTATGGTTAATATTGACTGCAAATCCACTTTAACAATATTAAACTCATTAATAAAACCGATTAGACCAATAATATTGATAGACGTAACTTATTTACATAGATTGAAAATTCTACAGATTAGCTTTCAATTTTGACTCAAGTTGTTTAATAAATTTGTTGTATAATTATAAGTTAGGACAATTATTTGCTGGAGTAATAACAATGAAAAAATATTTATTGGTCGGCGCTATAAGTACATTATTTATGGCGGCAAATGCCAATGCAGTATCAATGAATATTCAAGCGGGTGAGCATTATACGGACGTTCGAGCAGGACTAGGTAATCCTAATGCGGGCCTTTCTTTTAATGGTAACTGGGCTCGTAGTGATCATGATGGTCAGTTAGGTAGCTTAGGTGCGAAGTTTGCTCTGCCTTTAGGGCCTTTTTCAGCAAGTGTTGGTGGTAAAGCGCTCTATTTATCACCAAAAAATGGTGATGATGGCGCTGCTTTAGCGGGTGGTGTTGGGCTTAATTGGGATATTTTACCTTCTTTAAGTGTTTATGGTGAGGCTTATGGCTCTCCTGAAGGATTAACGTCTGGTAGCAAATCTTATTATGAAGCCGATGTGGGCGCGCAATTAACGGTATTTAAACCATTGCATGTCAATGCAGGTTATCGTGTGATTGAAATCGAAAACTCACATAATAGAAGTAATAATAAATTAGCTGATGGGTTCTATGTGGGTGCAGGTTTAAGTTTCTAAGCAAAAACTTGCAGTAACGTTAAATAAAAAGCAGGTGTTGAACAATCAACACCTGCTTTTTTGTTGTCTGTATAAAAAATGTGATTAACCGACTTGAGGTAATAAACCAAAAGTGATGGCGACTTGAATACTGATCACAACTAAGCCACAAGTAAAGACAATGGCTAATGCACCTTTTCCACCTTTGACTTTGTATTTATCCGCGCTGTGTTGCTCTTGTCTTACTTTCCAAACTAATAAGGCAGGTAGTAGCAATGCCAAAATAGATAATGCAATAGCTGCATAAGCTAATGCTTGTACAAAGTTAGGAAAATAAAGAGCACAAAGTAAAGGCGGAACGAAGGTTAATAAGCTTGATTGCATACGACCTGTAGCACGATTACTGCGTTTAAATAGGTCAGCAAGATAATCAAATAAGCCTAGTGCAACACCAAGGAATGAGGTAGCTAACGCCAATGCAGCAAATAGGTTTACTGCAATATTGACGCGAGGCGTTGCAACGACATCGCGGATAGCGGTAAGTAGGCCATTTAAACCTGATTGTTGCGCCATAATTCCCATAAAAGTATTTGTAGGAATGGCTCCTAATGTGGCAATTTGCCATAAAATATAGGCAACAAGAGGGATTGCACTACCAATAATAAAGATAATACGTAACTTTTTAATATCGCCATTCATATAACTTACAATACTTGGCACGCTACCGTGGAAACCAAATGAAGTAAAAATAACGGGAATAGCAGAAAGAATAAGCCCGTGAGCGACTGGCATTGACGTTAAATTGACACTTTCAACGTGGGGTAGCATCACAACCAGCATAAAGATTAAGAAGAAAACTTTTGCTGTAAATAGCAGCCGATTAATCATATCAACTGATGTGGTACCAATACCTACTACAGCACCACCAATCACTGTAAAGATTATAATACCTTGAGTGACAGAGAGTTCATGACCAATCCAAGAGGATAGGGTAGATGAAAGCAATTCGCCAGCGCCGCTAATGTAAGCTGTCGTCAATGCATACATCAATAAGAGTAGAGCAAGTCCAGTGATCACTTGACCACCAACACCAAGATAACGCTTAGCGATTGAACCAAGACCAGTATGAGGATCGTTGTATTGATAAACTTCCACTAGCAAGAGCGCGGTATAACTCATTAATAACCACAGTCCTACGAGTAATAGCATAATAGTACCAAAGCCAATACCCACCGCAGCCAGTGGCATTGCCAACATGCCTGCCCCAATTGTTGTTCCTGCAACAATAAAAACACTACCTATAGTGCGATTTTTCACTAAGTCCTCTGCTCGCTAGCTATTTTATTTATATAAAATGCAGAGTATAAGAATGGTAAATACCTGTCAAATTTTAATTACGTATACTGTAATTATTTCTTTACGGAAAATAAAAAATGAATAAAAAAACGCCAATTAATAAGTATCAATTGGCGCTTAATAGAGGTGATTAATTAAGAATATTAATCGTCAAGCTCTACCATTCGTCTTATCTGCTCACGATTAATTTGTTTCAATTGCCCAGTTTCTGCATCTTTATAGGTAATTAATCCAGTTTTTTCATCTTCTTGGGGCTTATCTGTTGTTAAAATCGTTTCCCCATTTACTGTTTCTATTTTTTGTGGAGTTGAACAACCCGCAACTAATAAAAGTGATGCAGAGATAGCAACAACTGAGAAAATAGAATTTAATTTCATAATGTTTTTCCTTTTTTCATCAATGTAATTTAATTCTAGTCAATGATGGACAACAATGTTAGAAAAAAAGGAAAATTAAGATAATTCAAATCATTCAGAGCAAATTTCTATTTCAATGTCACTAATAGGATGACAGCTACAAGGTAAGATTTCATCGGGTTGGATAAATGCTAAAGGTTCATTGCGATAGCAAACCTTGCCTTTCACTAAACGTAGACGACAAGAGCCACAATAACCCTCACGGCATTGGTATTCGACTTGAACTTTCCCATGCTCTAAAGCATCAAGCAATGAAGGGTGGGCGTCAGTATGAAATTCTAGTGGTGTTGAAAGACCCTGCTGATGCAGGGTCACTTTATGAGATGCCATAACGTATCAGTGTTATTTCTCGGTATTACAGTTCAAAATTACTCAAGTCATCAGTATCAACTTGTGAATCAATTTGGCCCACAAGATAAGAACTGACTTCAACTTCTTGAGGTGCTACTTGAACGTTGTCAGACACTAACCATGCATTGATCCATGGAATAGGATTTGAGCGCGCTTTAAATGGTAATTTAAGACCTACTGCTTGCATACGAATATTGGTAATATATTCAACATATTGGCAGAGAATTTCTTTATTTAAACCAATCATCGAGCCTTCTGAGAACAGGTATTCTGCCCACTCTTTTTCTTGCTCTGCGGCTTCAACAAACAAGTCATAACATTCTTGTTCACATTCTGTGGCTATTTCTGCCATTTCAGGATCGTCTTGACCTGAACGCAGTAGATTCAGCATGTGTTGCGTACCCGTTAAGTGCAATGCTTCATCACGTGCAATCAATTTAATGATTTTAGCGTTACCTTCCATTAACTCTCGTTCAGCAAAGGCAAATGAACACGCAAAGCTTACATAGAAACGAATCGCTTCTAACGCATTTACACTCATGATACACAAATAAAGTTGTTTCTTTAATTTGCGTAAAGTCACATTAACGGTTTTACCTTGAACATGATGATCACCTTCACCATACATGTGATAAAGGTTAGTTAATCTGATCAACTCATCGTAGTAAGAAGAAATATCACGCGCACGTTTTAAAATTTCTTCATTTTCAACGATATCATCAAACACAACTGACGGATCGTTAACAATATTACGGATAATATGAGTATAAGAGCGCGAGTGAATGGTTTCAGAGAATGACCATGTTTCAACCCATGTTTCTAACTCAGGGATCGAGATTAAAGGTAAGAATGCCACGTTAGGGCTTCTGCCTTGAATCGAATCCAACAGAGTTTGATATTTTAAATTACTAATAAAAATGTGTTTTTCATGATCAGGCAGTGCATTGTAGTCAATACGATCACGAGAAACGTCCACTTCTTCTGGACGCCAGAAGAAGGAGAGTTGTTTTTCAATTAGCTTTTCAAAAATAGGGTATTTTTGCTGATCATAACGCGCTACGTTAACAGGCTGCCCAAAAAACATGGGCTCCTGAAGTTGATCATTTTTAACTTGTGAAAAAGTAGTATAGGACATAGCTTCCTCAATTAAATTTTACACGCGCCGCCTTCACAATCTGAATCTTCAGTCTCAACGACTTCTTCCAGATCACCCTGTACATCATCTGCACCATCACGGGTGTTGTGATAATAAAGTGTTTTCACACCATATTTGTAAGCGAGCAGCAAATCTTTCAGCAGCTGGTTCATTGGAACCTTACCGCTAGGGAAACGAGTAGGATCGTAGTTAGTGTTCGCTGAAATCGCTTGGTCAACGAATTTTTGCATAATGCCCACTAACTGCAAATAACCTTCAATACTTGGCATTTGCCACAGTAATTCATAAGCGCCTTTCAAACGCTCATACTCAGGAACCACTTGACGTAAAATACCGTCTTTAGAGGCTTTAATACTGATATAACCACGAGGTGGCTCGATACCATTGGTTGCATTCGAAATCTGAGAAGAGGTTTCTGATGGCATCAGTGCAGACAATGTTGAGTTACGTAAGCCGTGCTCTTTAATGTCTTTGCGTAAGCCTTCCCAGTCGTAATGCAGAGGTTCTTTTGTCAGAACATCTAATGATTTTTTATAGGTATCAATAGGTAAAATACCTTCAGCATAAGTGGTTTCATTAAACCATGGGCATGCGCCTTGTTCTTTTGCTAATTCATTAGATGCTTTTAATAAATAATATTGAATTGCTTCAAATGCACGATGAGTTAAGTTATTTGCACTGCCGTCAGAGTAGCGAACACCGTGTTTAGCTAAGTAATAAGCAAAGTTAATAACACCAATACCTAAGGTACGACGGCCCATTGCGCCTTGTTTAGCGGCTAAGATTGGATAATCTTGGTAATCTAATAGCGCATCCAGTGAGCGAACAGCTAAACGAGCTAGCTCTTCTAAATCATCAAGATTTTCAATTGCGCCTAAGTTAAAGGCTGACAAGGTACAGAGTGCAATTTCACCATTAGGATCTTTAATATCGTTTAATGGTTTAGTAGGTAGTGCAATTTCTAAACACAGGTTTGATTGGCGGATAGGTGCAATAGCCGGATCAAATGGGCTGTGTGTATTACAGTGGTCAACATTTTGAATGTAAATACGGCCCGTAGATGCACGCTCTTGCATCATTAATGAGAATAACTCAACCGCTTTAACTTGTTTTTGGCGGATGCTCTTATCTTTCTCATATTGTACATATAAGCGTTCAAATTCATCTTGATCGGCAAAGAAAGCATCATATAAACCAGGAACATCAGAAGGGCTGAATAAGGTAATATCCTGGCCTTTGATTAAACGTTCATACATTAATTTGTTTAATTGCACACCGTAATCTAAATGACGAACACGGTTATCATCAACACCACGATTGTTTTTCAGTACCAGCAGGCTTTCAACTTCTAAATGCCACAAAGGGTAGAACAGTGTGGCAGCGCCACCACGAACACCACCTTGCGAGCAAGATTTTACCGCAGTTTGGAAGTGTTTGTAGAAAGGAATACAACCTGTATGAAACGCTTCGCCATTACGAATAGCACTGCCTAATGCACGAATACGACCTGCATTGATACCAATACCCGCACGTTGAGAAACGTATTTTACAATAGCGCTTGATGTTGCATTGATAGAATCAAGGCTATCGTCACACTCAATTAATACACAAGAGCTAAATTGACGAGTTGGTGTTCTGACGCCAGCCATAATTGGCGTTGGTAATGAGATTTTGAAAGTAGAAATCGCATTATAAAAGCGTTCGATATAGTCCATACGTGTTGCTTGTGGATAACGAGAGAACAAGCAAGCTGCAACTAAAACATATAAAAATTGTGCACTTTCGTAAATTTCGCCAGTAATACGGTTTTGAACGAAATATTTACCCTCTAGCTGTTTAACCGCAGCATAAGAGAAGTTCATATCACGTTGATGAACAACAAAGTTATTCATCTGCTCAAATTCTTCTTGGGTGTAATCTTCAAGAAGATGACGGTCGTATTTGCCTAGATCAACTAATTTTTTAACGTGCTCATAGAGCGTTGGTGGCTCAAATTGGCCATAGGCTTTTTTACGTAAGTTAAATACGGCAAGACGGGCAGCAAGATATTGATAATCAGGAGTTTCACCTGAAATTAAGTCTGCAGCAGCTTTTACCAGTGTTTCATGGATATCAGCAGTTTTGATACCATCATAAAACTGAATCTGAGAACGTAATTCAACTTGAGATACAGAGACATTTTCTAGGCCTTCAGCGGCCCAGGCGATTACACGGTGAATTTTGTCTAAGTCAATGCGTTCTTTATGACCATCACGTTTTGTGACGAGCAGGCTGTGATTCATGAGCGATGCACCTTTCTTGCATTAGTGCTACCTGAAATTTTATACCGCAAAAAAACGCTCCCGATGACAAAGAGTGTCAAGGAGTCTTGTGGTGTGAAATTTAAGGAAACACAATATATAGGGGTTGGTTCAAATGGTGATAACAAGATAAAGGTAATTGAGAGATTGATCAAGTGTACAAATCTGATTGTTTCTGTGGATAAATAGGGGATAAATTTTTTAATAACTGCCCGTACCCTGCGTAAATACAGGCAGTAAGAAACTCAAATTCAGGTGACAATGATGTAAAGTCAATTTTAAAAAATGTGATCGTTTGATGTTTTATTAAACCAAATCAAACTTTCAGTTTCACGAATTCGAGTTATGTGTCGATTGTGTGTGCACCATATAATTCACATCGACGTTTGGCGCTAATCGGAATTTGTCAGTGATTGGGTTATAATGTAAGCCAATCATATTTTTGCTACGTAAGTCGGTTTCATCAACCCAACTGAGCAGTTCTGATGGACGAATAAATTTATTAGCATCATGTGTGCCCTTAGGTACCATATTTAGAATATACTCCGCACCTACCACCAGCATTAGCCATGCCTTTTTATTACGGTTGATAGTTGAAAAGAAAACATGCCCACCTGGTTTTACTAATTTTGCACAGGCTCTTACAACAGAAGAAGGGTCTGGAACGTGTTCTAACATCTCCATACAGGTGACAACATCGTAAGCTTGCGGGTTTTCATTTGCATGGTTTTCAACGGTATCTTGAATATAAGTCACAGGAATACCTGACTCTAGTGAGTGCAAGCGTGCAACTTGTAATGGCTCTGTGCCCATATCAAGGCCAGTAACTTCGGCACCGACACACGCCATACTTTCAGATAAAATACCGCCACCACAGCCAACATCGAGGACTTTTTTTCCAAATAAGCCGTCAGCGCGTTCTTGGATATAGTTAAGTCTTAGTGGGTTTATACGGTGCAATGGCTTAAATTCACCTTCAAGATCCCACCAGCGTGATGCGACGCTTTCAAACTTGTCGATTTCATGCTGATCCACGTTAGCATGTAAAGAGGTTGTTTTATCATTCATCAGAAAGTATTACTCCTATTTTCATATTGCCATGATTCTACCAACGTTAGACGGTGAAATCGAAGAGAATAGCGAAAGGATCATTAATTTAGTTGTTTCCTTTTTCCAAAAATTGGCGATTTGTGGTATAGTTCTAAACCTTTGAATCCGTAGTATGAGGGACAGTGGCTCCATGAGCGACATTGCCAGAGAAATCACACCAGTTAATATCGAAGAAGAGCTGAAAAGCTCATATTTGGATTATGCGATGTCTGTTATTGTAGGACGCGCATTACCCGATGTTCGAGACGGACTGAAGCCAGTACACCGCCGAGTTCTTTTCGCGATGAATGTACTAGGAAACGATTGGAATAAACCTTATAAAAAATCAGCCCGTGTTGTTGGGGATGTTATCGGTAAATATCACCCGCACGGTGACAGTGCTGTCTATGAAACGATTGTTCGTTTAGCACAGCCTTTTTCTATGCGCTACATGTTGGTTGACGGGCAGGGTAACTTCGGGTCAGTTGATGGTGACTCGGCGGCTGCAATGCGTTATACCGAAGTTCGTATGGCGAAAATCGCCCATGAACTGCTGGCGGATTTGGAAAAAGAAACGGTTGATTTTGTTCCTAACTATGACGGAACAGAACATATTCCGGCAGTTATGCCAACCCGTGTTCCAAACTTGCTAGTCAATGGTTCATCAGGGATTGCGGTGGGGATGGCAACAAACATTCCTCCACATAACCTAGGCGAAGTTATCGACGGCTGTCTTGCTTATGTTGATAACGAAGACATCACTATTGAAGAGTTGATGGAACATATCACGGGGCCTGATTTCCCGACTGCTGCTATTATTAATGGCCGCAGAGGAATTTTAGATGCTTACCGTACTGGTCGCGGGAAAATTTATATCCGTGCTCAGGCTGATATTGAAACTGATGAGAAAACCAGTCGCGAAACAATTATCGTGACAGAAATTCCTTATCAGGTGAATAAAGCGCGTTTAATTGAAAAAATAGCAGAGCTTGTTAAAGATAAACGCATTGAAGGTATCAGCGGATTACGCGATGAGTCTGATAAAGACGGCATGCGTATTGTTGTTGAAATCAAACGTGATGCTGTGGGTGAAGTGGTATTAAATCACTTATTCTCACAAACACAAATGCAGGTTTCTTTTGGTATTAATATGGTTGCGCTTCACCAAGGCCAGCCAAAACTATTAAATCTAAAAGAAATTATCTCTGCCTTTATTCGTCACCGTCGTGAAGTTGTTACTCGTCGTACAATTTACGAATTACGCAAAGCGCGTGACCGTGCTCATATCTTAGAAGCGCTGGCTGTTGCATTGGCGAACATTGATCCTGTTATTGAAATGATCCGCCAAGCACCAAACCCAGCAGAAGCAAAAGCAGCATTAATTGCACAACCTTGGGATTTAGGTAGTGTTTCTACCATGTTAGAGCGTGCTGGTGACAGCAATGTTGCTCGTCCTGAATGGTTAGAGCCACAATATGGTGTGCATGACGGTAAATACTATCTTACAGAACAACAAGCTCAAGCTATTTTGGATCTGCGTTTGCAGAAACTAACTGGTCTTGAACATGAAAAACTGTTAGATGAATACCGTGACTTATTGCTGCAAATTGCTGAATTACTGCATATCTTAAGAAGCCCTGAGCGTTTGATGGAAGTCATTCGAGAAGAGCTAAATGCGATTAAAGATCAATATAACGATCCACGCCGTACTGAGATCACTGAGAATACAGCAGATATTAATATCGAAGACCTGATTAATGAAGAAAATGTAGTTGTTACACTTTCTCATCAGGGTTACGTTAAATATCAGCCACTTACCGATTACGAAGCACAACGACGTGGCGGTAAAGGTAAGTCTGCAGCAAGAATTAAAGAAGAAGACTTTATTGATCGCCTGCTGGTGGCTAACACCCATGACACCATTTTATGCTTCTCAAGCCGTGGTCGTCTCTATTGGATGAAAGTTTACCAGTTACCAGAAGCAAGTCGTGGTGCTCGTGGCCGTCCGATTATCAACTTATTACCTCTTGAGCAAAATGAACGTATTACGGCTATTTTGCCAGTGAGAGAGTATGAAGAAGGTAAGTTTGTCTTTATGGCAACGGCAAGCGGTACAGTGAAGAAAACACCTCTGCAAGATTTCAGCCGCCCTCGTAGCGCAGGTATTATCGCAGTCAACTTAAATGAAGGCGATGAGCTAATTGGTGTTGACTTAACCGATAGCACGAACGAAGTTATGCTGTTCTCTGCTGATGGTAAAGTGGTTCGTTTTGCAGAAGATTGTGTTCGTCCAATGGGTCGTACTGCGACAGGTGTTCGTGGTATGAAACTGAGTAATGATGATAAAGTCGTTTCTCTGATCATTCCTCGTGGTGACGGTGATATTTTAACCGTTACTGAAAATGGTTATGGTAAACGAACTGCACAAAGCGAGTACCCAACGAAGAATCGTGCTACACAAGGCGTTATCTCTATTAAAGTGAGTGAGCGTAACGGTAAAGTAGTAGGTGCAATTCAAGTTGAAGAAACTGACCAAATTATGATGATCACCAATGCAGGTACATTAGTTCGTACTCGTGTTTCAGAGGTCAGCATTGTTGGACGTAATACACAAGGTGTTACCTTAATTCGTACAACAGAAGATGAGTTGGTTGTTGGCTTGCAACGTGTTGAAGATGAAGATGACGCATTAGATGATGATGAAGTTAATGAGGTTATTAACGAGACATCACCTGAAGAGTCGGGATCAGATTTAACCGATGATGCAGATGAAGAATAATATTTATCATTATTGTGATGTATAAATAAAAGAAAGCAGGCATAATTGCCTGCTTTTTTTATGTGGTTGGATCAGAGTATCATCAGAAATAATTATCCTGATGATAAAGATCATATTATTCAGACATACAGTAATTTCTGCTAGAATAGAATAAGTTTCTTATGCGGTAGGAATATTGATTAGGGTGGTTGTTTGAGATATCTCTCGTCCTTTAAAACATCGTTAAAAATTTCCCGCTACCTTTTTCGCGTATTAGGTATCATGTTGTGGGCGATGGGGGCATTATTAACGATGTTTTACCTCATCAACATCTTTAATGATACTAAGTCAGATATTCGGCAAGAGTATAGTAATAACTACACTAATCTCCTCGGTTTTTTTCGACAAACTTCTGGCACTATCCGTGATTTACAATACCTCGCAGAACGTCATCAAGAGCAAATTAATTTAAATCCAGGTATAAAAAATTCATTATTTTATGAAGGACCATTTTCACTTCATAAACTCAATGAAACGGCGGACTGTGAATTATTTAAAGGACAAACCAATAACTATTTTCGTTCGTTTAACAGTATCTTATATTATTGGAAAGATAATACCCCTGCATTACAAGGGATAAACCAGGTTTTCATGGTAGGTTCGCACAGTATGTGCATGATTAACTTCCCTTTGCGCGCATCACCTGTAGATACTGAGATGTTGAAAAAAATGGTTTACGAAAATACACGTAACTACATTAATCAACGGGCGCAAGGCAAAGAAGTTAATCAATATTGGATAGTTCCAGATGCAAAAGGGGATAGTGGCATTTTATATGTTATGTCACCTGTTTATGCTTCTGGTAAATTTATTGGATTAATTGGTATTGAAAGAGCAATTCGCCTTGAATACTTCTCTCCAGCCAAAGACAGAGTAATTTCTATCCATCTTCTAAATAGCCGAAATACCACGGTATTAAGCTACCCTGCAGAAAATAATTATCGTTCTGTTAAGCAAGTCGCTGATGTGAGCGCACCTTATTTTGGTTTTGATGAAGATTTCAGTGAGTTAGTTGCAAAACGAAAACTATTGCCATCCTCTTTTAGTGTGGTGTATTCATTACCACTCAAGCAAATTTTAAATGAATTTAAATTCACGATTTTTAATGCACTGATTTTAAATATTATTTCTGCCATTTTTATTTTTATTTTTGTGTGGATCTTCGAAAGAAAAATATTCTCACCAGCAGAAAATAATGCTTCCCGATTAGAAGAGCATGAACAGTTTAACCATAAAATTGTGGCATCGGCACCTGTCGGAATTAGTATTCTGAGAATACGCGATGGCATGATCATTTTAAGTAATGAATTAGCACATAACTATTTTCGGTTACTCAGTCACAGTGATAAGCAAAATATTTTATCTATTATTGCTGAAAAAAGTAGCAATATGGTTGATGTAGTGACGAATAACCGTAATCACTTACAAATCAGTTTTGTTAATTCACGCTATCAAAATGAAGATGTGGCAATCTGTGTTTTAGTGGACATTAGCGCTCGTGTTAAAATGGAACGTTCGCTACAAAATATGGCAACAGCGGCAGAACAAGCTAACCAAGCAAAATCGATGTTTTTAGCTACGGTGAGTCATGAATTACGTACACCACTTTATGGCATTATTGGTAACTTAGAGTTATTACAATCCTTTGCACAAAACGATGATACAAGTCGATTATTAAAAACGATGGATAACTCCTCATCATTACTGCTAAAAATTATTAGTGATATTCTCGATTTCTCAAAAATTGAATCTAAACAATTAAAGATTGAGATTAAACCGTTTAATTGTCGCCAAGTACTCTCTTTTGTTATTTCTAACTATTTACCCTTGATTGCGAAAAAAGATTTAGCTATCTACTGCTTTATCGAACCAGATGTACCTAAAATTGTAAATAGTGATCCTGTTCGGGTACAACAGGTTATTTCTAATCTATTGAATAATAGCATTAAATTCACTACGACAGGGTGTATTACCTTACATCTTTATAAAGATGAGTATTACCTGTATTTTGATATTCATGATACAGGACGAGGGATTGGTGAGAAGGCATTACATGAGCTTTTTGAACCATTCTTCCAGGTTTCACAAAATACAGAAAGCGCATCTGAAGGTACAGGATTAGGTTTAGCTATTTGTGAAAAACTAATTAACTTAATGGATGGCGATATCAGTGTTGTTTCACAAGAAAATATTGGTAGCCGATTTACAGTTCGAATACCACTTTATGGTGTGTTAGAAGAGAATGAACTTGCTACCGAAAAGGATATTTATAAAGAGAGTACCGTTCGTTGTTTTATTGATATCAAAAACCTTTATTTAGAAGGGTTTATTGGGCGATATCTCAATTACTTTGGGTTGAATTGTGAATTATTAACAGAAGAAACAACACTCTCTTCAACTGATTTTATTATCACGGACTATGATTATCCGAGAGAGCATCATTGCCAATTTATTAGGCTTAATGAACATTACCTCGAACCATCCAAAAAAATAGCAGAAAACATATGGGTATGTAGTACTTATAAACTAAATGAATTAACAAAAATAATACTACAATTACCGCAAAACAAAATTGAAGCAAATTGTGTTGATATGGTTGAGTTGAATACCGATTGTGGTTTACAAGCGTTGACCATCTTGATTGTTGATGATCATCCAATAAATCGCTTATTGCTGACCGATCAACTGAAAAAAATTGGTTTTAACACAGCAACTGCAGAAGATGGGTGTGATGCATTAGCCTATTTAGCGAAAAATCATATCGATATCATTCTAACTGATGTCAATATGCCAAATATGAATGGTTATCAGCTTGCAACTCACATACGAGAAATGGGGAGTGATATGCCAGTAATTGGTGTAACAGCGAATGCAATAGCAGAAGAAAAGCAACGCTGTATTGATGCCGGAATGAATGATTGTGTGTCTAAACCGGTATCACTTTCCATCTTAAGAGAAGTTTTGGTAGGACATATACCTAAAAAGTAGTTTATGCAGCCACCATAAAAATAAACAAATAGAAAAGAGATTAATTTATTAATCTCTTTTCTATTTGTTAAGTAATAACAATATTAACTGCACGGATAAGATAGACATAAAGAATGATACCATAAATAACACATCCTATAGCTTCTAGGGCATTATCAGACAAAAGATGAGTGTAGGGTATATTACATCCGTTTAGCGCTTTGCGGGTGGGATGGAGCGAGAGAATAAAGACAAAAAAGCAGAGAAGCTCCCAAAATAGGTTGAGCTTCCTGATTTTATCGGTACTGCAAACGGTCGCTTGAAAAGATTAATCTGGGCCGTTAATTTCCTTATCAATAGTTACTGATGATAGGTAATTAAGTAATGCAATATCGTTATCAACACCCAGTTTCATCATTGCTGATTTTTTCTGGCTACTAATCGTTTTAATACTACGATTAAGTTTTTTTGCGATCTCAGTGACGAGAAAGCCTTCAGCAAATAATCTCAGAACTTCACTTTCTTTAGGTGACAAACGTTTATCGCCATAACCATTTGCATTTACTTTCTCAAGTAGTTTCGCGACACTTTCAGGCATAAATTTCTTGCCTTTTTGCAACGCTGCTAATGCTTTTGGTAGATCCGTTGGAGCACCTTGTTTAAGTACAATACCTTCAATTTCAAGATCAAGGACAGCACTTAAAATAGCTGGGTTGTTATTCATGGTAAGTACAATAATCGACAAATTCGGGTAATGTCTTTTGATGTACTTAATTAGTGTAATACCATCACCATACTTATCACCAGGCATAGATAAGTCAGTAATTAATGCATCTGCATTTAACTTAGGCAAGTTGTTGATAAGTGACGTTGAATCTTCAAATTCACCAACAACATTGACCCATTCAATTTGTTCTAAAGATTTACGAATACCGAATAAAACGATTGGGTGGTCATCGGCAATAATAATATTAAGGTTATTCATGTTTAATTGTTACCTTGCTGCAGCAACTGTTGAATCCATTTATCCAGTTGAGTGATACGTTCTTTGATCTCTAATTCATTATGATTTTTTATGTCATGTTCTAAATATTCACAGCTTTCTCTGAGATATTCTAAATCTAACATGGCAAAAACCCCTTTTAGACGATGAGCTGTCTGAGCTAGAGAATGAAAGTCTTTATTTGTTGCTTCTAAGTGTAGTTTCTCAACATCAATAGGAACAGTACTGATAAATAGTTCCTTATAATCACTACCATTCAACTTCTTCCTATAATTATTAAGAATTACTTCGTAATTATCAAGGTTATTATTTTCATCTAAAATACTCTCTTCAGTTGTATCTAGAGAAAATGACTCATTTTCTTCAATTAAATAAGTAATAGCTTCTATTAAAGGATCACCGAAGTTATAGTTACACTTTATTAAATTTTTTGATATTTTTTCAAATCCAACAATAGAGCTCATTAATAATATTGTTGGAGACTCTGGACTATCATCCGGAGTATCTTTAAGTATGATATCGTATTCGGGATAAAGATTCTCTCTATTTTTATCAAAGTATGTCGCGCCGTATTTATCAAGTTGTCGGCAGATGATTTTTTCTATTTCAGGGTTTTTTATGGCGAGTTTTGCGCTTATTCCTTCCAATAATATGTTAAAAGTTCGTTCTTCCGTATCTATATGCTGGTATGGGAGTGCAATCCGGAAATGAGAACCAATACTTTCTTGGCTCTTAATTGTTAACTCACCCTGAATTTTATTACATAACAAATGACATAAATAAAAAATAATCCCAGAGTTGGAGTAATATTTATCTCCCATCGCTTGTCCGAGGAATGGGTATTTTATATTAGCAATGTCTTGTGGTGTTAGCCCACTTCCACTATCAATAATATCAATAAGTATTTCTTCTTTATCTTTATTTTTAACTAAATTTAGATTAACAGTTATTTTTCCATAGTTAGTCGTACTAATGGCATAATTAATCAATGATAAAATAATCTTACTTAATGCTGGCCCATCATTAATTAAAAGTAAACCAGGCCTTATATTATTATGGAAATAAAGGGTTAAGCCTTTTCTTATCATAAATGGTGATGCAGTTATCAAAATAGATTCAACTAATGTTGAAAGCTCAAATTCATCTTTGTGAATTTTCCATTCTTGATTTTCTAACTTATTAATTAACGTAATATTTTCTATCCATTCGGAAATGTAATTTGTTTTTTCTAATAATAAGTTAAGCAATTGCTGATGCGTGCTTTCGGGCAACAGTTCTTTGAATTGATAAACCATCTCATTTATATCTTTAATCGGACGCATTAATTCTAATGACATATTAGATAAAATCTTACGTCGCGCGATGGTATTTTTTTCATATTCTTGCTGTGCAAGTTGTAATTTTTTATTGATAAGTGCTTCGTTGTCTTTATTCAGAAATATGAATAATGACGTATTGTCAATATTGCTGTTATTGCTGGTTCTAATCTCATAAATCTCATTATTGATCGCTGTTTGGATTAAGCCATTATGTTCAATCGCCATCTGTCGGATCTTTGATAAATCGATATGAGGTAATAGTTTTTCAGCATGGCTGTTGCTAATAATTTTATGGTTAGAGGAAAAATTGTATACCAATAAGCCGATAGGAAGATTAGAAATGATGTCATTAGTCATCTCTTCTTTGATGCGTAGATTACGAGTCATTGAGATGTACGGGAAAACATATTTGTTACGTATATAGATGTGTCCGAAAACAGAAACTGAAATAAAGGCAAGCAGGCTAATTAACAACCAGATGTTTTTATAAGCAATCTCTTTGATAATGAGTTTCAACGGATATTCATAAGAGAGTGAATAGGGAATGCCCGCAATAGGTTGAGAAAAAATCAAAGAAGAGCCATCGGTTGAAATTTCAATACTGTTTTTATCATAGACCGATTGTTGGCCTGTTGGCAGTAATCTTAAGTAGTGTGGTGATAGTTCTGAAGGTAAAAAATTATTGATAGGTAAATCAAAAGCGACCACGCTCGTAAGTTGCCCTGGCACATTAAACATAATGCGGTAGGTATAGTAATAGATATTTTCTGTAGACATCTTTCTAATAGGAGAAAGACTCTCTTTTTCATCTAAAGCGGTTGATTGCATCAGCAACTCAGAGCGTTTGTTCTCAGCGGTTAACGTCAGGTAGCTTTCTTTGTAACGAATTTCTGGTTTAAGCACAGAGTGGGTCGTAATTAAGATAAGATCATTTCCTTTACCATTTAGATAATAAAGTGAACTGTAATCATTACGTACACCCCAGATAATTTCGAGTGAATTTGCAAAGCGTTGTGCTAGCTGGAACGTTTGTTCGTTAGGTTTACCAAATATAATGGCATCTATAGTTTGATCCCGACCTTCAAGCCAAAAGACATCAGAGCGTAGTTTTATTGGAGTCAGTGGTAAGGAAGGGAAAAAGGCCGTGTCTGATATTTTATTTGATAACTGAAAAAGCTGATTAGAGTGATAACGGTAATCTTCAACCTGCAAAGCAAATTTATGAGTCGTGTTGTTGATAGCATTCTTTTTACTATCGAGCCAAGTATCAAAATAACTGTAAGCGTATAAAAAAAGTGATATGACCATAAAAAGAAGAAACAGGACATATAAGCGAGTTAGTGTATTTGGCTTGAGTTGGTTCAATGTACGCATTCAGTTTGCGAGCCTTTAAGAGACAATGTAGTTAAAAAAAGAAAAGTTGAATAAACAATCACCATTATTCAGTCATTATATTAACAGGTTATCGCTTTAAAAGGGATATTCGAATGAACTTTGAGCAAACAAACAAAAAAAACAGATTTTTTTACAATAGAAGCTAGACAGCGAGGTCAGAGATAGGCATAATTCCGCGCTATGGAAGGATGGCCGAGTGGCTGAAGGCAGCGGTCTTGAAAACCGCCGATGGGAAACCATCCTAGAGTTCGAATCTCTATCCTTCCGCCAGAATTAGCCGGCTTAGCTCAGTTGGTAGAGCAACTGACTTGTAATCAGTAGGTCACCAGTTCGACTCCGGTAGCCGGCACCATATAAGAACCCGTTATCTTGCAAGAGGTAGCGGGTTTTTTCTTACCTATATTTTATTTATCCGCATATTGCTACCATCAACTTTTTAAGTTTTTTTCCTTCTCTGTTGTTCCATATATCTCACAATACCTTCTTGTTTATTATTTTAAATTATCAAAATTTAACCACTATATTAGTGGTTTAGCATTTTTTAAGCAAAAAAAGACTGAGAATTAAGCAAACGGATAAAAAAGTCATTTTTTTTACAATCAGGACTAGACAGCAGGGTCAGAGATAGGCATAATTCCGCGCTATGGAAGGATGGCCGAGTGGCTGAAGGCAGCGGTCTTGAAAACCGCCGATGGGAAACCATCCTAGAGTTCGAATCTCTATCCTTCCGCCAGAATTAGCCGGCTTAGCTCAGTTGGTAGAGCAACTGACTTGTAATCAGTAGGTCACCAGTTCGACTCCGGTAGCCGGCACCATATAAGAACCCGTTATCTCGCAAGAGATAGCGGGTTTTTTCTTTGATCAAATCTTAATGCTAAAGTATATATGTACTAAAAAACACCACATTAATAAAAAGATGGTGGTGTTTTTAGGCATTACAATGATTACCAACCCATAACCGACCAGTTAAATACACGCCCCAAGATTTTCACTTCTTCTAATGTGGAACGTTCATCAGGATAATCAATCGTATTATAACTACGAATGATAATAGTGTTATTGGGGAGTCGATGTAAAATTTTAACTCTTAAAAGATCGCCTTGTTGAATAGCATAAATACCACCATCAACAATTTTTGTATGTCCTGTGCTGATAGTTACTATAGAGCCATCAGGAATAACAGGAGACATACTGTCGCCATGCACTTTAAAAGCAACAGCATCACTAGGTTGTACACCATAGCGATTAAACGTAGAACGAGAAAATCTCAACAATTCCACCTTTTGATTATCAGTGGTACAACTTCCGAAACCGGCAGCTAATTCAATAGTAGTATAGAAGGGGATTTCAACTTCATCTCGTTCTATCGGTGTATTATTATCCCAATCATCAACCGGAGTCATTTCATTTACTGAAACGCCGTCATTTCTTTTTGCTCCTCGCCCATATTCTAACCATTCTGGTCGAATATCTAACCATTGACTTAATGCTAAAATGTTAGTTGGATCAGGAATCGATTCACTGTTTAACCATTTCCATACTGCAGGGGCGCTGACTTTTATACCTTGTTGAGCTAACGCATCTGCAATTCTTTTACCCAGCCCACGACCAGCAATCCCTGAATCTAAGCATGCTTCTTGAAGCCTTTTTGTGAACTCCGTTTTATTATCATTTTTAACCATTGGTTAATTTCCTTTACCACTTGACGCCACTTTGGTTAAAATATAGCATTAACCAGTAGTTAATAAAAGTACGAAAAGTACAAAATAGTAACTAAATAAACCAATGCAAGAGTGGTAAGTAAAAATCACGTTGAGATAACGCCGTAAAATGCGGGTGATTTAGATGCATAAATGCCATGCCTTGTCGTGGTACATGGATGACCAAGTTAGTAATGATAGGAAATCAAAAGGAGCATTAAATGAGACTAGCAGACTTACCTAAATATTTTTCACCAAAAAGCATTGTATTAAGTGATGTAAGAACTGTTAAAGCAGTAGATTCGCTTTCTGTGACTGATGTGATGACATCAATTAGCCTAGTTACGCGAAAAGGACGGATGGGCATAGAGTTGTTTTTAGCTAAGCATAATATTAGTCACCCAGATGAAGCTATAGAAAGTCTTTATCAATACGCGTTAACTCAGGCATATCAATATAAAGCCATTGATAAACTAACTGAAAATGATAAAGCCAAGGTTTTACATATTATTGCCAATTATGCCTTTCAAGATTATGCAAGAAGTGCAGCAAGCAAAAAAGTTTGTCCTGATTGCAGTAATGGATTTATTGACGTTGATGTTTTCACTACCAAAAGCCATACATCAAAAACAGTTAAAGGCTTTGAGCGAAACCTTAAAAATGAACTTAAAGCCAAACCTATAGGTAATACTTCTTACCGAAAAGTGAGAGAAACAACTCGAGTTGTTTGCCCTACTTGTAAAGGGAAAGCTGAAATTCGCTTGGCCTGTCGTTGTCATGGCCGTGGTCAAGTTTTAGATAAAAAAGAGAGTGAAAAACAGGGCATGTCAGTTTTTAAACCTTGTAGTAAATGTGCAGGACGCGGATATCCTCGTTTAAAATTCAGTGAAGTATTAGAACAAGTACAAACGGTGGTGAGTGTTTCTAAAACAGTTGCATACAGTAACTACAAGGTATTATTTGAACATTTAGTGGAAGAATGCTTTAAAGAAGAGTCTTTATCAGAAAAAATTCTTCAAGAAGTAACTGTTAAGTAATAATTTTCTATCTTTATTTATTTTCGTAGAAACTAGCTGTTGACTTTCAGGAAAAATAAACATACTATATCCCCACAGTGAGAGATTTGTATCTAAAGACCTCACAACAGAATATAAAGAGCCTCACTTCGGTGGGGCTTTTTTGTATCTGCATTTTCTTAACAAATACAAAGTAACAATATTTGTTAAAGCTTATTTTCAATTGAAGACCACAATGTGGTCTTTTTTTATATCCGCCATTTATCTAACTAGATAAATAAAACATAAACATACTCATGTTAAAACCGTACTTAAATTTAAGCGCGGTAGATGAGTATCTTATTTATTACATTTCCTCCTATTTGGAGGTAAGCCATGAGAAACAATGAAAGAAAATCCAGATTTATGGGAACAGATATTTATTGCTCTTTCTTCAATGAAAGAACAAGGAATATCTGCCTCTCTAGCTGGAGGAATGGCTATTCTTCGAGGTTTATATAACGGCGGAGGATGGAAACAAACCTCTATAGATGGGCTGATGTGTGCAATGTTTGCTTGGTTTATTAAAGATATTTTAATTTTATTTAATATTAATCATGAGTTTGCTTATTTAGCCAGTGTGTTTATTGGTTATATCGGAGTAGATTCCGTGAGCAAACTTTTAAAAGGAAGAGCAGGAGTTAAAAATGGCTAAAATAGCGCGAGGTGAGCGTAATAATAACCCTGGCAATATCCGGCATGGTTCAAAATGGCAAGGGTTATCTGTTGAACAAACAGATAAAGACTTTTGCCAATTTATTTCACCAGAATATGGAATAAGAGCCATCTACAAATTATTGCAAACGTACCAAAAAAAATATGGCTTAAATACTATTAAAACCATTATAAATCGTTATGCTCCACCTAACGAAAATAATACAATAGGCTATATTAACCGAGCTTCAAAAGAGATAGGTATCGGAATTAATGCTCCTATTAATACACAATTAAAAAATATCACGATTCCTTTAGTAATAGCGATTGTTAATATTGAACTTGGATATCAACCTTATTCAGAGAAGGTTTTTGAAGATGCGTGGCTATTATTATGACTTCTTTATCTAGAATAATGGTAATAGTTATTTTATGCCTAGGTACAGGATTGGTTTGGTTAATTGATAAAAATAAATCTTTGAAAAGTGAATACGATGATATCTATCAATCTCTTATTCAACAAATTGCAGAGAATAAAGATTATCAATTAAGAATTAATCGACTTAATCAACTTGATAATCAGCATACACAGGAACTTGTTCATGCGAAAAATGAAATTGGCCGATTGCGTGATATTAGTGAGCGTATTCCTGAGCGGGTGTACATCAACGCTGAGTGCCCCAAAGCGTCAATCACTTCCTCCTCCAGCTTGGATGATGCAAACACCGCCAAACCTACTGATACCGCTATCCGAAATTATTGGTTACTCTGAGAACGAATTGCGCAGTCAGAACAGATCATTCTAGGTTTACAGGATTATATTCGCCAAAAGTGTATTAATTGAAAATATTTTTATACGACTTATGAAATAAAAATAACTAATGAATATTATGTTGAGCTTTGCATCGCTCAGAATGGTAATAAAAGAATTCAAGCAGATGAAAATGGATATCCAGTGCTTGTTGATTTAATAAATAATGATAACTTGGTTTTAGCTACAAAAGGAAATAAAAGAAGAAATCTAAAATGGGTCATTGATGAATTAAAATTATTAGATTGCTCTATGGAATTGGGAATTATTTCTTCAGATGAAAAAGTAAGAAGGAATAAATTAATGAAATATTTTATAGAAGTATATAATGTAAATGATGGTGAAAGTATAGAATGGCCAGAAAAACCAAATTAAGTCTATATTATTCATTTTGGTTTTTTATAACTAGCTCACTAATCTTATAGTGGTTGTGAGCTATGAAAAAGTTCTAAACTGTACCAATTCTAGTTATAGATTTTTCTGCAAAAAGTAATTCGATAATATAAACTTAACCTCTAAATATTAGAGACAGTTTAACAATAAAATCATGAAAATCATCTCCGCTACACATCATCATCTTTCTGCGCTTATTGAGTTAGATACCTATGCTCAACAGGATGCTTCACGTATTGAAGAAATTAAAGCTTGGCTTGATAGCCAAGCTGTTTATCTTCTTGAAGTGGATGCACAGATTGTGGGGTATGGTGTTATTCATCATTACTTTTTTAATCAGCCATTTATTGAACTAGTGATGATAGATAAAAAGTATCGTCAAAAAGGTTATGGAAAATGCTTGATCACTTATTTTCAAGAAAACACACAAGGAGATAAGCTATTTACATCAACCAATAAATCTAATCATTCAATGCGAAATATGTTAATTAAGTTAGGCTTTATTGAAAGCGGTTGTATTGAAAATCTTGATGAAAACGATCCTGAAATAATTTATTGTTTTATTAAAAAATAATAAATTATTTCAAAGTATTTAAACTCAAAACCATCTAGAGATAGATGGTTTGAGTGAGTTTATCTTATTTTTTATCATTAATGTAAATTTATAAAAATACTTATTTTATATCAGATTTTAAAATAACGTTTTATTTTCAAAAAAAACGAACATTATTCATAACACACTGATATAACTCGGTAAATATTGTTTTTATTGAATAAAGTAACGAGCAATTAGATATTCTTTTTTAAATAAAATCTAAGCTAAAAGTGTTATTTTTATAAAGTAATTAATTTATTATTTAAATTTAAAACAGTAAATAGTTATTATTCTAATTTAATAGAATATAACTATGTTTATTAAACATAAGATTAAAAACTAGCTGAAAATAGAAAAAATAAGCGCCATAGGAAAGCTAAGAGGCCAAGTGAGTGCGATTAATAATGCACTGAGAAGGCGCATAGCAAAACTGGGATCTTTGGTTAAAAAGAAAGTAATAATAAACGAGATCACAGCTCCAATAAGGTAGCTTATTCCAATAACAGAGATAGCAGACATAACAGATCATTCAGTAAATAGACTGTGGCAATTGTACTCCAAAATTGTTAAAGAAACAGAGGAATAGGGCAAACTTTTCAATAAATGTCATTACTAATGTGCAAATTTTAAACATTCATCTCACTTTTGATCTCTGATTTCTTTTAGGTGTAATCACACAAGATAATAACAAGGCTAAAGCCGAAAAATCAAAAAATGAAATGTAAGATATTGATTTAAATTATTATTTATAACAATCTTTATTGTCTTGAAATGATGCTCACTAAAAAAACAGTACAAGACGGCATAGATCTTTTTTAGTGGCTTCACTATAAATAATGAAATTTGCAAATGCTGATTTTTAAGGCAGGGTAGTGAGGCAGAGATAAGTTCTATGGTTGTAAAATGTACGGGTTAATTATATTACATCACAATATCAACAGAATGTAACAAATGGAATGAATGTCATTTATACATACTTGTAGATAAATTAGCTTATGGATGGCGCGACTTAATGGACTTAAGCGTTAGCTAGGAAGCATTTTAAATCCCCTTTTCAATGTTTAAAGGGGATTTATTTTTATATCTGTTTCGGATTGGGGTTAATAGCCGTCACTATATTAAAATGGTAACTTATCAAAGTAGTAACCCGTCAATGACGTTTATTTTAATGAAAATAAACGCTGTTTTGATTAATAAACAACAAGTGTGGTGGTTTTTATGATCCCTTATCAATCAACTTTGACGTTTTGGTTTGAAGAATGCACACCAGAGCAATGGTTTAAAAAAGATCTGCAGTTTGATAAAGAAATTAGCCGTAGGTTTGGTGAATTATGTTTAAGTGCAAGTCGTGGTGAACTTGCATCATGGCGTGAAACTATAGAAGGGCGCTTAGCTGAAATAATTATCCTTGACCAATTTTCTCGTAATATTTGGCGTGATACACCAAAAGCCTTTGCACAAGATAATATGGCTTTAATTTTAGCGCAGGAAGCTATTCGTTTACCTGAATACCTGACGCTAACTCCTGTTAAGCGTAAATTTATGATAATGCCATTTATGCATTCAGAATCAGCTAAAATACACCAAGATGCAGTCGTATTATTTTCTCAACTTAACGACGAAAATACGTATCAATATGAATTACGACATAAAGAAATTATCGATAAATATGGTCGTTACCCTCACCGTAATCAAATTTTAGGTCGTACATCGACACCTGAAGAATTAGATTTTTTACAGCAACCTGGCTCTTCATTCTAAAAAAATGCATACCTAAAAAGGTATGCATTTTGGTTTCTTTTTTATGGTTGATTAATCAGCCATAAAATTGATCACATTGTAATATGCCATAAGTTATAGAAAGCGATACGGCCTGATAACTCAGCAATAATCACCGCAGCGGCGCAAGTGACTAGTGTCATTTTTGACGCCTGTGCTTTTAGGGCAGTAAATCCTACGATAACAATACCCAATGCTAATACCGCTAATTGGAATCCCCAAAAAAGAGATTGGTCAGCACTCAGTTGAGGGCCGGTAAAGCCAAGGAAGCTGACATAACCTGAGCGTGTAGCAAAAGTGATAATAGCCCCGATAATAAAGGACAGTGCGCCTAAACGTCTTGCGCCTGTTGCCATTGCCAGTACACCGCCACCTACTAAGAGAGTCATCCAAAATTGCAAGGTAGTGTAATCTGTATTCCAGTTAGCAATAGTTGGAATGTGGTAAACCTGAGGGATTGACCAAACAAAGGCTAAACCAAAAATAACAGTAAGCAGATTACAAATTTCACGTAAACCTTTCCATTTTTTCATTATAGTGAGTGCGACAGTTGCAAAAGCAAATCCCGTAAACACACCACTTAGAAAGGCTTCGTTACTCATTGGAGAACGGCCAACCCCTAAGAGCATATTGAAAAAACGCAGTGGTTGACCAACGTGTAATCCACCAATACCTAAGCCAATTAACGTTAAGACTAAAGCTAAAATATTGGCATTACGCAGTTGGTTCTCATCAATCTGACCTAATTTTTTACTGATATAAGCAATAAGAAACAGGCCTGCTGCTGAAGAACCTAAAACAGTAAAAAAGACTAGAGGAAGTTCATGCATGGTTTATACCTCCGCCGCATTTTGAACTGAGCCGGTTTTATCACCAGAAGGTTTTGCTTCTTTGTGTGCTTTGATAACGATATTTGGATTAGTCAGGCTTGGGTCTGGCATTGGTGCAATACCGCACTCTGTGCCATGTTTCGCTCTGATCACTTCAATATCATCAAAATCAAGTGCGCGTTGAGGACAAGACTCAACACAAACCGGTTTCATGCCTTGTGCTACACGTTCATAGCAACCATCACACTTAGACATGAGTTTCTTCTTCTCATCGAATTGTGGCGCACCATAAGGGCAACGCAATTCGCAATAACGGCAACCAACACAAATATCTTGGTTAACAACCACTAAACCATCTTCTTCACGTTTATGCATAGCGCCAGTTGGGCAACCTGCAACGCAAGTAGGGTTTGAACAATGGTTACAAGAAATGGATAAATAATAACTATAAATATTTTGTGTCCAGATCCCGTCTTGTTTTGCCCAGCTACCGCCACCGTATTCATAAACACGGCGGAATTTAGGGCCTAAATCTAAATCTTTTTCATCCTTGCAACTGACTTGACATGTTTTACAGCCAGTGCATTTAGTGGAGTCAAAATAAAAACCATATTGCTTCATGAGTTAACTCCTTATGCACGTTTCACTTCAACAAGGTTTGTATGTTGTGGATTTCCTTTAGCAAACGGCGATGGGTGCCAGCTTGTTAATGTATTAATACATCCACCTGTATCTACACCTGTTGTATCAAGTGAACGCCATGCACCTTGCGGTACTGCAATCACACCAGGTAATACACGATCAGTAACTTTGACAAGAATATTTAAGCGACCACGTTCGTTATAAATTTCAGCGATATCGCCTGATTTTAATCCGCGTTCTTGCGCATCAATTGGGTTTAACCAGAATTGATGTGGGATAGCTTCACGTAACATAGCAACGTTATAATAGCTTGAGTGAACGTGGCCTTTATCGTGGAAACCCGTCATTTGCAGAGGGAATTTTTCTTTAAGCTTAACGTTTTCAACACCTTCTTCATTCTTACAATATTCTGGAATAGCAGGAATACGGTCGCCTTCAGGTAAAACCCAGCCTTCAGTATCTTGCATTAATTTTTCAGAATAAATTTCAATCTTACCTGACGCTGTTTTTAATGGGTTAGCGATAGGATCTTGACGGAATGCTTCAAGTGCTACGTATTGATTACGATTAGGTAATTTACGATCGATAATCCCCATATCATTGGTTTCTGTAAAAGTAGGCAATGCAGGGTTTTTCTCACGCATTTGGTTATAGCAATATTCAATCCACTCTTCGTAAGTCCGACCTTCGGTGAATTGCGCTTTAGTACCCATTTTTTCTGCAATGTCGGTTAAGACATCATAGCAAGGGCGGTTTTCCCAAAGTGGTTTAATCGCATTTTGTAAGCGGACAACATAGTGGTAAGCACCACTTGCGTAAGAGTTATTGATAAGATCGTTTGTTTCAACCGTTGTTACGTCTGGCAGTAGAATATCTGCGTATTTTGCAGAAGGTGTCATGTGGTTATCCCACACTAAAATAAACTCACATTTTGATTCATCTTGCAGCAAATCATGGGTTTTATTCAGATCAGCGTGTTGGTTACCAATCACGTTACTGGAATAACACCACATAAATTTAATGCCAGTATCGAGTTTATCTTTATTTCTAACACCTGCATTTTTACTCGTTAATTCTTCACCACGTGCAATCGCTTCAGACCACATAAATGTTGGGATCAGCGTTTTTACAGGGTTAGGAAGTGCAAAGCTTGCTACAGGATAAGCTACGTTACCGCCCCAACAGCCAGTATTTGTACCTGGACGGCCAATATGACCAGACATTAATGGCAGCATCATAATAGAACGGCAGGCTTGTTCACCATTGGTTGTACGTTGAATACCCCAACCTTGAGAGATCCACGCAGCTCTTGCACCACCAATTTCACGTGCCAATTGGATAATACGTGCAACAGAAATACCGGTTAATTTACTCGCCCATTCAGGAGTTTTGGCAATACCATCAGGACCATTACCTAAAATGTAATCTTTGTAAGAGCCATTTTCAGGTGCTGATGCTGGAAGTGTTTGCTTATCCCAACCGACGCAATATTCACGTAAGAAATCTTCATCGGTGATACCTTCTTGGATCATCACATAACCTAGTGCAGCAACTAATGCGGCATCGGTACCTGGATAAATCGGGATCCACTCTGCTCCCAGTGTTGTCACACTATCAGTACGGCGAGGGTCAATGATGATAACTTTACTTTTGCTCTTATCTAACGCATTTAGCGTTTCATAGAACTGGCCACCACCTGACATACGAGTTTCAGCAAGGTTATGACCAAACATCACAACGAGATCTGAATTCTCAATTTCTGTTAACAGAGATTCCAACATATCGCCATAAACATAAGGAACGATACCTGTTAATTGAGAGTAAGAATAAGTACCGTAATCACTTAAAAAACCACCCACAGTGCTTAATAAACGTTTACATGCGGTTCTACCGTGTAAGTTTGCGCCGGTAGAGCCTGTACCGTATTGGTAATAAATTGCTTCATTACCATACTTTTCGATGGTGTATTTTAATTTTTCGGCGATGATTGATGTGGCTTCATCCCAAGAAATACGTTCAAATTTACCTTCACCACGTTTACCAACACGCTTCATTGGATATTTTAAACGGTCTGGATTGTAGGTTTTCCAACGAACAGAACGACCACGCAGACAAGGACGAATTTGGTGAAGACCGAATGTTGAATCGTCATACATAGTTTCATTAGAAATGCGACGGATAACGCCATCTTTCACATGAACCTTTAATGGACAACGGCTACCACAGTTCACTAAGCATGCACTGTATTTGATAGTTTCTGAAGTCTCATCAGGACGAATACCCTGGGGGGTTTGAGCATTAGCAGCGAATGGTAATGAAACCGTTCCTGCAACAGCGGCAGCACCAGAAATAACTGCTGCAGACTGAATGAATCCACGCCGACTCATTTCAGTAATAGAAGTATTATTTTTAATTTTTGACATTGACATTACCCTAACATTTTTCACAACAAGTAAAGTTGTATATATATGTTAAGTTATAACCCTTCTACCTATAATGATTTATATCAATATAAAAAATGTTAATAACGTTATCTAAAAAAATAATTATTAAACAAATGGTTACATTTTTTGATAAATACCACTTTAGTGGTAAATGAAATATAGATTAAATAGGATTTAACAATCAATCGATATATAAAGAATAACATAGCGATTTTAAATACATTATAATTAAACAAGATTGTTAATATGATAACAAAATAAGAGATTCAAAATATTTGTTAATACAAAAAGTCAAAAAGGAGAATTTATCTCCTTTCTGATTTTCGATAAAAATGATTTATTGCTGATTATTCTCTACAGGAAATCTCAGTGCTCTTACATCATTTCCCGTTGGGGATTGATGCACTCTTAAACCAAATTGGGGCAAAATAGCAAAAATATGATCAAAAATATCGGATTGAATCGCCTCGTATTGTACCCAAACAGTTGTATTGGTAAACGCATAAATTTCAATAGGAAGCCCATCTGAGGTTGGTGCTAATTGTCTTACCATAATGGTCATTTGCTTATGAACATTAGGGTGATTTTTTAAATACGCTTCAACATATGCACGGAAGGTTCCGATATTGGTCATGCCACGTTGGTTTAATGGTGTTTGACATTCATTGCCTAAAGTCGCATTGAATTCACTAATTTCACTTTCCTTATTTTTGATATAAGGCGCTAATAAATGAGCTTTTTCTAAATCATCAAGTTGTTTTTTATCTAAGAAATGAATGCTATTAATATCAAGAGCAAGGCTTCGTTTAATACGACGTCCTCCCGATTTTGTCATAGCTTGCCAATTCTTAAATGAGTCTGAAATAAGTGAGTAAGTTGGGATAGTGGTAACAGTATTATCCCAATTACGGACTTTAACGGTTGTTAAACTAATATCGATAACCGCACCATCAGCGCCATATTTAGGCATTTCTAACCAATCACCTAGGCTTATCATGTTGTTTGCGGATAACTGAATACCAGCCACCAATCCCATTATGGGATCTTTAAACACCAACATTAATACTGCCGTCATTGCCCCTAAACCACTGAGTAAAATAAGGGGAGATTTTCCAATGAGCAGGGAAATAATCATTATCCCAATTAGGACTGAAGCGGCGAGTTTTAAACTTTGAAAAATACCTTTCAACGGTAATCGGCCAAAGGAGGATGAATTTCTCATGATCTGCATGCACAGATCCATAATAGAGAAAAGCATCAATAAGCCGAAAATTAAGCACCAAGCTTGGGCGCTGGTGGTGAGGACTTCTTGTGTTTTACCTGAACCCATCCAAACAAGTGCTTGGATATTAACAACGACACCTTGGATTAAAAAAGCAAAACGACTAAATAGTTTGTTTATTTCTAATGAAACTTGCCATTTTTGGTCATATTGATTGATGGCGCTCGAAATTCGAGGTAGGACTAATTTGTGTAAAATAAAATGAAGAACAAGGGCAACAAGAAAAATAATAACTAAAACGAGTAATAAAGAAGCGACTTGAGCGTATTCTTCATTGAATTGACGTATCCATGTAAGCAGTTGCTGCTGCATAAAATATCCTCATAGTTAATGTGTATTGTGTATTAAGAGTACAGAAAAGAGATCTTAGTTCAAGGAGGTGAATTTTTTGTTACGAAAGGTGCGCGGATAAATAAGGTAAGAAAAAAGAAAATATATAGAGTAAAAGCCAGAAATAGTCTTTTTTGCGATGAGGGGCTATTTCTGGCTTTGAGCTGTTTATTATTTTAAATCAAATAATTACAGTAAGCGAGTTGATGATAATTGTACAACAACCTGGTGCAAGTGAGTAATAAAAGAAGTCATTGATTTCATATTAAGTATCCTATTAATAAAATGTGATTCACGTCACAAATATTTTCTAAGATTGATTTTAATCACATTTTCATAACAGTCAATAGCTTTATACAAAAATATTTTAAATTTTAAATTATTTTTTATGCTAAAGGTATTTTCTGCCTATTTAAGCCGTGGTGCCTTATTGGTGAACCTATTTATCTTATTGTTTATTAATTGTTTTTTATTTCCGTTTATTAACAATACTCAGTTGACTTTTTTCTATTGTGATTTTCACTTGTTTTTTTTGCTTTAAGCTAAAAATGGAATCGGAAAAAGAAAGGAAATCACTCAATGGATATCGAAACAAAAGAAGAACGTTTGCAAAAAATCTTACAAGGTGAGAAAGAAACGCTAGCGTTTCAGCCGCCTGCCCATAGTGCTCAGGCTCAAGCTGTTGATGCGGATGTGAAGATTGAATTTAATCAGATCAAAGCATCGCCTGATGAAGTGGATAATGAAGTAAAGATAAATCGAGTTATTAAATATGAGGTTGTTGTAACCGGGATTAATTTGCGTTTGGCGGAATGGCGTACCAGCCCGAAAGGAATTTTAATTTTACCCAATAATAAAGATGTCTACATTACGATAGTTGATAACAATACAACAGAGATCTCATTAACGGGAAATCGTAATGGTGTGGCGTCATTACAATTGATATTAAAAGATGAAGATGATGAAAATATCGTATATTACGCAACACCGATACAAATTCGTGTTACACCGCCAAAAGCCAATCCTAATACTGACTGCACAGCGACTAACTGTGAGCGATTTGATGATTTATTGACAATACGTTCTGAGTCTATGCAGTGGCCAAGTAAATGGGAAAGTGTCTCTAAAAGCTTTGTCGTGCATTTACAGGATAAAGAGGGGGAGGATGCGTCAAATAAAGAAGTTAAATTAGTCTACGATGTTGATAATAGTACTCTTGACGTTGAACCCGAAATTTATAACGCAGATGGAGAAATGGTTAATGTTGGCAAAACGAATAAATATGGTATTGCGAATTTTAAAGTAAGGTTTAAAAAGAGTGAGCCAAAACAAATTGCCATTTTTCATGCTGAATCTGAAAATAGTGACGAGCCTACCAAGCCCATTAAATCAAGAGATTATTATGTTGAATTAACCACGGAGAAGCTACCCTCTCCGAAAGTGCCTGCAACATTAAATGGGATTTTAAGCTATCACAGTGAAAATTATTGTGTGAATGCAAATCTTATTTTAGGACGAGATATTAGTGAAAGTACTCAGGTTGGTTTTTATTTTAATGACCAATTAAAAATGTTGCCTTGCACTGATAAATCTGCAGTTTCTGTTAGATTGGAAAATCAAGCATTAACAAATGGTATCCATTACATCTCTTTCTTCACTGTTGATATATTCGATAATATTTGTTTTTCTCGCCGTGAGCGTATTATTGTTGATAACTCTTTAACGGGAGAGTGTAATAAGCAAATTAAAAATATTGCACCTAAACCTTGCGTTAGTGTCACTATTCCACAAATTTGTGATCGCTATTTTAATTCTGTCAATATTAGGCTTGTACCTTCTTTATGTTTACAAATTAAAAACCGTGTTGCAAAAATGCATATCCAGAAAATGGTTATCATTTTTAATGGTTATTCTAAAATGAATAGCAGTGAAAGAACGCTAGTGTATCGTTCAACATTGGAAATTTATGCAGATGATCCTCGTTTAGGTAACTTCTTGCATGATATAACACCAAATAATGAACCTATAAATATGGTTGAAATACTAGAACCTGTGTTAGAAAGTATTTTGGCTGATGCACTACCGAATATTGAAGTGGGGCAATTAGGTATCCAAGTGATGATATTTGAGAATACAGGGAATTGTTATCTTTGTGGTGAGAATATGTATACAGTATCTCTGCGCTTGCCTTGTGCTTAATACTTACACTTAATATAGAGAATAGTTTTCTGCTCAAGAGCCACATAATGTGGCTCTTTGCTTAGCAAAAACTAATAAGAATATGATTATTGTATAGCCTATTAACGAGTCATTCTTTTTATTGCACTGGTTATCGATAAAATGGTGAGTGAGCTTAAAATAAGCTGTATACCAATCAATGCCATTACCAGAGCTACGGATGTTTCAGGCCCAAACGCAAGTAAAAAATAGGCGATAACGAGATCTAAAAATCCTACCAAGATATTAAACCACCCATAAAAGTTATCTTTAATTTGCTTGAAGCCGATATTTAGGCGCAATATCCCCGCAAAAATAAAGAGAAAACCGATAAAAAAAGCCAGGCTAAGCATACCGTTTAGCGGATCAGTAATAAAAATATAGCCCAGTAAAAGATAAATAAAACCAGCTAATAATGTGATGAGCATTGACCAGCCTGAAGAGACTTGAGAATTGAAGCCACCAATAATGCTGGATATTGCACAGGCAAAGAAAACGATACCGAGTAATACACTGATAACAACACCAGAAGAGAGAGGGTTAATAATACAGATAAAACCTGCAATAAAGCCCAATGTGGCGATAATATTCATTAAGGTACATTGTCTTTTAACCAGTTTCTCTGTTAGCTGAGATAAATTATTTTTATTAATATCTAACATAGCAACCTCTTTATGTTTATATTTTGGACATAAGTTAAATTATAGCAATTTTTGTTTATATAACATGACTTCTTTAAATAAAACTATAATTAAAAAGAGGTAGGGAAGGTGATAAATCATCTTTGAAATATAAAATTGAAGGAGTAAGGTAGTGGCTAAGATTAAATGTTAATAAAAGTTATAACGGAGGTAAAATGTCTGATGTTGTGTATTTAAATAATCAGTTTGTACCTAAAGAGCAGGCTAAAATATCTGTTTTTGACCGTGGTTTTTTATTTGCAGACGCGGTTTATGAAGTTACCGCAGTTATTGATAGTCAACTCATTGACTTTGACGGACATTTCCAACGTTTACAGCGTTCGTGCAAAGAATTAGGATTATCCCTTCCTATCACGAAATTACAATTAATCGATATTCATCAAAAACTTATTGAAAGCAACCATCTTCATGAAGGGCTTATTTATTTACAAATAACCCGAGGTACTGATTCATCTCGCTTTTTTGATTTTCCGTCTTCATCTATTCCTTCCACAATTGTTGCCTTCGTTCAGCACTCCACAGTAATTAATCATCCTAATGCCAAAAAAGGCATTTCGGTAGTCAGTGTTGACGATATTCGCTGGCAGCGTTGTGATATTAAAACTGTTGCATTATTAGCCGCATGTTTAGCGAAACATTATGCACATCAACAAGGTGCTGATGATGCTATTTTAATAAAAGATGGCTATATAACAGAAGGTAGTTCAAGTAATTTTTTTATTGTAAATCATGATAATGAAATTATTACACGACCTTTGAGTCAGGACATTTTGCCAGGTATCACGCGCCAAGCAATTATTCAATTAGCGCAAGAAGAGGGGCTTAAAGTTATTGAGCGTTTATTTACGCTTGATGAAGCTAAAAAAGCAAAAGAAGCTTTTATTAGCTCAGCTACCACGTTAATTTGGCCTATAATTTCAATCGATAATGAAGAGATTAATCAGGGGAAAGTTGGGCATTTGTCTCAACGTCTACGAGAGATCTACCTTGATAAAGCACTTAAAAAATAATTGAATAGACAAATATACTTAATAAAATTTATCGCACTGTTTTTAGATTTTTATTGCAATATAACAGTGCGGTAAATTTATCATTTATTGTATTAATTATGATGTTCAATGATCATTACAGCGGTTGTATCTGGCTCTAAAGCCCGTAATACATGAGTAACATCACCGGGATAGCAAATGTAATCACCGGGTTGCAATTCTTGTTGATTATCTAGCGTTCCCACCATTGCACTACCACTAATAATAATAATATGCTCAGTCACATTTTTACTGTGAGGATCTGACACCCTATCTTTTCCCGGTTGAGCAATTACGGTATATATATCGCGTTTTGCCCCCATTGGGCAGGATGAAAGTAAAAAAGCATGGTAATACGCTTTTTCTGCGCTAATTTTAAAGCCATCACCTTTGCGAATAACTTTGACTTCAGATTGTGGTGCTGAAATAAGTTGAGAAAACGGAATGTTTAATGCAACACAAATCGCCCAGAGTGTTTCAATACTAGGGTTTCCTTGGCCTGCTTCTAATTGAGATAATGTGGATTTTGCAACACCGGCTCGTCTTGCAATTTCAGCAAGCGAAAGGCCCGCTTTTTTTCTCTCTCGGGCAAGGGCCTGAGAAATAATTTCAATAGGCGCACAAGGCGATGACATCATAGCTTCCTTTAAAATCATCTTGCAAAAAAATAAATCGTTCAACATAATGAACGATATGTTCAATAAAAAATACGATATTCTATGCAAATTAACAGTCGGCTTGATAATAACGTACTTAGAGACATTCTGCTTGTTTCATTAGCAGATGGTATTGTTGGTATCTCTTATGGTGCTTTGGCTCATACACAAGGGTTTGATTTTTGGGTGCCATTAGTGTTATCCATTTTCGTTTTAGCCGGCGCTTCTGAGTTTCTTTTTATTGGTGTAGTGGCGATGGGAGGAAGTGCAATTTATGCAGCGCTTGCTGGATTGATGGTTAATGCACGACATATTCCCTTCAGTATGGCTGTAAAAGATTTACCCGGAAAAGGGCTTAAATCATTATTAGGCTTTCATATATTAAATGATGAAAGTGTTGTATTTGGTTTATCTCAACGAACAGCTGAACAGAATAAACTTGCATTTTGGGCATGTGGGTTGAGCATTTTACTTGTTTGGCCTTTAGGAACCATGATAGGTATTTATTTAGGATCATTTATTGTTGATATTAAGATGTTAGGGTTAGATGCGATGTTCCCCGCTATTATCTTGGCACTAAGTTTGCCAGCATTAAAAAATAAACTAACACGTAATGCTGCAATTATTGGTAGTGCCATTGCTCTTATAACAACACTATTTTTACCTGTAGGGATCCCCGTTTTATTGTCATTAGTTGGCGTGTTATTTGTGCTAAGGAGAATTTAATGTCCACCGCATCTATTATTACAGGAATTATTATTCTTGCTGTTGGCACATATGCAATGCGTCTTTCCGGAATATTGCTTAACAATAGGTCCGGTGTTTCGCCTCGTGTAAAAGAGATACTTTCATTATCAGCAATTGTTATTTTATTTTCAGTGGCAACGACCTCAACATTTTTTGATGGCAATCAACTTGCTGATATATCAAAAATTATTGGCGTCGGGGTAGCGGGTGTTCTCACTTGGCAAAAAAAGCCATTTATTATGATTGTGCTTAGTGCCGCAATAGTGACTGCTGGGTTACGTTGGCTAATAAAGCTTTGGGAATAAATCAACAATTAACGCTACGGTGATAAAAGAAAAAGGAGGCATGAATGCCTCCTTTCTAATATTTTGTTAATTAACAAGTAATTAATCATTTTCTGATGGTTTTATTTCTAACGGTAGCGTGATAATAAAACCGATACCTCTATTATTAAGTCCTTCAGCCACAATTAATGAGGCTTGAATTTTATTAGCGAGGTTTTGTGCAATAGATAACCCTAAGCCACTCCCCGTTTCATTTGAACCAGGAACACGATAAAAACGTGAAAAAAGGGCATTAATATGTTCTTTTGCCACTCCTGGCCCATCGTCACGCACAAAAATGTTAACCCCTTCTGCATATCTATTTTCAATAGTAACTTCTACTTGGCTACCTTTAGGACAATATTTAATAGCATTATCAAGTAGATTATTAAATATAGAGAGTAATGCCTGTTTATCAGTTTTAAGGGGCAATGGATGCCCTTCATTTAGTGATAGTTCAATATTTTTACTAATTGCATAGGGAACACGTTGTGCTATTGCATTACCAATGATGTTATAGATATCAAGGGTTTCTATTTTAAGTGGAAAATCATCACATTCTAATCGTGCTAAATCAATTACTTGATGAGAAAGAGCTGCGGCTCTATCAAGTGATTGTTTCATATCATCAATAATCTCTTCGCGCTCATGTTGATCATCTACTAAAGAGAGTAGATGTAATTGAGCAATAACAGCAGCTATTGGTGTTCTTAATTCATGGGCGGCATCTGCCATAAATTGTTTTTCACGAATATTAGCTGCATCAATTCTTGCCATTAACTGGTTTAATTCTTTAAAGATTGGACGTATTTCTTTAAATTGTTGACCGACATTAATCGGCGTTAAATTACGAGGTTTACGATTAGAAATTAGTTCTGCAGCTTGCCTTAACGGACGTAAACTAAAATAAGCTGTAATTAAAATAGCAAAAATAACTGTTGCTAGAATAAACAGAAAGGGCACAAATGTTCCCTCAACAGGGTTACCTATAACATGCCCCCTATCTTCAACGGATTCACCAATAAATACTTTTATTTTGTGTTTTTCTCCCCAACTAAAAGAGAGGATCCACTTTTCACCCGCCACAGAGACTTTTTCGGATGCTAATGAAAGCACTCTGGTTGGAATAGGTAATTCAGGGCGGTTAGTATAAATCAGAGTATTATTTGCATCTAAGGCAATAAACCACGGCAGATATTGTAATTCATCATCTTCGCCATTGAGCATGGCATCTATATACATACCTTGTAAGTTATGAGCGATTTCTTTAAGGACTTCAGGCTGATCAGCAACACTTTCTAAGGTATTAGCAAAACCCTCAGCAATAATTTCTTGTTGTTTATTATAAATTTTTTCAAACTCAGCAAGATAATCAAATTGTATCCAAGCTAACCATACGCCCCAAAGCATAACAATAGAGATAATTTGAAGAACAATGGTGTAAATAAAGAAAGAACGGATCTTCATTTAGTTAGCATCTTTTTTTAATAAATAACCCACACCACGCACAGTGATAATTCGCTCTTTTCCTATTTTTCTACGTAAATTATGCATGTGGACTTCAAGTGAATTACTTTCAATTTTATCATCTAAACCAAATAGGCGTTGTTCTAACTCGGATTTACGCACTACATTATCAGTATTACGCATTAATTCGTATAACAACTGATATTCTTTACCTGATAATAAAAGCAGTTCGTCATTTAAGGTGACTTGATGGTTTGCAGGATTAAGCTGTAAATCCCCAATAGACCATATTTGTGATGAAAAACCAGCCATTCTACGGCTAACTGCTTTTACACGGGAAATAAGTTCAGGCATAGCGAAAGGCTTCGGTAAAAAATCATCAGCCCCTGAATCTAAAGTTTGTACTAAATTGTCGATTTGAGTTCGAGCCGTTAAAATGATGATCGGAATTTTTTCGCCGTTCTTTCTAAGTGCAATAAGTTCATCTTGTCCATCGCCATCCGGTAGACCCAAATCTAATAGCATTAAATCAAAAGGGCGCTGGCTCAGTTGAACACGAGCATCAGCAAGTAACCTAACCCAACATGGGTGAAAACCGGCAATTTCAAGCCCGCGACAAAGCGCTTTACCGAGTTGTAGATCGTCTTCAACCAATAAAATATTCATAATAATACCTATCTAAAATCGTCTTAAGAAAGTATAAGAGCCAAATAAAAATTGAGCAATATAATAAAATGTAAAATCAAGTTTGATTAATGAACTCTTAATGTAAGATAAGATTTTATTTAATATTTTTTTTTACTAAAAATAGGCGACTTTAAAAATAAAGTATTAATATGAATGGAGTTTCTAGATAATTTTGTTTTGTATTTTATTATTTTAAGGCATTTAATGTTAATTTTTAAAAACGAATTAAGTTAGAATTACTATTCTTGGTTTGTTATAGGTAGTATATTCTCACATTATTATGCTAAGTTAACTTAAATGATTTACCTAAGATGCTTGCTTTTTTAAAATGAAATATAACATTAGTTAAGAATGATTAAATGTGATGGTGTATTTAAGATAATATAAATATAAAAAAATAATTTCATTGATTAATATGTCTATTAAAATGATGCTTTATTGTTTTATTGAAATAAAATAATAGGATTATTATATCCCTGTTGTGCAACATTTTATTAGATTTAAATTATTTACTCTATTCATCTATACTCTTGCAATAGAACTTCGTGTTTTAAAAGGAATTTGATTTTTATTAAAAGGAATTTATATGAAATTAGATGGTGTTATTTAGTATAAATTAAATCATTCTGTGTCAGAAATGCTCCCATCCCTCTGGGAGCATTTCACATGGTGGTTATTACTCACAAAATGAGTTATCCCATAAATGTAAATCAAATGGTAAATTTAACGGTTTTGCTAGTTCATTCGCTATATTCTGAAATTCTGCTTTTGCGTGTTCTAGACGTTGTTTATCGCTTTCAGGAATAAAGTTATCTTTTGCAGGTAAATCATCTAAATTGTATTCTTCCACTAATACTCCATTATCCCAACGCTGAAATAGCCAATAACTACCAGGCATCAGTGTATAGTTAGTGCCTTCAATTAATGTTGTTCTATCAGATTGGTAATGTATGGGAATTAATTGATTAGCGACATTATCCCAGATCCAGCCTTTATAAGTGCCATCAGTTAAACGAGTTATCGACCAATGCATATCATCAGGCTGATAAAAATTAAGCTCTATTAGAGGCATATAAATTGGATTATCTGTGGAAAATGAGGCTTGAATGAGCCCATTTGTAAAATAAGAGATATCCAATGTTTTGTTATCGTTGTTTAAATTTAAATGACAATTATCCCATTTTGTTATTTTTAAACCGTTTTTTTCTGGAACTTCTGGAATTGAAATTATGAGATCTGTTGCACTGTCTTTTGCTGGTGGATAGTAACGACCTGTAATGTATTCACCATTACTGCCATAAAATTTCCATGTTGCTAAAGGGGAGTGCTTAAAATAGAAATTAAGAATAAAAAAAGAAAGCAAAGCGATAGTCAAAAAAAGAAAAATAATTCGTATTTTTTTAGTCATTTTACTTTATTGCCTATATTCTATTTACTCTTAAAGTTGTATAAATTCAGTGTAACAGAAATGAATCATTTAATTAAAGAAAGTAATATATCCTTACCAGAAAAAGGACATGTATTTAATGTCACTAAGGTAAATACTTAAATAGGATTTCACCATGATCAATAATTCAGTTTTAGCTTTACACTCTTTTTTAAAAGAGATGGAAAATGATGAGTATTATCCAGCTCACCTGGTAAAAAAAGGACAAGATTTACTTAAAACACTGTGTTTTAAAATTGAAGCGACTTCACCTAAAGATTTATCAGAGCTTTATATTTTAACTCAAGAAACAACAGATCAATTTAATGATCTTGCTGAGGAGTTTTGTGAAGAAGGTAGTGAGATTGAAACCGTTGCAAGAGAGTGTATTGCAGAAGATTTTGGTATTATTGCTGATGAATATGGTTTTAAAGATGCTGATATAGAAGAATTAATTGCAACAAGAGATTGGTAAAAAAGTGTGAGAAAACAAGATAATGTTTTCTCATTTTTATTATTTTTAATTGTTTAATTATATAAATAAATTTTATATAAAACAAAAGAAACGTATATTTATCTCATATCATTTATTCTCTAGATGAGAATAGAATAATTTAGTTGACAAAAAAATATTTATTAATAAACTAGCCTACAGTTTAGTCAATAAGACTCGTAAGCGTTTACGTTAATCAACGCATATAACTTAGTTTTAGCCTGTTGTATTGGCAGTTATGTGCCGTTGTACAATCGTATTATTGGGGTCTTTCACTATGTCTTTTCATGACAAAAATTATTTTTTAGGTATTCCTAAACTGCCTACTCGAGCAATGATTTTTCTTGTTCCTTTTTTCCTTTCTTTTATTATGTCAGGTATTGTTGCTTTTATTAGTACCGTCAAATCGTTAGGAATGGGTATGTATGTTATCTCCCCATGGTTAAGCTCTTGGGGGATCTCTTGGATGATTGCTTTTCCAACCGTCTTATTTGTATTGCCTATCGCAAGACGTTTCTCTCTGTTACTGGTTAAGCCTGCAAAATCGAATGACTAATTAGAAAAAAGATCAGTATTTAGTGCTGATCTTTTTCATGTTGTTCATTTCTTGTTTTATACGTTTCAAATAATATCTTATTCCGTTGTAGCAGATTAAAATAAGGTGATAGTTTATTGAGTAACTTTTACATTTTTTAATAACTATAAGGTTTAGGTAAGAATAAATAATAACTAAGAAATAAAGTATTTATCATCACAATGTGAAGTAGGGCATCGCCTTGATGGATAAGATCCGATAGCCTTAAACTTGTATATTAAATCCATTTATTTATAAGCAAAGTAATTTTCTTTGCATAAATTCTTATTGGTAGCAGGAGGCTTTATATGAGTTTGTTGTTTTCCCCTAAAAAATTAGGCCCCCATCAGTTAGATAATCGTATTATTGTTGCGCCAATGTGCCAATATTCAGCACAAGATGGTTATCCGACAACGTGGCACATTATGCATTATGGGCAGCTTGCATTATCAGGTGCTTCGCTTGTGATTGTGGAAGCTACTGCTGTTGAACCGAGAGGCCGTATTAGCTATAAAGATTTAGGCATTTGGTCTGATCAGCATGGCAGTGAATTAAAAAAATTGGTTGATAATATTAAGCAATATTCCTCTGCTAAAATTGGTATACAAATCGCCCATGCGGGGCGCAAAGCATCAACTGATTTACCTTGGAATGGTGGCGGATCATTAGCACCAGATTCTCCTTATGGTTGGCAAAAAGTTGCACCTTCAGCAATTCCTTTTGGAAAAAATCATCAGCCTCATGCTCTGACTATTGAAGAAATTGAAGAGATAAAGCAATCCTTTATTGAGGCAGCGAAAAGAGCAGAATCAGCAGGTTTTGATGTTATTGAAATTCATGGCGCTCATGGATATTTATTGCATGAATTCTTATCCCCATTATCAAATGATAGAACAGATCAGTATGGTGGTGATTTTAATAATCGTAGTCGGTTATTAGCAGATGTTTTTGTTGGAGTGAAAAATGCTGTTTCTGATAATGTTTGTGTTGGAGTGAGAATTTCTGCAACAGATTGGGTTGACGGTGGCTGGGATCTTGAAAGCACAGTTGCTTTAACGCAACATCTTGAAGAGTTAGGTTGCCATTATATTCATGTTTCTTCTGGTGGTTTATCTGATAAGCAAAATATTAAACTAGGCCCTAATTATCAAGTGCCATTTGCTCAGGCTATTTATAATGAAACACAATTGCCAGTTATTACGGTTGGACTTATTACCGAGCCAGAACAAGCTGAAGCTATTTTATTAACAGAGCAAGCTGACTTTATTGCATTAGGTCGAGGTATTTTATACGATCCTCGTTGGCCTTGGCATGCGGCAGAAAAACTGAAGCAAACCATAAAAGTAGCGCCTCAATATTTACGTTGTGCGCCTCATGGTAGTAAAGATTTTTTTAAATAGTCATTTCTTAAACCATGGATAGTCATAAAATGTTATGTAGATTATCCGTGGTTTTTTCGTCAATAAAGCTTATGATGACAGATAACAATAGTGGTATAAGTTTATCGAATAAAGAGACAGGATAATAAAGTAAAATGAAACAAAATCCTTTATTACTTCAACCTAGGATAGCTTAAGGCGATGTGTTTTGAATGCGAACACATCATCAGAGAATTAAGCATTCTTTGATGACTCATTAATTTATAGCGAGTCATATTATGAAAAATAAGCATTGGTCACGTGTAGAATATCTACATGAAACAGTAAAAAATAAAAACATTATCATCAAAGGACAACATAGCTATTACAGTGATTGTTGGGATGAGGGTTTTGAAGCTTCTGTTGTGCGCTATCTTTATGGTGATGAAGTTAGCCTGCAATGGGAACCATTATGGGAAATTGATAAATTATATATCGGTGATTATGTTTGTATTGGTGCACAAGCCGTTATATTAATGGGCGGAAACCATACTCATCGTGTGGACTGGTTCTCTCTATATCCTTTTATGGATAAAATTGAAGAAGCTTATATAGGTAAAGGTGATACTCATATTCAGGATGGTGCATGGATAGGAATGCGTGCAATGATAATGCCTGGAGTCACTGTTGGTGAAGGGGCTATTGTTGCTGCTAATAGTGTTGTTTCCAAAGATGTAGAGCCTTATAGCATTGTAGGTGGAACGCCAGCGAAACATCTTAAATTCCGTTTTGATCCAAATGTGATTGAGCAACTTTTATCGTTAAAAATTTATCAATGGTCAGAGAAGAAATTTGAAGCTCTTAGGCCTTATTTATGTCAATCCTCAATTGATAAATTATTAATCGCAGAAGCGACTTTTATTGAATAAACATAAATCCCTAAACATAAAAATGTTTAGGGATTTATACTTAGTTATTGTTGTAATATAAATTTATAATGCTATTAAAATATAAAAAAATAACGTTATTATTATTTGATCTTTATCTCAAAATTTAAAACATTTTAATTTTATTAAAATGGATCTTGTTTTTAATATTAAATATTATTCTTGTTTTTTTATTATTTGTCTTTTTTCTTTAGTGGTTGATTTTATTTTGAAAATAAAAAATAGTAATTTATTTTTTCATTGATTATCTAATTATATAGAGATGTTATTATTCATTTATAATGAAATTCCTGAGTGGAATTAAATTATTTTGTAAAATATATAATGTGTAAAAAATAAAATACATATTACTCTATGTATGAGTTTATTAATTATGGAGTGATATAAATATGATTTGTAATATAAGTTTTAAGATGAAACTATTGGCTATTATATTATTTTCATCTACATTTTCTTATGCCAACAATACCACTTTATTAGGTGGAGATAGTAAAGCAGATGGTAATGAGGCGACAGCAGTTGGATATAATACGTGGGCACATTCAGACCAATCAACAGCGATTGGAGCTAATGCCGGCGCTGAAGGTAAAAATGCAACAGCAATCGGTCATAAAAGTACGGCAATAGGGGATAATGCATTGTCATTAGGAAGTGGGGCAATGGCTATTGGCGAAGGTTCACTGTCTATTGGCTCTCAAGCTTATAGTGAAGGTAAGGATGCAATTAGTATAGGTAAAGGTGCAATAAATAATGCGGAAAATGGGGTGATATTAGGCAGTGGAAGCCGCCTTTCAGATAGCGCTGAAAATTCGGTCCTTATTGGCAGTAAGTCATCAGGAACAGCAAGTAATGCTATTATATTAGGTGATAAAAGCAGTAATAATCGAGATAATACGCTATCAATAGGTAGTGATAAAAATCAGCGACAAATTATTAATGTTGCAGCAGGAACACAAGATACAGATGCGGTGAATGTTTCTCAACTGCAAGAAGAGAAAAATAATATTCTTATTGAAGCTGATAAGCGTATTCGTGACAATAATGTCGTCATCAATGATAAAATTGAGCAAGAAAAAAATACTCTACTCAAAGCAACCACAACTCAAATAAATGAAAATAACAAAGTAATACAAAATGATATCTCTAAAGCAAGTGAAGCTGTATTAAAACAAAGTGAATCTAAAGCAAAGGCATTGGCTGATGATGCAAATAAAAAATCAAATCAATATACCGATAGTAAAATAAACGAATATCAAGATACAATTATTAATTATATCAATGAAGAAAAAAATGAATTCTACCTTTATACCGAAGATAAACTTTCAGATATGAAAGCCGGTGTTGAGTCTTATACTGATAATAAAATTAGTGAGTCTGAAACGGATATTAAAAATTACACAAATAATAGATTTATTGAAGTTGAAAATAGTGGTAAAGAGTATACTGATTTTAAAGTTAATCAGCATGATGTAAAAATAGTTGAGCATATTGATAATGTTAGAAATGAAATTACAATATCAACAGAAGGGCAAGTTAAAGCATCAGAAAAAAGTGCTAATACTTATACGGATATAGAAATTAGTAAAATAGCATCGGGTATGGAAGGGCTTATTGGAAAAAATAATAAAGGAGCGTGAGAAGTATATTGCTCAAAAAGGAAATGAGTATATTAATATCACTAATAGCATTATTAGTGATAGAGATGAATCGTTGAAGGAATATATAGAAAAATCAAAACATGACTCTATCTCTATTGCAAATGAATATACCAATAATAAAATTAAAAATATCTTTATTGATAACGATATTGCACTAAAAAATATGGATAATAAAATTGATAAGGCAGATAAGAGAGCAAGTGCTGGTATCGCTTCCGTTGCAGCTATGGCGAATATTCCCTATGTGACGGCTCACACTTTTAGTTTAGGTGTGGGGGTTGGTAATTATCGAGATGCTAATGCACTTGCAACAGGTGCTCAGTATCAAATAACAGAAAGTGCAATTATTCGTATTTCAGCTTCATGGAATACGGAAGATCGCGGTGTTGTCGGTGGTGGTGTTTCTTATGGCTGGTAAGTGTCTACTAAATAATATTGCTTAGGATAATAATGAGAAATAAGGTCGTTTTTTCTTATAGGATTGACTGGCTTTTATGCCGTCGATTTGAATAATAAGGATAACGACCTTTGTTTTTATAATGGGACTATCATGATCTATCTTCATTCTGGTGGTGGCTGTATAGAAAAGCAAGTAAGAGTAAATCAAGCCGCAACAGATAAAGCGCAAGAAATTGCTAACAATATAATGAAACCACTCATTCAAATAAGATCGCTTACTGACCTCTCTGGGGATAATGAGGATGTTGGCGTAATATTGCTCATTGAACCTTCCATCGATTTGGCGCTTGAAGTGGGCCGAAGATATTCACACTCTGTTGATATAGTTATTGCTGAAAGTGCAAAAATGGGAATGAAATTAACAGTTTGTCAGATTGAATTTTCAGTAATAAAGATCTGTGTTCTCTAATTCTCTGTTGTATACAGTTATCCACATTAACTGTGGATAACTCTTGTCTTACATGTTAGTAATCTTATTACTATTTGATTTTATTGAATATTTATCATTGATTGAAAAATATCCATTTGAATTAATTATTTTAATGTCTTGTTCTTACTAAGAATAATTTACGACATAATAAAATCATGTACTTTTTAATTAAGGCAGGTCAAAAGAGAGATAGTACTCTTTATAAGAGGCTATTTGTCGAATAATGGCGTGGGTTTTCCGGCATTATCGACAGCTACAAAATTAAATTGGCCATGGATCACTTCTTCTCGTCCTTCAGCGTACATATCTTCCAGAAAAATTGAGACATTAACCGTTAAGCTAGTACGTCCAACACGAATAACTTCACCGACTAGTTCAATAATCGTGCCTGATGGGATCGGATGATTAAAGTTAATCTTTTCGGTTGAGACAGTCACTAGGCGTTTACGACTAAAGCGTGTGGCGGTAATAAATGACACTTCGTCCATCCAAGCTAATGCAGTACCACCAAAGAGTGTGGAGTGATGGTTAGTTGTGGTTGGAAAGATAACTTTAGAAACGCGAGTAACTGAATTTTTGATTTTATCTTGCAGTTCAGGAGATAAGTCAGAGATAGACATAACAATAAAGCCTTCTTCTTTTTGATACTGTAGGGAAATTTTCCCCACAGTATAAAATAGAGTAAATTGAAAGCAAAGTAGATGAATGGCTGATAATGTCGTCAGTAATTAAAAGGTAATTTCACCTGCTAGAAAAAGAGTCGCGTCACCGGTAAGTAGAATACGACCATTTTTTAATTCACAGTCGATATTTCCACCTCGTTTTGAGACTTGTCTTGCGTGTAATTGTTTTTTATTTAGCTTATCACTCCAAATAGGAGCTAATACACAGTGAGATGTACCAGTAACGGGATCTTCATTAACCCCTTTTACAGGTGCAAAGAAACGAGAAATAAAATCAAAAGGTTTATTGCCTTTAGCTGTAATAATAACGCCAGGTAAATCTAACTGTGCGATTTGAGTGAAATCAGGTTGGTAGTTAATGACTGTTTTTGGATCAGATAAAAAGCAGACATAACGATCATGTGCTTGCCAAACTTCATTGATGATTAAATTAAGTTGTGTTTCGAGTTGTGATTTTATGCCGTTATTTAACGTTGCTGGAATGGTTGGAAAATCAAGCGTAAAAAATGAATCTTGGCAAGAGACGGTGAGCTCACCTGAAAGTGAATGAAATTTAAATAAATTATCTGGAGCGTGTTTGATCGTCTTTAATACAAATGCGGTGGCTAATGTGGCATGTCCACATAATGGTACTTCTATTTTTGGTGTAAACCAGCGAATGTGATCATCCACTAAAAAAGCGGTTTCAGGTAAATTAATCTCACTAGCAAGTGTAATTAAGGTGGCATCTGGCAACCATTCTTCTAACAAAACGACAGCTGCGGGATTCCCTGAAAAAGGTGTAGAAGAAAAGGCATTAACATAATAAATAGGAAGAACAGTCATTCCATTACCTTAGTGATAAATTATCAATCAATAGAAGATAATGAGATTAAGTGTTTTAAATACTAGGTGCAATATATAAAAATCACCTTTAAATAACAGGGTATAAAAGCCATGCCTAAGCAAATGAGGCATGGCTTCAATAATGAGCAACTGAAATTAAGCTTGTGCTTTCTCTTTGCTATCTGCGCTTTGTAAAATCTTACGAACTGGAATAATTAGTGCAGCAAGAACAACGGCACAAATAACCAGTGCGATAGAAACATGAGAGAAGAAATCAGGCATTACATCCAATTTGTCTGGACGAATATTTCCGCCCATTAAACCAGCGGCTAAATTACCTAATGCGCTTGCACAGAACCATAATCCCATGACCTGCCCACGCATTCTTGCTGGGGCTAAAATAGTCATTGTGGCAAGGCCAATTGGGCTTAGACATAATTCGCCTAATGTCAGCAATAAGATGCTACCAATCAACCAAAGTGGTGATACACCTTGTCCTGTTGCGATAACGCTTTCAGATGCAAACATCATGACGGTAAAGCCACCCGCTGCAAATAAAATACCAATCACAAACTTAGTAATGCTGCTTAAATTCATATTCTTACGTGCCATCATTGGCCATAACCAACTAAAGACAGGCGCAAGAACAATAATAAACAAGGCATTTACAGACTGGAACCAAACTGCAGGGATCTCAAAGCCCATAAAGTTTAAGTCTGTATAGTCATTGGCAAATAAGTTAAATGATGTCGGTTTTTGTTCGAATGCAGACCAGAAAAGGGCAGCTGAAACCAATAAAAGGAAACAAACAAATAAGCGAGAACGGTCACTACTACTTAATCCTGCGAATAGGAATAAATAGATAAAATAGGCGATAACACTACCGGAAATCACATAGACCATAAAGTTAGCCACAGCAACTGGGTTAAAAGGAATAACACCAGAAATGATAAGGCCAACAATTGCCATAAGAACGACAGATAACGCTAAAATCCATTGACCGACATTACGACGAACAACCGTTGGGCGATCCCAGCTTGAATCTAAACCTACTTCACTATCAAAGCGACGCATGGTCGGTACTGCGTAAAAGCGGAAAATCAGTAACGCAACAAGCATACCAATTCCACCAATACCAAAGCCCCAATGCCAGCCATAATCACGCACTAAGAAACCGGTGATGAGTGGTGCTATAAATGAGCCCATATTGATACCCATATAAAATAAGGAGAATCCACCATCACGGCGAGTATCATCCCTTTTATATAAGGTTCCTACCATTACTGTGACGCAGGTTTTAAATAATCCTGTGCCCAATACAATCAGTAATAAACCGATAAAGAACAGATCTTCTGACCAAAACGCAGAAAGTGCGATGGATAGGTGCCCTAATGCGATAAAGATAGAGCCATACCATACAGCTAGGCGTTGACCTAACCAGTTATCAGCCAGCCAACCTCCAGGTAGCGATGTTAAATAAACACCACCTGCGAAAATACCCACAATAGCAGATGCCTGCTCTCTGGGGATTTCCATGCCACCCTCATAAACGGTTGCCGCCATAAATAGAATTAATAATGGGCGAATACCATAGAAAGAAAAGCGTTCCCACATTTCAGTGAAGAAAAGGGAGCTTAATGGATATGGGTGGCCAAAGAAAGTTCGGCTAGATTTTGAGTGAGTAGATTGCATCTTAAATTCCCAAAAAAAACCTCTACAGGTCGTTTGCAAGTAAAAAGAACAAAATATTAGCAAGTGATGAAACAAAATTATTTCATTCTGTTATCAATATTCACCGCATTTAATTAATATATTTTTAACATACTTTTGTCAGAATTTAGCGACTAAAAGTATATTTAATACTTTATAAACCATTTTTTGGTGCAAAAGTCGATAAAAATCTCATTTTGCAATAGTTAACCTTGCAATTTTTTGAAAAAAGAGGACAAGAAAATTTTAGAGGTCTTAACAAACAGGCGTTAAGAATGTTCTTAATAAACAATAAATTACAAAAAATAGAATAAAAAAAGTAACAATTAGGCCTTTAAATGTAAAAGTGTAATTTTTTGAAGAAAAAAAACTATTAACTGATCTTATTTGTGGATTTTCTGACTACTTTTCTTGTGGCGTTCTAAAGCTTAACCAAGAATAAATTAGATTAAAAAAGACAACCGCTGCGGTGAAATAAAAAACAGCTCTAAATCCATAGCTTGCAGCAACAAAAGCACCCATTAACGGTCCTGTAACATTTCCAACATCCCTTAGTGCTTGGTTATAACTAAAAATTCGACCCGCAATAGCAGGGGTAATGTTATAGAGAATAAGCGTTTGCACTGCAGGTAACATAGCTGCATTGACTGCGCCAAGTAAAAATCGTAATGCACCAAGTTCCCAATAATTACTGACTAGTGCCATTGGAATTAGCATAAAAATAGAGAGGCCGAGGGTAAAAATAAGGACTTTATCAGGGCCAATTCGGTCACCAAGCTTACCAAAGCGAGGGGCACTAATCAGTGCAGCAATACCGGGTACGGAGGCAACAACACCACTGATAAAGGCAAGGTTACTGACTGATCCTGTTAATTCACGGATATAAAGTGTCAAAATAGGGGTAACTGAACCCGTTGCCACTTGAATGATCATTGTGGTGAAAAATAGGCATACAACGAGTCTTTTGTTTTTAAGTGATGAAAAAACCTGTTTTGTAGTTAGTGCGTCTTTTTTAGAAACCGGTGTGAAGTTTTCACTCACGAAAAAGAGGGTGACTAGAAAACAAATAAATAAAACCGCTGAAGTAATAAAGAATACAGGGCGTAAACCATAGAGGTCGGCAAGCATTCCTCCAATTAAAGGACCGATTAAAGCGCCACTTACAGCACCCGTTGAAAGAGTACCTAATGCCCAACCACTTTTTTTGACAGGGACTTGAGTTGCAATTAATGCGTTAGCATTAGGAACAAAGCCACCTAATACACCTAGCAAGGCACGTAATACCAGTAACTGCCATATATTTTGTGCAAAACCAATTAATACCATGACAATTGCCATGCCAAGGGCAGAGCGTAATAGCATTAATTTTCGACCTTTCCTATCAGACAATTTTCCCCAGAAAGGGGCGGCGATAGCAGAAAAAAGAAAAGTAATACTAAATGCTACACCCGTCCAAAGGTTAAGCTCTTCATGATCGGTTATACCTAATTCTTCAACATATAAAGGAAGAAAAGGCATAATTAAACTAAAACCTGCGCCAGTTAGAAAACAACCAAACCAGACAATATAAAGATTACGTTTCCAAGAATTATTTCGGGGCTTGAGATCCATGTTACTCCTTTAGCCGAGAACGAGAGAGTAAACCAAGAAAATAGGCTGAACATAACCGTGGTGATGTTGAATATTGTGACAACGCATCGGTCTTCTTATTTATAGTGAATAAGAATATAGCCATGATACAGAATAAGTGCGATAGGTCTTGCTCTTATAATGTGTTTTTGCAGGAGTTTACAGCTTGTGCTGTTGTTGATTTTATTATTGTTGTTTCAGCGTGTTGTCATATTACAAAGTGGCTGCTTTGGAATAAAACAGCCACTTCGTGATTAGTGTACTTTCTTTATTTCATTATATAAAGAAGCGTCCCCTTCTGGGCGGGTTTTAAAGCGGCGATGCAACCACATATATTGGTCTGGCGCACGTAAAATCTCTTGTTCAACCACTTTATTCATCGCCTTAGCAGTATTTTCCTCATTATCAACAGGAAAATCGGCAACAGCCGGAGAAATAATTAACTCATAACCCTTACCTTCAGGTAAGCGTTTGGGCGTAAATGGAATTAATGCAGGTTTGCTGGTTCTTGTCAGAATATAAGTTCCCGTTGTTGTTGCCGCTTTATCAACGGCAAACAAAGGTACAAAAACACTTTTACGTGGACCATAATCATGATCAGGTGCATACCAAACAATTTCTCCCGCTTTTAAGCTACGGATCATGCCTTTGACATCTTTTCTGTCGATCATAAATTTATTAGAACGTAATCGACCCCATGTTTGTAGCCAGTCCATAACGGGATTATCGTTAGGGCGGTAAACACCAACTCCTGGGTTATAGATACCAAAAATACGAGCACCTAGCTCAAGAGTAAGAAAATGTATCCCAATAAGTAAGATGCCTTGTCCTTTTTCTTGAACCGCTGAAATATTTTCAAGTCCGCTGACTTTAAACCAGCGCTTAACTCGCCATTCAGGCCAAAACCAAGCCATTCCAGTCTCAAACAATCCCATACCAACAGATTCAAAATTTTTATTAATTAAAGCTTCGCGTTCACTTTTTGGCATTTGTGGAAAACAAAGTTCAAGATTTCGTTCCGCTATTTGGACACGTTTTCTTAAAAAAACTTTAGAGAAACGACCTAGGCGTGTGCCTAGCCAATAAATGACAGGATAAGGAAGCAGAACCAGAATATAGAGTAATCCGATCCCAAACCAAGTCAGCCAATACTTAGGCTGCAAAAATGATTTTTTAAATGGAGGTGACTTTATCATAAGCCTATCTATTTACTATTTTTCCAATGAATATCTTATATTGTGACATTTTTTGGCGCAGATAAGAAATTTTGTCATAAATTAGGTGAAATTATTTCAATGCCTTGTAACGCAGTCACCAATTCAGCAATATTTTTAGCGGCCATTTTGTCCATCACTTTGGCTCGATGAACTTCAACAGTTCTTATTGAAACACAAGCAACTTCAGCGATTTCCCGGTTCATTAAACCTTGAATAACATAATAAGCAATGTCTTTTTCTCTTGGGGTTAATGATGCATAGCGACGACGAATATCATGCGCAGTAAAACGGGTATTTGTTTCAAGAAATGCGGCATCTAAGGCTGATAACAGTGCATTGCTATCAATGGGTTTTTGTAAAAAATCAATAGCGCCTTTTTTGATCTCCTCAACGGCCATAGGAATATCACCATGTCCTGTTAAAAAAATCACAGAAAGTGTACTGTGCTTATCAATTAAATGCTGGTGAACTTGTCTACCGTCAGGTTTTGGCATTCGCATATCTAACAGTACAACCCCTTGTTGATAGAGATTGACGTTGTTGATAAAGAATTCGCTATCATTCCAAACATGGGCTGAATAACCTAAGCTTTCTAATAAAAACTGACAAGCATCAGTGACAGCAAGATCATCATCAACAAGGTGAATAGTGGGCATTTTTTCTCCGTTATTTATTTTTATTAGGGAAAATAAGCGTGATTTTTAATCCGACATTATTTTGCTCATTTTGTTGATTTTCAATATGAATATCCGCACCTTGAGAAAGCAATAATCGCTGGCAAATCACTAAACCTAATCCAAGTCCTTCCGTTTTTGTTGTTTGGAATGGAGAAAAAGGTTGTTCAAGCTGACTATGACTCATTCCGCCTGCATCATCTTCAATAACAACAAGCAATCTATCTGGTGCTTTGTGTGAACTTATCTTTAAATGCTTTGCACCTGCTTGCAGGCTATTGGTGATTAAATTCGATAAAATTTGCTCTAATAAGGTTTCAGGTAAACACAGAGTATCATGTTCATCAACATTGGTTTTCAGTGAAACTTGTGGGTATTTTTCTTCTACACGTAAAAGTTTCCAAATATGGTGGATACATTCCGCAATATTCTGATGAGAAAGCGTAATCGTATCTGTGTTAGGTGCCTGTTTTCCAACCCATAAACGTAGATTTCTAATGATATCAGCACCGCGTTGTGCTTGCTTGTCTATTTGTTGCAATGCAGGTAATAGCGGGTGTGACTCATTTTCTTTTTTAAGGCGAATGACACTACCTTGTGCATAACTTTTTATGGCGGAAAGAGGCTGATTAAGTTCGTGAGCAAATCCTGAAGCCATCTCCCCCAATATATTTAAGCGTTGAGCGTGTTCTAACTCTTCTTTTTGCTGCCTTAATCGATTATGAGCATGCTCTAATTGTTGACTGCGACGCCTTACTAAATAGCTAATCCACACTTGGTTTAAAATAAGAAAAAAGATAGCAGCCAACGAAAGACCAATAATAAATTGGTGTTGAATTGCCCAGCTTTTTGCATCCAGCCAAAGTTGGCGTTGTCGAGGATGTTGGTTGACTTCCCTGAGTAAGTTTTCAACTTGTGTATGTGATGCAGGGGCTCCCCATTTCATGGGTTTACTGTCATCCGTGAGTAAAGCGCGAGTCACTTTATCAACTAACTCATCAGGCACAGTGTCTAATGCTGCAAATGACCAATTAGGATACAGGGGGGTACTGGTTAAGCACGGAGTGTTAGTTTGATAGGAAATGACTGGGCGATAATCACTTTTTCGAATCAACCCTTCATTATCCATATTTTCTAGTAGGCAGACGGGAATAATTGCCACGTTAATATCTTCATCTCGTAAGAGATAAAGCAAGGCATCGGCAGGAAAACCGGTAAAACGTAGAGTGAAATCTTTATCGGGATCGATACCTTCTTCGCGTAGTGTTTTATAACCTAAAAGATAACCACCAAAAGCATCGGGTGCAATAGCACCAACACGCTTTCCTATTAGCTCGTGAACAGAAGTAATTGGGCTGTCATTACGAACTAAAATTAGACTACCAATCACATTTCGTGTCGTGTTATCAGGCTCATAACCAGAGCGTAAAGAGAGTAACCAGCGTAATGGAAAAGCATTATCCAATTGAATAAATTGCGCAGGATTTGTTAGTAAGAAATCAACCTTTTTTTTCGCTACTGCTAGCTTCATTTCTTCCAGATTTAAGGGAACTAACACAAAATTTTCTGAAGGCAATTGTTCATTTAATGTTTGAACAAGAGGTAACCAGTGTCTTTGTGTTGAAGCATCACCCCGTAAGGCCAAGACGCCAATATTCCACTCTTTTGCAATGGCATGTAGAGGAAGTACAAAAAAGAGCAGTAATAATCCGATACTTACTGTATTTCTTATCCCAATTGTCTGTTTTATCGTCATAAATATCTAATGTTAAATATTGTTTTGGATCAAGTTCATACCCGGTATGTGGTAAACCACAATAGGTGTTGTCTTCAGTAATTTTTACAATGCACTTATAACAAAACACATACTTTTTACTTTCTATTTCCTTCACTCATTGTGAGATTGTGTTGTTGAGTGATGCTGGAGACAAATATGGATCTTGGAAAACGAAAATTTCTACAACAATTAGGGGTCCTTACTGCAGGTGCTTCACTGGTTCCTTTAGCTGAAGCCGGCATTAAATTATCACCTGAGCGTCGTGAAGGCTCAGAAGATAAACGCTATGGCATGCTGATTGATTTACGCCGTTGTGTAGGATGCCAGTCCTGTACTGTGAGCTGTAATATTGAAAATCAAACACCCCAAGGGCAATTTAGGACGACAGTAAACCAATATCAGGTTGCTATCAAGGGGCAAGAGGGGATAACCAACGTCTTGCTACCTAGATTATGTAACCATTGTGATGAACCACCTTGTGTGCCAGTTTGTCCTGTCCAAGCAACTTTCCAACGTAAAGATGGCATTGTTGTTGTTGATAATGAACGTTGTGTTGGTTGTGCTTATTGTGTTCAAGCATGTCCTTACGATGCCCGTTTTATCAATCACTCAACACAAACTGCGGATAAATGCACTTTCTGTGCGCATCGTCTTGAAGTTGGTTTATTACCTGCCTGTGTCGAATCTTGTGTTGGCGGCGCGCGTATTATCGGTGATATGAAAGATCCTAATAGCACTATCAGTAAAATGCTGCGTACACATGAAAAAGAGCTGAAAGTATTAAAACCAGAAAGTGGCACATTACCACAAGTTTTCTATCTCGGCCTCGATGATGCATTTGTACAACCGTTAGCAGGTCAAGGACAACCAGCATTATGGCAGCAGGAGGTTCACTCATGATCCCGCAACTCTCTCAAATTCAAGAAGTCATTGCGATCCCGCAAGAATATTTTTGGTTGCCTTGGGCTGTGCAGTATTTCTTTTTTATTGGTATTGCTTGTTGCGCAACACTTTACGCCTGTTGGCAGTGTTGGAAAGGCCGTGCAGGTAATCAACGTTTAGAAGCCGTAGCGGTATTTATTGCAGTGACCGCGGGTATTACAGCACCGCTTGCTTTAACTGCAGATTTACACCAAACAGCGCGTGTATGGCACTTTTATGCTTATCCAACACCGTGGTCGTGGATGGCATGGGGTTCAATATTACTGCCATTGTTTTCGGCGTTTAGCATGCTTTACTTTGCGGCAATGGTTGTTCGCTTAGTGTGGAAACGTGAATATAAATTAACACGTTGGGTTGCATTAGCTTGCTCATTAACTGCAATTGGTTTGCTGTTATATACAGGGCGCGAAGCTTCTATCTTAAAAGCAAGACCTGTGTTGTATACCTATTGGTTACCGATCTTACTGTTCTTTAGTGCAATGCAAGTGCTACCAACATTGTTGGCATTAGGAACGCGTCGTGAACCTGTACATCAACGTGAATTAGCGATGTGGTTTGTAAGCTCATTAATGTTATTAGCAGTATGTACGGGTTTTTGGGTTGCTGGCGATACGATCTCAGGTCAGGCCATTAGACAACAATTAGCCATGGGAAGTCTTGGCTGGTGGAGTGCCATGGGCGTTATCGCACTATGGGTTATCTCTGTTGCAATGGGACTTTTGATGGCAAAACAAGCCCGTTCGATCGTATTTATTACCATTATGGCATTTGTATCAATGGGGCTTGCGTGGGTATTACGCTGGTTAATGTTGATGGGTGCACAATATATTCCAAAATATAACATTATTACAAATCCTTATGAATTTACGCTAGGCAATGATGGACTGATGGCAATCGTCGGAACATTTGGATTGTGGATAGCGTTAACCATCATATTTAGAGAAAGTATTCGTTGGGTTGTCAGGAGAGTGCAGCATGGCTAAGTTTACAAGACGTCAATGGCTTAAAGGTGGATTGGTTATCGGTGGTATTGCCGCATTTGCTGCCAGCTACCGTGATGTTGCTAAACGTGCCATAGATGGTTTAGTTGATGGCACATCAGGTAAAGTGACACTTGACAGGATCAATGGCAACTCATTATTACCTGAAGGTAAGGTTGTTAAAGAGAGCAAATGGCAAGCGAATACTGATCAATCGGTTTGTATGACCCAATGTTTTGGTTGTTGGACGCAATGCGGTGTTCGTGCCCGTGTTGATAGAGCAAACAATAAAGTATTACGTATTGCAGGTAACCCTTATCATCCACTTTCTCATGATCATCATTTTGGCTACAACATGCCAATTAAAGAAGCATTTGAAAAAATGGGGGGTGAAAGTGGGTTAGAAAATCGCTCTACGGCCTGTGCGCGTGGTGCAACCATGATGGAAAGCCTTGATAGCCCAACACGTATTCTTGAGCCGATGAAACGAGTTGGTAAACGTGGTGAAGGTAAATGGAAACGCATCAGTTTTGAACAATTGATCCAAGAAATTGTTGAAGGCGGTGATTTATTCGGAGAAGGTCATGTTGATGGTTTGCGTGCGATCCGTGATTTAGACACTCTGATTGATCCCAAACAACCCTCATTAGGTCCTAAAGCTAACCAATTATTAATGACAAATGCGGGTGATGATGGACGTGATACATTTATTCGTCGTTTCGCTCAAAACTCATTTGGTAGTAAAAACTTTGGCGCTCATGGCTCTTATTGTGGGTTAGCGTATCGTGCTGGCTCTGGTGCGTTAATGAACGATTTAGATAAAAACGCCCACGTTAAACCAGATTGGGATTATGTTGAATTTGCACTGTTCTTAGGAACATCACCAGCACAATCAGGTAACCCATTTAAACGTCAAGGTCGCCAGTTAGCTAATGCACGTATTCGTGACTCGTTTAATTATGTGGTTGTTGCACCAGCTTTACCATTAACAACAACATTAGCTAACGATCATGGGCATTGGGTTCCTGTTCAACCAGGAACGGATGCTGCTTTAGTGATGGGAATGATCCGCTGGATCATTGAAAATAAGCGTTACAATGCAGACTATCTGTCAGTACCAAGCGAAGTTTCAATGAAAAATGTGGGTGAGAAGAGCTGGACAAATGCCACTCACCTTGTGATCAGTGATGAAAAACATCCACTTTCAGGACAAATGCTCACTACGGCACATTTGAATGATGTTGCTGAAGGGGAAGAGCAAAACTTAGTGTTATCGCTAGATGGTGAATTAGTTCCCGCAACACAAGTCGATAAAGCACAATTATTTGCTACGCATAAAATTACTTTAAAAACAGGCGCAGAAGTGACTGTTAAATCAAGTTTTCAATTACTTGATGACGCGGCTAAACGTATGACTCTGGCTGAATATAGCGAGCGCTGTAAAGTACCAGAAACGACCATTGCTGCATTAGGCCGAGAATTTACCGCTTATGGGAGAAAGGCTGCTGTTATCTCTCATGGCGGTATGATGGGAGGAAATGGTTTTTATACTGCTTGGAGCGTGATTATGCTCAATGCACTAATAGGTAACTTAAACCTTAAAGGTGGGGTATCGGTTGGTGGCGGTAAATTTAATGGCGCAACAGATGGCCCTTGTTACAAAATGGATAGCTTTAAAGGTAAAGTGAAGCCAAAAGGCATGGTGCTATCACGTAGTAAAGCAGCCTATGAAAAATCCGATGAATATCGTGAGCGTGTAGAGAAAGGAGAATCGCCATATCCTGCCAAAGCGCCTTGGTATCCGTTTGCTGCGGGGCAATTAACTGAGCAATTGGGTTCTGCATTAGCGGGTTATCCTTATTCATTAAAAGCATGGATCACGAATATGACCAACCCTGTTTATGGGATTGCTGGTATTCGTCAAGTAATGGAAGAGCGCCTTAAAGATCCAAAGCATCTGCCTTTAATTATCGGTATTGATGCCTTTATGAATGAAACAACTGCGCTGGCAGATTATATCGTGCCTGATACACACAACTTTGAAAGTTGGGGATTTAGCGCGCCTTGGTCTGGTGTTCAAGTGAAAGCAAGTACTGCACGTTGGCCGATTATTGAACCTCGTGTTGCTAAAACAGCGGAAGGCCAACCAATCTCAATGGAAACATTCTGTATTGCTGTTGCAAAAGCCTTAGATTTACCAGGCTTTGGTGATAAAGCTATTGAAGATATGGATGGAAATTTTTATCCAATCAACAGTGCAGAAGATTACTATTTACGTGTTGCGGCTAATATGGCGTTTATGGGTGAAAAGCCGGTTGCTCCTGCAACTAATGAAGATATTTTATTAAGTGGTGTTGATCGAATTTTGCCAGTAATGACTTCCACATTAAAAAATGAAGAAGTATTACGTGTTGCATATATTTACACTCGAGGCGGTCGTTTTGCGCCTTATGACAAAGCATGGAATGGTGATGAAACGGGACCTCAGTGGAAGAAACCATTACAAATTTGGAATGAAGAAGTTGCAAAAAACCATCATGCAATAACGGGTGAACGTTATAGTGGTTGCCCAACTTATTATCCACCACGCCTTTCAGATGGTAGCGATATTCACCAGCACTATCCTGAAAATCAATGGCCATTAAAATTAATGTCCTTTAAGTCTCATGTGGTGAGTAGTTCAACGGGTATGATACAACGTTTACGAATGGTGAAACCGAGTAACTTGGTCGCAATTAATCCTCAAGATGGTAAAAAATGGGGTGTTAACCATGGTGATAAGGTTCGTATTGTAACACCTGGTGGGCAAGTTGAAGCTGAGATTAGTTTACTCGATGGTGTGATGCCAGGTGTTTTAGCGATTGAGCATGGTTATGGGCATCAAGAATTAGGCTCCCGTCAACATTACTTAGATGAACAACCTTTACCGATGGATAAAGGTATTGGTAATGGTATCAATCTTAATGATTTAGGGTTCGCTGATCCAACAAGAGAGATAACCAACACTTGGTTAGACTGGGTATCTGGTGCCTCTGTTCGTCAAGGTTTACCTGCTAAGATTGAACGTATCGCTTAATTATCTATCTTGAGTTTTTATCCATCACTTCACTCTTTAAAATGGAGAGTGAAGTGATAACAAAGTAAATAGCTTATTTTTTATATTATAAAATAGATATAATATTAGTTTAATTATTTTAATATCACATGTACCCTACATACATAATATTATTATAAATTTAAGGTGACCAACACGCCTATTCGTCATCATGCTTACAGAGAGTAATAATAGGAATCGGACTCCTTTTTTCTTTTGTTTATTTTATAATATAAAAACACAAGACTACTTTTCATATATGTACTTTAAAATGTTATATATGAAAAATAGCTCAATTCTATTTTTTACATTAATCTTCTCAGTAATATGTCTCTTGTGTGAATATACCGTACTATTGCTAATACATAGCTTTTTAGCTATTTGGTGATTGGGTAATTCATTCATCCAGTAATTAATAATTTTTTGTTCTTGTGTGCTGAAAATAGAGCACATAGAGTGTTTATATGTTGGAAAAAATACTTGGCATCGTGATGTGAATAAAGATGTTTTTTCAAGCACCCAAGGAAGTACTCTTTTAGGTAGGATAAAACAGTTATTTGTCAAAGAGATAGGTCTTTCTTTGTCAGGATAGTTTGCATCAATGTAGAGATAAAGTCGGCAATTTCTTGTTGAAATGAAAAAGAGTTGCAAATGTTGGCAGTGTGCTATTTCTCGGCAATATCGGGTAAGATCAATGAATATGATATCAGGCATAGAATGATTAATATAATTATTAGCTTCTTGTATAGATGATACATCAATAATTTCATGTCTTATATTTCTTTTGGAGAAATAATGTTTTATACCGTTACGAGTAAAGAAACATTCATCAATAATTAATATTTTCACAAATAACTTCCTTGTTTGTTACTATTCTATTAATTTATTAAAATAAAGATAACTTCATTTTATGTCAATTCGGCATATATATTATTTTTTTCAAGATATATCGAATAAAATAATTATTATTACTCTTGTATTAAATGATGATTTATTTATTAATGTTGTTAATTGTTTTTTATGATATGAAATTTATAAATAGATAGTATATAAGAAATGATTATGCGGAATGATAAAAATGAGAACAGGAGTACATAGTACTCCTGCTTTGCGTTCGCTATCTTTTTGTCGATCTTTTTATTAATGCTTGGTGTTGTCTGAAACAGAATCTTCAGATGATTCAATTTTATCAATACCTGCTTGAAGAATATGAATCAACTGTTTAGCTATGTCTGTTGTGAGCCAAAGTGTCTTATCTACAACTGCATTTTCTGGATGATGTTCGTTTTCAGGAAGATAATGTAAACGCAACATCATGGCATCGTAGATGTCAACGGTACTGATATCCCAGCCTACAACAGGATGTGTCTGTATAACTTCATTTTTTCTACTCATAATACCTCCTAATCATACAGCCGGTTTTGACTAAGAGAGAAGCTCCCACGCAATGTGGTTACTTTTCAGTATACGAGATTTATCATGATTAAAAAGATAAATTTTTGTTGTAACAAAAAAATGTGTGCTGGCTCTGATAAAAGAGTAATGCACCATTAACAGTCGAACAAATGTTATATGGTGCATTTTAGAAAAATATCAAGGGGTGAGATTAATCGACAGTAATATCCCAGTGAATATTTTCATTCGCTAAGAATGGGATAAGAGCTTCATTACCACAAAGAATTTGAGCAGGTGCTTCAATGGTTTTTTCTGTTAGCGTAATGGTGCCTTCATTTACAGGTAACCCATAAAAACGTGGGCCATTGAGTGAACAGAATGCTTCAAAGTGCGCTAATGCATCAAGCTCTTTAAATACGGTTGCATAGGCGGCTAATGCAGTAGGGGCATTAAATACACCCGCACAGCCACAAGAGGACTCTTTTCGATGTTGCAAATGTGGTGCAGAGTCTGTTCCTAAGAAAAAGCGAGAATTTCCAGATGCTACTGCTTGTCTTAATGCCTCTTGGTGAACATTACGTTTAAGAATTGGTAAGCAATAGAGATGAGGTTTAACACCGCCAACTAACATATGATTACGGTTAAACATCAAATGTTGTGGAGTAATGGTGGCGCCAAGAAATTCATTTCCTTCTAACACATACTGAGCCGCTTCTTTGGTTGTGATATGTTCAAAAACTATTTTTAGCTCAGGAAATTGTTTGCGCACAGGGGACATGACGCTATCAATGAAACGTGCTTCTCTATCAAAAATATCAATATGTGAAGCAGTAACTTCGCCGTGGATCAACAATGGCATACCGATTTTTTCCATCACACTTAAGATTGGATAAATCTTTGTAATATCAGATACACCATGGCTTGAGTTTGTTGTTGCATTTGCAGGATAAAGCTTACAGGCGGTGAAAACACCTTGTAAAAAACCTTGTTCAACTTCTGAAGGCAGCGTGCTATCCGTTAAATAACAAGTCATTAAAGGTTCGAAGTTATCACTAGCAGGAATAGCAGCTTTAATTCGATCACGATAAGCGCGAGCTGCTTCAATAGTTGTCACTGGTGGAACAAGGTTTGGCATGACAATGGCTCTGCCAAAATAACGACTGGTATAAGGAACAACGGTTTTTAGCATGTCATCATCACGAAAGTGAACATGCCAATCATCAGGACGGCGAATAGTGAGGGTGATAGGTTGTGCAGTGGTCATATACCGGCTCCGTGTGTCTTAGGAAAATCGAAAGATCAAGGATTGGATTGGACTAAGTAGTCAAGCCGGAAACGAATGCTAATACGAAAACGATTAAATAGCTACCATTTAATCGTATTTTTTATTATGTCTTATGGAATGCTGTAAGGGAAAACAGAGAATAAAATCAAAAGGTTACGAGGGTGACACAAATAGAAATGGCTCCTCCAACTGGACTCGAACCAGTGACATACGGATTAACAGTCCGCCGTTCTACCAACTGAACTATGGAGGAATAACACTAAGTGGAGTGTATCATATAGCGGTCGTTTTGATATGTCAAAGGACAATCCTCGATATTTGTTTAAGTGCGTAGATAAGCAACATTTTGTGCATTTCTAAAACGTATGCTCTGATAAAGAGGTGATATTTTCTGCAATAATGAATAAAAATAAAGAGATAACGTACTCAACTGTAAAAACGGAGATCTTAAAAAATACATTAACAGAGAAGAGAATGAAATGAATTATGCTGAAGGTAGAAGGCAAAAAGCCCGCACTATAATAGCGCGGGCTTTTCTAAATTTGGCTCCTCCAACTGGACTTGAACCAGTGACATACGGATTAACAGTCCGCCGTTCTACCGACTGAACTATGGAGGAAGCGTGTTCTCGTGAGAACGAGACGGATAATAGCGAGGGTGATGAACTTTGTAAAGTGAAAAAAGTGAAATAATAGTTTAAGTGGTTAAAAAATAACTAATTTATAGATTTTAAATCAAATAAAGCTACTTTAAGATAAAAATGATTCAATAAATCACACTAGGTAAAATGGAAAATATAAAAACGAGTGTTTTTATTAGTCATTAAGTTATAGAAAGCGATTGATTCAACTTGAAGAAAAAGAGACAAGCAAAACCAAAGAAGAAAATAAAAAGTTAGAAAGCAAAAAGCCCGCACTATAATAGCGCGGGCTTTTCTAAATTTGGCTCCTCCAACTGGACTCGAACCAGTGACATACGGATTAACAGTCCGCCGTTCTACCGACTGAACTATGGAGGAAGCGTGTTCTCGTGAGAACGAGGCGAATAATAGCTATCCTTTGTCACCTTGTAAAGTAAAAAAATGAAAAAAAATACTGTTTGCTCAAGAGTGCATCAAGTTGTTTCTTTTTTGATAAAAATGTATAAAAAATAAATGGTTATCAGTAGACATTATGTTCAATAAGACATTTTTATTATGCGATGTAATTCTAAAGTCGATAAGGAACAATAAGAGGTCTTTTCAAAAGAAAGTTTTTCATACTGTTTAATAATACAATGTAAGTAATGCAGAGGTTAAATAGAAGATCCAGAGATAATGAATACCACCGATTTATCAACGCCGATTTTAATTGAGTTCGAAGAATTTAAAAAAACGCTCCTTTCCCATACGAAAGATAAAGAAGGAGGTTGGGATACGGCTGTTTCTGGATTAGCGCTGTGTCACTATACAACAACGACAGAATCAGAAGGGTGGATGTATGAGCCAAGTTTAGCTATTGCTGCTCAAGGTGCAAAACAAATAACAATAGGTTTAGAAACAAATTGTTATCGTCCCATGAATATGCTTTTGACATCATCTGATATACCCACTTTTGCTAAAGTTTGTGAAGCATCTAAAGAGGCGCCATTTTTAGCTATCTTACTTAAATTAGATCTCTCTTTATTACCTGAATTGTTAGCAGAGAATCGATTTGAATTATTGCAAGAAAGCAATCAACATAGAGCCCAACAAGTCGTTCCCGCCACAGCACCAATATTACAAGCAGTCACTAGACTTATTAAACTGATTGATACACCAGAAGATGTGCCTTTTATCGCTCCTTTGATCCAAAAAGAGATCCTTTATTACTTATTACGATCAAATGGTGGGGCAAGGCAGCAGTTATTGGCATCGCAACATCCTCAATGCCGCCAAATTAATCATGCTCTTGATTGGGTTAAAATGCATTATCGAAATACTATTCGTATTGAAGATTTGACCACATTAGTAGGAATGAGTACCTCTTCATTTCATTTCCACTTTAAAAATCGAACGGGTATGACACCACTACAATATCAAAAATGGCTACGCCTTAATGAAGCTCGACGCATTATGTTAATTGAAATGGCAGACGTTTCTGAAGCTGCATTTAGAGTGGGATATGAAAGCCCATCACAATTTAGTCGTGAATATCATCGATTATTTGGTTTAGCCCCTTTAAAAGATATTCAACGATTAAAAGAATCTGACACTGAAAGAGTATCTTTGGATTATTAGGCAAGAATAATGGAGAAATGAGTTAAAGCAATAATGAATGATTGCGTTACAGTCATGCTATTAGATTTTGGTATATAAAGGAGTGTGAAGTGGCTAACGTATTTATTATTAATGCATCAAAAGAATTCGATGGTTCTGAAGGAAAACTCAACGATCATTTAACGCAAGTTGCGACAACATTGCTATCTTCACATCAGATAAATGTGCAATCAACTCGTATTGATGATGGCTACGATAATGATGAAGAAGTTGATAAATATCTATGGGCTGACGTTATTATTTATCAAATGCCAGCGTGGTGGATGGAAGGGCCTTGGATCTTAAAAAAATATATTGATGATGTATTTAGTGCAGGTAGCGGTAAATTATTTATTGATGATGGTCGCACACGAAAAGATCCTTCAAAAAAATATGGTTCGGGAGGGTTGCTACAAGGTAAAAAATACTTACTTTCTGTGACTTGGAATGCGCCATTTGAATCTTTTGAAGAACAAGAGCAATTCTTTGAAGGAAAAGGTATTGATGCTGTGTATTTTCCATTCCACAAAGCAAATCAGTTTTTAGGTATGAAAGGATTAAAAACCTTCGGAATGTTTGATGTGGTAAAACAACCTCAAATTGAAAAAGATGTTGAGGCGTATAAAAAGCATTTAGAACAAGAAATTATTGGTTTGCATCGTTAAACTTAGTCAAGCGTATTTATGGGCTATCTCTTATTTACAAGAGGTCTAAACAGCCACAATGCGATAGAAATGAAAAAACAGATTAAAAAATGAGGAAAAGTGGCTGATTTTAATAGAAAAATATTGTTGAAATAGTTAATAGCAAAAAGCCCGCACTGTGATAGCGCGGGCTTTTCTAAATTTGGCTCCTCCAACTGGACTCGAACCAGTGACATACGGATTAACAGTCCGCCGTTCTACCAACTGAACTATGGAGGAAGCGTGTTCTTCTTGAGAACGAGGGGCATAATAACGATGATATATCAGAGTGTCAACGCTAAAAGTGGATTAAATATCTGTTTGGTTGGTTTATCGACAAAGTGGTTAAATAATAGAAGTTATTCTCCGTGTTTTTACGGTTAACACGGAGAATAGATCAAGATTGGGGAGATAATTGTGATGCTGAAATAGATTGCTGGACAGGATCGAACGCCATCAAATAGACATCATAAAAATGAATTTCTTGTTTTTTACTAATAATCTCACGAATGTCTTCTTTTATTTGTGGCGAAATTGCAGGATGTTGTTGAATTTCATTTACTGCTTCATCAGACAGTTTCTCAAAAGTATACCATTCACCGTTATAGCAAACTCTTAAATCAAGCACGCCGATATCTTCAAATTTATAGATAGGCTTAATGTCAAATAGTAACACTCCGGCCATCACTAGGAACATCAAAGAAAAAAGCACTAGTGAAATAATACCAAAATAAGGAGAGTAGATAAGTAATGCGGCAAGTAATATATAAGAGAGAACCATGCTGATACATAACCAGATATGGTTTTTCAAAAATTGACTATTAAAGTGTGGCTTTCCGTCTCTTTTTTCAGCTTTATTGATCCGGTTTAAATCACGCTCTAAGATTTCTTTTAATACATTCATTGTAAACACCTTAAGAGATGAATGTTGCAAACTTGTTTCTTGTTGCTAGATTATCACGGAGACAAGATAAGCAGGTAGAACAGTTTTTTTAAATTCTGACATTAACTGTTATTGTAATGCCATTAAGATTATTCTTAGTTACTGTTAATAATAGAGATAAAATATCAAATAAATTTTATACACAGTGATAAAAATAGAGGAAGAATTGTATTTTTAATGTGCAATTCGCATTTTTTTAATCTTTAGACGCATAAAACTATTGCTATTAAACTTGTCTCATGCGTTAATGAGTAAGGCCTCAATACAGACCTGATTTATGATTGACATTCTAAGTTAATGAGTTTTAAACAGCATCGCTTTTTGACCGTTTTCTTCATGTGTGCCCATAAGTTATAGGTAGTTCAGGCCAGTAGATGCCGAGAAGGCAACGTTTTATTGATATATAGGAAAGTCACATGTCTGACAAAATGAAAGGTCAAGTTAAGTGGTTCAACGAGTCTAAAGGCTTTGGTTTTATTACTCCAGCAGACGGAAGCAAAGACGTATTCGTTCACTTTTCTGCCATTCAAGGTAACGGTTTCAAAACTCTGGCTGAAGGTCAGAACGTAGAATTCACAATTGAAAACGGTGCAAAAGGTCCAGCAGCTGCTAACGTAACAGCTCTGTAATTTAAAGCCTTTTAAAAATTTTCTTCAAGCCTGTCACCTTATGGTGGCAGGCTTTTTCTTTATGGGTAAAATAAATAAAAAGAGAATGATAATATTTATCAGGAGAGAAAATGCAGATTAATGATAAGGTTGTTGTGAAAACGGATGGTGTTGACGATCGTGAAGGGATCATCCTACTTATTGAAGAATTTAACGAAGGTATTATGTATTTAGTATCACTCCCTGAATATCCAAAAGGAATTTGGTTTTTTAATGAAAAAGAGGGTGGGGAAGGGACATTTGTTAGACCAATACAAGAAAAGTGATTTGTGTTTAGGTTCGGTTCATTTACAATTTTAAATCAGCTACTTATACTTTTGCTAAATTTTAGTGGGGAGAAGTCACCTTGGATACGCAAAGTTGTAGGTTAACGGTAACTCAGTTAACCCAAAATAGATTTGTTCAAATCAATAGGTAGGCTGTTTTCTTCATTAAAACTGCTTACCATTTTTGGTGGGCAGTGCATTGTAATATTCCTTTCTTATATATTCAGATGTTTGCACTTACCCAAAAAATTTCCTTTATATTACTAATAAACAAGGTAAAGGCATGTGCTACATTTTTTTCTCTCTATTTCCTCCACCTAGGTTGATACGTTAATTCCAATACTCTGAACATTTAGAGAAAATTTTTCATACTTATTTTTTAATCATCATGTAGAGGAAATAAACATGACGATGACACCTTATATTTTAAATTTGGTGATTGCCATGTGTCTTGGTGCTTTGATTGGAGCTGAGCGTCAATGGCGACAAAGAATGGCTGGTTTAAGAACGAATGCACTCGTTGCCACCGGAGCAGCTGTTTTTATCTTAAGTTCAATCGAGACTTCACCTGATAGTCCTGGCCGAATAGCGGCTCAAGTGGTTTCGGGAATAGGCTTTCTGGGCGCTGGTGTAATTATGCGTGAAGGAATGAATATTCGAGGATTAAACACCGCGGCAACACTTTGGTGTTCTGCTGGAATTGGTGTGTTATGTGGTTTAGGTTTGTATCAATTGGCGACTATAGCAACACTTCTAATTCTTTGTGCGAATATTTTATTACGAGAAGCCGCTCAACGTATTAATGCTCAGCCACAACACCAAGCGATAGATATTGAGCAACGTTACTCAATTCGAATTATTTGTCATGAAGAAGATGAAGTTTTAGTGAGAACCCTTATTTTGCAAGCAATAAATGGTTTACATGTTCGATTACAATCTTTGAGTAGTGCAGATACATTGATGCCTAGCCAACTAGAAGTTTGTGCTGAGCTGCTTGCAACTCCCGTTGAACAAAAAGAGATAGAGGCTATTGTCTGCCGTGTTAGCTTAGAAAAAAGTGTAAGTGCTATTAATTGGAAAATTGCAGCTGAACACCCTGCTTAACTAACAATAGTTTGCGTTAAATGTGTCTCTTATGATGGCTCTCTATATTCTATATAGGGAGTTTTTTGTTTCCTTAATATAGGGAAGATATTAAAAAATAATTTAAAAAGAATATAAATGTTATAGAAAGTTATAAGCATATAACCATATTGTTTGTGAGCAAATAAACGTAATGGTTAATTTTAAAACTAAGTACCTTATTGAAGGTAGTGAGATCTGTATCATGTGTTAAGTATTATTACTGACATATATAAATAAAGTATTTTGTTTGCGTAATTATTATTTGTGTAACTATTACTCTACGGAATAAAAAATAGGACTTTTTATTCATAGCTGGCTAATTAGAAATACACAGAAAAAGAGAGGAATTATTTTCGTTTTATTTTAAATACCCATTTTTATGTAATTTGATTAATATGCAATTATTTATATTGTGGTTAACCCGTATTTTGTGAGCTTTAAGTGAAAATGACTGAATAGAGTTTTAGCGTATTTGATATGGTTTCTCTATTTTATTAATTATTGATTTCAGATTGGTTTGATTTATCACTGTTTATTTTATTTTGAATAAACGATGAACATCAAAATCAAGTAAGCGTTTGCTACAAGTTATTTACTTATTAAATGAGGTACTTAGGTGTATTGTAGGACAAAAAGTCGTTATTAAGGGACTTAGCGCAGTATAGAATTTTGGGTCGAAAAGCGTGTTTTCTATTGATTATACTGGGAATTTTTTTAATACCTAAATAATACTCTCAAATTATTTCAATGTATTTGGCGAAATATATATCAATGTTTTTTATCAGGTTTGGTTTAAGTTTCAATTTTTGAGTAATATTTTTAATTTAACCAAATTAGCGCCCAGAAAAAGTGGGCCGAGTGTAGTTAAATAGCAAGTTTAACCCGCTACAGCAAAGCTGATGAATGGCTGTGTAATGTTGTTTATAATTGCTCATCAGTGGTGTGCAAAATTTTTTGAAAGAATGTGATTTTTTTTGTAAAAAGCATGTAGGAAAAATGATACCAATAAGTAATCTTATAATGAGAATAGAAAAATCATACCAAGCATTTCTTTGTTTAAAATAATAATTTCATGATTTTATTATTTGTAACTTTGTCAAGGATGTAAATCTTACTTATTACAGAAGGAGAATTATCTTAGTGTGAAATAGCTATGCCATTGTCATTTATTCTGAAAATAAATATAAAGGATTATTGAGATATTGACCTTTTTTGATTTACTTAAAAAGATAAAAACAAGTTCGAACTACCATTAATTAAAAAACTATGTCATCAAAAAAAGATGATAAACATTTCACGATAGCAATCTCAAAAAGATAGGGCTCATTTCAATAGAACTGAAAGCAATACACAAACTATTTGTATTCACGGCATGAATAATCTCAATTATTTTCGATTTGAAAAATAAAGTTACAATATTTTTGCTGATTCTTCTTTTCACAAAAAACAGAACACTTTTGGGGTGTAAATGATGGAACCTTGTTATTGCTTTTTAAGCTTGATCTAATAAATGAGATATAGATCTAAATTACTTAGATATATCAATATTTTTATTACTTTTTTATGGAGAGAAAATGTCTTTTTAAACCCCAAATTACTCAAAAAAAGGGTAATAATACGGGCTAAATTAGTGATAAGTAGAGATGAATATTTAGATATGTATTTTAGCTATCTAAATAAAAATATAACGGTGTTTAAATATCAGCCTGTGCCTAACTCTGTCAACATCAACTTTTGTTAAGCAATGGTGTTACTTAATATCAGCACTTTTGGCTCTGTAATGCATTAAGACTTGTGCTAGCTAGGTTAAAATGAAGATTCTGAACACTGAAGGGGAGGGAAAGTGAAACAATACTCATCATTTTTAGGAGTAAAACAAATTACGGTGAAAGTTAGTTTCAATGATAAAAAGTAACATTTGATATTTTATAGTTTGTATTAATGATAATGGAGTAATCAATAAGATGTTATTTTGATCGCATTCATTTTGTCTTGTTTACATTTAAAAGGATTGGGTATACAAGTGTTAAGCATGGCGTGGTGTGTTTGTCTGTACAGGCTTTTTCAGCATTTTGCTGTAATCTCAAATAGAAGAAACAAAATTTATATTCGATTCTGTTCTTTTGTGAATTAATCACTTTATATTAGGGAACTCTAAATATTTTTTTTATAAAACTGAAATTAATATTTCAATTTCAGTCTATTTTTTATAATAAAAAAGGTAAATTTTATAATATAAAAAATCAAGTTCTTCTTAATTTTTTTATTTTTCTTCATTGAATATAATGTCTATAGTTTATTGAAATTTATTTTATCAATATATGTAATTGTGTTTTTAAATATTTATTTTTAAATTTTCTTTTTTTAACTTAATTAAATAGGGCTTATTTTTATAAATTAACTCAGTGTTTCTTACATTTTTCTTAAGCCAAATATTGTATTGTATTTATATTCTCACTTATTAATTTGATTGGTATGAAATTATTTACTATTAAATTTCTTTTTTCTTATTTCTATCTTTAATATTAAAAAAACAGCTAGCGCAAATATTGTCTGTTTATAAAATAAACTATAATTCATAAATAAAACTTACTTATATGGGGATATTATTTAGTCGTGACTAATTTACAGTCAATAAAACTCTTATTAAGAGTTCTGTAATTTAAGTGTTAAAAGGCTACCTTTAAATATAAGTATATTTATACTATTACATATGAAACTTTAATCTTGTGGAAATAAATATTCAATGATTTAAGGGTGATGGTGCATAACTAAGAATTTAATTTTATATGGCTTATCCTTCTGAATCATAAAAGCATGGATTTATCATTTTGATTTTAAAAGAAAAAATAGATGCTTAAATTAAGATAAAAAAAAGAATAACTAGAAATAATTATGGTAGTCTATTTTTCAAACAAATTGTAAATAAAAAGTGATCATTTCTGAGGGTTTAAGTAAATGATGAAAAAAATAATATCTGTAGAAATATTTATTAAACTGGAAGAGCTTGTTTAGATAAAGATGAGGAGTAGATATTGCAATATATGTTACTGTGATCAAAAAAATCTTCAATTGTGGATTTGTCAAATTTTTATGCTGTATTTTTAGGTTTATAAGTTTAATAGATCGTATAAAATAAAAAATTATCATTAATATTTTAATTTGGGTAGATTAGCTTATTAATTTACACAGAGTTTTATTACTTTTATCACTTGAATAGTTAATGAACTAATTCCATAATAATGATTATCTTTTTGTGATGTGACTCACATAGTATTTAAATTGGACTACTTTATCCGTTGAATAACTTAATCGTTAAGGAGTAAAGTTGTCGCGTTAGGATTATTCTTAACGAGCTATATTAGCGAGCATTTAAAGTTTACTTTTAATTTAAATGTTTTTTTCGCTACTTTTGAAAATGACCGTAACTAAGTAATACAAGGTAGTGTTACTACGTGTCATGTTCATAAAATGGGGCCTGGAAATTTAATATTACATTTATATTAATTTCCTCGGGATCTTTCATTAGGAAGATCCTCTTTGTTCAATATAATCGGACGGGATGTAAAGAGATGAGTACGGTTGAATTGCTTAAGCATATTTATGACATAAATTTATCGTATTTGCTTTTGGCGCAAAGGTTAATTAACCAAGAAAAGGCTTCAGCAATGTTTAGGCTTGGTATTAGTGATTCCATGGCTGATGCTCTTGCAGAGCTTACATTGCCTCAATTGGTTAAGTTGGCTGAAACAAACCAACTAATCTGTAATTTCCGGTTTGAAGACAGCGAAACAATAGAACAACTCACCAAAGAATCTAGAGTGGATGATTTACAACAGATCCATACTGGAATTCTTCTTTCTTCAAACTTGTTTCGTCAGTTAGCGGAACAAGATACTTCTGCAACAAAGAAACGGGCATAACAATGAGTGAGAAAAGTATCGTCCGAGAAGCGAAAGACATTCGCTTAGCAATGGAATTAATCACCTTGGGTGCCCGCTTACAAATGCTTGAAAGTGAAACTCAATTAAGTCGGGGGCGTTTAATTAAATTATACAAAGAATTAAGAGGGAGCCCCCCTCCAAAAGGAATGTTACCTTTTTCAACGGATTGGTTTATGACATGGGAACAAAATATCCATTCCTCAATGTTCTACAATGCTTACCGTTTTTTATTGAAAAATGGGGGATGTGTAGGAGTTGAGGCAGTTGTTAAAGCTTATCGTTTATACTTAGAACAATGTCCACCTGTTAAAGATCAAGAACCTATTTTAGCACTAACAAGAGCATGGACATTAGTACGCTTTGTTGAAAGTGGTATGTTACAACTTTCAGTTTGCACCAAATGTAATGGTTCATTTATTACACACGCACACCAGCCTGCTAGCAATTATGTTTGTAGTCTTTGCCAGCCTCCTTCTCGCGCAATAAAAAAACGTAAACTTTCCGCCAATCCTGCCGATATTAACTTACAACTGTTGGATGGTCTTGAACAGTTTGCAATGTGATTCGAGATTGAAAGTTAAATATCAGGTTATAGAGCTTAGTTATCTATAACCTGAGCCGTTTCCTCTCCCACTCCTATCTCTTGCTGCTATGTTCGCCATTCTCTCTATAACGAAATTAGCTAAAGGGATATCGCGTGTTAGTACTCTTAGGATATATCGTGGTTATGAGCGCCGTCATCGGGGGATATCTTCTCGTCGGTGGTAGTTTAGGCGCCTTGTACCAGCCAGCCGAATTTATAATCATTTTTGGTGCCGGTATCGGTGCTTTTATTGTAGGTAATAATGGTAGAGCAATTGTATCAACAATGAAGATCCTACCGAAATTACTTCGCAGTACCAATTACAATAAAGCGATGTACATGGATTTAATGGCACTCATGTTTCGTTTGTTGTCAAAAGCGCGTCAAAACGGCATGTTGGCATTAGAGAGAGATATCGAAAACCCACAGCAAAGTGATATTTTTTCCCAATATCCCCGCATTATGAAAGATGTCTATATGCTCAGTTTTATTACTGATTATATGCGTCTCATGGTGACAGGAAATATGAATCCTTATGAAATTGAATCTCTGATGGATGAAGAGATTGCAACTTTTGAGGAAGAGAGCGAAGTTCCTGCAACGGGATTATCTGCCATGGGTGATTCACTACCCGCATTTGGTATTGTTGCTGCGGTGATGGGTGTCGTTAATGCGTTAGGTGCAGCCGATAGACCTGCTGGTGAAATGGGCGTTCTCATTGGTCATGCAATGGTCGGGACTTTCTTAGGTATTTTATTAGCATATGGTTTTATTTCGCCATTAGCTTCTCGACTCAGACAGCGCTCTAGTCAACAAATGAAAATGATGGAGTGTATCAAAACAACACTGTTATCTAGCATGAATGGATATGCGCCACAGATAGCGGTTGAGTTTGGACGTAAAACCCTCTTTCTGGCAGACAGACCTTCTTTTATTGAATTGGAAGAACATGTACGTCAGGTACGGACACCGATGCAGGCAAATCCTGATGCAATGAAAGAAGAGTAATTATGAAGAGTAATTCACAAATCATTCGAGTTAAAAAGCGAGGGAGAAAGCAACATCACGCTCACGGTGGTGCATGGAAGATAGCTTATGCTGACTTTATGACTGCAATGATGGCTTTCTTTCTTGTGATGTGGTTACTTTCAATCTCTAGTCCACAAGAATTAACTCGTGTAGCAGAATATTTTCGTACACCGTTAAAAGTCGCGATTGAAAAAGGGCGATTTAGTGGAGATGCAACAAATCCTATTCCTGGAGGAGGGCGTGATCCTGTCTATAACGAAGGGGATGTCTTGCCAAAAGGCGAGGAAGATAAACAGCTCAATGAAAAGCAACAATTCCGCCGATTAAAAGATAATTTAGAACAGGTCATTTTAAATGATCCTAGATTAAAAGATCTGAAGCCTCATTTATTAATAGACATGATGGATGAAGGCCTACGAATTCAAATTATCGATAAAGCAAATCGCCCTATGTTTAGAGTTGGTAGCGCCACCGTTGAACCTTATATGAAGGATATTTTGACGGCTATTGCCCCTATTTTAAATGACACACCATATAAAATCAGTTTATCGGGTCATACCGATGATATTCCTTATGCAAGTGGCGCTTTTAAATATAGTAACTGGGAATTGTCAACCGATCGCGCTAATGCCTCTCGACGGGAATTAATTGGTGCAGGATTAAGTGAGTGGAAAGTGTTGCGTGTTGTAGGTATGGCATCAACAGTTCATTTAGTTAAAGAGGATGGTTTTGCTCCAGCTAACCGACGGATCAGTATTTTGGTCTTAACGAAGCAAGCAGAACAAAAAATTGTACAAGAAAATGAGCGGGTTGCACCGACAGTGACTGAGGCTTCAGAAATTGAGCCTCTACTTTCAGGGCAAGAAACCCCACAAGAAAAAGCAGCAAATACACAGGCGGGGTCGTCTGTGTCTTCTGCATCTGAGCTTCCCGAATCAAAAAAGGAAAATGTTGAAACAGGAGTTTCTGGGGAAAGTTTGCCATCACAATCGACAAATATTACTACAAAACAGGGAACAGCCCCCTAATTTGTTGGTAATCGCGTAAAGGTGAATGAGTAACGATGGATATTACTGAGTTTTATCAAACATTTTTTGATGAAGCAGATGAGTTGTTAGCTGATATGGAACAGCATTTACTGTTACTTGATCCAGAAAATCCAGATCAAGAACAGATGAATGCGATTTTCCGTAGTGCACACTCCATAAAAGGAGGAGCTGCAACATTTGGCTTCGTTAAACTTCAACAGACCACTCATGTGCTTGAAAACTTGCTCGATAGTGCAAGACGTCATGAGATGGCGCTCACCGACGACATTATTAACCTGTTTCTGGAAGCGAAAGATATTATGCAACAGCAATTGGATGCACATAAAAACTCACAAGAACCTGATGAGGAAACATTTAACTATATTTGTGAGAAGTTGCGTCAGCTGGCTCTCGATGTAAAAGAAGAACAATCAGCTCCTCATGTTGAGGCCGTTGCTGGATCTGAAACTTCAGTTTTACACGTCACTGAGACTGAAACTTCTGCCTCATCATCGGATGTTGAAAGTGTACAAAATGACGCCATTGTAGAAGAAACATCGAAAATGGCTGCTGATGGACATTATTACCATCACATTATTTTGTCTGATCTTAAAGAGACCGATATTGATTTAATGCTTGATGAATTAAAACATCTTGGGGAAGTAAGCCAAGTTGAAAAACAACATCATGGTCTTGAGGCAATATTAAAAACAACCGCAACAGAAGAAGATATTAGTGCGGTACTCTGTTTTGTGATTGAGCCTGAACAAATCTCGTTTAGACAAAATACCGCGACAGAAGAAACGGCAGAACATATTACGACATCAGAAGAGAGTGAAATATCTGCTGATGGCGCTCATATTGAAAACCAAGTTGAGCATCCAGCATCTGTTCAATCTATTGCTGCTGAAAAAGTAATAACACCAGAACCGGTTAAAACACCAGCTGCGACAGTGTCGACACCTGCTAAAAGACCCGCTACTGCACCAACTCCTAAAACAGAATCAACCAGTATTCGTGTTGCGGTTGAAAAAGTGGATCAACTTATCAACTTAGTCGGTGAATTGGTTATCACACAATCAATGTTGGCTCAGCATAGCGATAGCCTTGAACCGTCTATATACAGCGATTTATTAAGTTGTATTGCACAACTGCAACGCAATTCTCGTGATCTGCAAGAATCTGTGATGTCGATTCGTATGATGCCAATGGAATATGTATTTAGCCGATTCCCTCGAGTTGTACGTGATTTAGCAGGTAAAATGAATAAAAAAGTTGAGCTAAACATGATTGGTAGCTCGACAGAACTTGATAAAAGTTTAATTGAAAAAATTATCGATCCACTAACTCACTTAGTCCGTAATAGTCTCGATCATGGTATTGAAATGCCAGCAGATCGCGTTGCTGTTGGCAAGCCAGAAGCAGGACAATTAACATTGTCTGCTGAACATCAAGGCGGCAATATTTGTATTGAAGTGACTGATGATGGTGCTGGTTTAAACCGCGAACGGATTTTGAAAAAAGCCATTTCTTCAGGGCTTTCAGTTTCTGAAAATATGAGCAATGAAGAAGTTGCTATGCTGATTTTTGCACCTGGATTCTCAACCGCAGAAGTTGTGACTGATGTTTCTGGCCGTGGTGTGGGTATGGATGTTGTGAAACGAAATATCCAAGAGATGGGCGGTCAAATTCAAATTAGTTTTGAAGTGGGCAAAGGGACTCGTATTCGTATTTTACTGCCGCTTACATTAGCTATTTTGGATGGCATGTCAGTTAAAGTACAAGACGAAGTCTTTATTCTGCCATTAGGTACAGTAGTTAGTTCTTTACAACCTGAAGAGGATGATATTTATCCATTAGCGGGTGATGAGAAATTATTGCAAGTAAGAGGAGAATATTTACCTCTCATCGAATTGCATCGTACTTTTAATATTGAAGGTGCTCAAACAGATATTACTCAAGCGATTGCGGTTATCGTACAAAGTGCCGGACGCCGTTATGCTTTATTGGTAGATAAATTAGTTGGTCAGCATCAAGTGGTCGTTAAAAATATAGAAAGCAATTACCGAAAAGTACCGGGTATTTCTGCCGCAACAATTATGGGCGATGGTAGTGTGGCTTTAATTCTTGATGTACCAGAATTACAACGCTTAAGTCATACACAAATGACAAATAAGAAAAAGAATACAACTGCAAGCGCAGTCATTTAATAGTGAGGATAAAATAAGATTATGGCTTCGGAACATTTCGAGAAATTATCCGGTGAAACTGTTGGACAAGGATTTCTAATTTTTACGCTGGGCGACGAAGAATATGGAATTGATATTTTAAAGGTTCAAGAAATTCGTGGATATGATCAAGTTACTCGTATTGCTAATTCACCTAGCTTTATTAAAGGGGTAACAAATTTACGGGGCGTTATTGTTCCGATTGTTGATCTGCGTATTAAATTTTCACAAGAAAGTGTAACTTATAATGACAATACTGTTGTTATTGTGGTTAACTTATTAAATCGAATTGTGGGAATTGTTGTTGATGGCGTTTCTGATGTTCTTACGCTAAAGCCAGAGCAAATCTGCCCTGCGCCAGAGTTTGCGGTCACAATGTCTACAGAATATTTAACAGGTTTAGGCACTTTAGATGAAAGAATGCTTATTCTTGTTGATATTGAGAAATTGCTCAACAGCGAAGAAATGGAATTAGTTGATAGCGCAACAATTCAGGCTAAATAAGTTTTTATTTTTTAAAAATAATCTAAATACTGTTCCGGTAAATTTGCCGGAATAGCTATTTCTGTCTTTTTTATTTTATTAGCGAGTGCTAAAGCATTAAATTAACTTTAAGGTAAATTTAAAGATAAAAAAGAACTGATAATTTGAGTTAAGTTCTATTTTATTATTTATTAATTTATAAGTAGCTATCACCTAGTTGTAATGTTTTTCTACTGACGGAAATAAATATAAAGTTTTTTATACTTATAATTTTAATTAAAAACAAGTATTACCACCGCTTTTTAATGGGGCAAAAACGTGACTAAGACGAAATGAAACCTATAAAGTTTCTCTTAAGTCTGCCGATAACTTGCTCATTACCATTTATTATAAAAAAGGGAAACTATGTTTAGCCGAATGAAAATAGTGACTGGATTATTATCCATTCTTCTGTTGTTTGGTGTTTTGCAATTTATCTCCGGGGGAGTTTTTTACTCAAATATTATTGAGACAAGAAATGACCTGAATAAAACACTGATAATACAGGATCAACGTGAGCGCCTAGACGAAAGTTGGGCTAACTTACTCCAAGCTCGTAATAATATTAATCGTGCTGCGATTAGCTTTTTATTACAAGATAAAAACCTGAATGTGGATGATTCTCTTTCTGTTGACTATCTCACGGGTCTTGCTCGTAAAAATATGTCTCGTGCAGATGAGAAATTTAAAGAATTTGAAAAGAATATTACTGCTTATCAAGTTCACTCAGAAGATGATGTTCGTAGCCTAAAAGGGCGTTTTATCGAATATTTCTCTGCATTAAATCAATTGGAAATTTTACTTCAAGATAATAATTTAAAAGACTTTTTTGAGCAACCAACGACAGGTTATCAAGATGCTTTTTATAAAGAATATCTTGCCTACGTTATGCGTAATGAGAAGTTTAATGATGAATTAAACGTGGCATTAGAAGCCTCTCACCAACGTACTGTTATCACAATGGTTGTTTTAGCCATTATCGTTATCTCTGCATTAATTTTATGCTGGTTTGCGTTACGTAATGCCTTGATTAGACCATTAAATTCACTTCTATTAAGTATTAAAACCTTCTCCGAAGGGGACTTACGTCCAAATATTGAAGTGAATGGCCGTAATGAAATGAGCTTGTTAGCGAATGGCTTAAAGCATATGCAACAAGAGCTTATTCAAACTGTTCGTGGAGTCTATCAGAGCACAGAAAATATTTATAACAGCACGAGTGAAATTGCAGCTGGAAATAATGATCTGTCTGCACGTACCGAAGAGCAAGTGGCTTCACTAGAAGAAACTGCGGCAAGCATGGAACAGTTAACTGCAACGGTAAAACAGAACGCAGATAACGCTCGTCAAGCAAGTAACCTTGCCAACGATGCCTCAGATATCGCCCGTCAAGGCGGAAAAGTTGTTGCTAATGTGGTGCAAACAATGCACGACATAGCCGGAAGTTCTCAGAAAATCACCGATATTACTGCCGTTATCGATGGTATTGCATTCCAGACCAATATTTTGGCACTGAATGCAGCCGTTGAAGCAGCAAGAGCCGGTGAGCATGGTCGCGGATTTGCGGTAGTTGCCGGTGAAGTTCGTAACCTTGCACAGAGAAGTGCAGAAGCTGCTAAAGAAATAAAAACACTGATTGAAGATTCTGTAAGCCGTACTGAAACAGGCTCTGTGCTTGTTGAAAGTGCGGGTGAGACGATGACGCGTATTGTGGACTCTGTAACTCGAGTTACTGACATTATGGGCGAAATCGCTTCTGCATCAGATGAGCAAAGCCGAGGTATTTCACAAGTTGGCCTTGCGGTATCTGAAATGGATCGTGTCACTCAGCAAAATGCCTCTTTAGTAGAACAATCTGCAGCCGCTGCTGCTGGTCTTGAAGATCAAGCAGTTGCATTAACCCGCTTAGTTTCAATCTTCAAATTACCGGGTCAGGAAGAAAAAACGCTAGAAAGAAAGGAATCGGATGCAACCCCTGTAGTTAAAGCCGCTGCTCCACTTATAAAACCAGGAACCTCAGAAAAGAAAAAGAGCAGCAGTGTTGAAGATCCCGCTAACTGGGAAACTTTCTAACAACAACAAGTGGCTGACAAGCGGTGGCTTTTTACCACCGCTTTAAACGAGGTGAAGGCATGTTTAGGTTTCGCAAATTAAAGATATCCACCAGTCTATATTTATTACTGATGATGTTTTGCGTTATGCAGGTGATTTCTAGTGGTATTTCGCTAGGAATTATCCATTTGAATAACGAACAGATCACCAGAGTTGATTTAGATACATCTAAGCGAGATGAATTAGGATTAAGTTGGGCATCTTTAATACAAACACGTAATGCGATTAATCGTGTTGCTATCGCAGTGAAAACTGAACAGTCAACGGATTATATTCAATCTATTGAATCAATTGCACTTTCACGCCTGGAAACGGCGAATACTCATTTTCAAAATTTCCTTGCTGAAATAAATAAAGAGGCAATACCGACAGAAGAAAAAGAAATCGTTGAAGCGGTGAAAAATGATTACCGCGTTTTATATGGTGCATTAACTGAATTACATAGCATGTTAAAAAACGATAATTTCCAAGGTTTTTTAGATCAACCAACGGAACGTTATCAAACGGCAATGGAAAATTCATTTAATACTTATATGAATTACGTGCAGACAGAAATTACAGAATCGATAGAGCAAGGACATCGTTCTTATACTATCGCTATCTTAATGTTTATCGGTGCAATAGCGATGATTATTGTTGTGTCAATCGCGGCTCACCGTTGGCTAAGTTTTAATATCATTAAACCTTTCGCAAGTTTAAGCCGTTATTTTAATGATGTTGCGACTGGCAAATTAAATCGTGAAATTCTTGTATTTACGGATGACGAAATAGGGGATGTGTTTAGACAATTACGAGATATGCGTGGTGAGTTAGCGCGTTCTATTCGTATTGTTCGAGATAACAGCCACGCTATGTATTCTGGCATTCAAGAAATTTCCAAAGGAAATACGGATTTATCCTCAAGAACTGAACAACAAGCTGCTTCATTAGAAGAAACTGCGGCAAGCATGGAAGAGTTAACAGCAACGGTAAAACAAAATGCTGATAACGCCCTGCAAGCAAGTAAGCTCGCAGAATCTGCTTCTGAGACAGCCATGCGTGGTGGTCAAATTACGCATAGTGTTGTTGAAACCATGGATGCGATTACACAAAGTTCTCAAAAGATAGGGGCTATTATCAGTGTGATTGATGGTATTGCGTTCCAAACCAATATATTAGCACTTAATGCGGCTGTTGAAGCTGCTCGCGCAGGCGAACAAGGACGAGGATTCTCTGTTGTCGCTGGAGAAGTTCGTAATCTTGCTCAACGTAGTGCTGATGCTGCAAAAGAAATCAAATTATTGATTGATGAATCTGTTTTACGAGTCTCTCAAGGTTCTCAACTCGTTAATAATGCAGGGCAGACAATGGAGGAACTCGTCACATCAGTAAATAAAGTCACTGAATTAATGGCAGAAATCGCCTCAGCTTCTGATGAACAAAGCAGAGGTATTCACCAAGTCGCTGATGCAGTCAGTCAGATGGATCAGGTGACACAGCAAAACGCTGCTTTGGTGGAGCAATCAGCATCTGCTGCCGCAGCATTGGAAGATCAGGCTAATAACCTTGTTGATGCTGTATCGGCATTCGAGTTGCCTGACACGGATGAGAATAATACTTCTTCATCCCTAGAAGGTAATGGGTTGAAAAAAGCAGATAAAAAATCATTTTTTAAAAAGACCCATTAAAAAACAATGAAACGTAATGTTACTGAAGTCTTATCAGATATCGCTGCTCAACCGTTGGATATTTTTACCCAACGGTTCATGTTGTCCGATGATCAGTTCCAATCTATATGCCAATTGATTTATCAAAAGGCAGGTATTGTGCTGACTAACAACAAAAGGGAGATGGTTTATAACCGTCTCACTAGGAGGTTACGTGAATTACGGATGAATAACTTTGGTGACTATCTTGCGTTTCTTAAAAGTGATGTACGCAACCCTGAATGGCAAGAGTTTGTTAATGCTTTAACAACTAATCTCACTGCATTTTTCAGGGAAGCACATCATTTTCCTATTTTGGCAAAACATGCCAGAAAAAGAGCCGGAGGCGTCTACCGAGTATGGTGTGCAGCTGCATCTACTGGAGAAGAACCTTATTCAATAGCGATGACTTTACGCGATGTTTTTGGGAATAACCCTTATAAAACCAAAATTATTGCCAGCGATATCGATACAAATGTGTTGGATAAAGCACGAAAAGGTGTTTACCGACAAGAAGAGCTTAAAACATTAAATGATGAATATTTGAAAAAATATTTTCTCAAAGGTGTCGGCGATTTTGAAGGATACGTGAAAATTAGGCCACAAATCAGCGAGATGGTCTCTTTTCAGTATTTGAATCTACTCGACAAGCAATGGGATTTAGAAGGTAGTTTTGATGCGATTTTTTGTCGTAATGTCATGATTTATTTTGATAAAACGACACAGCAAACCTTACTTAACCGCTTTACCTCATTACTTAAACCAGACGGAATGCTGTTTGTTGGGCATTCTGAAAATGTAAGCCAGCTTAGCAAGGATTTCTACTTGCATGGGCATACCGTTTACGGGCTGACACCAGCAAGGAGAGGTTATGAATAAAATAACGGTACTCTGTGTTGATGATTCGGCGCTAATGCGTCAAATCATGCGAGAAATCATCAACAGTCATAGTGATATGGAGGTTGTTGATTGTGCACCAGATCCTATAGTGGCTCGTGACTTAATAAAAAAGTACAACCCACAGGTATTAACGTTAGACGTTGAAATGCCACGTATGGATGGTATTGATTTCTTGGAAAAACTGATGCGATTAAGACCGATGCCTGTCGTTATGGTTTCATCATTAACAGCTAAAGGCTCAGAAGTAACGTTAAAAGCGTTAGAACTGGGCGCTGTTGATTTTGTGACTAAACCACAGCTTGGTTTACGTGAAGGTATGCTCGCTTATAGTGAACTGATTGCAGAAAAAATTCGTGCTGCTGCTCTTGCTCGAATTAGTCGGCGTGAAGTTCAAGTCGTGCCTTCTAAATCATTGTCATTTACACCGATGATTTCGAGTGAAAAGTTGATTGCTGTAGGTGCATCAACTGGTGGCACAGAGGCTATTCGTAATTTTCTAGAACCATTACCCGTTACCAGCCCTGCGGTGTTGATTACACAACATATGCCAGCAGGGTTTACACACTCATTTGCAGAACGATTAAATCGTTTATGCCAAATCAGTGTAAAAGAAGCTGAAGATGGAGAACGTGTATTACCAGGGCATGCGTATGTTGCGCCGGGTGATTATCACATGGAGCTTCGTCGTAATGGTGCTAACTACCAGATCCACATTAATAAAGAACCAGCAGTAAACCGTCATCGTCCTTCAGTCGATGTGCTATTTCGTTCAGTCGCAAAATATGCGGGGCGTAATGCTATTGGCGTTATTTTAACTGGGATGGGAAGTGATGGTGCAGCAGGGTTATTAGAAATGCGTCAAGCGGGAAGTTATACCTTTGCACAAGATGAAGCGAGTTGTGTCGTCTTTGGTATGCCTCGTGCTGCGGTTGAAATAGGCGCAGTTGATGAGGTGAAAAGTATAAGCTCAATGAGTAAAGCGGTACTGATGAAAATCAGTAGCACGCAATCATTGCGTATCTGATTAAGTTCAGTTTAAAAAGCAACACAGTAATTTGCCGATATATTTTGAAGGAGTTTTCAATGGCAAGTAAGGATCTGAAATTTTTAGTGGTTGATGATTTTTCAACAATGCGCCGCATAGTTCGTAATTTGCTAAAGGAATTAGGATTTACGAATGTAGAAGAAGCAGAAGATGGTGCTGACGCGTTAGCTAAATTACGCAATTCGGCAATTGATTTTGTGATAACAGACTGGAACATGCCAAACATGGATGGTCTAGAGCTTCTTAAAAATATTCGTAGTGATGCGGGACTTGCAGCAACACCAGTATTAATGGTGACCGCTGAAGCTAAAAAAGAAAATATCATTGCAGCAGCGCAAGCCGGTGCAAGTGGATATGTTGTTAAACCTTTTACAGCAGCAATTCTTGAAGAAAAACTAAATAAAATTTTTGAAAAACTGGGCATCTAAGGAGTCGCAATGAGTGGGAATCCAATTATGCCGAAAGATAATATTGAAATGACATCTGATATTATCAGCCGGATCGGACAATTGACGCGGATGTTGCGCGACAGTTTGCGAGAATTAGGATTGGATAAAGCAATAGCCGAAGCAGCAGAAGCCATCCCTGACGCTAGGGAACGATTGGATTATGTTGCTCAAATGACCGCTCAGGCAGCTGAGCGTACATTGAACTGTGTCGAAGCTGCGCAACCTAAACAGGATGCGTTAAGTGCCGATGCAACTAAGCTTACTGAACGTTGGGACCAATGGTTTGAACAGCCAGAAGAGCTGAAAGATGTACGCTCTCTTGTAACCGATACCCGCAATTATTTGCGGGATATCCCTGAGAGTACGGCTTTTACTAACAGTCAGTTATTGGAAATTATGATGGCACAGGATTTCCAAGATCTGACAGGTCAGGTGATTAAGCGCATGATGAGTGTGGTTCAAGAAATTGAAAAACAACTCGTGATGGTATTAATGGAAAACCTGCCACCAGAGCAACTTGAAAAGTCTAATGTGAAAAAAGAGACTGATTCTTTATTAAATGGTCCACAGGTTAATAAAAACAACGCTGGTGTGATCAAAAATCAAGATCAAGTTGATGATTTGCTAGAAAGTCTAGGTTTTTGACCTGTGATGAGTTTTAGGGCGATAAGGACGTTGAGATATGCAGAACGCATTCGCTCTATGCTCTGCTCTTTAGGATGGTGTACTTTATGGATAAAAAATCACGTAATAACGCTTTGATAGCCCACGCTATTGAAGAAAATGTAAGCCGCTTTGTTTAAGCGGCTTTCGAGGTTGCTTAAATAAGCATCAATATAAAAAATACATTATTTTCTGTGAATTTCGCTGATTTCCTTATTATTAGCGCCAAAAATACCTTTATTGTTATTTTTATCATTAGGTCGGTTTCTAAACACCTACCGTCATAGCCCAAAAAGCCCCGTAAATTTGCGATTGTTCAGCCCATCAATTTCCTCTGAATTTGTCATGCTTAGAGTCATTTCATTCATGCTTTTAATCTCAATATCTAAATCGGACAGACTGTGGCTGAAGATAGCGATCTCGAAAAAACAGAGGACCCCACACCCCATAAACGGGAAAAAGCTAAAAAGGATGGGCAAATTGTTCGTTCTAAAGAGCTTTCATCCGTTTTAATGATCTTGGGTGGCGTGAGTTTGCTGTGGATGAGTGGTGGATTTATCACTCGTGGGCTATATGCCATGTTAACAGAAGGATTTACGTTTAATCATCACCTTATTGGTAATGAGAATTTGTTGATCCCTCGATTTGGTAGCTTGATTAAACAAGCTGTTTTTGCGTTATCACCTGTATTTTTTGGGTTAGTGCTTGTGGCAATTGGTGGCTCTGCTTTATTAGGCGGGATTAACTTTAGTAGTAAATCGATTAAGTTTGATCCGAAAAAATGGAACCCTATTTCTGGGTTAAAACGTATATTTTCAATGAATGCGTTAGCCGAGTTATTTAAAGCGATACTGAAATCAACCTTTGTGGGGATCGCTGCAACAGTTTTTTTATGGCACAACTGGAACGATATTCTTCATCTGATCACACTTCCACCGCTTAGTGCATTAGCCAATGCAATGCAATTGCTGATTTTTGCCGTCTACATTACGGTTTTTATGCTGATCCCGATGGTGGCATTCGACATTATTTTTCAAATCCGTAGCCATCTGAAAAAGCTACGTATGACACGCCAAGAAATTAAAGACGAATTTAAACAACAAGAGGGTGATCCTCAACTTAAAGCGCGTATTCGTCAGCAACAACATGCTATGTCTCGTCGTCGAATGATGGCTGATGTACCTAAGGCTGACGTCATTGTTACGAACCCAACACACTATGCTGTCGCACTGCAATATAACGACAAAATGACCGCACCTAAAGTGTTAGCGAAAGGTGCTGGGGCTATTGCGTTAAAAATTAAAGAAATTGGCGCAGAAAATCGAATTCCGCTTCTAGAAGCACCACCGCTTGCTAGGGCGTTATATCGTCACAGTGAAATAGGCCATGCAATACCTTCAACCCTTTATGCTGCGGTTGCAGAGGTGCTTGCATGGGTTTATCAACTGAAACGATGGAAAACCGAAGGTGGTTTAAAACCTAAACAACCTATGAACTTGCCAGTGCCTCCCGCACTGGACTTTGCTGGAGAAGATAATCGTCATGGCTAATTTGGCCTCATTACTCCGCTTGCCGGGAAATTGGAAAAGTTCTCAGTGGCAGATACTGGCAGGGCCAGTGCTTATCTTGTTGATACTGTCAATGATGGTATTGCCATTGCCACCTTTTCTATTGGATTTATTATTTACCTTTAATATTGCACTCTCCATCATGGTGCTGTTAGTGGCAATGTTTACCAAGCGTACTTTAGACTTTGCTGCTTTCCCGACTATTTTGCTGTTTACCACGTTGTTACGTTTGTCATTAAACGTTGCTTCAACGCGTATCATCTTAATGGAAGGACATACAGGGCCAGAAGCTGCAGGGCGCGTTGTTGAGGCCTTTGGCCATTTCCTTGTGGGCGGTAACTTTGCTATCGGTATTGTGGTCTTTATCATCCTTATTTTGATTAACTTTATGGTTATCACCAAGGGTGCGGGACGTATTGCTGAAGTGGGTGCACGCTTTGTGTTAGATGGAATGCCGGGTAAACAGATGGCAATCGATGCTGATCTGAATGCGGGTATTATCAACGAAGATGAAGCTAAAAAACGCCGTAAAGAAGTTTCATTAGAATCTGACTTTTACGGCTCAATGGATGGTGCGAGTAAGTTTGTTCGTGGTGATGCCATCGCCGGCTTAATGATCCTTGTGATTAACGTGGTGGGTGGCCTTATCGTCGGTGTTGCTCAACACGGAATGGCGTTAAACGATGCAGCAACGACTTATACTCTTTTAACCATTGGTGATGGCCTGGTTGCTCAAATTCCAGCATTGATTATCTCAACAGCAGCGGGTGTTATTGTTACTCGTGTTGCAACAGATGAAGATGTTGGGCAACAAATGGTGACTCAACTATTTGATAATCCTCGTGTACTGATGTTAACAGCTGGGGTATTAGGCTTGTTAGGTTTAGTACCAGGAATGCCTAATTTTGTTTTCCTCTTCTTCACAGCAGCATTAGGCGGATTGGGTTGGTATATCTTACGTCGTAACGCTAATCCCGAAGTGCAACAACAAAAAGAGATGGAAGAAGTTGAGAAGCAAAACCGTGTTGTTGAAGCGTCATGGGAAGATGTGCAACTGGAAGATCCATTAGCTATGGAAGTAGGATATCGCTTAATTCCGATGGTAGATAACCGCCAAAATGGTGAGTTATTAGGGCGAATTAGTGGTATTCGTAAAAAGTTCGCTCAAGAGACAGGATATCTCCCTCCTGTCGTTCATATACGTGACAATATGGAGTTAAGACCTTCCTCTTATCGTATTCTAATGAAAGGGGTTGAAATTGGTCATGGGGAAGCGCATCCGGGTCGTTGGTTAGCAATCAATCCGGGTAATGCAGTCGGCTCTTTAGACGGTGATATCACTCAAGAGCCAGCTTTTGGTTTGCCCGCAGTTTGGATTGATGACAGTTTAAGAGAGCAAGCACAGGTGCAGGGGTATACCGTTGTTGCTGCAAGTACCGTTATTGCAACGCACTTTAACCATGCATTAACGAAGTACGCATCAGAATTATTTGGTCGTCAAGAAGCACAAATGTTATTTGATAGGGTCAGTAAAGAGCTCCCTAAAATGACAGAAAATATGATCCCAGATATGCTTTCACTCACGGTGTTGCATAAGGTATTGCAAAATCTGCTTTCTGAACAAGTGCCTATTCGTGATATGAGAACCATATTAGAAGCCTTAGCGGAGCATGCACCAGAACAAAAAGATCCAGCTGAATTAACCGCAGTGGTTCGTGTTGCACTTCGCCGTGCGATTACACAACACTGGTTTGGTGATCAAGATGAAATCCAGGTGATTGGTTTAGACGCAAGCTTAGAGCGTATTCTTGTTCAAGCGATGCAAAGTGGCGGTGGATTAGAGCCAGGGCTTGCTGAAAATATTGAACAACAGGCGGCAGATGCTGTACGCCATCAAGAGATGTCCGGTGGTGCGCCAGTATTATTAGTGAATCACGCATTGCGTCCATTACTTTCACGCTTCTTACGCCGTAGCTTACCGCAATTGGCGGTGTTATCGAATATGGAAATTAGTGAAGGTCGCCGTATCCGAATGACATCAATGATTGGTGGGCAACCGCATTAATCATTCTCGCTGATATATCGTTATCTACAAGCGAAGGCCACTTTATTAAGTGGCCTTTTTTATATTGATAGACATAAAGGGGGATGTGTTAGCGCTTTTACTCATAATAAAGGGTGAAGTAGGTACATCAATAAATAAGTGGCTTAATGATGTTATGAAAAAGTGCAGTAATGGTGTGAATAAATGAGGAAGGAACAAAGAAACAAGGAATCAAAGGCTCAAATAACAGTTAAAACTTAGATCAGAGAAATGAAGGTTACGAGAAGAAGATAGATAATAATGATGTATGGTGGCTTAAAGTGAATAAAGTTTTATCAATAAAGAAAACGCCATCAATATTGATGGCGTTTCATGTGAATTCTGATAATTATCGAGAAAACCTAAACCTGAATTTTTCGCCCAGCTAATGTAGAACGCTGTGCTTGACCATCAGAACCATAAAGGGTTGGACTGTGGTTCTTCTGCAAAAAACGGATAGCATCACTATTACGAGAAATATGTTGCTCTAATAGCAATCCGTTATGTTGATTAAGATGTTTTAGCTCCGCCGTAATATCCATTACTTGTATCCATAAATCAGATAAGAATGGTAACCCTGTGTAAGGTTTTTCTACACCGGCTTGTAAGCTTAGCGTATGACGCTGTTGGTCTGTATGACCTAAAGCCGACAAGACAAAATTCTTCTGTTCAGTAACTTCGTGAAGTGCATTGATATCAATGTTACCTGCACACAATAACTGCTGTTCAGCACGTAGAATACCAGCAATGGTATTGAGCTGTGATAATTGAAGATCTAAAGTCTGGCGGAGTTCTTCCATCATAATCATATAAAATATTATTGAGTTATGCTTTCAGCAGCTTCACGGAAAAGAGCATCCGCGATTTTACCGCTGTCCATGGTTAATGTTCCGTTGGCAATTGCTTCTTTTAAGCGAGCAACTTTCTCAACGTTAATGTCTTTGTTTCCAGGCTGAACAAGTTTTTTCTGCGCTTCACTTAATTTAACCGAAGTGTCACCTGTTGCAGTTTTTTGTTCAGTTGTTCCCGATTTACGTGAACCCTGTGTAACTTCACTTGGGTTACGTTGTGCAATTGCGTTAATCGGAAGCAGTGGATTTGCGCGTTCAATACTCATAGGAAAATCCTTTGTTAGGCATCAATTAATAGTCAGATGAAGCCATTGTAAAACAACCTATGTGTTTTCGCCTATCATCTTGTTTCTTTATATCGGCTATGAAATCAAAAACTTTAATCTTAGTCGTCATACTCGTCATATTTCAAGCCGTAGCGTTGTTAACCACATTCACTCGCACTAGTCCCATTACTCGTCATACTTCAAGCCGTAGCGTTGTTAACCACATTCACTCGCACTAGTCCCATTACTCGTCATACTTCAAGCCGTAGCGTTGTTGACCGCATTCACTCACACTAGTCACATACTTATGTATGCTCCTAGCGGTTCGTTCATTTGTCGCCTAGCTACAACTTGAATTATTTAGAGTATGTATATGGTTGTATTTTTAATACAACTTGAATTATTTAGAGTATGTATATGGTTGTATTTTTAATACAACTTGAATTATTTAGAGTATGTATATGGTTGTATTTTTAATACAACTTGAATTATTTAGAGTAAAAAATGTATACAAATACAGTATTTGTTCAAATTGTAGCGCAAGAGAGTTTACCTTGGATTGCCGTAACTGAAACCGGTAACAAGCAATTCAATATAGGCTTATTCTGCTTATCAGCTTTTTAATTTATTAAAGAGGAATGCGAACAGAGCCATTTTCAAGTGCTTCACCAGTGACAATTTGGCCTGATTTTACTCTTACTCGGATCGTTTCATTGGCCACGGCGTTGTTTACTGCTTTACCTTCATAACGGATCTGAAAGTGAGGGCCTTGTGCAAAAACTGTTACTGTTTGACCCGCCAGTATTGCCCAAGGGCGACGAACCATGGTTGATGTTAAGGGTTTTCCTGCGGATATTTGTCGCATTGCGATCGCATTTTTAATTAATGCTGGATCACGCAATACATCATAAGGTTGTTTTTCTAACTCGCCGGTTGTCATGCTGACAGCCGATGTTTCAATGATGTCATCACGATTAATATCTTTTTTCGCGATTAAGTATTCACCATTAACGCTAACATCAACTTGAATAAAACGACGTTGTTTATCACATTGAATGGGAATCGAAAGACGTCCCCAATTGCGAGATCCAGCGTGGCGTTGGATCTCTTGTGTTTGACACACAGGCCATTTCTCTTCAGGTGTTAAAACTGTCACTGTCACTTTATCGCCTTGCTGATGAAGCGCGACAAAGAAATCTTGTAGTTCTTCAGGGAGTGATTTAGCAATACTCACATTCACCATAAAGAAAAAAGAAAACAGACCGATAAGAGTTTTAACTAACATAGTTTGTATCACCTTACAGAGTTGATGCTAATTGTGCATTTGTACTTATTTAGCCAGCACAGTGTACATCGTCTTTACACGCCTTAAACGCATAAATAGCAATCCAATTTACGCCTATTCCTCCAATCATCTTTTTTTTGAGCGTTTATTCTGTCAACTGAAATTGTTTTATCAGCTGAGGTAAGTGGCTTAGCCACCAAGGATAGAAGATGCTCGATAAATTAGAAAATACGTTTCATTTTCAACAAGAAGCGCTCTCAATACGCAATAAACGCCAAGAAATTCTCGCTGCGAATATCGCTAACGCAGATACCCCAGGCTTTCAGGCTCGTGATATTGATTTTGCTTCTGAATTGAAAAAAACCATTGAAAACGGACGCACGGGGAGTCATGGCATGCAATTAGCGATGACATCAGAGCGCCATATTCCAATCAAACCCGGTTACCGCTTAGAGGCAGACTTACTCTATCGCGTGCCTCATCAAACTGCGATGGATGGTAATACCGTGGATATGGACATGGAACGTAGTAATTTTGCTGACAATAGCCTTAAGTATCAGGCTGATGTGACATTTATTAATTCGCAAGTTAAAAGCATGATGGCTGTATTGCAACAGTAAGGTAAAGAGCATGTCTTTATTTAGTATTTTCGATATTTCAAGTTCAGCACTTTCAGCGCAATCACAACGTTTAAACGTGAGTGCCAGCAATATGGCAAACGCTGACAGTGTTGCGGGGCCAGATGGCGACCCTTATCGTGCAAAGCAGGTTGTTTTTCAAGTAAATGCACCAGCCGGCCAAGAAATTGGTGGCGTGCGTGTCACTGAGGTGGTGGATGATCCAGCCCCATTTCGTATGGAATATCAGCCAGGGCATCCTTTTGCCGATGAAAAAGGGTATGTACGTATGCCGAATGTTGATGTCGTAGGGGAAATGATTAATACCATCTCCGCTTCTCGTAGCTATCAAGCTAACGTTGAAGTCATGAACACGGCAAAATCACTGATGCAAAAAACACTGATGATAGGTCAATAGGGAGAATAAATTGTGGGTATTTCCTCCTCAATGAATGAACCTTATGATAATACCATTATCGGGGATGCACCTTCTTCATACCATACGAAAAAAAGTGGTAGTGATGATATTAAAGGGAATTTCCTGACACTTCTCATCACTCAGATGAAAAATCAAGACCCAACAAACCCAATGCAAAATAATGAGTTAACGTCTCAGTTGGCTCAAATTTCGACCGTTGAAGGTATCGAAACACTGAATAAAACAGTAAATAACATTGTTGGGCAAATTGATCAAAGTCAGGCGTTGCGAGCATCTTCCTTAGTTGGCCGTGGTGTCATGGTCTCTGGGAATAAAATTGTTGTCTTTCAGCCAACCGACGGTAAAGGTGAGACTGAAAAACCTGGTGACGGGGATGACACAATTCCAACACCTGATACTCAAAATGAGAAAACGCGCCAGCAAATGGGAACGTATAAATCAGAAAGTACTGACCCAACTGCGCCTAGCGACGAACACCTTTTTTCAACACCTTTTGGTTTTGAATTACTCAGTCCAACTGATTCTCTTACGATAAACATCACCAATGCGAGTGGTGTGACCGTTCGTACGATCAATATGGACAAAAAGATGCTACCGGATGTTTATAACTTCTCTTGGGATTGTACGGATGAAGATGATAATCCTGTTCCACCGGGAAGTTATAAATTTACCGTTAACGCCACGCTTAATGATGCTCAGGTCCCTGTTAAGACACTGAATTATGCGCTGGTGAATAGTGTGTCCATGGTGGATGGTGGTGCCCGCCTTGATGTTGGCTTAGGTAATACCGTTTCATTGGATGAAATTCGTCAGGTTCTTTAACTAACACATATTCAACTTGGAGGGCGCATGTCCTTTTCACAAGCAGTAAGTGGTTTAAACGCAGCAGCCGCTAACTTAGATACTATCGGTAACAATATTTCTAACTCCGCAACCTACGGTTTTAAAGGTGCAAACGTTTCTTTTGCAGACGTTTTTGCAGGTTCTGGTGCAGGTCTGGGTGTTAAAGTTGCAGGTATTAGCCAAAACTTTAAAGACGGTAGTATCACTACCACTAACCGTCCAACAGACGTAGCGATTTCTGGCGGTGGTTTTTTCCGTATTGAAGATCAAAACGGTGGTGTTTTCTACTCACGTAACGGTGAATTTGGTAAAGATAAAAATGGTTTCCTGACTAATATGCAAGGTATGCGCGTAACAGGTTACCCAGTACAAAGCGTTGATGGTAAAAACGTGGTTCAAAAAGGGGCGACACCCGCACCTATCGTTATTCCTACCGATATGATGAATGCAAGTGCAACCGAAAAAGTGGATATGGCGGTTAACCTGAATTCAGGTGAGGAAAAGATCGATACATTGATGCATCCTTTTGATCCTACAGATAATGATTCTTATAGTTTCAGTACAAACGTTACCACTTACGATAGTTTAGGTAATGAGCATAATGTTAACTTATTCTTCGTGAAGACAGATGATAATAAGTGGCAGGTACATGCTCAAGATAGCACAACTCATGCAAAACCAATCGATCTAGGCACAATTGCTTATACTGATTCTGGTGTGCTTAAGGATTTCACTCCATCTGTTGTATTAGATACCACAAAATTTAAACCATTAGATGATGGTACTGGCAAGCCAGTTTTAGATGCTAAAGGTAATCCAGTTACCGATCCAGCATCGAAAGTACCATTACTTGATGCTGATGGTAATACAACCCAAAATAAATTGGTTTTAGAATCTTATAAAGGATCTGCGGCAGGAACTATTGAATTGAGTTTCACTGGCAGTACCCAACAGAAAGTTTCTGAATCAAGCGTATCTAAATTAGCGCAAAACGGTTATCAAGCGGGTGAATTCACCAACTTCCGTATTGAGCAAGATGGCTCAATCATGGCGACCTACTCAAACCAACAAAGCCAAGTTGTTGGTCAAATCGCATTAGCTAACTTTGCAAACGCAGGTGGTTTGAGCTCACAAGGTGACAATATGTGGTCTGAAACTAATGGTTCAGGTTCACCAATTGTCGGTGTTGCAGGCTCTGGTGTGTTCGGCAAATTAACTAACAACGCATTAG